>NZ_BAAGYS010000001.1:0-910 GCF_054779195.1 Parasphingorhabdus pacifica
CACGCCCCCACTGGGGGTGGTGGGTTGATTGTGTCGGTGGCGATAGCGGAGTGGGAAACGCCCGGTCTCCATTCCGAACCCGGAAGCTAAGCCCTCCAGCGCCGATGGTACTGCACTCGACAGGGTGTGGGAGAGTAGGACACCGCCGACCTTCACATAAAAAAGAAGGGTGGACGAGACCATATCTATGGCCTCGTCCACCCTCTTTTTGTTGCTCTGTTGTCGCCGCGTGCTGTGTTCGGGGTGCGTGTCGCGGGGCTGTCTCGGCCCGTGTCTCAGTGCCCGGAGCATCACCTGGCAAGGAGCACTCAGGGGGAAACCCCCACCAAACGTCCGGCGGGCAGCCGAACATTCCAAACCGGGCACCACGCCCTTCACCGCACGGCCCAACGAAGGGTCTACGCTGGTGGTCAGTCATTTTCACAGTGTTTCAGGAGGAGACCGGTGTCCGGTTCCGAAGACAAGAACGGCGGCTTTCGTCGAGGAGCCGGCTCCGGCCGTGGGGCTTCGTGGGGGCCTGGTGGGTCCCGCGGCAAGGGGGGCCCCGCTGGCAGCGGTGGCGCTCGGGGTGGCCCACGCCGTGATCAGAACAGCGGAGCCGGTCGTGACCGTGACGCACGACCGGAGAAGGACCGTCGGTCCGGAGGCTACCGCGACGACCGCGGCGGTCCGCGCCGTGACTCGGGCTCGGGTGACCAGAGCAATCGGCGCGACCACGGTCGTGGCGATCAGAACAGGCAGAAGCCCGGCGGACGTCAGGGTGATGACCAACGCCGCGATCGTGGTAACGATCGTCGCAATGACGGTGGTCGACCGCAGCGTGATGATCGTGGGCAGAGCGGGAATCGGGATAAGCCGCGTTTCGAGAACCGGAAGCCGGAGGAGCGTCGGGATAAGCCGCGTTTCGAGA
>NZ_BAAGYS010000002.1:0-616512 GCF_054779195.1 Parasphingorhabdus pacifica
CCAGCAAGAAACTGCGCACCCGCGTCGAGGCACTGGCCACCGCCAACCCCCTCTACCCCAACCTGTGACGCACCGGTTCGTCTCACGCTGAGACACTGCTCGAACGCGAAGCGCCGCCCCCGAATGTCGGGGGCGGCGCTTCGCGTTTCGCGGGCGGCATGCCGACGGCGTCACCGCACCCGTACCGGACGCCGAGACCGTGGCCGACGTATGCGTGTCGGCTTCTCCGGTAGGCCGATTCGGCCAGGTGAACGTTCAGGCCGCGTGCTCGGTCTCAGCCTCCCGGGCGGGCGCCTCGACCCGGTCCGCCGCGACCCTGCGCTGCCGCGCGCGACGCCGCCACCAGGCCGCCAGCACACCGAGCCCGATCGCCACGACCACGATTCCGCTGGCTCTACCGAGCATCTCCTCGACGTACTTGGCCGAGGCGCCCGCTATCCAGCCGATGCTGACGTGCGTCGCCGACCACGCCACTCCGCCGATCACCGACGCGAGCAGGAATCGCCCGTATCCCAGGCCGCTCGTCCCCGCCGCTACCGGCGTAAGCGTCCGCACGACCGGGAGAAACCGGGCGACGAGCACCGCACCCATGCCGTACTTGCACAACAAGCGACAGGCGCGATCCCAGTGCCGTTGTCCGAGCTTGCGCACCACCCGCGTCTCGCGGAACCGGAAACCGTAGCGCCGCCCCAGCCAATAGCCGATGTTGTCACCGACGACGGCGCACAAGGCCACCGCGGCGGACAGCGTGCAGAAGAAGCCGAAATCGGTCACCGCCGCCGACGCGATCAGCAGACCGCTCTCCCCCGGGACGACGAAGCCGAGTCCGACCGTGCATTCCGCCAACACCAGCGCACCGGTCACCACAACCAGGAGTGGCCTCGGTAATCCCGCGATCAGGGCCAGGAAATCGCTGATGAAGGACACAGGTGACTCCTCGGACGAGCTCGGGGACGTGAGCGTTGTCCGCCACGTTACCGACCGGCACTACCCGCCAACTCCGGAACGACCCCTTGCCGCGCCCTGAGATACAGCTCATACAATCCGCCGTCCCAACACAGCCACAGCGAAGACCGCGGTCCGGAAAGCCCGACGGGTACCCGGTAGGACTGCTTCGGGCTGGAGCGGGACAGGGCTCGCGGGGTTTCCGCGGAGCTGTACAAAGCGGGCGGCCTGAAGACCGCCCGCTCGTACCTGCTCCTATCTCGATCTGTTCCGCGCCCGGTCAGGTCAGGTCAGGTCAGGTCAGGTCAGGTCAGGTCAGGTCAGGTCAGGTCAGGACGATGGAAGTCGCCATCGCCAGCAGCACGCCGCCGCAGCACCGCTCGAACACCCGGTTCCGCCCGGGGTCGGCGAGGAATGCCGCCAGCCAGCGCACCGACGGCACGACGATCAACCAGTACGAGCCGAACGCACCGACCGCCACCGCACTGAGCACACCGGCTTGCGTGACCGGTTCCCCCGCCGGATCCATCGCCTGCGGCAGCAGGGTCAGGAACATCAGCATGACCTTGGGATTGAGCAGGTCGATGAACAGACCGCGGAAGAACACCGACCGCCCCGAAGGAACCGTATCGACCTGCCCGGGCGCCACCTTGCCCGAACCGGCGTTGCGCAGAATCTGAACGCCCAGGTAGGCGAGATAGAGAGCGCCGATGACCTTCACCGCGAACAGCGCTCGCGGGGCCGCGACCAGCAAGGCGGACAAGCCGAGCGTGGCCGCGCTGGCGTGCACCAACAGTCCGCAGGTCACTCCCGCGGCCGCGAACCAACCCCAGCGTCTACCCGTCGCCGCGTTGCTGGTCACCAATACGAAGTCGGGTCCCGGCACGATAATGATCGCTACCAGGGCGAGCAGGTACGGACCCCACTCGATATGCACGGCACCCTCCTGATCAACATGTGCGGCTAACTGCGGGAGTCTCCTTCACCAGTTCGCTCGCTCGCCATGAAGACCGTAGGATCTTCGGCAATGCGCTCATCTGTGGAACTTGATTCGGTTGACTGGCAGATTCTGGAGGAGTTGCAGAACGACGCGACGCTCCCGAACCGAGTGCTGGCCGAACGGGTCGGTCTCGCCGCTTCCAGCTGCCTGCAACGAGTCCGCAGGCTCCGCGAACAGGGCGTGATCATCGGGTCGCACATCGACGTCGATCCCGCGGCGACCGGCCTCCCGCTGGAAGCCGTCGTCGCGGTCAACGTCCGCCCGCACACCCGACCGGTCGTGGACTCGTTCCGCGAGTTCGTGCTGGCCCAGCCGGAAACGCGGTCGTTGCTGCACGTGAGCGGACAGGCCGACTTCCTGCTGCACGTGGCGGTGGCTGACAGCGTGCACCTGCAGGAGTTCCTGGTGGACAGGCTCGCGGCCCGAACCGAGGTGCGGAACTTCACCAGCTCGATCGTGCTGGAACAGGCCCACACGCGGGCGCTGACCGCTCCGCCGCACCTACGCCCCAAACGCCGCCGCAAGTGATCACCACTCGCACACCGCGCTCGTTCGCCCTCGACGAGGCGTCTTGAGCAGCGGAAACGAACCAACCACCGACACGCACCGGCACCGGCGGGAGAACTAGTCCAGCACGCGGAGCAGGCCTTCCTGCACGACGGTCGCCACCAGTTGTCCGTCGCGGGAGAAGAATCGTCCGGTGGCCAGTCCGCGGGACCCGGAAGCGCTCGGTGAAGCGCAGTCGTAGAGCAGCCACTCATCCGCCCGGAAGCTGCGGTGGAACCACATGGCGTGGTCCAGGCTCGCCCCCACGACCTTGTTCAAGCCCCAGTAGACGCCGTGCCTGGCCAGCACCGCGTCGAGCAGCGTCAAATCGGAGGCGAAGGCGACCATGCACACGTGCAGCAGCCCGTCGTCGGGCAGCATGCCGTCGGCTCGCATCCAAACCTGGCTACGGGCTTCACCAGCGCCATCGCCTTCCCACGGCGGTGTGGTGACGTAGCGGACGTCGATCGGTCGAGGCGGGTAGCCGTCCATGCCGATCTGCTCCATCAGCCCCTGCGCCCGCTCACCATAGGTCGGCAAGGTCTCGGGAGCCGGGATGTCCGGCATCGGCTCGGCGTGGTCGATACCGGCTTCCTCGACCTGGAACGAGGCCGACAGCGAGAAGATCGTCTTCCCGTGCTGCACCGCGACCACGCGGCGGGTGGTGAACGAGCGGCCATCCCGGGTTCGGTCTACCTCGTAGACGATCGGCACGCTCGGATCACCCGGCCGGATGAAGTACGCGTGGAGCGAATGCACGGGGCGGTCTTCCGGCACCGTTCGCCCTGCCGCCACGAGCGCCTGTCCAGCGACCTGGCCGCCGAACACCCGCACCGTGGAATCCGCGGGGCTGACCCCGCGAAAGATGTTCTCCTCGATCCGCTCGAGGTCGAGCAGACCGACGAGGCGGTCCACCACCGGCTGCCCGTGGGCGACACCGTTGACGTCCAGGGGCACCGCACCGGTGATTCGCGAACCTGCGGGGTCGGCTGCCGCCGCGCGCGCGGCTTCGGTCACTTCGTACTCCTAGGGTTGTTCGCAATCGTCCAGGCCGGCCCCACCAAACCCGCGTCGAGCCCCGAGCACGCGGAGTCCGGTGGCCGATGACAATTGCGGCACCCGCGTCTCGTCACACGTGGTCTTCTTCACCGAGACTGTGTACCCGGATCAGGTTGGTGGACCCGACGGTCCCCGGTGGAGAACCGGCCACGATGACCACCATGTCCCCTCGCTGGGAACGTCCGAGGGAGAGCATCGCCTGGTCCACTTGACGAACCATTTGGTCGGTGGTGTCCACCTTAGGCACCAAGAACGTCTCGGTCCCCCAAGTGAGAGCGAGCTGACTGCGCACCGACTCCTCAGGGGTGAACGCCAGCAGCGGCAACCTCGTGTGCAGGCGTGCCAGCCTGCGAACCGTGTCACCGGACTGGGAGAAGGCCACCAGTGCCTTGGCGTTGAGCCGTTCACCGATGTCCCGCGCGCCGTAGGAGATCACGCCACGCTTGGTCCGCGGGACGTGGCTCAGCGGCGGCGGAGCAGCCGATCCGGCCTCCACGGCCTCCACGATCCGGGACATGGTCTGCACGGTCTCAATGGGGTAGCTGCCCACGCTCGTCTCGCCCGAGAGCATCACCGCGTCGGTACCGTCCAGGACCGCGTTGGCCACGTCCGAGGTTTCGGCCCTCGTCGGGCGCGAGTTCTGGATCATCGAATCCAGCATCTGGGTCGCCACGATCACGGGCTTGGCGTTCTCCCGCGCGATCCGGATGGCCTTCTTCTGCACCAGCGGGACGTGTTCGAGCGGCACCTCCACACCGAGGTCGCCGCGGGCGACCATCACACCGTCGAACGCGAGCACAATCGCTTCGAGGTTGTCGACCGCTTCGGGCTTCTCCAGCTTCGCGATCACCGGAACCCGGCGGCCGACCCGATCCATCACCTGGTGCACCAGGTCGATGTCGGCCGGGCTGCGCACGAACGACAGCGCGACGAAGTCCGTCCCGAGCTCCAGGGCGAATTCCAGGTCCTCGACGTCCTTGTCGGACAGTGCCGGCACCGAAATGTCCATGCCGGGCATGGACAGCCCCTTGTGGTCGGACACCGGGCCGCCCTCGACGACCTCGCACACCACGTCGTTGCCCTCGACCGCGGTGACGGTCAGAGCGACCTTGCCGTCGTCCACGAGAAGGCTGTCCCCGGCCTTCGCGTCCGCGGCCAGTCCCTTGTAGGTAGTGGAGACCCGGTCGTGGGTACCCTCGACCTCATCGACCGTGATTCGCACTACTTCGCCCGTCAGCCACTCGACAGGACCGGCCGCGAAGTTCCCGAGGCGGATCTTCGGTCCTTGCAGATCGGCGAGAACGCCGACGGCCCGACCCGACACCTTGGCGGCGGTCCGGACCATCTCGTACATCTGCTCGTGATCGGCGTGGCTGCCGTGGCTGAAATTCAGCCGGGCGACGTTCATTCCGCTGTTGACGAGCTCCGCCATCTTCTCCGGGGTCGCAGTGGCGGGGCCCATAGTACAAACGATCTTGGCTCGTCGACTCACGTTGGGTCAGCCTAGTCTCTTGGACCACGCTTGCGGCACTCAGCCGCGCGACTGCGACCGATCGGGGAGCACCATTGCTGGATCATTACAGAACGCCACTGGCTCGGATCCCGTTCGCGGCGGTCTCCCTGATCAGCTTCGCCGTCCTGTTCACCCCTGCGTCGGGGGTGCCGAGCGCGCCCCCGGGCACCGACAAGGCGGTGCACTTCGCGCTGTTCGCCGGACTGGCGATCACCGGGTGTTCCGCAGGGATCAGACCGTCCCCGCTCATCGTCGGGCTAGCCTGCTACGCAGGTGTTTCGGAGGTGATCCAGGCGGCGGCCGTGGACGGCCGCAGCGGGGATGTGGCGGATGCCTTGACCGATCTCCTGGGTGCCGGAGCCGGCCTCGCCGCATACCGGGCGACGCGCGGCCGGACCCGTTCGGCCACCACTCGCGCGCTCGGCCGTACCGGCGCGGCTCGTGACCGCCGCGACCACTGACAGTCGATCGTGTGATTCTCGTCGCAACATCCGACCCGCACGGCTCGACGAGTTCAACGCCGCCGCTCGGAACCACCGATGTGATCGGTGCACCACTGGTTCAGTTCGCGCAGTTGCCGCCACGCGTGCCGGACCCGGTCGACGCATTCGGGCTGGTGCAGCACATCGTCCGGCTCCCACTCCGCATAGGCGTACAGGGTGCGGTGCCGCAGCAGCTCGAGGCGCGGATGGTCACCGGACACCCCGCGCGGCCGGGTCTTCAGCGTCTCCCCCGCGAGCCGCCATCCGCTCGGGAGCGCCTCGAGTAGCTGCCGCAACCGCTCACCGGGCACCTGCTCGGCCACGGCCGCGCGGAACCGGGCCAGCTGATCGGGTTCGGTGTGGAAGCAACCGCCCGCGACTAGCATCCGGTCGGCGCTGATCTCCACGTAGTAGGCACCCCCGCCTCGGGACCGCTCGATCACCGCCCCGCAGTGCGTCTTGTACGGCGCCTTGTCCCGGCTGAAGCGCACGTCCCGGTGCGGGCGGAACACCTTCGCGCTGCCGAATCCGGGGGCGAACTCCGGCTCCAGTTCGGCCAGGAGCGCCTCCATCGGCTCCCGGACGTGTTCCCGGTACAGCGCGAACCGGTCGCTCCAGTACGCCTTGGAGTTGTCCGCCTCCAGACCCTCGTAGAACTCGACCGCGCCGTCCCCGAACCCCTCGAATCGCACGACCGGAGCTTATGCCGCGGTTTCGCGCGTGATGTCCACGCCCTCCGTGCCTGGCGAAATTCGCGTGCCCGCCGGCTTAACCTGAACCCTTGGGCATTGATGTCGGGCGATCTCACGGACTCGACCTCCGGATCGAGGAGGTCGACGACACCGGCTGGGATTTCCGCGTTCGGCACGGCGTCGACGCCGATGGCCGGTGGTGGGTGCTGCGCGAGCCGCGCCGTCCGGAGGTCGCCCGGGGCATTCCGGTGGAGGCGCGGTTGCTGGAGCTGCTGCGACCGCGCCTGCGCGTCGAGTTGCCGCGGTGGGGGATCTGCTCGCCGCAGCTCGTGGCGTACCAACGCCTGCGTGGAGTTCCGCTGGCGACCGAGGACCCGCTGACGCTAGTGCACCACCGGCCGGGGACGGGGACGGAGAGCTACTTCCGCCTCCTCGGCGCCACGATCGCCGAACTGCATCGGATTCCTGTCGACGAAGCCGCGTCGATCGGCGTCGAGGTTCGCGACCGCGGGTCGCTGCGCGCGGAACTCGACGTCGAACTCGCCGAGGGACGAGCAGAACTCGGAATCCCCGAGGATGCGTTCGCACGGTGGCGGCGGTGGCTGGACGACGACCGATACTGGAGCGGCGAGCGCCGACTGGTCCACGGCGACCTCTCGCCCAACCACACGCTCGTCGACGCGGCCGGCGCACTGCTCGGAATCCTGGACTGGGCCGACGCGGCCGTCGACGATCCGGTGCTGGATTTCGTCGCGCCCTGCGTGGCGTTCGGCCCTGCCGGACTCGACTGCCTGCTCAGCGCGTACGCACTCGCGGACGGGCGGCCCCGCGAGCACTTCGACGGGCACGTCGCGCGGCTCGCGGAGTTCCGATACCGCGTGTCCCTCGGCGTGCACGGACTCCGGACCGGCAACGACGCCTACGTCGCCATCGCACGTTCCCGACTGGACGCTTGACCCCCGGGGACTCGGGGGACGCGGGCCGCCGGGCTCGGTGCCGTTTCGATCGACGCGTGGACCGGGACCGAATACCCTTTCGCGAATTCGTCGCGGCCTTCTACGGCAATTGCCGCGTTCGCACGATGAGCGGAAATGGGCGTGGCCACTTACGCTGCTCGTTGCGCCCAATCCTTGCCCGCGGGCTCGTAAGCGGAGTCTCGATCCGCACCGGCCGCGGGTTTTTCGACCTATGCGCTCTAGGAGAACTCGATGGCCGCGGATACGGATTCCCAGCGCCGGCCCGGATACCGGGCGGGCATCGCCGGAGAGATGCTCGCCGAGTTCCTCGGTACGTTCACCCTGCTCCTCTTCGGGTGCGGGTCGGTCGCGGTAGCGGTAGCCGGCCTGTCCGGCTCCGGACGCCAGGAGGCCGCGTTCGGCCCGGCCAACTGGCTCATCATCGTGCTCGGTTGGGGCTTCGGGGTCGTCTTCGGCGTTTACGTTGCCGGGGGCGTGAGCGGGGCCCACATCAACCCAGCCGTGACCCTGGCGTTCGCCGTGCGCAGGACGTTCGCCTTGTGGAAGGTCATTCCGTACTGGTTCGCCCAGGTCGTCGGCGCGTTCGTGGCAGCCGCCCTGGTCTACTCCTCCTACAGCTGGGCGATCGACGCGTTCAACGCGGAAGCCGGGGTGAGCCGGGGTGAGTCGCTCGACACCTTTGCGATCTTCGCGACGTTCCCCGCCGAATACTTCGGTTCTTCGTGGTGGGGTCCACTGTTGGACCAGATCATCGGAACCGCGATGCTGGTACTGCTGATCTGCGCGCTGACCGACTCGCGGAACGCCGCTCCAAGCGCCAACATGGCGCCGTTCCTGATCGGAATGGTCGTTACGGTCATCGGCCTGACCTTTGGCACGAACGCGGGATACGCGATCAATCCGGCACGCGATTTCGGCCCCAGGTTGTGGACGTGGCTCACCGGGTGGGGCGACATAGCCTTTCCGGGCAGTTATGAATGGTTCTCGTGGTTTTTCTGGATTCCCATAGCGGGACCGCTTATCGGGGGAATCATCGGCGCCCTCGTCTACGACCTCTTCATCGGCCAGATCATCAGCGCGCGGGCCGCGGCAGCCGAAGGACCGGAGCCCGGTCGACTGCCCACGGACGAATCCTGATTCGGACCGCGAACACCCGCTGAGATTCCGAGGATCCACCCGAAAGTGCGAGCCGCGAGCAGACACCTCACTCGTTCGGGTCCACCGCTCCGTCGGCCCAAAACTGCCCAGGTCAGCAAGCCGGATGCGGGTTACGCTCGCGAGGTGGTCTCCATCGCACGAACCGGCGTCCGCGGTGAGCCGGCGGGCAATCTGCCGGCCGACGTCACGAGCTTCGTCGGCCGGCGGCATGAGATCACGCGCACGAAGCGCCTGCTCGCCGAGTCCAGACTCGTCACCCTGACCGGGCCCGGCGGCGTCGGGAAGACGCGGCTCGCCCTCCGCGTCGCGCAGAACCTCCGGCGGACGTTCCGAGAGAAGACCTGGCACGTGCAGCTGGAGGAGCTCCGCGACGGCTCGCTGGTCCCCGAAGCCGTGACCGAGCAGCTGGGCATCAATTCACCGACCTCGGGCGATGACCTGGACGCCATCGTGGAGCACCTCAAGAACCGCGAACTTCTGCTGGTGCTCGACAACTGCGAACACGTCGTGGAAGAGGCCGCGCTGCTGGTCGACACCGTGCTGCGCGCCTGCCCGGGAGTGCGCATCCTCGCCACGAGCAGGCAGTCCCTCGGCGTCGCAGGGGAAAGCACGCTCGTCGTACCGCCGCTGCCGACCCCGGATCCCGACCATCTGCCGCCACCAGAGACCTACGAGCAGTACTCGTCGGTCCGCTTGCTCGTCGACCGGGCGAAGGCCGCGGTGCCCGAGTTCGAGGTCGGTCCCGACGACGGCGCCGTGCTGATGCGCTTGTGCCATCACCTGGACGGCAATCCGATGGCGATCGAACTGGCCGCGGTCCGGTTGCGCTCGCTGTCGCTGCGACAGCTCGAGGACCGGCTGACCGAACGGTACGAGCTCCTCACCGAGGGCAGGCGTGGCGCGCCGGCTCGCCAGCAGACCCTGCGGGCGCTGATCGACTGGAGTTACGACCTCTGCTCCGACCAGGACAAGGTGGCGTGGGCGCGGGTGTCGGTGTTCTCCGGGAGCTTCGACCTGGCAGCCGCCGAACACGTCGCGAGCGACGGGCTCAGCCCGGTCGACGTGCTCGGCGCCATGCATTCGTTGGTCGACCAGTCGATCCTGTTCCGCGAGGAGGAGTCCGGCGAGGTCCGGTTCCGCCTGATGCACGCCCTGCGCGACTACGGGCAGGTCAAGCTCGCCGCTTCGGGGGAGCAGGAGCGGGTGCTGCGCAGGCACTGCGAGTGGTACGCGCAGGAGGCGGAACGGTTCGCCGCGGAGTGGATCGGCCCCGACCAGGTCTGGTGGGTCAACAAGCTGCGCCGGGACCAGGACAACCTCCGGCAGGCCCTGCACATCGCAGCTGCTTCGCACGAGACCGCCACCATGGCTTTGCGGATGGCCTCGCACCTGGCCCAGTACTGGGGCATCCGAGGACTCAAGAACGAGGCCCGCTACTGGATCAACCAGGCACTGGAGATCACCCCGCCTTCCGCTCCGGAACGGGCCTCGGCGCTGCGCAACGGCGCGTGGTTCGCGCTTCTCCAGGGAGAGCCAGAAGTTTCGGAGCCGATGCTGGACGAAGCCGAGAGCATCCTCCAGCGGCTGGATGCTCCGATCGAATCGGCCTTCCTCACGCAGACGCGGGGAATGGCCGCCATCTTCGGCAACGACCTCGAGTCGGCGACCCGATTGCTGTGGAGATCGCTCGTCGAGTTCCGCGAGCACGGCTCTCGGCAGGGTGAGCTCATCGCGCTGCTCGGACTCGGTCTGGCCATGGGCATCACCGGCCGGTACCAGGAAGGTCTGGAACTGCTCGGAGAGGGCGACCGCCTCGGCGAACAGCTCGGGGAGCTGTACTGGCGTTCGTACGCGTTGTGGGGCCTGGGCTTCGTGTACCTGATGCAGGACGAAACGGAGCGGGCCGACGTCGTGGTCAAGGACGCGCTCCGCCTGCAACAGCAGCTGGATCACCAGCTGGCCATCGCATTCAGCCTCGAAACGCTGTCGTGGATCGCCTACCGGCAGCACCGCTACGACCGGGCGGCGCGCCTGTTCGGTGCGGCGAACGCCGTGTGGTCCGCGATCCGGGCGACCCCGCAGTACTACTCGACCATGCGGGAGATCCACAACGCGGACATGGCGGGAACACGCGCGGCACTCGGCGACCACACCTTCGCGCAGGCGTTCGAGGCGGGCGACCAACTACCGCTGGCCACCGCGCTGGACCTCGCCCTGGAGGTCAAACCCAGCCGGAACGCGCGGGCGAAGGCCAGCTCGCCGACGACGTTGACCCGTCGCGAACGCGAAATCGCGGATCTGGTCGCGCAGGGCCGAACGAACAAGGAGATCGCGGAGAGCCTGGTGATCGCCCAACGCACCGTCGAGGGGCACGTGCAGCACATCCTGACCAAGCTCGACTTCACGTCGCGAACGCAGATCGCGGGCTGGGTGGCCGCGCGCCAGACCGAAGCTGGACAGGATCCAGAAACACTCTAAGTGACAATCAAGCCTCACATTGCCACTCGAAGCGGTGAATGTAGGTACCGATGCACGTATAAACCGCGATGTCGACATACGCTCTGTATCGGAACCTTGAGTGGTGACCCACCGCGACCACCACGACGGAGCCCAGCCGCCGGAAACCGGTCTCCCCGAACCGTCCCGCGACCCCGCCCCGAACGGGGAGCAGGACGGCGACCGTGCTCCGGACGGACCCCCGAGGACCGCGCGCCGCATCCCCCAGCGACTCACGTCGTCAGCGGCCACGTTCCTTCGCCGGTCTCGTTCGACGTTGGCCGCCACGACCGGAGGCATCGGCCGCATCCCCCCGAAAATGCGGTCGGCCCAGGTGGGCACAGCGGTGACAGCGGTGGCCACGCTGGGACTCGTGCTCGGCCAGGCCCAGCCGGAAGACGGACACGTGGCAGTGGCAACGCACACCGCGCCGCTGACCGGCCCCGAGAAACCGGCGGTTGTCCCGGACTCGCCCCCGAAGTCCGGGACAGCCGACCGGCAGGACCGGATCGACAAGTGGATCGACGAAGCCACCGAAGTCCTCGAAGAGCGCGGTGTCCCCGAAGACGCGGTCGACGAGGACGACCTCCGGTTGATCATCGAGAGCGAATCCGGTGGTGACCCGTCCGCGATCAACGGGTGGGACTCGAACGCGGTGAACGGCACCCCCTCGAAGGGCTTGATGCAGACCATCGACCCGACGTTCGAGTCCTACGCGCTGCCCGGGCACCAAAACATCTGGCACCCGGTGGACAACATCATCGCGGGAACCTTGTACTCGATCGACCGGTACGGGTCCGTCTCGAACGTTCCGGGTGTGACTGGAACCAAGTCCGGAGGTGCCTACCAGGGGTACTGATCCACCACATCCGGGATGACGGCGGTCGACTCCACCCCCGAGGGTCGACCGCCGTTCCTATTTTCACCGCCGCTTCACTCCCCGCCCCGCGCCCGGACGCAAGCTGCCCGACCGGCCACTCGGGCGGCGGCATCGACTCCGGCGTGGCCCGACCCGTTCCGGCACGAGTTCTGCGTTCCCGGGCCCCATCGCCCGCTCCGCAACCACCCGACCGGGTTCCGCACGTCGGGCGACCGTGCGCACTGGGGCGGGTACACGCTTCACCGACGACGGGACCCGGGCTCGTGACGGTATGATGGCTGGTCGGACTCACGCGGAACACACGTTCCGCCGAGCCCCGAGGTTTCCGAGATCGGACTCGCCAACACCAGACCAACGAGTACCCAGCCCGTCCGGAACACCGGACCTTCCGGGCCCCCGGACGCTGGGAACCGGGCGCGGGAGTCCGGATTCCCGCAGCCAGGTGGTCCCGTGTCCGGGCGTCCCGGAAACCCGGACTCGCCTGCGCTTCCGGGCGCAGGGGCGCCCGACCGAATCGCGACCGTTTCGCAGGACAAGGTGGAGCAAAGTGGCCAACGCCCGACGTGATCGGGGTATCGACCGAGCCGACGACATCGCCGCCGAGCAGCAGTACGTTTCGGTGCTCTACGACAAGCTCGACGAGCTGCGCGAGCAGACCACGAAATGGTTGAACGAAACGCTGCGGCAGACCGGCGGCACACCGCAGGCGCGCACCGAGCGCGACATCTCCACCACGATGTACACCGACAAGCTTTCCCAGCTCAGCGCTGTCGAGCACGGTTTGTGCTTCGGTCGGCTCGACCTCGACAGCGGTGAGCGCTTCCACATCGGACGTCTCGGCCTGTTCGACGAGGAGAACGAGTACGAACCGCTGCTGATCGACTGGCGCGCTCCCGCGTCCCGGCCGTTCTACCTGGCCACCGCGGCCGCGCGGGACGGCGTGCACCGGCGCAGGCACATCCGCACCAGCTGGCGCAACGTCGTCGACATGGAGGACGAGGTCCTCGATCTCAACTCCACCGAGCAGGGCAGCGATCTCGGTCTCGCCGGGGAAGCCACCCTGCTCGCCGCGCTCGACGCACGACGCACCGGTGAGATGAGCGACATCGTCGCCACCATCCAGGCCGAGCAGGACCGCATCATCCGCGCAAGCATGAACGGCGTCCTCGTCGTGCAGGGCGGTCCCGGCACCGGCAAGACCGCGGTCGCGCTGCACCGGGCGGCGTTCCTGCTCTACACCTACCGCGAGCAGCTCACCAAGCGCGGCGTGCTGGTCGTGGGGCCGAACTCGACCTTCCTGCGCTACATCGGCCAAGTGCTGCCCTCACTCGGCGAGACGGGTGTCCTGCTCTCCACGCCGGGCGAGCTCTTCCCGGGGGTGAGCGCCACCGGCGCCGATTCCGAGACGGCCGGCGAGGTCAAGGGACGCGCGAACATGGCCCAGGTGCTCAACACGGCGGTGCGCGACCGCCAACAGGTCCCGAAGAAGTTCTTCGAGGTCGTCTACGACCGGGAACCGCTGCTGGTCGACCGCAAGACCGTGTCGCAGGCGCGCACTCGCGCCCGCCGGTCGAGGAAGGCCCACAACCACGCCAGGAAGACCTTCCAGCACGAGATGTTCTCGGCGCTGACGACACGGGCCGCCGACCGGCTTGGCCAGGACCTGCTCGACCGCCGCGACCTCGACGAGATCAACTCGGAGCTGCGTGGCGACCCCGCGGTCTGCGCCGCGCTGGACACGTTGTGGCCGGAACTGACCCCGCAGCAGCTCCTGGACGATCTGTTGAGCGATCCCGACCGGCTGTTCTCGGCCACCCGCAAGCACCTCGACGACCAGGAACGGGCCGCTCTGCTCCGGGAACAGGGCGCTGACTGGACTCCCGCGGACGTCGCCCTGCTCGACGAACTCGCCGAGCTGCTCGGTGAGGACGACTCCCGGGAACGCGAGGAGCAAGCTCGGCAGGAACGTGAGGAACTAGCCTACGCCCAGGGCGTCCTGCACATCATGGAGCAGGACGAGGAGATCGCCGACGAAGAACGCCTGCGGGTCTCCGACGTGCTCGACGCCGAACTGCTCGCCGAACGGCACCAGACCCGCAGCGACCTGTCGGCTGCCGAACGCGCGGCCGCCGACCGGACCTGGACCTTCGGCCATGTGATCGTCGACGAGGCGCAGGAACTGTCCGAGATGACCTGGCGCGTGCTGATGCGCAGGTGCCCCAGCCGATCGATGACCCTCGTCGGCGACATCGCGCAGACCGGCGCCCCGGGAGGCGCGCGGTCGTGGGACCAGGTGCTCTCGCCCTACGTCGCCGACCGGTGGCAGCTGGCCGAACTCACGGTGAACTACCGGACGCCCGCGGAGATCATGGGGGTGGCCGCGGACGTTCTGTCCGAAATGGATACGAATCTTCGCGCGCCGAACTCGGTTCGCACCAGCGGCCACACTCCCTGGACCAAGCACCTCCCGGCAGAGCAGCTCGCCGAAGTGTTGCCGTCGATGGTCGAGGAGGAACTGCGCGCGGTCGGGGACGGCACGCTCGCGGTGATCCTCCCGCCGGAACTGATCGAGGAGGTCGGCGAACCGGTCAGCCGCGTGCTTCCCGAGACCGTCGACACCCGTCCCGAAGGACTCGACTCCCCTGCCGTGCTGTTGACCGTGGAACAGGCGAAGGGGCTGGAGTTCGACGCGGTGCTGCTGGTGCACCCCGAGGCGGTGCTGGACGGTTCGGTGCAGGGATTGAACAACCTCTATGTGGGACTGACCCGCGCCACCCAGCGGCTGGGAGTCGTGCACACCGACGGCCTCCCGGAAGTCCTGTCCGGGCTCAACTCGGCGTGACAGCGGCGACAGCCACGGGCGTCGTGCGGAACCACGTGGTCGGCGAGATCGACACCGACGAACAGCTGTGCAACCAGGCCGTCGTCACCTGCCGCCTGTCCTAGTGTGTGCGGCGAAAGACCGTCGCAGCCGCGAGGTGGCCGGAGAGGAGAACCAGCGTGCGGGAGTGCGGTGGGACAGCACGGCCGGGTGTGGTGCCCGCACCCTCCGAGACCGCGGGCACCATGGTGGCTGCCCTGTACGGCGAACTGGCCCCGCACGCCTGGCACCATCCCGAGCACGACGCCTACCAGCTGTTCCACCAGCGGGCACTGACCATGGGCTGGCTCGACGACACCAACGCCGGCGGCGACGGGCAGGACCGCACGCGCCGCGCACCCGGGCTGTGGGGGATGAACGACGCTGGGTGGGGCCACCCTCTCGGTGCTACCGGAACGGGCCTGGTGTCGTGGTTTCAGGTAGAGGCCGGCGCGGTGGCCGACGACCGGCCACTGCCGGTGCAGCCGTTCCTGCGGTGCGCCGAGGACGCGACAGCGCGCGCCGGCACGCTGCACCTGACCGCGGTGCAGCTCCTGTTGCCGGTACAGGGGATCGACCCCGCGACGCGTCCGGCGTACGCGCCGGTCCCGGCAATGGGCACACGTCATTGGTTCGATACGTGCCCCCCGCAAGCGAGCACACCGGTGGAGGTGGGCCTCGACAGCGGCCAGGACCCGGCGATTCCCGCCGTCGTGGAGCAACTCACCGACTACCTGGCCGGGCTGGACCAGGATGTGTTCGTGTGCCGCTACCACGGCCTCACCGAGCGGGAGGCCGTGCCACCTCCACCGTTCGACGACCGTTTCTGGAACGGCCCACCCCGCCACGGCGCGGTGCTGCGCGGGGAACTGGCCGAGTGGTCCTGCGACGCGGTCGGCTGGCTGGCAGCAGCTGTCGCCGACGCCACGGCCCGACTCGCCGTCCGTTCACCGCTGCTGCTCAGCTTGACGCGCTCTCTCCCGCCAGGCTGACCGGCACGCCGGCGCAGCGGCCACGCTCCGGAGAACTCGGCGTCGTGCAGTGCAGCAGCAGTCCCTCGATCACCCCCGCCGCTGCCGACGACGAAGACGACCATGCCGACCTCCCGGTCCGCTCACACCACCGCGAGGGGCAGCGCGGTCGGTTCGACCGGCGAGGGCAACTGCGACTCCCCCGTCAGGCACGCGTCGACGGAGTGCGCCACCGCGCGCCCCTCCGCGATCGCCCACACGACGAGCGAGGCGCCCCGGTGGGCGTCACCGCACACGAACACCCCCGGGCTCTTCGTCTCCCAATTCGACCCGCAGCCGATGGTCCCGCGCCGGGACAACTCGATACCGAGACCGCCGAGCAACTCCATGTGTTCGACGCCGTCGAACCCGATCGCGAACAGCACGAGATCGCACGGCAGCTCCTCGCTCTCGTCGGAGACCGGCACGACCGTCCGCTGCCCGTCGCCGCCCCGCTCGACTCGCACCGGCCGCAACCGGACGGCGCGCACGTGTCCGTGCTCGTCGCCGACGAATTCCTCCACGGCCACAGCGAACCTGCGTTCACCGGCTTCTTCGTGCGCGGGATAAGTGCGCAGGATGTACGGCCACGTCGGCCACGGGGACAGATCGTCGTCCCGCTCGGTGGGCGGCTTCGGGTATTGGTCGAGCTGGGTGATGCTCAGCGCTCCCTGCCGCGTGGCGGTGCCGTACGCGTCGGCTCCCGTGTCACCGCCCCCGATGATCACCACGTGTTTTCCTCGCGCGGTCAGCGGCGAAGGACCGTCCCCTTCGCACTCCCGGTTCGCGGGCACGAGCTGCTCCATGGCGAGGTGCACGCCGTCGAGCTCCCTACCCGGCACCGTCCGGTCGTCCCGGCCCCGCAAGGCGCCGACGGCCAGCACGACCGCGTCGTGGCGAGCCCGGAGCTCGGCCACGGTGAGGTCGACCCCGACCTCGCACCGCGTGACGAAGTGGGTGCCTTCGTCACGCATCTGCGCCAACCGGCGGTCCAGGACCGATTTCTCCATCTTGAACTCGGGGATCCCGTACCGAAGCAATCCGCCGAGTCGATCGTCCCGTTCGAACACGGTGACCGCGTGGCCTGCGCGGGTGAGCTGCTGGGCCGCCGCGAGCCCGGCGGGGCCGGATCCCACGACCGCCACCCGGTGTTCGGAACCCATCTCGGGGACGTGCGGCTCGACGTAGTCGTTCTCCCAGGCCACCTCGGCGATGGTTTCCTCGACGCGCTTGATCGCCACCGCCCCGCCCGAATCGGGGGAGATGGCCAGTACGCAACCGGCTTCGCAGGGTGCGGGGCACAGCTTGCCGGTGAATTCGGGGAAGTTGTTGGTGGCGTGCAGCCGTTCACTCGCCCGCCGCCACTGCCCACGCCGCACCTGGTCGTTCCACTCGGGAATCAGATTGCCCAGCGGACAGCCCGCCGAACCGGAGTGGCAGAACGGAACTCCGCAGTCCATGCACCGCGCGGCCTGGGTCGAAACCTCCCGGTTGCGGTCGTCCGGAGAGAGCGCGGCGTAGACCTCGTGCCAGTCGCCGATTCGTTCGGCCTCGGGGCGCTTGGCGGCATCGGCTCGCCCGTACTTCAGGAATCCGTGCGGGTCAGCCACGAGAAGCCTCCATGATCACCTCGTCCACGTCCCTGCCCTCGGCATGTGCCAACCGCGTCGCTTCGAGGACTCGCTCGAAGTCGCTCGGCATCACCTTGGTGAACGCCGCCGACCGGCGTGGCCAGTCGCCCAGCAGCGATGCGGCCACCGACGAACCGGTGAACGCGTAATGCCGCCGGACGATTTCCCGTAGCCAAGCGAGGTCCTCGGAATTCGGCCGCTGCAGGTCGACCATCGCGGTGTTGACCCGAACCGGATCCAGGTTGAGCACGTAGGCGATGCCGCCCGACATGCCCGCGGCCACGTTCCGCCCGGTCCGCCCGAGCACGACGGCCCTGCCGCCGGTCATGTACTCGAAGGCGTGATCACCGGTCCCCTCGGCCACCGCGAGCGCACCGGAGTTGCGCACGCAGAACCGCTCGCCCACGAGTCCCCGCAGGAACACCTCGCCCGCGGTCGCGCCGTAGCCGATCACGTTGCCCGCGACGACCTGATCCTCCGCCGCGAACATGGACTCCTGGTGCGGACGCACGACGATCCGGCCGCCGGAGAGCCCCTTGCCGACGTAGTCGTTCGCATCACCGGCCAGCTCCAGGGTGATACCGCTGGGCAGGAAGGCGCCGAGCGACTGGCCCGCGGACCCGTCGAGTTCGACGTGGATGGTGCCGTCGGGCAGACCGTCACCACGGAAGCGCCGGGTCACCTCGGCGCCCAGCAAGGTGCCGACGGTGCGATTGACGTTGCGGACCGGCAGCTTGATCCGCAGCGGGTGCGCGTCCTCCAGCGCTGCCTCGGCGAGCTGGATCAACGTCCGGTCCAGCGCCTGGTCGAGGCCGTGGTCCTGTTCGCGCGTCTGCCTCCGCGCCGGCGAGAAGGGCGTGCTCGGTTCGGCGAACAACCCCGAGAGGTCGAGTCCGCTGCTCTTCCAGTGCGCGACGGCCTTGTCGACCCGCAGTACGCCGACCTGGCCGATCGCCTCGTCGAGGGTGTGGAATCCGAGCTCCGCGAGGTACTCCCGCACCTCCTCGGCCACGAACTCGAAGAAGTTCACCACGTGGTCGACCTGCCCCGTGTAGCGCTTGCGCAGCTCGGGGTTCTGGGTTGCCACGCCGACCGGGCAGGTGTCGAGGTGGCACACCCGCATCATCACGCAGCCTTCGACGATCAGCGGCGCGGTGGCGAAGCCGTACTCCTCCGCGCCCAGCAGTGCGGCGACCAGCACGTCGCGACCGGTCTTCATGCCACCGTCGACCTGCACTGCGATCCGATCGCGCAACCCGTTGAGCAGGAGGGTCTGCTGCGCTTCGGCTAGGCCCACCTCCCACGGCGTTCCCGCGTGCTTGAGGGAGGTCAGCGGAGCCGCGCCGGTCCCACCGTCGTGCCCGGAGATCAGGACCACGTCGGCGTGCGCCTTGGACACACCTGCCGCCACCGTGCCCACACCCACCGAACTCACCAGTTTGACGTGCACGCGGGCGTGTTCGTTGGCGTTCTTGAGGTCGTGGATCAGCTGGGCGAGGTCCTCGATGGAATAGATGTCGTGGTGCGGCGGTGGCGAGATCAGCCCCACGCCCGGGGTCGAAAAGCGAGTCTTCGCGATCCACGGATAAACCTTGTGCGCGGGTAGCTGCCCGCCTTCGCCGGGTTTCGCACCCTGGGCCATCTTGATCTGAATGTCGGTGCTGTTGACCAGGTATTCGCTGGTCACGCCGAATCGTCCGCTGGCGACCTGCTTGATGTTGGAGCGCCGCCGCGGGTCGTGCAACCGGTCGGCGTCCTCACCGCCCTCACCCGAGTTGGAGCGCCCGCCCAACCTGTTCATCGCGAGCGCGAGCGTCTCGTGGGCTTCCGCCGAGATGGCGCCGTAGCTCATACCGCCGGTGGCGAAGCGTTTGAGTATTTCCGAAGCGGGTTCGACCTCGTCGATGGGGATGGGCGTCCGCGCGCTGTCGAACTCGAACAGGCCGCGCAGCGCGCCACCTTCCTTCGCCAACCGGTCGCATTCGGCGGTGTAGGACCGGTACGCCTCGTGCTTGCGGGTCTTGGTGGCGTGTTGCAGGAGGAACACCATCTCCGGGGAGAACAGGTGCAGTTCGCCCTCCCTGCGGTAGGAGTACTCTCCTCCGCTGTCGAGACCGCGGTGCGCGCGATCCGCCGGGTTGTCCGGGTAGGCGCGCCGGTGCCGCTGCGCGACCTCTTCGGCGAGTTCGTCGAGCCCCACACCGCCGATTTTCGAGGCGGTGCCCCGGAAGTACTCGTCGACGACCTGCGGGGCGAGCCCGACGGCTTCGAAGATCTGTGCAGCCGTGTAAGCACCGACGGTGGAGATGCCCATCTTGGACATCACCTTCCGAACGCCCTTGACCAGTGCTTGCACGTAGTTTCGCACGGCAGCGCGGGGTCGCAGCGCACCGATCTGGCCGGTCGCGACCATGTCCTCGATCGCCTCGAACGCCAGGTACGGGTTGACCGCCGCCGCGCCGTAACCGAGCAGCGCCGCGATGTGGTGCACCTCGCGGGCGTCACCGGACTCGACGACCAGCGCCACCTTGAGTCGTTCCTTCGTCTCCACCAGGTGGTGGTGCACCGCGGCGACGAACAACAACGAGGGGATCGGCGCCCGCCGATGGTCGGAGTCGCGGTCGGAGAGCACCAGCACTCGCGCGCCGGCTCGAATCGCCTCGGACGCCTCTTCGCACACCCACTGGAGCGCTTCGGCCAGCGCCGGACCACCACCATCCACATAGTACAGTCCAGAAAGGACAGAACAGGAGAGGCCGGGCAGATCTCCGTCCTCGTTGATCCGGATCAGCTTGGCCAGTTCGTCGTTGTCGATCACCGGAGTCGGCAGCACCACGTGCCTGCAGGACGCGGGCGACGGGGACAGCAGGTTCTGTTCCGGGCCCATGACCCGGCTGACCGAAGTGACGATCTCCTCGCGGATGGCGTCCAACGGCGGATTCGTCACCTGCGCGAAGTGCTGCACGAAGTAGTCGTAGAGCATCCGAGAACGCCGCGAGAGCGGCGCGGGCGGGGTGTCCGACCCCATCGACCCCAGTGGTTCGGCCCCCTTCGAGGCCATCGGCGCGAGCAGCAGCGCGAGCTCCTCCTCGCTGTACCCGAACAGCAGCTCCCGGCGGACCACCGACTCGTGACTCTGCACCACGTGTTCGCGATCGCGCAGTTCTTCCAGCTTGAGCAGGCCCGCGTACAACCACTCCTCGTAGCGATGTTCGGTGGCCAGCTCGGATTTGATCTCGTCGTCCTCCACCAGCCGCCCCTGCTCGGTGTCGACCAGGAACATCCGGCCCGGACGGAGCCTGCCCTTCTCGACGACCTCACCCGGATCGATGTCGAGCACACCGCTCTCGCTCGCCAGCACGATCCGGTCGTCGGCGGTCCGCCACCAGCGCCCCGGACGCAACCCGTTGCGGTCGAGCACCGCGCCGACCAGCGCACCGTCGGTGAAGGTCACGCAGGCCGGCCCGTCCCACGGTTCCAACAGGCCCGCGTGGAACTGGTAGAAGGCCCGGCGAGCCGGATCCATCTCGGCGTGGTTCTCCCACGCCTCCGGGATCATCATCAGCACGGCGTGCGGCAACGTGCGCCCACCGAGGTGCAGCAGCTCCAGCACCTCGTCGAACGACGCCGAATCCGAACCGTCCTCGGCGCAGATCGGGAAGAGCCTCGACAGGTCACCGGGAATCAGGTCCGAGGCCAACAGCGCCTCTCGCGCGCGCATCCGGTTGCGGTTACCCCGCACCGTGTTGATCTCACCGTTGTGCGCGAGGTACCGAAAGGGGTGCGCCAGCGGCCAGGACGGGAAGGTGTTGGTCGAAAACCGGCTGTGCACCAGCGCTATCGCGCTCACCAGGAGGTCATCGCCGAGATCCGGGAAGAACGCGGGCAGCTGGACGGGGGTCAGCATGCCCTTGTAGATCAGGGTGCGACTGGAGAGCGACGGGAAGTAGAGCTCCAGCCCCTGCCGCGCAGCCTCCCGCTCGGCCCGCTTGCGCAGGCAGAACGCCGAACGATCCAGATCGACCCCAGCTAAGAGGCCCCCTTCGTCGGCGACCAGCAGCATCGCGAACTCGGGCATGCACCGCGCCGCCGTCGACCCGACACCGGCCGCTTCCGGTGTCACCGGCACGTCCCGCCAGCCGAGCACCCGCAGGTTCTCCTCGGCCGCGAGGTTCTCCACCAGCTCCACCGCACGGCGCCGCTGCTCGGCATCCGCGGGCAGGAACGCGAGTCCTGCCGCGTACCGGTGGTTTCCCGCCGAATCCGGTTCCGGGAGAGCGACCCCCGAGCGAGCCCGCAGCAGCGCATCCGGCAGCTGGACGAGGATGCCCGCACCGTCACCGCTGGTCGGCTCGGCACCCGCGGCTCCGCGGTGGTCGAGATTGGTCAACGCGGTGAGCGCGTCGGTGACCGTGCGGTGCGACCGGCGTCCCTTGACGTCGGCGACCATCGCGACACCGCAGGAATCATGCTCCCACGAGGGATCGTACAAACCCTGTGGGCCCGGATCGGCAGAGAAGACCATGACGGATCTCCCTCGTCTTCGCGCTTGAGCTGCCGCCGGCGGCGGCTCCACGGCACGGGACGACGCTGGCCCGCAAGATCCTTCGGCGCTGCTGTGAAAAAACCGACTGCCCGATGACCGACTGCCCGATGACCGGGCGGCCCAAGACCGGGTGACCCAAGACCAGGTGACCCAAGACCGCCGGGATCGCGTTCGGGGCCCGAGAACCGAAATCCCCGACCTTCAACGGTTATCAATCAACATGATAGCTGGTCAGCGTCTTGCGTGACGGATTCACGCCTTGCGGTTACACCGCCCGAACAGGTGAGATGGCTCGCTCGTGCGGAGAAGAGTACGCGCCTCGCGCCCAGTCTTCACCGTGTCCGAACGACCTCGCGTGCGGCAAAACACTCCGGTCACAGCTTCATTCGAGATCACCGGCTGATATCTTGCCTGCTCAGGGCAGGATCGCGACCGTCGTTCACGGACGCGGCCACGCCTCAGACGCCGACGGTAGCGAAATCCGGTGCGAACCCGGTGCTGTGCCGCAACTGTGATGTGCCGACCGTGGTCCGAGGGACAACGGTCACGCACGAGCCAGGTCGCCTTCCGCCCGGTGTCGATGTCAACCACCCCCGGTGCAGGGGTGCGGCGTCGGTTCACCTCGCTCCTCGCGGCGGACAGGCGCCCACCGCACCGGCCGACCACCGAGGGAAGTCATGACCGGGTTCCGTCGCCTCGCGGCGCTGCTACTCGCCCTGTTCGCGCTCACCGCCTGCGCCACCCGCCCCCAGCCAGCCGAGACCCACGCGCCCGCCGACGACCCGGCCTCCGCGTTCCCGGTCAAGGTCCAGCTGCCGACCCAGGACTCCGTGACGATCCCGCAGCAGCCCAAGCGCATCGTCTCGTTGAGCCCGACGGCCACCGAAACCCTCTACGCGGTGGGTGCCGGTGACCAAGTCGTCGCCGTCGACGGGCGATCCAACTACCCGGAACACGCGCCGCGCACGGACCTGTCCGGGCTCAACACCGACGCGGCCGGGGTCAGCTCGCACGAGCCCGACCTGGTCATCGCGCAGGACAACGCCACCGAACTCGCCCACGGGCTGCGAGCCCTGGACATCCCGGTGCTGCTCACCCCCGCTGCGAAAACGCTCGACGCCACCTATGAGCAGATCGAGACGATCGGCCGGGCCACCGGTCACACCGAACAGGCCGAGAACGTGGCCCGCGGGATGCGCGCGGAGATCGACGAGATCGTCCGGAAGACCCCGAAGCCGTCCCGCCCGCTGAGCTACTATCACGAGATCAGCCCCGACCAGTACAGCGCGAGCTCACGCAGCTTCGTGGGCAGCATCTACGGACTGTTCGGCCTCACCAACATCGCCGACAGCGCGGAAGGCAAGTTCCCGCAGGTGTCCCAGGAACACATCATCGAGGCCAACCCCGACCTGATCTTCCTCGCCGACACCAAGTGCTGTGCGGTCTCCCCGCGTTCGGTGACCGACCGGCCGGGATGGGACACGCTCACCGCAGTCCGTGAAAACCAGATCGTGACCCTCGACGATGACATCGCCGGCCGTTGGGGACCCCGCGTGGTCGACATGGTGCGCTCGATCAGCGACGCCGTCACCGACGCGCAGAGCGGCTGATGCCCTCCGCTGCTCCCACCGAGCTCTCCCCGACCAGACTCCGCGCCACCCACCTGCTCGCGGCACTCTCCGTGCTGGTGGTCACCGTCGCGGCCTCGGTGCTCCTCGGCGCCGCCGAGCTGGGTTGGCAACGCGTCCTCGCCGAGATCGGCGCACAGCTGACCGGCGGTCGGTCTCCGCTCTCCGAACGCGAAGCCGCGATCCTGTGGGAACTGCGGGTTCCCCGCGTGGTGCTCGGTGCGCTCGTCGGCGGCGCGCTGGCCATCTCCGGGGCCGCCTTCCAAGGGGTCTTCCGGAACCCCCTTGCCGAGCCGTACCTGCTCGGTTCGGCCCCGGGAGCCGGCCTGGCCGTCACAGTGGTCATCATCCTCATCCCGCAAGCAACGGGGATGTCCGGCACGGCCCAACTGGCCGCCTTCCTCGGCGCGCTCGGCGGGGTCGCGCTCACCTGGATCGTCGGGCGTTCGGCGGGATCCGAAACCGCTACCCTGATCCTGGCCGGCGTAGCCGTGGGGTCCTTCCTCACCGCGGGGCAGACGTTCGCCCAACAACTCCGCCTGGAATCCCTCCAACAGGTGTACATGTGGCTGCTGGGCCGATTGCACACCACCGGCTGGCACGAAGTGCTGGTGGTGCTCCCGTACGTGGCTGCCGCCGCCGCGGTGCTGTGGCTGTCGGCCCGGTGGCTCGACCTGCTCGGCACCGGCGACGAGGAAGCCACGGCTCTCGGCATCCGGCCGGGCCGGGTGCGCGCCCTCGTGCTCGTCGCCGCATCGCTCGCCACGGCCGCTGCGGTCTCGGCAGCAGGGTTGATCGGCTTCGTCGGCCTGGTCGTTCCACACCTGGTCCGGCTCGCCGTCGGGGGCAGCTACCGCCTCATCGTCCCGCTGTCCCTGCTGTTCGGCGGCGCCTTCCTGGTGGGCGCCGACATGCTCGCCCGGACCGTGATGGCGCCCGCCGAACTGCCGATCGGCGTGATCACCGCATTCACCGGAGCACCCTTCTTCGCGATGCTCCTGCACATGAAGAGGACCCCTTGAGCACGCTCGAAGTCGACGGTCTCGCCGCCGGATATCGACGCACCCGGGTGCTCTCGGAAGTTTCCGCATCAGTGGAGTCGGGTGGCTGGCTCGGCATCATCGGCCCGAACGGTTCCGGCAAATCAACCCTGCTCAAGGCGATCGCCGGCCTGGTCCGCCACGAAGGCCGAGTGCAGGTGGACGGTCGGCTGCTGACCGGCGTCCGCCGCCGCGAGCGCGCCACACTGCTCGGATACGCCCCGCAGATCCCGCAGCTGCCGATCGGGCTCACCGTGACCGACTACGTGCTGCTCGGACGCACACCGCACCTCGGGCCGCTGGGCAAAGAAGGCCGCGAGGACCTGCGGGTGGTCAACGAGGTGCTCGAACGACTCGACCTGTCCCGACTCGCCAGCCGTCAACTGGCGACCCTGTCCGGTGGTGAGCGGCAGCGGGCGGTGCTCGCGCGGGCACTGGCGCAACGAGCGGGGGTACTGCTGCTCGACGAGCCGACCACGGGTCTGGACGTGGGCCACGCCCAAGCCTTGCTGGACCTGGTGGACGAACTCCGGCACGAACTCGGCACCACGGTCGTCACGACCCTGCACGACCTCACGCTGGCCGCCCAGTACGCCGAACGGCTGCTCCTGCTCGACGACGGGCGGGTCTGCGCCGACGGAACTCCGCTCGACGTGCTCACCCCGGCTCTCCTCGCCGACCGCTACACCGCGCGTGTGACCGTCCTGCACTCCCCAGACGGCTCGCCGGTCGTCGCGCCCGTACGCGAATAGCCTCGTGGCGCCGGACGCGTTCGCCGTGTCCGGCTCACGTCCAGCGAACGGGCAGATGCGTGATCCCGTTGATGAAGTTCGACGTCAACCGGCGCGACTCGCCGTCCGGTTCCAGTCGGGGTAACCGGTCCAAAAGCTCGCGGAAGAACACCCGCAGCTGCAACCTGCCGAAGTGCGCGCCGAGGCACAGGTGCGGCCCCTGCCCGAAAGCCAGGTGATCGTTCGGCGAACGCGCCGGATCGAAACGGAACGGATCGTCGAACGCGCGCTCGTCGAAGTGCGCGGACGCGTGGTAGACGACGACTTTGTCGCCCTCGCGGATGCGCGTCCCACTCAACTCGGTGTCCCGGGAGGCCGTGCGCCGGAAGCTCAGCACCGGCGGGTGCCAGCGCAGCATCTCCTCCACCGCACCCGGCAGCAGCTCCGGGTCGGCCCGCACCCTCCGATACTGGTCGGGATGCTCCAACAGGGCCAGTACGCCGCCGGGAAGGGCACTGCGCACCGTGTCGTTACCCGCGATGACCACGAGGAAGAAGAACATGTTCAGCTCGGCGTCGTCCAGGCCACGCCCGTCCACCGAGGCGTTGACCAGCGCGGTCATCAGGTCGTCGCCGGGATGTGCGCGTTTGTACTCGGCGAGTTCCTGCGCGTAGGCGAACATGTCCTGCAACATCGCCGGGGAACGCGGGTTGAGCGGCTTTCCGCCCGCGTCCCGCACCACCTCGGCGTGTTCCGGATCCTGGTAGCCGATGACCCGGTTCGTCCACCGCAACAACAGTTCCCGGTCGTGCGGCGGCACGCCGAGCAACTCCGCGAGATTCGCCAGCGGGAAGTCGTCGGTCACCTCCGTCGGCAGGTCGCACCGTCCGCGCGGGGCGACCGCGTCGATCAGTCCCCTCGCGCGTTCGGCGACCTGCTCGGCCGAGCGTTCCAACCGCCGCCGGGTGAACACCGCGGCCACCACGCGGCGCAACCGCTGGTGTTCCGGAGCATCCATGTTCAGGATCATCCGCCGGACGAACGCCAGATCGTCGGTCTCCGGGTCGCGAATCTGGGTCGCGCCGAGCCACGAGGAGAAGACCTCGGGCGTTCGAAGCACGTGCCGGACATCCGCATACCGGGTGACGGCCCAATAGCCCGGACCAGCAGGCCAACCGAGCACCTCGTGCTCGTCCTGCCAGCTGACCGGGTCGGTGTCCCGCAACACCCGGAAACGCTCGTGCGGCAGCCCGGCGGCGAAGATCCTGGGATCGAAGACGTCGGCTGCGGTCATCAGTGCTCGGCGAGGAAGTTCTCGATCGAGGTCGCCAGCGCGACGGGCACTTCGTCGATCGCGTAGTGCCCGGCGTTGCGCATGACCTCCACTTCGAGGTTCGGATACCACTTGCCGAACGTCTTCCGGATCATCTCCTCGGGCATCGCCGGGTCGTGTTCGCCAAGGATGGTCTTGATGGGCACCGGGTTGCCATCGACCTCGTCCCGGAAGTCCGTCTTCGCCCAGGCCCGCAGGTGCCCGGCCACGGCGTGCGGCTCCGAATTGCGCACCGAATGTTCGACCACCTCGTCCAGCCACACACCGGTCAGCCGATTTCCCGTGGTGAAGTCGACGATGGCCCTGCGACTGCCGGGGTCTTCCGCGGCGCCGGAGAACAACTCCCACCCCTGCTCGTCGAACGGGACCCCGCTCGCGGGGACGGGCGCGACGCCGACCAGAGCACGCACCCGCTCGGGAGCGTCGACCAGCACCCGCTGCATGACGCTGCCACCCATCGAGTGCCCGACCAGGGAGAACCGGTCGAATCCGAGGTCATCGGCGGCCGCGAGCACGTCCCGCGCGGATTCGGCGATCGAGTAATCCCCCTCGACCGCTCGCCGGGATCCGTAGCCGCGGTAGTTCGGAAACGCGTAGCTGAATTCCGCTCCGTTCAGATGCGGCCGCAGTGCTCCCCAGCACGTCGCCGATCCGAACCAACCGTGCAAAGCGAGGACGGCGTGCGAACCGTTCCCAAAGCGCTCGTAGTCCTCGTCCGCCACGAAACCTCCCCGTGCTGCGCTCGCCGGTGCGAGCTGGCGATGGCACTGTGCGGGGTGATCGTGTCCCGGGGCACACTGCCTGTCAACGCGGGAGTGCGAGCGTGGCCGGTACTCGTCGGCACCGAACCGCGATCCCCGTATCAGTGACGAGCGTTTCGATCGCGGCATCCGGCCAAGCGGGGCCGCCCCAGTCGGCGGGAGTTCGGTGGCCGGCCGGGCCCCGGCCGGAGCTCACTTCCGGAACGAACGCTAGCCGTGGTCGCCGTTCGTCTGCGCCTTCGACTGCCGGTCGGTCGCGGCGTCCTGCTCCGCATCGGAACCTGCCTCACCCGGCCCGGAACTCCCGGAAGCAGCAGAGCTCGACTCCTCACCTGCTCCGTTTTGGCCTGATTCGGTATCGCCTGGTCCGGCGCTCGCGCCGTCGTCGGATATCGCGGACTGCGTGGGGTCCGATTCGTCCGCCGAAGTCGCGGAAGCTCCGCTTGCCCGCGCCGCCGCGAGGTCATGCTCATCCTCCTCGCCGGGCAACGGCTTGCCACGCAGCAACGAGGGTTCCTCGCGCTTGCCCCGGACGAACACCAGGTACAGCACCGCGAGCGCGAACACCGCCACCGACGTGAAGACGTTGATCCGCACGCCGAGCAGGTGGGTGGCTTCGTCGGTGCGCATCATCTCGATCCACAACCGGCCGAAGGTGTAGCCCGCCACGTAGAGGGCGAACACCTTGCCGTGCCCCATCCGGAACTTCCGGTCGGCGAGCACCACCACAGCGGCCACCAGGAGGTTCCACAGCAGCTCGTAGAGGAAGGTCGGGTGCACCACGGCGACCGGAGCGCTGTCCATCGCCACGCCCGCGATCGGATCGGCGAGACCGCTCTCCGGATCGACGCGGCGGTAGATTTCCAAGCCCCAGGGAAGATCCGTGGGGCCACCGTAGAGTTCCTGATTGAACCAGTTGCCGAGCCGCCCGATGGCCTGAGCGACCACCAAGCCCGGGGCTACCGCGTCGGCGAACGCCGGGAGCGGGACCTGACGCCGCCGGCAGCCGATCCACGCACCCACTGCACCGAGCGCGACCGCGCCCCAGATGCCGAGGCCGCCTTCCCACACCTTCAGTGCGTCCAGCGGGTTCCGGTCCGGACCGAAGTACTTGTGCCAGTCGGTCGCCACGTGGTACAGCCGACCACCGACGAGGCCGAACGGAACCGCGAACACGGCGATGTCGGTGACCGTGCCCTTGCGGCCGCCCCTGGCGACCCAGCGGCGATCCGACCACACGATGGCCACGATGACGCCCGCGATGATGCACAGCGCGTAAGCGCGCAACGGCACGGGGCCGAGATACCACACGCCCTGCGGGGGGCTCGGGATATTGGCCAGGAAACTCGTCGCCGAGGCGGTAACCGGGGCACTCACGGGGTCAACCGTATCCGGTTGCCCGCGGGCCGCGATGTCCGGTCGGGAAAACTCCCGATCTCGGGTGACACCACACCGGACGTCTCACCCGGGCCGTGGACGATCAGCGGGAACGAACGCCGCGAGCCAGCTCGGAAGCGAGCTCGCGAACACCCTCGACCCCGTCCTGCTCCGCGCGGGTCACGAAAGCCGATCCGACGATGACCCCATCGGCGAACGAAGCGACCTCGGCTGCTTGCCGACCGGACCGGACACCGAGCCCCACGCCCACCGGCAGGTCCGTGTAGGCACGAGTTCGCCGCACCAAACCGGCGGCCGCCTCACCGACGGAATCCCGCGCGCCGGTCACGCCCATCACCGAGGTGGCGTAGATGAATCCCGAAGCCGCCTTGGACGTCATTTCCAGTCGACGCTCGGTCGACGAAGGCGCCACCAGGAAGATCCGGTCCAGGCCGTGCTCGTCGGTCGCGGTCATCCACTCGTCGGCCTCGTCCGGAACCAGGTCGGGCGTGATCACGCCCAGACCACCCGCAGCCTTGAGGTCGCGGGCGAACGCGTCCGGACCGTAGCTGTGCACGGGGTTCCAGTAGGTCATCACCACGGCGTGTTTCCCCGCCGAGGAAATCGACGACACGACATCGAACAGGTCCCGCACCCGGAACCCGTTGCGCAGCGCCTTGTCGCTGGCCGCCTGGATGGTCGGCCCGTCGATCACGGGGTCCGAGAACGGGATGCCGACCTCGACGAGATCGCAGCCCGGCTCATCACCCGTGCCGGAGAGCATCGCGTCGAAGAGCTCCTTCGAACCCTCGACCGAGGGGTACCCGGCAGGCAGGTAACCGATCAGCGCGGCGCGGTTCTCAGCCCGGCAGGTAGCGAAAACCTCGTGCACGCTCACCGCGCCCGTCCTTCCTCGTCGTGCTCTTCGGCATCCTCGGGCACGAGCCCGAAGTACTTCGCGGCGGTGTCCATGTCCTTGTCGCCTCGCCCGGACAGGCTCACCACGATCAAACCTTCCGGCCCGAGCTCGCGACCGAGTTCGAGCACACCCGCCAGCGCGTGCGCCGACTCGATCGCCGGGATGATGCCTTCGGTGCGGGAGAGCAGTTGGAAGGCCTGCATGGCTTGGTCGTCGTCGACCGAGCGGTATTCGGCGCGACCCGAATCCTTCAGGTACGCGTGTTCGGGACCGACACCGGGGTAGTCGAGACCGGCCGAGATCGAGTACGCCTCGGCGATCTGGCCGTCGTCGTCCTGCAGCAGGTACGACCGGGCACCGTGCAGCGTCCCGGGCGTTCCGTGCGTGAGGGTGGCCCCGTGCTCACCACTGTCGACACCGTGACCGGCGGGTTCGAACCCGACGAGGCGGACGTCCGGATCGTCGATGAACCCGTGGAAGATGCCGATCGCGTTGGAGCCGCCACCCACGCAGGCAGCGACCGCGTCCGGCAGCCGGTCGGCCACCGCGAGCGACTGCTCGCGGGCCTCCTCGCCGATGATCTTGTGGTAGTTCCGGACCATGAGCGGGAACGGGTGGGCGCCCGCCGCGGTCCCCAGCAGGTAATGGGTATCGGCGACGTTGGCCACCCAGTCGCGCAGCGCCTCGTTGATCGCGTCCTTCAGCGTCGCCGAACCGTTCGCCACCGGGCGCACCTCGGCACCGAGCAACCGCATCCGGGCGACGTTCAGGGCCTGGCGCTTGGTGTCGACCTCGCCCATGTAGACGACGCACTCGAGCCCGAGCAGCGCACACGCGGTAGCCGTCGCGACCCCGTGCTGCCCGGCGCCGGTCTCGGCGATCACCCGGTGCTTGCCCATCCGCTTGACCAGCAACGCCTGACCCAGCACGTTGTTGATCTTGTGGGAGCCGGTGTGGTTGAGGTCCTCCCGCTTGAGCAGGATCCGCGCTCCACCCGCGTGCTCGCCGAACCGCTTCGCCTCGGTCAGCGGAGACGGCCTGCCCGCGTAGTCGCGGAGCAGGCCCGCCAGCTCGGCGACGTACTCGGGATCCTCCTGCGCCTTCTCGTACTCGGCGGCCAGCTCGTCCTGGGCCGCGATCAGCGCCTCCGGCATGAACCGGCCACCATACGGACCGAAGTGGCCGCGTTCGTCCGGGTCGTGCCCTTCCGGCACCGGCTTGCCGGGACGATGCGCGCGAGCGTTCTCCGCGGCCCCTACCTCGCGAACGACTGCCATGTTCCGCTCTCCCTCACCGGCTCGGACGCGGGCATGCCGGATGCGAACCGGCCGTGACCAGCTGCGTCACCGCAGCCCGCGGGTCATCACTGGTAACCAGGCCTTCACCCACCAGGACCGCGTCGGCCCCCGACCCCGCGTAGGCCATCAGGTCGCTGGGCCCGCGCACTCCGGACTCGGCGACCTTGACCACCTCGGCGGGCAGGCCCGGCGCGATCCGGCCGAAGACCTCGCGGTCCACTTCGAGCGTGTGCAGGTTGCGCGCGTTGATACCGATGACCTTGGCGCCGGCTTCCAGAGCGCGGTCCGCTTCCTCCGCCGTGTGCACCTCGACCAGCGCGGTCATGCCCAACGACTCCACCCGGTCCAACAACGCTTCCAGAGCGTTCTGCTCCAGGGCCGCGACGATCAGCAGCACCATGTCCGCACCGTGCGCCCTGGCCTCGTGCACCTGGTACGGGCTGACGATGAAGTCCTTCCGCAGCAGCGGAGCACTCACCTTGGCGCGAACCGCGTCGAAGTCGGCGAGCGAGCCGCCGAAGCGGCGCTGCTCGGTGAGCACGCTGATCACTCTGGCACCCGCAGCCGCATAACCGGCCGCCAGGTCCTCGGGCTCGGCGATGTCGGCCAGGTCGCCCTTGGACGGGCTGCGCCGCTTGACCTCGGCGATGACCCCGACCCCCGGCGCCTGCAGAATCCCGAGTGCGTCGTGCGGCGGCGGCGTGGCCGCCGAACGCTGTTTGATTTCGTCGAACGGAACCTGGGCTTCGCGGACCGCCAAGTCCTCACGAACACCCTCGACAATCGCTTCAAGAATGCTCACGCGAACACCTCACCGTGTGTATCTCGAACATCCCCGAACGAGTCGATGTCTGCGCAGATGAATTCATTGCGCTCGATCACGACACTCCCCTTCCCGCCGTGCCGGCCGCATCGCCGATGCTAAACCCGCCCGCACCGCGGCACGAGCAAGGGGTCGGTAGAACGTCCCAGCACAGAAAGGACCTTCGCCCCTTGCACGCCGTCGCGGCGGGTCTTCGAACTCGCTGTTCGGGCCGGCCTGCTCAGCGTTCCCGGTCGTCGGCGGTCGGGTCCGCACCGGCGTCCAGTGCCTCCCACAACGTCCGGTCCGGGTCTTTTGCCTGGTCCTCCCGCGCACGTGGTGCGGAGTACTTCGAACCCATCGCGGGCAACCGACGAGCGCGAATGGTGACCAGCACACCGGCCACGACCAGCACCAGACCGCCGACCGTCATCAACAACGGGCCGACCGGATTCACCGTGAGTTCCCCGACCGGTTCGCTTCCGGCCGGTCCCGCCCCGCGCCGGACGGACCAGCCGGTGCTCCACCCGTTAACCGATCGGGTGAGGACCAGGGCACCGGCGGCGGCGATCAGCAAGCCCACCGAACGCCGCAGCCACCCCCCGGTCGCCAGCACAGCGGCGATCGCGGCCAGCGTCAGCAGCGCGAACGGAACGAGCTCGGGACGCACGTCCGCCCCGGCCAGCTCGACCGCCGTCTCCCCGGACAGCTCGCCGCGAAATCGCTGCGCGGTCCAGCCCAACGCGCTGGCACTCCACAGCACCCCCGCCCCGGCCAGCAGTAGCAGGACGATGATCCCCAGCAGGCGCGGAGAGGTCCGGCGCGGCTCCTCAGATGCGTGCTCGGTCAACCCGTTCCTCCGTCGGCAGAGTGTTGCGGCCGGGCTCGCGCAACGTCCCGGCCGTCGCGACGGCGTTCAGCACCGCCCGAGCCTTGTTCATGCACTCCTCGTCCTCGGCGACCGGATCGGAGTCGGCCACGATCCCGCCACCTGCCTGCACGTACGCCTTGCCCGCGCGCACGAGGGCGGTACGGATGGCGATGGCGGTATCGGCGTTCCCGGCGAAGTCCAGATAACCCACCACACCGCCGTACTGCGCGCGGCGGGTCGGCTCGAGCTCCTCGATGATCCCCAGGGCACGCGGTTTCGGGGCGCCCGAAAGGGTCCCGGCGGGGAAGCACGCGGCGATCGCGTCGAACGCGGTCCGCCCTTCGGCCAGCTTGCCCGTGACCGTGGAGACGATGTGCATCACGTGGCTGTAGCGTTCGATCCGGAAGAAGTCGACCACGTGCACCGATCCCGGGCGGCACACCCTGCCGAGGTCGTTGCGGCCGAGGTCCACCAGCATGAGGTGTTCCGCGCGTTCCTTTTCGTCGTTGATGAGTTCCTTCCCCAGCAACGCGTCCTCGTCCTCGTCGCCACCACGCCACCGAGTGCCCGCGATCGGGTGAGTGGTCGCCTGCCCGTCGCGCACCGTGACCAGCGATTCGGGGCTCGAACCGACGATGTCGAAGGGTTCCCCGCCATCGGGAGCTTCGAGCCGCAGCAGGTACATGTACGGGCTCGGGTTGGTGGTGCGCAGCACCCGGTAGACATCGAGCGCGTCCGCCTCGGTCTCCATCTCGAAGCGCTGCGAGACGACCACCTGAAACGCCTCACCCGCCCGGATGGCCTCCTTCGCGTTTTCCACCGCGTCGTAGTGCTCTTGGGGCTTCCGGCGACGGGTGAAGTCCGGTTGCGTCCTGGCGAACGTGGCCACCGTCGGAGCGGCAGGCGTGCACAGCTGCTCGGTCATCTCGTCGAGGCGGCGCACCGCGTCGTCGTAGGCGGCATCCACGCGCTCCGGACTGTCGTCCCAGTTCACCGCGTTCGCGATCAGCGTGATCGTGCCCTCGTGGTGGTCCAGAGCAGCGAGGTCGGTGGCCAGCAGCATCACCATCTCGGGGATCTGCAGGTCGTCCTCGGTGAGGTCCGGGAGGCGTTCCATCCTGCGCACGCTGTCGTAGCCGAGGTAGCCGACCATCCCACCGGTCAGCGGTGGCATGCCGGGCAGCGGATCGGTGTGCAACAACCGGACGGTCTCGCGCAGCGCCTCCAGCGGATCGCCGCTCTCGGGCAACCCGACCGGCGGCGTGCCCGTCCACACCGCCTCTCCGTCCCGAACGGTGAGCGCAGCGGCGCTGCGGGCGCCGATGAACGACCATCGCGACCACGAACGCCCGTTCTCGGCGGACTCGAACAGGAACGTTCCCGTCCGGTTCTCCGCCAGTTTGCGGTACACCCCGAGAGGTGTCTCGTCATCCGCCAGCAGGCGACGCACGACCGGGATCACCCGGTGGTGCGCGGCAAGCGCGCGGAACTCCTCGCGTTCGAGATTGATGCTGCCGATGTCACCGACCATGACGTCATTGTGCCGCGCGGACGGCGGACGCTCGCGCGTGGTCTCTTTGCGCTCGGCAGCTCCGTGCGTGGAGGATGTTCGGGTGGGCGGTGGCATCGACGACTCGCGGGAGCCGAAACGGCGTGGACGTCGCCCGAACGGCACGGACACCAGAGCCATGCTGCTGGAGGCGGCCAGGACGGTGTTCATCGAACAGGGCTACGACGGCGCGACCGTGCGAGCGATCGCGACCAAAGCCGATGTGGACCCGGCCATGGTCAATCACTGGTTCGGCGGCAAGGAAGGACTGTTCACCGCCGCCATCTCCATCCCGATCGACCCGGCCGAGGTGATTCCCAAGCTGCTCGACGGGTCCACCGACGAGCTGGCCGAGCGCATCGTGCGCCAGTTCCTGACCGTGTGGGACACGGCGGGCGGCGACGAGTTCATCGCGCTGCTCCGCAGCGTCACCTCGAACGAGACGGCGACCGCGATGCTGCGCGATCTCGTCTCGCGGGTGCTGTTCGGCAAGCTGCTCGCCACCTTGCGCGCGGACGAACCCGAGTTGCGGGCGGCGCTCTGCGGGTCACAGATCGTGGGGCTCGGGATGATGCGCTACACTATCCGGCTGGAACCACTTGCCTCTGCCGACCGCGAGACGGTGGTCACCGCCATCGCACCGAGCCTGCAGCGCTACCTCACCGGTGATGTGACCGGCATCGGCGGCTGAGGGACGGATGACCGTCACCCGTCCGAGGCCAGCAGCACATCGGCGTCGAAGCAGGTGTCGTCGCCGGTGTGGCAGGCGGCGCCCTCCTGATCGACGATCAGCAGCACCGTGTCGCCGTCGCAGTCGAGCCGGACCTCGTGCACGTGCTGGGTGTGCCCGGAGCTCTCGCCCTTGACCCAGTACTTGCCCCGGCTGCGCGAGAAGTAGGTGCCCTTTCGAGTGGTTAAGGTCCGGTGCAGGGCTTCATCGTCCATCCAGGCCATCATGAGCACCTCGCCGGTGCCGCGCCGTTGCGCGATCGCCGCGACGAGGCCCACCTCGTTGCGCTTGAGCCGGTCGGCGATCGCCGGGTCCAGTCCGGTCCCGCTCATCGAACCGTGATCCCTTCCGCACGCATGGCGTGCTTGACCTCGCCGATCCGCAACTGTCCGAAGTGGAAAACGCTGGCGGCGAGGACCGCGTCGGCACCGGCGTGCACGGCGGGAGCGAAGTGCTCGACCTCCCCGGCACCACCGCTTGCGATCAGCGGAACCTCCACCACCTCGCGCACGGCGCGGATCATCTCCAGGTCGAAACCGGCCTTGGTCCCGTCCGCGTCCATCGAGTTCAGCAGGATCTCGCCCACGCCCAGTTCCTGCCCCCGACGAGCCCAGTCCACCGCGCAGATGCCGGTACCGCGCCGGCCACCGTGGGTGGTGACCTCGTACCCGGAAGGTGTCGGCTCACCGCCCTCCGGCACCCGCCTGGCGTCGACCGAGAGCACGACGCACTGGGCCCCGAACCGCCGGGAGGATTCCAGCAGGAGTTCGGGTCGGGAGATCGCGGCCGTGTTCAGGCTCACCTTGTCCGCGCCGGCGCGCAGCAGCCGGTCGATGTCCTCCGGGCTGCGCACGCCACCGCCGACGGTGAGCGGAATGAACACCTGTTCGGCGGTGCGACGCACCACGTCGAACGTCGTCTCCCGGTCCGACGAGGAGGCGGTGACGTCGAGGAAGGTCAGTTCGTCGGCGCCTTCCCCGTCGTAGACCTCGGCGAGTTCGACTGGGTCGCCCGCGTCGACGAGGTTGGTGAAGTTGACGCCCTTGACCACCCGCCCCTGGTCGACGTCCAGGCAGGGGATCACACGTACCGCGACAGCCATGCCTCCAGGGTAGAGGCGAGCCGCGGCAGCCGTGCGCACAGGCCGGACGATGCCCGCCAGGTGCGCGCGGCCGACGGGCGGTGTCCGGTGTTCCCCACCGCGCAGGGCGGGGACCTCCCTGCGCCGGTCCCGGTCAGCGAACCGCCGCGAGCGCCTCTTCGAGCGTGAAATTGCCCGCGTACAACGCCTTGCCGACGATCGACCCCTCCAGACCGACCGGTGCGAGCTTCGACAACGCGACCAGGTCATCCACACTGGACACTCCGCCGGAGGCGACCACCGGCGATTCGGTCCGCGAGCAGACTTCGCGCAGCAGCTCGACGTTCGGGCCGCGCAGCGTGCCGTCCTTGCTGACGTCGGTCACTACGTAGCGGCAGCACCCGGCCCGGTCCAACCGGTTCAGCACCTCCCAGAGGTCGCCGCCGTCCTTGGTCCATCCGCGAGCGGCGAGCCGGTGGCCCTCGTCGGTGATCCGGACGTCCAGACCCACGGCCACCCGGTCGCCGTATCGACCGACGACCTCGTCCGCCCACTCGGGGTTCTCCAGCGCGGCGGTACCGAGGTTCACGCGCCGGCAACCGGTGGCCAGCGCGGCTTCCAGCGAGTCGTCGTCGCGGATTCCACCGGAGAGCTCCACGTCGACATCCAACCGGGAAACCACGTCGGCGAGCAGCTCGCGGTTGGTGCCGCGACCGAACGCGGCATCGAGGTCGACGAGGTGGATCCACTCCGCCCCCGCCCGCTGCCAGGCCAGGGCCGCCTCCAGCGGATCTCCGTAAGAGGTCTCGGTACCGGCCGCGCCCTGCACGAGGCGGACCGCTTGTCCATCAGCAACGTCGACGGCGGGAAGAAGGGTGAAAGTCACGCGTCAACCCTACGAGACCACTCGTGGGCAGTGACCGGGTGGTCACGCACGTCACCCCAGCTCAGCGTCGGATCAGCCGTTCCGGCCGTCCTTGCCGGGGCGGGCGGCGGACACGATCGGAACGAGCACCACGAGGACCACGGCCAGCAGTACGAGCCAGGTGGGCACACCGGCTTGCACCAAGTAGGTCGCCGAGAACCCGGCGATCATCCCGATCACGAGCAGCAGGGCGATCAACCTCGACCCGCCACCCGGGCGCATCAGCCCGTGCCGTCGCGCGCTCACAGCGTGCCCAGCCAGTTGCGCAGCAGCCGCGCGCCCGCTTCACCGGACTTCTCCGGGTGGAACTGGGTGGCCATCAGAGCACCGTTCTCCACGGCGGCCACGAACGGCTCACCGTGCTCGGCCCACGTGACCCGTGCCGGAACGAGCGCCTCGGAGGGCGGTATCTCCCACTCGCGCACGGCGAAGGAGTGCACGAAGTAGAACCGGGTACCCGGCTCGATCCCGGCGAACAGCTCGGTTCCCTCCGGCGCCGAAACCTCGTTCCAACCCATGTGCGGCAACACGTCCGCCCGGAGCCGCTCGACAGTGCCGGGCCACTGCCCGCACCCGTCGGCCTGCACCCCGTGCTCGACACCGCCGTCGAACAGCACCTGCATTCCCACGCAGATGCCCAGCACCGGGCGGCCGCCCGCCAGCCGCCGATCGATGATCTTGTCACCGCCCGCGTCGAGCAGACCGGTCATGCACGCGGCGAACGCGCCGACACCGGGGACGACGAGACCGTCCGCTTCGGTCGCGGCGCGATGATCCGAGGTCACCTCGACGTCGGCGCCCGCACGCTCCAGCGCGCGTTCGGCGGAACGCAGGTTGCCTGATCCGTAGTCCAGTACGACGACTCGTGCCACGGCCCCAGACTACCTGCGAGGCCGGGGACCTTCGGCAGCCGTGTTGCTCACCACCCAGCGGGCCCGCCGTCCGGGCCCGCGCCGTCGAGGAACGCGCGCACCGAAGCGGCGATACCCGCCGGGGCGAGTCCGTGCGCGGCCTCGTGCTCCGCGGCGGTGCCGTAGGAGCGGACCTCCGGTTCTCGGCGGACACCCAACCCGAGCAGCCGGTGCGGCACGTCGCTCAACGCCTCGCCGACCAGGTGGCTGGACGTCCCCCTCAGGTAGGGCTCGACCAGTACGACGGCGGGTGCGGACTCGAGCACCGCTCGGCGTAGTCCGGCCCGGTCGAACGGACGCGCGGTCGCCGTGTAGAGCACCGTGACGTCCGTCCCGGCGGTGGCCGCCAGTACCGGATCGAGCATCGGTCCGATGGCGACCACGACACCTCGCCCACCGGTCCGGACGACGTGGAGCCCGCCGGGCCGCGGTTCGGCATTGGTCCGGTCGGACAGCCGCAGGTAGACGGGACCGTCCCCGGCGAACGCGTCCGCGAGCATCCCGGGAACCTCCGCCGGGTGCCCCGGCACGTGCACGGTCCAACCGGGCAGCGTGTCCAGCAGCGCCACGTCACCCGGTGCCATGTGCGTCCGTCCGGCTCCGGGATAGTCGTAGGAAGCCCCGGTGCTGACCAGAACGGCACCCACACCCTGGTGGTTGAGGTCCAGCTTGATCTGTTCGAACGGGCGCTCCACCAGGAACGGCGTGATGGTGTGCACGACCGGCCGCATCCCGGCCAGCGCCAGTCCCCCGGCCACGCCCATCATGGCCTGCTCCCGGATGCCCACGTTGAGGATCCGGTCGGGGTGCCGCTCGGCCGTGTCGGCGAAGCGGTCGGAGGAGATGTCCGCGAGCACGACGGCCAACCGCTCGTCGGTGTCCAGTGCGGCGTCGACCGTTTCGACGAAGGTGTCGCGCATGGTGGCAGTGGAATCGGCGATCGTGGTCATTCCTTCACTCCTCGCGGTTCGACCGTGGCGACCACGGCGAGCGGCTGTTCCCGGCGGGTGTCGGTCAGTGCCCCGCGCAGGGCTTCGTGGTCGCGGCCGTCGACCACGTGGTGGACCCAGCCCTCGCGGCTGAACCGGTCCGCGATTCCGCCTGGCCATCCGTGGGTGGCCGACGCGTTGTCCACGATCACGGTGGTCAGGCGACCGAGCCGCAACCGCCCCGCGATCGCGATTGCCTCGTGGTTGCTGCCTTCGTCGAGTTCGGCATCGCCAACCAGGACGACGACCCGGGGCTCGGTGCGTCCTTGCGCGCGGAGTCCCAGCGTGGTGCCGACCGCGAGCGGCAGTCCGTGACCGAGGGAGCCGCTGGCGATCTCGACTCCCGGAGCCACCACTCGGTCGGGGTGCTGTCCCAGCCGGGAATCGAACCGGGACCACCGGTCGAGTTCGCCGGGGTCGAGGAAGCCCTTGGCCGCCAGGACCGCGTAGTAGGCCATCGGACCGTGTCCCTTGGAGAGCAGGAACCGGTCCCGTTCCGGGGAGGTCGCGTTGTCGGGCTCGATCGACAGCACCTGGTCGTAGAGCACCCAGAGCGCGTCGAGAGTCGAGTTGGCGGCCCAGGAGTGCTTCTCGTCGCCGGTCATCCTGCTGATCAGGCCGGGCAGCTCGTCGAATTCGACCCGTTGCTCGGGTGATCGCGTCGTCATCGTCATGTGCACGATCCTCAGACTTCGAGTTCACTTGAAGTCAAGGACTTTCCGGAATCCGCTGCGCCGCAACGATTCCCCGTTGCCGCGAGCACAGACCGGACGCAGCACGGGGCGCGGAGTGACGCGAGCATCCGACACGCGCCCGCCCACGAAAGTCTCCACATAACTAGAGGTCTTCGGCTATGCTCGCGACGTGCCGAAACTTCCAGAGTTGCTGACCATCGGTGACGTCTCCAGCCGCAGCGGTGTCGCTCGGACCGCACTTCGGTTCTACGAGCAGCGCGGCCTCATCACCTCCACCCGGACCGGCGGGAACCAGCGCCGATACCACCGCGCGATCCTGCGCAGGCTGGCGTTCATCCGCGCCGCGCAACGCGTCGGCCTGAGCCTGGAACAGATCTCCGAAGCACTCGCCACACTACCGACCGACCACGCACCGACCAAAGCCGACTGGACGCGGCTCTCGAAGGGCTGGCGGGATGAACTCGACGCGCGGATCGACGGGCTGCAACGCCTTCGGGACCGGCTCACCGGCTGCATCGGCTGCGGCTGCCTCTCCCTGCGGACCTGCACACTCAACAACGCCGACGATCAGATGGCCGAGTACGGGCCGGGCTCACCGATACTGACACCGGTATCCGACCGGCACTGAGCCACTGAGTCCGTAACCGGCTCACGCGCCGGTCGAGGCCCGACTCGCGCCCGACCCGCGCCCCGGCTCACCGGCTTCGCCTCCCCCGGCCGCGAGTTTCGCCCGACCGACTCAGCCGGTGACTGCTGTGGCGTGCGCGGCTTCCTTGTCCTCGAGCACGAAGTCCTGGCGCGCACCGTGGACGGTCAGGTGAACCTGCTCGACCGAAGGCCGGTGCCCACGCGTGGATACCACCACGGTCACGTGTCGCTCGGGCAGTTCGCGGACCGTGTAGCGGCCGTCGACCGCAGTGCGCACGTGCGCGAGCTGCCGGCCGGAGGCGTCGGTGATCGTGACCATCGCACCCTCGATCGCCGCACCCGCACGATCCGAGACCGTGCCCGCGAGCGCGTCGCGTTCATGGGTCGACTCCGGCGCGGTGAGCAGCGGGTCCGCGATCTCGGCGGCAGGCGCGAGGGCGGCGGGCTCCGATCCCTCGACCGCGGATTCCTCGACCGCGGATTCGGCCCCGCGCTTCCGGTGGGCGTCGATTCCGATCAGCACCGCGCCCAGCACCAGCCAGCCGAGCAGGACCGCCACCCCGTGAGCCGTCCCGGTCCCGTCGAAGTAGAGCAGCCCGCGCATCGCTTCGACGGCGTTGCCCATCGGCATGATCGGGTGCAACACCTGGAAGAACTCGGGCACCATCTCCTTCGGGATCGCGCCGCCGCTGGACGGGATGCTCAGCATCACGAACAGTCCCATCGCCACACCGGGAATGAACTGCTTGACCCAGGGCACCAGCCCGAAGGTCACCCAGGAGACCGCCTGGGTGAGCAGGAACCCGACGACCAGCACCCCCAGATGGTTGGTGATCACATCGAGCCCCAGAGCGACCAGGTAGGACGCCACGGAGGCGAACGCACCGACTCCGGCCAGCGCGGCCAGCTTGACCCGAGTGGTCAGCGTCGTCGCGCGAAGCAGCATCATCACCGCGATGTAGCCGACCAGGTTCATGGTGATGACCACGTAGAACAACCCGGTGCCCATCACGTCGCCGGTCGCTGTCGGCACCAGGTCCACGACGGTGGGCGGCGCGGGACCGTTCGGCGTCTGCCGGGTGAAGGCGGGCAGCAGGACCTGCTGGAGCGCCTTCCCGTTGGCACCTGCGGTGAACAGCTCCCGTGTCGTGGGGTCGTAGGCGGCGATGACCTCGCGATCACTGATCGCTTCGCGAGCCGCGCCGGGGGTGTCGACCGCGGTCACGTCGAACGAATCCGGCGCGCGCTCGTTCATCTTCTCGGTCGCGGTTGCGGCGGCTTGCTGCCCGACGATCGCGACCGGGACGTTGTGCGGCGCCGGCGCGTGGAAGGGCACGAGGTAGCAGACCAGGAAGCCGATCACGAAGAACACCGGGAACCACAGCGTCGAAGCCAGGGTTCGGAACACCGATGGTGGCGCCTCGGCGCCACCGGACGCGGCTGCTGACTGCTCCTTCTCGGACACCCGACTCCTCACACGATTCCCCGGTCTTCGGCGGGCCTCAGACTAGCAGAAGTGCAGTCAATGCAAAATTGCACAACTGCACCTTGGGTTAGAATCGGGCAGACCGCCCACGGCGGGCCGGCCGGGACTACCATTCCGACTCCACCGCACACGTCGAACGGATTGAGCAGTTGAGCACGACCCGCAAGAACAACACCGCCCCCGGCCTGCGTGAGCGCAAGAAGCGCGCGACCAGGAGAGCGCTGCAGGAAGCGGCCATCGATCTGTTCGGCGAGCGCGGCCCCGACTCGGTCACGATCGACGACATCTGCGCCGCCGCCGACGTCTCACCGCGCACCTTCTTCAACTACTTCGGCACGAAGGAGGAAGTGCTCGCGCCCTGGGACCCCGAGACCATCGAGGCGACACCGGAACTGATCGCGCGACGGCCCGATGCCGAGGACACCCTCAGTGCCGTGCGCGAGGTGCTCAGCGGCATGCTCGACGACGCGACGCAGAATTCCACCTGGCACGCGCGCAACGCGCTGCTCGGCGAGCACCCCGCCCTGCTGCACCGAGCCGTGGTCAGCACGCACGCGCTGGAGCGAGCGGTGCGCGAAGGCGTCGCCCTCCGGACGGGAGCGAGACCCGAGAACTTCCACCCCCGGCTCGTCGCCGCCACCTCGATGGCGACCCTGCGGGTCACGATGGAAACGGCGATGGAAACGGCGGAAACCACCGCCGTCCCCGTGCTCGAAGACGCGTTCGGCCGGCTCGCCGACGGCCTTCGGGACGACTGAACGGCGTTCACACCTCGGAATCCCACACGTAGGTCATCTCCGGGCGCCCCACGCCGCCGTACTGCGGTCGCCGCACCACGGTGCCGTGATCGACGAGGTACTCCAGATAGCGACGGGCGGTCACCCGGGACACCCCCGCCCGTTCCCCGACTTCGCCCGCCGAAGCGCCCTCCGGGCTGGCCCGCAACACCGAAACGATCGCGGCCAACGTCTCCTCCCCCATGCCTTTCGGCATCGAGCTCCGATCGACTTCCCGCAGCGACGAGAACGCGCGATCGATCTCGTGCTGGCCACTGGCCTCCCGATCGTGCCCGAGGCTCTCCCGGAAACGCGCGTAGTGCACCAGCTTCTCCCGCATCGCGGCGAAGGTGAAGGGTTTGAGCAGGTACTGCACGACGCCGCTGGCGACCGAGTCGCGGACGATCTTGAGGTCACGCGCCGAGGTCACCGCGATCACGTCGGCTCCGCTGCCCGCGTTGCGCAACGCGCGCGCCACCTGCAGGCCGTCCATGTCCGGCAGGCGCAGATCCAGCAGCACCAGGTCCACCGGAGTGGCCTCCAGCGACCGGAGCGCCTGCTGGCCGGTGTGCGCCCGGCCGACGACCTCGAAGCCCTCGATCCGGTTCACGCAGAGCTCGTGGGCCTCGCACGCGACCGGGTCGTCCTCGACCACCAACACCGAGATCATGATCGCTCCGCAGGCAGCCGGACGGTGAACACCGCACCACCCTCGTCGGTGACCTCCAGGTCACCTCCATACCGGCGCACGGCCTGCCCCACCAGGGCAAGGCCGAGACCGCGCCCTTCCTCCCGCGTCGACCAGCCGCGCTCGAACACCGACCGGTTCGCGGTCGGATCGATGCCGCGCCCGTTGTCGGCGATGCGGATCAGCAGCTCGTCCGGCGTGGAGCGCGCCGTCACCAGAACGCGGGGTCCGACCCCGTCCCGGGTCCCCTCCAGGGTGGCCTCCACCGCGTTGTCGATCAGATTGCCGACGATCGTGACGAGATCGCGCGCATCGATGTGCTCGAGGTCGTCTTCGCTCACCTCGGTGTCCTCGGTGAGGATCACCTCGACCCCCCGCTCGCCGGCTTCCGCGTTCTTGCCCAGCAGCACCGCCGCCAGCACCGGTTCGGCGACAGCACCGACCACCCGGTCGGTGAGCTGCTGTGCCAGGGCGAGCTCGGCGGTGGCGAATTCCACCGCCTGCTCGGTGCGTCCGAGCTCGATCAGCGAGACGATCGCGTGCAACCGGTTGGCCGACTCGTGCGCCTGGGAGCGCAACGACTCGGCGAAGCCCCGCATCGAGTTGAGCTCGCCGCTGAGGGCCTGCAGCTCGGTGTGGTCCCGCAGGGTCACGACGGTACCGAGGTCGCGCCCCGCGCTTCGTACCGCCGAGACGTTGACCAGCAGTACGCGGTCGTCGGTCAGGTGGACCGCGTCGCGGATCGGGCCCCGCGTGGCGAGCGTCCGGACCAGGGACTCCGGCAGTCCGAGCGCGGACACCGGCGACCCCTCCACACCGGCGGGATCGAGCGAGAGCAGCTCGGCCGCACCGTCGTTGCACATCGTCACCTGCCCGCTCGGCGAAACCAGCAGCAATCCTTCGCGCACCGCGTGCAGGATCGCGTCGTGGTACTCGTACATGCGGCTCAACTCGGCAGGCCGCAGGCCATGGGTGTGCCTGCGGAGCCGCGCACCGACGAGATAGGTCGCCACGGCGCCCACCAGGACGGCCGCGAGCGCGACGAGGGCGAGGGCGCTCACCTGCTCCCGCACCTCCGCACTGACCCGCTTCACAGTGATGCCCACGGCCACCATGCCGTGCACACCCCCCGTCCCGTCGAGCACCGGGACGACCGCCCGCACCGAAGGACCCAGCGTTCCCGTGTAGGTCTCGGTGAGCACGTGACCCGCCCGGGCGCGGTCGATGTGCCCGACGAAGGGGCGACCGATCCGCTCGGGGTCGGGATGGGTGTACCTGATGCCCTCCGGGTTCATGATCGTGATGAAGGCGACACCGGTGTCGGCGCGCACGGTCTCGGCCAACGGCTGCAGCGAACGCGAAGGGTTCGGGGAATCGAGTGCCGAGCGAACTCCGGGTTGGGCCGCCAGGGTGTGCGCGACGGCCACCACCTCGTCGATCGCGGCTTCCCGCGTGCGCCGTTGCGCCTCGTACCAGGCGAGTCCCGCACCTGCCAGCACGACGGCGGTCACGACGACGATCTGGAGGACGAAAAGCTGCCTGGCGAGGCTCCAGCCACGGGCGAGGCGACCGAACCAGTCACGCCCGCTGGATCGGCGCAACGTCTCCACGGTTACCTGCCTCGTGGCCCGCGCCGCGGTCTACGCCGCACGACCAGCGCGTTGTTCGACATGTCCGACAAGTTACTGCACGTCCAATGCCGCTTCCGGATGACGTTGCCTCCGCGTGAACTCAATGAACACAACGGTGACGCTCCCGGCACCTCGCCCTGATAGTTACCCGCGACAAACACCGTGACCTGAAACACGGTCGTCCGAGCGGTGCGGAACGAATGCTGCGGAAGGTTCCGCGCTCTTCCCGCCGAACAACGCAGGAGAACAACAGTGGCAAGCAACGATGCTGCGAACGGGTCGGCGAACCCGCCACGCCGCCGAGATCGGACACACTTCCTCTACATCGCCGTCATCCTGGCGGTTCTGGCCGGAATCGGAGTCGGTTTCGCCTTTCCCGACTTCGGTACCTCGCTCAAGCCCCTCGGATCCGGTTTCGTCGATCTGATCAAGATGATGATCTCGCCGGTCATCTTCTGCACCATCGTTCTCGGTGTGGGCAGCGTGCGACAGGCGGCACAGGTAGGCAAGGTCGGTGGCCTGGCACTCGGCTACTTCATGGTCATGTCGCTGGTCGCACTGGTGATCGGTCTGATGGTCGGCAACGTCCTGCACCCCGGTGAGGGCATGCAACTGACCGACGAACTGCGCGGTGCCGGCGCGCAGGAAGCCGGTTCGGGCGCCGAGGGAACCACCGAGTTCCTGTTGGGCATCATCCCCGAAACGCTGGTTTCCGCACTCACCGCCGGTGAGGTGCTGCAGACGCTGCTCGTCGCGCTGCTGGCCGGCTTCGCGCTGCAAGCGATGGGCGACAAGGGCAAGCCGATCCTGCGCGGCATCGAGCACATTCAGCGTCTCGTGTTCAAGATTCTCGCGATGGTGATGTGGGCGGCTCCGGTCGGCGCGTTCGGCGCGATCGCCGCCGTGGTCGGCGCCACCGGCGTGGAAGCCCTCAAGGGCCTCGCCGTGATCATGCTCGGCTTCTACGCGACCTGCGTTCTGTTCATCTTCGTGGTGCTGGCGCCGCTGCTGTGGGCCTTCGCCCGGGTGAACATCTTCTCGCTGCTGCGCTACCTCGGCCGCGAGTTCCTGCTCATCGTGTCCACGTCGTCCTCCGAGGCCGCGCTGCCCAGGCTGATCGCGAAGATGGAGCACCTCGGGGTGAGCAAGCCGGTCGTGGGCATCACCGTGCCGACGGGCTACTCGTTCAACCTCGACGGCACGGCGATCTACCTGACGATGGCCTCGCTGTTCATCGCTTCGGCGATGGGCGATCCGCTGACGGTGAGCGAGCAGATCTCGCTGCTGCTGTTCATGGTCATCGCGTCGAAGGGCGCCGCAGGCGTCAGTGGCGCCGGTCTGGCCACCCTGGCCGGGGGCCTGCAGTCGCACCGTCCGGAACTGCTCGACGGGGTCGGGCTGATCGTCGGCATCGACCGGTTCATGTCGGAGGCCCGTGCGCTGACGAACTTCGCGGGCAACGCAGTAGCCACGGTCATCATCGGCGCCTGGACCAAGCAGATCGACCGCGAGCAGCTCCAGCAGGTGTTCGCGGGCAACGAACCGTTCGACGAGCAGACGTTCCTCGACGAGGGCCACGGCGGCGAGCAGGCCGAACAGCAGGCCGAAACGCCTGCCGCGCAGGACGACTCGAGGGCCGAGAAGGTCCCGACGAGCTGACGCGGCGGCATGCGAAGGGCGGGTGCTTTCCGACGGAGCACCCGCCCTTCTTCTCGTTCCACCACCGACTCGCCCGCGCATGACCGCCAACCGGTCGACGCACCGAGTCATTGCGGAAACAAGCCCGCTCGGGGCCCTCCACCGATGTCGTCACCGTCCACAGTCCACTGCGAATACGCGCCTGCTGTTAATCCGCGCCTGCTGCGAATCCGCGTCTGCTGCCGATGAGGCAGGATGCCTACCGCTGCGCGCCGGAAGGCCGGGCGTGGCGTTCGGCGGAGTCGCCGCACGCCCGGAAATGGTACAAAACCGGCAGTACTGGGGACGCGTCGCAGGGGAGACGAACAATGATTCAGGTGATGATCGCCGAGGACATGCACATGATCCGAGGCGCCTTCGTCGCTCTCCTCGACCTCGAACCGGACATCAAGGTGGTGGCCGAGGTCGAAAACGGGGACGAGATCATGCCGGTGGCACGCGAGCACCTGCCGGACGTCGCAGTGCTCGACATCGACTTGCCGGGCAAGGACGGGCTCACGGCAGCAGGCGAGATCCACGAGCAGCTGCCCGCTGTTCGGACCCTCATCCTGACCGGCCTCGGCCGCCCCGGAACGTTGCGCCGCGCGCTGTCGGCCCGGGTCGGGGGCTTCATCCTCAAGGACGCTCCCTCCGCGGAACTGGCGGACACGATCCGTCGGGTCTCCTCCGGGGAGCGGGTGGTGGACAGCAAACTCGCCCTCGCCGCTTGGGACAGCCCGAGTTGTCCCCTGACCGCACGCGAGATCGAAGTTCTCCGCCTGGCCGCCGACGGCACCGACGCCAAGGAGATCGCGGGGAAGATGTTCCTCTCCCCCGGAACGGTGCGAAATTATCTGACGACGATCGCGAGCAAGCTCAACGCGCGAAACCGGGTCGACGCCATTCGAATCGCCAGCGAGGCGGACTGGCTCTGACCGCTCATGGCCGCACCCCCACGACGAAGTCCCCGACACCGACCTCCGCCGGCCAATCGAGTTCGAACGCGTCGACGGCGATATCGACATCGGCAGTGGCCACCGCACACGGAGCCAATCCCATCGCGGTCGTCACCAGGTAGAACGTCTGCTGCAGCACGCCGACGTGGGTCAGCGCCGTGGCATAGGCGATCCCGCTGTAGATCCATGACAGCCGCCGCATCCGCGCGGTCACGCTGACCAGCACGGAAGGGTGTCGCGGTGCTCCGGTGGCGATCCTGGCACCGTCGAGCAGTGCGGTCACGTGCGGTTCGGACGTGTTGATCAGGGTGAGCGCGTGCGCATGCGGTTCGTAGTGGTAGATACCGCGAGGGAGTCCGGGACAGTCGTCGAGCGTCAGGTAAAGCTCCAGCTCGTGTGCGCCACCGGTGCTCGGGTACGGCCGGTCGGTGGTCGCGTACGGCACGACATCGCGACCGGGCCCGTCCTCGACCGCCCGGACCCGCGCGGTCCGGTACAGCAGCTCGCCGAGCTGGTCCGCGGACAGCTGGCGAGATGCGAACCGGTGGAACGACCGCCGGTTCTCCACCGCCTCGGTCAGTGACAGGTCTCCAGCCGCCACCTCCGCCAACCGCGGTGTGTACAGCGGGAATCGTTCACCTGCGGGGGCCGGTTTCAGCGCCGGTGCCGGTGGGAGCTCGTCGATCACCGGGTAGACCGCGCCGACCGGACCGTCGTGGTGTCCGATCCTGCTGCGTGAGTGGAACAGCAGGTCGTGGTGCGACCACGACAACAAACCGGGGTCGGTGTCCTCACCGAACGCGGCCCCGCCCGGCGGCGCAGACCGTTCGCCGACGACGACCATGCCGGCTGCCACCAGGTACGACAGGACCTCGGCGACCAGCGATGGGGGTGTCCGAAGGGCGATGCCGATGTCTTCGACCGTTCGCGCGGTCGGCAAGGACATCGCGATCCGCGACGCCAACTCCCGGTGCAGGACCGCGCGGTAGTTCGTCAGGGCCGACTCCACCACCAGTTCCCCGCCGTCCGCCCGGATCGCGGCGAACCTCGAGAGCCGAACGACGTCCGACGTGTCGAGCGGTGTCAGCGCGAAGGACGCTTGCCGAGCGATCGGTACCGCCGACAACAGCGGACCGGTATCGGTGTCGAGCCGTAACGAGTGCACCACGCAACTGCTCAGTCGCGCGAGCACCCGTTCGAGGTGGGGATAACTCGGGTGCTCCTCTGGGCGATCGCACGAAAGCACGTTCGCCAACGAAACCGGCCCCAAGGTCATTCGGTACAACCAGTCGCGCACCCGCGGTTCGGGCCGAGGCAGCCGGATTTCGTCCCAGCGGGTGACGACGAGCAGTTCGCCGTCTTCGGAGCCGGATTCCACCAGCACGTCTTCCCGCAACGACCACAACCTGGTCCGGGGTGCGGAATCGAACTGCATCGGTGCTCCACAGCGGTCTTGGGCGGTTCGAGAGGAGGGCGGGCCGTGCCCGGCTCCTCACAAGAACAGTGGATACGGGTTGAGTGCTTCGTAGGCGGTCGGTTGGTCGACTCTGCCGAGCCGGACGGGAACGTCGTAGAGCCGTCCCGGCGCGAACCGCGCCCAGAACCCCCGCAGCCCGGGAACGATGACCTTCACCACCGGAAGTCCGATGTCCGGACGGGTCTGGTCGAGCACCAGCACTTCGAGGTTCTGCGCTTCGAGCCTCCCGCGGACGTCGCCGACGTCCGCCTGCAGATCGGTCGTCGGCGCGTGGTTGAAGTCCGCGGGAGTCCGCGCCGGCCGACTCGGGTCGGGCACCAGGTAGGGCTGGTTGGCACAGGTGGCCTCCCGCCACCAGCTCACGGCATCGGGGTCGTCCCAGCCGTAGTCGTCGTCGGCTTCGAGGTCGACGATCGCGGGCATCAGCTGATTGAGCTCGGTCAACGCGCGACAGAGCGCCACGTGCGGATCGAGGTGGGCGCCGAAGCCGAACATGATGTCCTCGTTCGGCTTGTCCGTGCGGCGGGACAACGCGGCCATCGTGGGAATGCCGAAGTCGGACGTCACGTCCAGCACCCACACCTCGCGCCGCGCGGCGGCGTGGACCTCCCGCAATTCCCCGATCCACGGATCCTGGAACGAATCGAGGTCCACGCCGGGAGCTCGGGTGCGGTTGTACCACCACAGCGCGACCGCGTCGCGCTCGACGAGTTCGAGCATGCCCTGCAGGGTGGCGTCCTCGACGCTGCTCCCCGCGGCGTTTCCGTTGGAATCGGCGTACACCCAGGGCCGCTGTTCAGGCGGGGAGTCGAAGTAGAGCATGCCGGTCGGCAGGAGCCGGTGCCGCTCCCGCGTCAGCGACCACACCGGGGTCCAGTTCAGCACGGCGCTCTCCTCGAACGGGTCGCTCACGTGCTGGAAGGCCGAGTGCCGTGCATTCCACGCCGCACGGCCGGAAAACTGGCGCGGATGGAACAACTGGCACGCGTCGGGATGAACGGCCGCGTCCCCCAAGGATTCGAAACTGCCCCGGAGGCGTTCCTCGTCCCCGTGGAAGTACCCGCTGTGCCGTTCGAGCGCTTCGCACAGCGCACTCACCTTCCCGTGGAGTGCGGTCGTCCCCTTGCCGCCGTTCTCCGCCCGCAAGGTCGAGCGCAGGTCTTCGAGACCGCGTGTCCCCCGCGCCAGGTTCGGGCCGGCCCGGAAGGAGTTGAAGAACGCCGGTCCACGCTGGTCCTGTCGGATCTCCTTGAGCACACCCGTGATGGGGCTGATCAGGTGCTGATAAGTGTCGAGTACTTCCTCCGGTGAGCGCGAGCGGTGTCCGCCACCCGTGCGGCACACCTTGGCCCGTGACTCGAGCCGCACGGGTCGCCGAACCTGCTCGCGCACGAGATTCGGATCTCCGCAGGATTCGCACTGCGGACGGGAGCGCACTTCGTGGCGGCGGCCCGACAGGTCAAGGCCGTCCAGGGTCCACACCGCCCGTTGCCCCGCGTATCGATGCCCGGCCAACCACTTGGCCGCCTCCAGCGCGACGAGGTGGCTGGCCGTCGCGCCCAGCGGGGCCGACGACGGGACCAGTCGTTCGGCTGGGCCCCGGCGTCCGAGGGCCGCCTGCACGTGGAACTCCCCTTGCCGATGTCCCCAGAGCCGGGTGGCCAGGCAGTGCCAGCACGCGTGCGTCGGCGGGGTGAACACGGGCCCGATCCACACCTGGGTGCCTGCCGGTTTGGCCAACAGCCACGGCCGACCCGCGTCCCGATGTGCCGCGTCGATCTCGGCCAATGCGGGAGAGAGGTAATCCGCGCACAGCACGACGGAAAAGTCGGCATCTCCGAGGGCGGGCGGCGCATCGCCGGAGCCGTCCTCGGCGGTGAGTCCGGCGGCCCGCAGGCCGGCAAGGGTCGCCGACCCGTCCAGGCCATCGATGGCGATCAGCTGAACCCTGGTTCGCGCGGTGCTGGTCAACGCCGAATTCGGATCAAGCCCCCCGGCCTCCCAAAAGGCGCGGATTCCGGCGTCGGTGCCGGGTTCGGCCGGCTCCCGCAACGTCACCAGGTCGGCTTCGACCAACCGTGCGAGCAGGTTCGCGGCCTGTTCGGCGGAAAGCCCGCCGGGCAGGTCACGACGGAGGGCCGCCAGGTCACGCGTGCCGTCGAGCAACGGAGCGAGCGCCTCGATGTGGGGCCCGGTGAGCGCGGTCACGCCGCGTTCGGAGAACAGGTACACGCCCGCACCGCTGACCACCTCGGCACGGAGGTGCTGCTTGAAGCCGACCACGCGCTTGTCCGCGGGAGCGACCCCGTTCCCCGTCACGCTGCGACCACCGTGGCGAGCGCTGGTGTCGACCAGCTGACGGAGGTAGGCGCGACGGCGGTGGATGCGGGATTGGTCCAGCCGTCGAGTTCGTCGATCACGAGGTCGGCCGCGGGCAGTTCGTAGGCGTTGATGTTCGGTTCGGCGAGCAGCGATGACACGATCTCGGTCACGTTCGCAGTCATCATGACTCCTTCTGCGTTCTCGAGTTCCGGCACTCCACCACCGGGATGGACACAATTCTGCTGACTCCGTTCCCCGAACTGCCAGTGCGACGTTCACCGGCGAAACGTGGATTTTTCATACCGCGTCACAGCACTTTTCATCATGCTTTCGTGGCGTGCTCACTGACCTCGGACCAGGAGTTTCTGTGATTATCGGCAGCACGTCGGGGCAGCCCGGCGGAGCGCCCGCCGCGGCCCGGAAGGCAGCGATGCCGAACCGAAAAAGGGTCCGGGAGCGCATTCACCGGAACAACCGTTGGGGGCTAGCGATGTTTTTTGGCGTACTCGGTCCACTCGAATTATCCGTGAACGGCGGCCCGGTTTCGGTCGGCAAGAATCGACAGCGCACCGTGCTGGCCCTGCTCGTCATGGACGTGGGCCGCACCGTGTCCGTGACGCGCTTGGTGGAGGCGGTTTGGAACGGTCGACCACCACGCACGGCGGCAGAGCAGATCCAGACCTGCGTCTGGCGACTGCGCCGCGCGTTCGCGCTGGCGGGCTTGGACGACGGACTGATCACGACCACCGCCTCGGGTTATGCGCTGCGAGTGGCCGAGGAACACGTCGACGTATGCCAATTCGAACGACTGACGCGGGAGGCCGAGAAGGCTGCCGACAACGGTGATCTCGCGGTGGCGGTGCCGGGATTCCGTGCCGCGTTGGCGCTGTTCCGCGGTCCGGTCCTCACGGAGATCGACTCGCCGCAGGTGCGAGCGGTTGCCGCCAAGTGGGAGGAACGTAAGCTCACCGTGCTCGAAACATGCATCGAGCTCGAACTGACCGCGGGCCGGAAACTGGAGCTCGTCGACGAACTGTCCGCGCTGGTCGACCAACATCCACTGCGGGAGCGCCTGCGCTGCCAGCTGATGACGGCGCTGCAAGGGTGCGACCGCCGGGCCGAGGCGCTGGCCGTCTACCAGGCGGGACGCACCGCGATGATCGACGAGCTCGGTCTGGAGCCCGGTGTGAATCTTCGCGAACTGCATCGGCAAGTGTTGGCGGGTGAGTCCCCGAAGCCGGAACGGACCACGAGCCCGCCGAACCGGGTCCCCGCGCAGTTGCCTGCCGACATCCCCGATTTCGTCGGCCGCGCGTCACTGACGACCGAGATCCTGCAACGGCTCGTTCGCGAGAACCGCGATGACGCGAGCGGCCTCCCGGCCAGCAGAGTGTGCGCGCTGCTCGGCAAGAGCGGCGCGGGCAAGACGACGCTGGCCATCCACCTCGCACATCTGACCCGGGACCGGTTCCCGGACGGTCAGCTCTATGCCGACCTCGGGGGCCGCCAGCCCGAACCGATGAAGGTCGATCAGGTGCTGAGCGGATTCCTGCGCGCACTGGGCTTGCCGGATGCCGCGATACCGTCCGATGTGGATGAACGCGCGGCCGTGTACCGCAGCCACCTGGCGGAGCGGCAGGTGCTCGTGGTGCTCGACGATGCTGCCGACACCGCACAGGCCCAGCCGCTCCTGCCCGCCGGCTCGGGGGCGGCCGTGCTCATCACCAGCCGCACGAACCTGACCGACCTGCCCGGTGGATATCCGATCGAGGTGGACGGGTTGTCCCAAGCGGAAGCCGTCGATCTTCTCACCCATATCGTCGGCCGGGAGCGAGCGGCGGCCGATCCGGCCGCCGTACGCGCGATCGTCCGGGCCGCGGGTGGATTGCCACTGCCCGTCCGCGCGGCGGGGGCCCGGCTGCTCGCCCACCCGCACCTGACTCCGGCTCACCTCGCCGAGCGGCTGCGCGAGCCGGAACGCAGACTTGATCTGCTTTCCCAGGGCAGCCTCGATCTGCGCTCGCGATTGCAAGCGAGCCTGCGGGGACTGTCCGAGGATGCTCGCACCCTGTGGTACGCGCTGGGACTGCTCCCGGACCCAAACTTCGACGTGTGGACCGTGATGGCGGTTCGCGGTGTGCCGATGCCGTGTGCGGAGGAACTGCTGGACGCGCTGGTGGATCACCGGCTGGTGGAGGTGGTCGGCGTGAGCAGCGAAGGCACCGTCCGGTACAGGCTGCACGAGCTCATCGGCTTGCACGCCCGCGAACGGGCGCTCGTCGAGCTCCCCGAGCGGGTGCGCGCCGACGTCCTCAGCCACCGAGCGGGTGATGCCGAACGCGAGACGAGCGTGTGGTCCCACATCTGAAGTACGCGCACCGACCGGTGCCATCAGGCCGCCGTCGAGTGGGAGAGATCCTGCTCGACGCGCAAGGGAGCCCGGACCCGCAGGCGGTAGTCGTTTTCCGTGCCCACCTCAGCGCTGATCCGGCCGCCGAGCTCGTGCACCCGGGCCGCGAGGTTGTCCAGTCCGGTCCCGCTGGATTCGGCCGGTGCTCCGGCGCTCGCGGCCACGCCGTCGTTGCGAATCTCGATGTGGACCTCGTCCTCGTCCTGGAACAGCGTGATCTCGCAGCGCTCGGCCTTGCTGTGCCGGAGTACGTTGGTGATTCCCTCGCGTAGCACCGTGGCCAGAACGGTGCTGACACGCACCGGCAGGTCCGAGTAGTCGACGTCCATCCGAACGTCCACGTCGGCAGCGGTGAGCACCGAATGCGCGGATCGGCACTCGTCATCGAGCGAGAGTTCCCGGTAGCCGCTGGCCACGGACCGCACGTCGACGAGGGTGCGCCTGGATATGTCGAGGATCTCCTGCAGTTCCGCCCGGGCCCGCGCGGGATGCTTGGTCACCAGGCGATGCGTGAGTTCGCTCTTGAGCGTGATCGCCGAGAGACTGTAGCCGAGCAGGTCGTGCAGGTCCCGGGCGATCCGGAGGCGTTCCTGCGCCACGGCCATCTGCGCCAGCTCGGTACGTGCCCGGTGCACCTCGTGGACCAGGTCCGAGAGCCGGGACAACCCGTACACGACGAGCCCGGTGATGACCGTCGAGACCGACGTGTAGGACATGTCGACGAGCGAACCGTTCAGCAGCAGCTGGGCGGCACCCATGCTCACCACGATCAGCACGAACGCGGTCCATCCCACCACCGGTGGCAGCACCAGCAGCACGCTGCCCGCGAGAAATCCCGGCATCCCCACCCATGCCTGTTTGAACTGCAGGATCGGGACGTACACCAGGCATGCTTGTACGACCAGCGCTACGACCGTCCACCGGTCACGGGGACCGCGCGAACGGGCGAAGTAGACCAACTGGAGCAGCAACAGAGCTGCCATGCAGCTGAACGACACGACGATTCCCACGGCGCCCACGGGCTGCATGAGAACGTGCAGGAACCCGACCAGACACACGGCGAAGAACACGGTCACGACCACGCCGCGAGCGATGCGCGGGGCCAGCGTCATGTCGGCGGATAATTCGGAGACGTCGGTATCCGGCGCCATACTCCCCTACCTGTCGAGATACTGCGAGGCACTCCGCGGCAGCCGGTGACGCACCGCAGAAACTCCGCCCATGGCTTCGTCCACAAATCTACCCGAACGACCAGGTGGGCAGTGCCTGAATCGCGACGCGGCAGCCGACCGAACACCCGACCGAATCCGGTCGAACATCCCCGTCGGAGGCATTGGTTGCAAAAGACATCTATTCGCACTGTTCAATGCTTTTCCCGCCGTGCCGGCGTACCCAGTGAAGACGCACTCCGCACGGACCATGAAATTTTCATGGTCGGCGCGGGATCAATTCATGCTGCCTTCGTTCCTGGCTCACTGCCGTGGAGCGGCCTACTTCTGTGAACATTGCCGTTGTCCGCCGGGATGTGCTCGCGAATAGACGGTCGGGAGTTTCGCCATCGGCCGGCTTCGAGAAGAGGTGAGCTGGTTTGCACGAATCGATGTCCATGCTATCGGCATCGGCCGATCCGAGGAGTCGGCCGGGTCCCGACACCGCGATGCCCCCGCCCGAACACGAGGTCTCTGCCGCCCTCCTTCGCCAGACCATGAGCAGGTTCGCCACCGGAGTCGTCGCGGTCACCGCGTTCGAACCCGACGGCGCCCCGATCGGTCTCGCGGTCAATTCGTTCACGTCGGTCTCACTCGATCCGCCACTGGTGGCGTTCTGCGTCGCGCACACCAGCAGCAGCTGGCCCCGAATCCGGACGGCCGGTCGGTTCTGCTTGAACGTCCTGGGGGACGGTCAACGTCACGTGGCCGCACAGCTGTCCGGCAAGCCCGACAAATTCCGCGGCCTGCGCTGGTCGCCGGTTCCCTCGGGGGCGCCCGTTCTCGTGGGCGCACTGGCGTGGCTGGAATGTTCCATCGACGCCGCGCACCCCGCGGGCGATCACGTCATCGTCGTTTCTCGCGTGCACCACGCCGAACCGGCCGACCACCGGTACCCGCTCGTCTTCTTCGACGGCGAGTACGGAACGTTCGGGCAACCGTGAATCGCGTCCCGACCACGCGCCCGCGGACCACCCGACACCGGTCGCCGGGTGGTCCGCGGCGTGGAGCTTTACCGAACTCCGCTGATCACCCCGTGCGGAGTCCACGTTTCGCCGGGAAGCCGCCGCACGTCGGAGAAACCCACTTCGGTGAGCCACTGCTCGTACTGGCCCCAGTGGTACAGCGTGCTGCTGGCTGCGGGGATGGTCGCGAAGTACAGGTTGTCCAACGCGGCGTAGAGCGGGCCGTCTCCGGTGGCGTTGGACATCGCGTTGAAGACCAGGACCCGGCCGCCGTCGTCGAGCGCGTCGTACGCCCTACGCAGCAGCGAAAGGTTCTCCTCCGGCGACCAGATGACCAGCTGATTCGCGAACAGCACGCAGTCGTACCCGCTCGGGTAGTCATCGGCGAAGATGTCTCCGGAGGTCACGGTGATCCGGTCGGACAAACCGCGGTCGGCGATCTTGCTCTCCGCGATGGCGACCGCCCCGGGCAAGTCGAGCACGGTGAACTCGACGCCGGGATTGGCCTCGGCCAGCGCGATGGCGTTCACGCCGTCGCCGCCACCGACGTCCAGGACCCGGCGGACCCCGGTCAGGTCCACCTTGTCCAGCAGGATCGGGTTGGACAACCGCGACCAGGACCGCATGCACCGGTAGAACAGCTGCTCCAGGTGCGGCGTGCCCGCCAACCGGTGGTACAGGTCGTCCCCCGCACCTTCGAACCGGTCGAGGCCGACGTTGGTGTTGGCGCGCAGCGACTCGACGAAGTCGGCTTGGGGCTCGTAGACGATACGGCCTTCGAAGGCGACCATATCGGCGATGATCTCCCAGGAGTTGTCCCGGAAGGACTCGTCGATCAGTTCGGCGTTTCGGTAGCGGCCGTTCTCCAGCGTCGTCAACCGCAGCGCGGTGGTGGCCAACAGGAGGATCCCGGCAGGCCGCTCCTGCAGTCCGAGTTCAGCGCTGATCTCTTCGGCGGTCAGCGCGGGCTCGCGATGCAACAGGTCGAACAGGCCGAGCTCGCAGCCGGCGTTGAGCGCCTGGAAGGCCGCGGCCCCGAACAGAGTTCCGACGAGATCTTCCCGGGTCAGCGGGTTGCGCACACCGAGCGGAACCTCGGTGGGCTCGGCGGGGTGCTGGGTGCGGGCGGGCGAGGGCTTGGCGGTCGTCACGACGTTTCCTCCTTGCGGCTGCTGCGCTCGACGGCAGCGGTCGGCACACCGGTCCGTCCAGTTGCGACAGACTTGATTCCGTTACACCGCAGTACATTTCCACTTCGCGCTCTCGGCGGCCTCTCACGAGCGAGCCGACGAACGGGATGGCGGAACGGCCGTCTACTCCCCCTACCGCTGCTGGGCGCTCCACTACTGGTCGCGCGGTTTCGGGGCGAGCTCCGCCGCGCAGGACCCCGCCGCGGGCTCCCAGTCGTTGGCCGCGATGACGTGTTCCAGGTCGTCGGCGATCCGGCGCAGTTCGGACGGGTCGAGGTGCTCATCGAACAGGTCGGCCACCGCACGCTCGAACACGGCCTCGGCGACGTTCAGCACCGCGCGCCCATCAGGAGTGAGTTCGGCCCAGGCCGCCCTGCGGTCGGTGGGAGACAGCACTCTGGCGACCCAACCGTGTTGGTCTTCGAGTTTGCCGACGAGCCGGGTGACACCGCTCTTGGAGAACATCAGGTCGCGCGCCAGGTCTCCCATCCGGGCGCTACCCCCGTGGCCGTCGAGCACCGCCAGGAGTTCGTGCTCAGCGAGCGAGACGCCCGCCTCCGATCGCAGAACTTCGTCAATCCGCCTGTTGAACAGGGCGTTGGCGCGAAACATCGCCGCGTACGCGGCGAGCTGGTCCACGGTGCGTTCACCATGCTCAGCAGTCATCCACACAGAGTACATCGCAACTGTTGACATGTGAACTGTCTGCTGGATACGTTCTGTGGTCAAGCGATCACAGAAAAGCAATGTCCGAAACGAACAACCATTGAGGTGTGACATGAGTGCTCGGATCGCGGTCGTCTACTACTCGGCGACCGGGAACGTCCACGCCATCGCCGAGGCCGTCGCCGAAGGAGCCGCAGACGCCGGTGCCGAGGTCCGGCTGCGGCGCACCCCCGAAATCGCCCCCAAGGAAGCGATCGACGGCAACCCAGAGTGGCGTGCCCACCTCGACGCCACCGCGGACGTCGAGACCGCCAAGCTGGACGATCTGGTCTGGGCCGACGGGTACGCCTTCGGCACACCCACCCGCTTCGGCAACGTCGCCTCGCAGCTCAAGCAGTTCATCGACACCGCGGGCGGCATTTGGGAAGCCGGCGAACTGGTCGACAAGGTGGCGACCGGCTTCACCAGCAGCTACGAACTTCACGGCGGTCAGGAATCCACGCTGCTGTCGCTGTACAACGTGATGTACCACTGGGGTTCCATGATCCTGCCGACCGGCTACGCCGACTACGACATCATCCACGAAGCCGGTGGCAACCCGTACGGTCTCAGCAGCCCCTCCGGTCAGGGCGAGCCCAGCAAGGACCTCCTGAAGGCCGCGAAGTTCCAGGGCGGCCGACTCGCGAAGGTCTCAGCAGCCGTCGCACCGCTGCGCGCGACAGCCTGATCACGCGCGGAAACGCGGGAGAACACCGGCACGGGCGAACCGTGCCGGTGTTCTCTTCTCCCACATCGCAGCACCGCGTGCGAACCCGACACCGCCACCGGCCCAGCGCACTACCCACCGGCCCAGCGCACGACCCGCCAGCTCACCGCACCGTCGCGGCCGTCACGTGCTCGCCGAGCGCGCCACGCCGCCCCCGCGCTTCGAGCGCCCCCAGGAGCAGCGCCACCAACAAGCCGGTGAACGCCAAGCCCGCCCCGAGCCAAGCCGGTGCCGCGTACCCGAACCCCGCGGTGATCACGAGCCCGCCCGCGTAAGCACCGACGGCGATTCCGGAGTTGCTGGCGGAACCGCCGGCCGCCCCGGCGAACGGGGACTCACCCCCGGCCAACCCGATCAGGCGGGACATGAAAGCCGGGACGACCGCGAACCCCGCGGCACCGATGAGCACGAGGAGCACCACCGCGGGAACCACGAACGGCGCCAGCAGGGCGAAGCCCACCAGGAAGACGGTCAACAGGGCCAGGGCACCGTAGAAGGTCGGCAGCACCGCACGGTCGGCACACCAGCCGCCGATCAGGTTCCCGGCGACCAGGCCGAGTCCGAAGAGCGCCAACACCAGCGTGATCCCGTTCGAGGCAATCCCCGTCACCTCGGTCAGCAGGGGCGCGACGTAGCTGAACGTCGAGAACACCGCCCCCATGGCGAACATGCAGATCGCCAGCGTCAACCACACCCGGAGACCGCCGAACACGGCCAGCTCGCGCCGCACACCGGTGGCCACCGGTGGCGGCTGCGCGGGAACCAGCGCCGCCAACCCGGCGAAGCTGAGCACCGCGACCCCGGTGATCAACCAGAACGTGACTCGCCAGCCCAAGTTCTGGCCGATCAGCGTGCCCAGCGGGGATCCCACCACGTTGGCCACCGTAATGCCGGTGAAGACCATCGCGATCGCGCGGGACCTCTTGGTCGGTGCGACCAGGTTCGCCGCCACCACCGACCCGATTCCCAGGAAGGACGCCTGCCCGAACGCGGCCAGCACCCGGCCGATCATGAGGATCCAGTAGCCCGGCGCGAGCGCGCACACGAGGTTGCCCGCGACGAACAGGGCGACCGACAGCAGCAACAGTGTCTTGCGGGGAACCCGCGAACCGCCGACGGTACACAGTGGACCACCGACCACGATCGCCAGCGCATAGCCCGAGATCAGCACTCCCGCTGCGGGAATGGAGATCATCAGGTCTGCGGCCACCTCGGGCAGCAACCCCGTGATCACGAATTCAGCGGTGCCCATGACGAACGCACTCAGCGCCATCGCCAGTAACGCGACGGACATCGACTCTCCTCTGGTGTTCTGCCCACCACCGACCTCGGCGGCACGTGTCGCGGTGATCACCGCGACGCGGGGATCCGCGTAGCCCGGCGGTGGGCGACGGCTCGTCGAACAGCGGTCAGGACATGTCGAAGAACAGCGCGGGATCGGGGCCCACCCGGAAGTCCGTACCGATATCGGTCAGCTGCGCCATCTCCGGCTCGGTCAGCTCGAAGTCGAATATCCCGATGTTGCTCCGGATCCGCTCCGGAGTAACCGACTTCGGCAGCGCGACGACACCGAGCTGGACGTGCCAACGCAGTGCGACCTGTGCCGGGGTCCGATCGTGGGCACGTGCGATCGCACCGACCACCGGATGGCCGAGGAATCCCTGGCCGCGACCGAGCGGACTCCATGCCTGGGTCGTGATACCGAGCCCCTCGTGGAACGAGCGCAATTCGGTCTGCGGGAAACCGGGATGCAATTCGACCTGGTTGACCGCAGGCACGACCCCGGTCTCGTCGACCAATCGCCGGATGTTCTCCGGCGCGAAGTTGGACACCCCGATCGAACGCACCCGACCGTCGGACACCAGGCGCACCAACGCCTTCCAGGTGTCGACGTAACGGTCGAGCTTCGGACGGGGCCAGTGGATCAGGTACTGGTCGACGTACTCGACCCCGAGACGCTCGAGACTGGCTTCACAAGCCCGCAGCGTCTCGTCGTACCCCTGATCGTCGTTCCACACCTTGGTGATCAGGAAGATGTCCGAACGCGCCACCTCGCTCGACACGATGGCCTTCCCGACGCCTTCCTCGTTGCCGTACACGGACGCGGTGTCGAAGGTTCGGTAACCGGCGTCGAGGGCGGTGGACACCGCCTCCGTCGCCTCTTCCGGAGACACCTGGAACACGCCGAAACCCACGCGGGGCAGAGCCACCCCGTCGTTGAGCGTCACGGTGGGTATCTGCGCCATGACCGATCACTCCTCTCCGTTCAGCTGCCTGGACCGCGATCAGGAATACCAACCGGGCTCGGTGACCTCGTTGAACAACTGGAAGCGCCCGACCTCGTTTCGCTGGTAGGCGACCGGGTCGTGCACGGTGTGGGTCCGCACGTTCCGCCAGAATCGGTCGAAGCCGTACTTGCTCGCGGTCGAACGGGCACGGGTCACCTCGAATATGCGGGTGGTGATTTCGAGCGCTACTTCGTCGGCCCTGGCCTTGACCGCTCCGGTGCGGATCTTGTGCTCGCCGCGCGCGCGTTCGGTCAGCTTTCCCGGATTGCGGTGGATCTCCACATTCTCCCGGGCGACCTGGTCGACGAGGGCCTCCGCCGCCCACAGCTTCGCGGTGAGATCGCCGATGGTGTCGATGACCGACGGCTCATCAGCGGAACGCTCGTACCCGCCCCATGGCTTGCCGTGGCTGTGGACGTACTCCACTGCCGTGTCCAGGGCGCCGCGGGCGATACCCAGCCAAAAGCTCCCCATCACGAGTTGGCCGGTCGGCACCTGCATGGTGCCGTAAGGCCAGGTCGAGAACCGCTTGTCCTGGTCGAATCCGAGCGCATCGCCCCAGGGAACGCGGACTTCGTCGATGAATACCCCGCCGCTCTCGGTGAGCCGCTGGCCCATGTTGTCCCAGTTGTTCATCGGGGTCAGGCCGGACTGGTCGGTCGGCACCATCGCGAACACGTGGGTGTCGGTCCCCTCGATCACACCCTCGAGGCAGGTCATGTCCGAAACCCTGGCACCGGTGGCGAAGAACTTCTTTCCGTTGAACACGAGCGAGTCGCCGTCATCGCGGATGAGCACATCGGCGTCCCGGGCGTTGATCGCGCCGGCGAGGAACCAGTTGTTGCGAACGGCCTCGGCCTCGAACCGAGCGCTCTGCTCCGGTGTACCGATCAACCGGGGCAGGTAGTTCCACTGGTAGTGGTAGCCGAGCAAATGTCCGATCGAACCGTCGGCGGCGGACACCTCGCGGACCACCTTCAGCGCGGTCGGCCATTCCTGTCCCCCACCGCCGTGCTCGGTCGGGCCCAACAACGTCACCAGCCCGGAAGCCTTGAGCAGCGCGACCTCGGCGTACGGGGTTTCGTTGGCGCGATCGCGTTCGGCGGCGTCGGTGGACAGGATCTCGCGGACCTCGACGGCCCGCCGCACCCATTCCTCTTCGCTCGCGGGGCGCACCGCCCAGTGCGCGGGAACGTCGGTATCGATGAGTGAGGGCGACTGTTCGGTCGTGGTCACGACTACTCCTCCGCTGGATTCCGGGATCGGCGCTTCCGGTTCGTCGCGCCTGATGACTACGGTATGAACGGGGGCTCTCGTCGTTCTCTCGCTCCGCTCTCCGAGACCCACCGCTTTTTCGGCCGAAATGTCGTTGGACAGGAGGACGCTGACGCCGAAGATGGTCGTGCGGACACCACGACAGTGGCCGAAGGCCGCTGTCGTGACAACGACGGAAGGACTGGGGTATGAACGACGGCTTCACCACGCGGATCACAGCGGACGGCTCGTCCGGTTGGCCGGTGGAACGGGACCGGTACCGGTTGGTGGCGAGCAGGGCCTGCCCGTTCGCCAGCCGCGCGCTGGTCGTGCGGCGCCTGCTCGGCCTGGAGGACGTGCTCTCTCTCGCGGTGGTCGATCCGCTCCAGGGTGAGTGGAGCTGGCGATTCTCCCTCGACCCGGGCGGACGGGACCCGGTACTGGGCATCGCCTACCTGCGGGAGGCCTACCGCACAGCACGCCCCGGGTACGACGGTGGTGTCAGCGTTCCGGCGGTGGTGGACGTGCCCAGTGGCGAGCTGGTGACCAACGACCACACGACGTTAACGATCGACCTGGCCACCGAATGGCGTGCGCAGCACCGCGAGGGGGCTCCCGACCTCTACCCGGAACCGTTGCGCGACGAGATCGACGAGCTCATCGAGCAAATGGCCGATGACCTCTACTTCGGCGTGTACGCATGTGGGTTCGCCGAGAGCCAGGAGGACTACTCCAGGGCGTACCGCAAGTTGTTCGGTCGGCTGGACGCGCTCGAACACCGGCTCACCGATCGCCGCTACCTGGTGGGCGAGACGATCACCGAGGCCGACGTCCGGTTGTTCACCACTCTCGTACGTTTCGACGCCGTCTACCACGGCCATTTCAAGTGCAACCGCAACAAGCTCAGCGAGATGCCGGCATTGTGGGCGTACGTCCGGGATCTGTTCCAGACTCCCGGATTCGGCGACACGGTGCACTTCGACGACATCAAGCGGCATTACTACGAGGTGCACACCGACATCAACCCGAGCGGCATCGTCCCGGAGGGGCCGGAGCTGTCGAACTGGTTCACTCCGCACGGGCGTGCGGCGCTGGGTGGGCGTCCCTTCGGGAAGGGCACACCGCCAGGTCCGCCGCCGGAATCGGAGTTGGCCCCCTCGCCCTGACGCGTCTCGCACGAAAGTGATTGGGCTCGAACAAGCCTGCTGTGCGGAAGCGAGAACGGCGGGGCACCGGAACGGACGATCCGCGGTGCCCCGCCGCCACCGACGCCGGGTCGTATCGCACGAACGACGTCAGCCACTCGCGATCCCTACCCGTGGTGTTCGCGGAGCAGTTCCGCGACCCGGAACGCCAACTCGATTGACTGGCTGGCATTCAGCCGCGGATCGCACGCCGTCTCATAACGCGTGCACAGGTGCGTGTCCAACACCTCGTCCGCTCCGCCGAGGCACTCGGTGACGTCCTCCCCCGTCATCTCCAGGTGCATACCACCGGGATGCACGCCGGCTTCACCGAGCACGGCGAAGAAACCGGCGATCTCGGCGGTGATATCGGTCAGGTGCCGCGTCTTGTACCCGCTCGCGGAGCGGAACGTGTTGCCGTGCATGGGATCGCACGACCACACCACGGGATGCCCCGAATCGTGCACCGCTCGCACCAGTGGCGGCAGCTCGCTGTTGATCCGCTGTGCCCCCATCCGCGAGATCAGCACGAGGCGCCCCGGTAGGTGTTCCGGGTCGAGCCGCTCGCACAAGGCGAGCAGCTCCGAGGGCGTGGTCGAAGGACCGATCTTGATTCCGACCGGATTGGCCAGGCCCGACAAATACTCGATGTGTGCCCCGTCGAGCTTCCGGGTGCGGTCCCCAACCCACAGCATGTGGGCGCTCGTGCCGAACCACGCACCGGTTTCGACGTCGAACCGCGTCAGGGCCTGCTCGAAGCGGGGTAACAGCGCCTCGTGGGAGGTGAACAGTTGCACCTGGTGCAGCGCCTGCGAGCTCACCTGCTCGGTGCCGCACGCGGACATGAACCGCAGCGCCCATGTAATGTCGTCGGCGACCGCCTCGTAATCCCGGCCTGCGGGGCTGCGACGTACGAACTCCTGGTTCCAGGCGTGCACCTGGTCGAGGTCGGCGAAACCCTCCTTCGTCAGTGCCTGCAACATGTTCAATGTCGCCGAGGCGTTGTGGTACGCCCGCAACATCCGCTCGGGTTCGGGTCGGCGTGCCTGCGCGGTCGGTTCCGGACTGTTGACGATGTCGCCCCGGAAGACCGGGAGTTCCTGTCCGGCCACGGTTTCGACATCGGTGCTCCGGGGTTTGGCGAACTGGCCGGCGATCCGGCCGACCTTCACCACCGGCAGTCCCGAGCCGTAGGTCAGCAGGATGGCCAGTTGGAGGATGACCCGAAGTTTGCCGCGCACACCCTGCTCGGTGCAGGAACTGAACTGTTCGGCGCAGTCGCCCGCCTGGAGCAGGAAAGCCCGCCCCGAGGCAACCGTCGCGAGCGACCGGTGCAACTGCTGAACCTCGGTGGGCAGCACGAGCGGTGGTAGCAGCGAGATTTCCTCTGCGACGGTTTCCACCGCGTCCGGGTTCGGCCAGCGAGGCTGTTGTTCGGCGGGCCGGTCCGCCCAGGAGTCGGGCCGCCACGAACCCGGGGCTCGATGCACCAGCGGGTACGCCGGGTCCGGCGCGGCCGGTTGGGTCTTCTCGATCGGCTGCGAATCGGCTTCGATCACCTGCATGCTGACAACAACTCCTCCACGAGCGACCGGGCGTCCCGCCCCTTGTCGAGTTCCCTCACGATCGCGCTGCCGACGACAGCGGCGTCCGCACGTCCGCGCAGCCGCGCCAGGTGCTCCGGGCCGGAGATGCCGAAGCCGGCGGCGACCGGCAACGAAGTCTGCTGCCGAACGTGCGACAACAGTCCGGAAACCCCGTCCGGCAGCGCGGACCGGCTGCCGGTGGTCCCGGTGACGGTGACGCAGTAGACGAACCCGCTCGACGCGGAACACGCCGCGGCGACGCGCTCGGACGAGCTGGTCGGAGCCACGAGGAACACCGGATCGAGGCCTTCGGCCCGAAACGGTCCCGTCACCTCGTCGGACTCCCCCACCGGCAGGTCCGGCACGATCACCCCCGTCACCCCCGCCTGGGCGGCGTCGCGCGCGAACCGCTGCACGCCGTACGCCAGTACCGGGTTGACGTAGGTCATCAGCACCACCGGCGCGCCGCCCTCGGCCACGATGTCGGCGGCCAGTTCCAAGCAGCCCGGCACCGTGGCGCCCGCCTCCAGCGCGCGTTGACCGGCCCGCTGGATGACCGGTCCGTCAGCGAGCGGATCGCTGTAAGCGATGCCCAACTCGATCGCCCCGACACCGGCACCGGCGAGACGACGCCCCACCTCCCGCGTGGTTCGCGCGTCGGGGTGCCCGGCCATCAGGTACGGCACCAGGGCGAGGCTGCCGTCGTCGTTGCGCAATCGGTGTTCCAATGGCGACACTTCGGTCGTCGTCATCGCTGGCCTCCCGCCATGCTCGGTTCCCGGTCGATTCCCGCCTTCACGGCTTCGCCGTCGATGGGCGACATCTCCTCGACGGTGTGCATGTCCTTGTCACCGCGGCCGGACAGGCAGACCAGGACGCGGCCACCACGGCCGAGTTCCGCAGCCAGCTCACCGGCCTGGTGCAACGCGTGCGATGTCTCCAACGCGGGCATGATGCCTTCCAACCTGGTGCACAATTTGAACGCCGCCAGGGCTTCGTCGTCGGAAACCGCGACATAGGACGCTCGGCCCTGGTCGGCGAGCATCGCGTGCTCGGGTCCCACACCGGGATAGTCGAGCCCCGCCGCGACCGAATGGGTCGGCTGGATCTGGCCGGCGTTGTCCTGCAACAGCAAGCTGTAGCTGCCGTGCAGCACACCCGGTGTTCCCGCGACCGTGCCCGCCGCGTGCCTACCCTCGGCCAGTCCCGTACCACCCGCTTCGACTCCGAGCAGAGCGACACCGGCATCCTCCGTGAAGCCGCTGAACATGCCGATCGAGTTCGAACCGCCGCCTACGCACGCCACGACGACATCCGGCAGGACACCCGACTCCGCGAGATACTGCGCACGGGCTTCGTCCCCGATCACCCGCTGCAGCTCCCGCACCATTTCCGGATACGGGGCCGGACCGACGGCCGATCCGATGATGTAGTGGGTGTCGCCGACGTTGGTGACCCAGTCCCGGATCGCTTCGGACGTCGCGTCCTTCAAGGTCGCCGTACCCGCCGTGACCGGACGGACCTCCGCCCCCAGCAGGCGCATGCGGCGCACGTTGACCTCCTGCCGCCGCATGTCCTCGGCCCCCATGTACACCACGCACGAGAGACCGAACCTGGCGCACACGGTCGCGGTCGCCACCCCGTGCTGGCCGGCACCGGTTTCCGCGATGATGCGGCGTTTCCCCATGCGGCGGGCCAGTACCACCTGGCCGAGTGCGTTGTTCAGCTTGTGCGCTCCGGTGTGGCACAGGTCCTCGCGCTTGAAGTGGATCGTGGCTCCGCCGTGGTGCTCGGTCAATCGCTCCGCCTCGTAGAGCGGGGTGGGGCGGCCCACGAAGCTCGCCTGGTAGGCGCGCAGTTCGGCTCCGAACCCCGCATCGTCGCGCAGGCCATTCCACGCCTCGGCCAGCTCGTCCAGCGCGGCCACGAGCGTTTCCGGCACATACCGACCGCCGAAGCGGCCGAATCCGTCCTGGGGCTTCATGCTTCGCTCAGCTCCTTCAACTTCGTCTCCGGGTCGACGGCGGACATCAAGGTTTCGCCGACGAGCGTCGCGTCTGCTCCTGCTGTCCGGAGCCGACGCGCGTCCTCAGCCGAACGCACCCCGCTTTCGCCGACCAACAACCGACTCCTGCCGACACGACCGCGCAACCGCTCCGTACGCGTCATGTCGATCGAGAACGTGTGCAGATCCCGGTGGTTGACGCCGATGACACGAGCACCCGCCGCCATCGCCGCGTCGACCTCGGCTTCGGTGTGCACCTCCACGAGTGCTTCCATCCCCAGGCGCCGGGTGCGGTCGAGCAGCTCGCCGAGTCGTTGTTCCGGCAGTGCCGCGACGATCAGCAGCACGGCGTCCGCACCGAGGGCACGTGCCTCCCACACCTGGTAGTCGTCGACGATGAAATCCTTGCGCAGCAACGGAAGAGCAGTCTCGGCTCGGACCGCGCGAAGGTGTTCCGGACTGCCGCCGAACCCGTCCTCATGGGTGAGCACCGAGATCGCGGCCGCCCCGCCGCGTTCGTACTTCGCGGCCAGGTCCTTCGGCTGGTAGGAACGGGTGAGCGCTCCCCGGGAGGGGCTGCGTCGCTTCATCTCGGCGATCACGCCGAGTCCCGGTTCGGCCAGCGCGGCGGCGAAATCCCGGGCCGCGGGCGCGGACAACGCACGTCGGGTGATCTCGTCGTCCGCACGTACGCTCCTACGTCGGGCGGTCTGTCGTTCGGCGGCCGCTACGAGGCCGGTCAGCATGGTCGTGGTCATGTCAAACTCCTCAACGGTCGGGCGTCGTGGGTCGTTCTCACCCAGTTCTGCAGCAGTTCGTGCACGTCGCCGCTATCGATCGCACGGCTCGCCACTTCCAAGCCCTCGTGCCACCCGTCGACGCGGCCCGCGACCCGCAGCGCGGCCCCGGTGTTGAGCAGCACGACATCGCGGGCGGCTCCACGTTCACCGGTGAAGACGCGACGCAGGATGTCCGCGTTGATCCGCCGGTCACCACCCTCGAGGTCCGCGGCCGGTGTCGTGGACAACCCCAGTTCGGTGGGATCGAGCCGGTACTCCCGGCGTTGGTCACCGGCCACTTCGACGACTTTCGAGGGTGCTCCGAGACTCAACTCGTCCATCCCGTCCTCGGAGTGGAAGACCAACGCGCGGGTCACCTCGAGGCGCGAGAGCACCTCCGCCATCGGCGTGACCAGTTCCGGACTGGGGACGCCGAGCATCCGGAATCGGGCGCGTGCCGGGCTGCACAACGGACCGAGCAGGTTGAACACGCTTCGGACACCCAGTTCGCGGCGGGCTTCGGCCACGTACCGGAAGGCGGGGTGGAACCGAGGGGCGTACAGGAACGCGATTCCCACCGTCTCCAGCGCTCGGGCCGCATCTCCCGGTTCCTGCTCGATCCCCACCCCGAGTTCTTCGAGCACATCGGCACTCCCGCACGACGACGACGCGCTGCGATTGCCGTGCTTGGCCACCCGAACACCGCACGCGGCGGCGACGACCGCCGCAGCGGTGGAGATGTTGAACGTGTTGTGGCCGTCGCCGCCGGTGCCGCAGGTGTCGAGCACGTGGGAGTCGATCGGCACCTCGGTGGCGAACTCGCGCGCGGCGATTGCCAGGCCGGTGATCTCGTCAACCGTCTCACCACGTGCCGCCAGCGCCATCACGAACCCCGCCACGCGAACGGGGCTCACCTCGCCCCGCATGATCATCCGCATCGCGGAGGCCGCTTCGGATTCGGTCAGCGAATGCCCGCCCGACACCCGCCTGAGTAGCTCAATCATCGCCGCACTCCAGGAAGTTCGCCAACAACTGCTTGCCCTCGACGCTGAGCAGCGACTCCGGGTGAAACTGCACGCCGAACGTCGGATGGGATTCGTGCCGCATTCCCATCACCACACCGCCGGCCGTGGCGTTGACAACCAGCGGCGCGGACAGCGTTGCGGGGTCGACCGCGAGCGAGTGGTAGCGGGTCGCGGCGAACGGGCGGGGCAGGCCGGCGAGCACACCGGTTCCGTCGTGGTCGATGTCGGAAGCTTTGCCGTGCACCGGTGCCGTCCGGACGACGGATCCACCGAACGCCTCGGCGATGCACTGGTGGCCGAGGCACACCCCGAGCAGCGGAAGCAGACCGCTGAGCTCGCGCACCGCCGTCACCGACAGTCCGGCTTCGGCGGGCGTGCACGGCCCTGGTGAGAGCACCAGCATGTCGTGTCCCGCGAGCTCGTCGACGGTGGTCGCATCGTTGCGGAACACCACCGGTTCGCCACCGAGTTCGGCTATGTGGTGCACAAGGTTGTAGGTGAACGAATCGTAGTTGTCGACCACGGCCACCCTCGGGCGAGAACGGACCTCGTCTCGTGCGGTCATGTCGCCGCCTCCGCGCGCTCGACAGCGCTGAACATCGCCCGCGCCTTGTGCAGTGTTTCCAGGTATTCCGCGGTCGGATCGGAATCCGCGACGATCCCGGCGCCCGCTTGGACGTGCACCTGCCCGTTCGCGATCACCATGGTCCGCAGGGCGATGGCGAGGTCGGCCGCACCACCGAAGCCGACGTAGCCCAGCGCACCGCCGTACACGCCCCGCCGCTGCGGCTCGAGCTCCGCGATGATCTCCATCGCCCGAATCTTCGGGGCGCCGCTCAGGGTTCCGGCCGGGAAGGTCGACCGCAGCGCATCCAGGCAGGAGGCTCCGGGCGTCAACTCACCGGCCACGGTGGACGACAGATGCATGACGTGGGAGAAGCGTTCCACCTCCATGACGCGTTCCGCGCGGACAGTTCCCGGCTCGGCGACGCGGCCGATGTCGTTTCGGCCGAGGTCGAGGAGCATGACGTGCTCTGCCCGTTCCTTCTCATCGGACAACAACTCCCGTTCCCGCTCCGCATCGGTCGCGGCGTCGGCGGCGCGGGGTCGAGTTCCGGCCAGCGGCCGGGTCTCCACCCGCCCGCCATCCGCCTTGACCAACAACTCCGGCGAGGCACCGATCACGTGCCTGCCGCCTCCGAGGCTGAGGTGATACATGTACGGGGACGGGTTGGTCGCCCGAAGGTGTCGGTACAGGTCGAGAGGGTCGGCCCGCAGCGGCTTGCTGAACCGCTGCGAAAGCACGATTTGGAACGCGTCACCGGCCGCGATGTACTCGCGAGCCTGCTTCACCCCGGATTCGAACCCTTCGCGGGTGAAGTTGGACTCCCAGCGGTCGACGTCCGGTTCGGTCTCGCGGGTGAGCGGTCGAACGGTGAACTGCCCCCAGGTGGCGGCGGCGAGCAACCGCTCTCGCAACAGTCCGATCCGGGCGCACGCGTCGTCGTAGGACTCCGCGTTCGGACGGTGCATCGTGACCAGGAGCAGCCGGCGGGTCGCGTGGTCGAAGACGACCAGGTCCTCGACCGACAGAAAGGCCGCGTCCGGCAAGTCCGGTGCCGGACCGTCGGACTCGGGTAGCCGTTCGAAGTGACCGGCCGTCTCGTAGCCGAGATATCCCACCACTCCACCGCGGAACGGCGGCAGACCGGGTACCGGTGCGACCGGCCGGGTCGTCATCTCCTGCAGCGCCGTGAGCGGGTCACCTTCGGGGAGATCGACCGGACTCGGCTGGTAGCCGATGTAGGAGTACCGCGCCACGTCGCCCGAGACGGGGACGCCTTCCAGCAGGAAGCCGGGATCATCCGGGCCGCACAGCTGCGAGAACAACATCACCGGAGTGACCGTGTCGGCCAGAAACTCCTGGTATATGGGAATGATCGGATAGTCGTCGGCGAGCGCCGCCACACCGTCCCGGTCGGGGACCGACACCATGTCGATCGCGGCGGTTTCCACTTCTCGTACGTTGTGCACTTCTATTCGCCCTTCATCGTGGCGTTCGTGTGCGCAGGATGTGAAGAACACCGGAAGTGTCGGTTCACCCCACCGTCCACAGCGGACTTAGCGGTCCCGGATGACGACCTGTGCGTGGTCCTCGGGCGCCATGAAGATGCCCTGCTGCTGCGAAGTCGGGAACTCGCCGACCGGTTCGATGCGCAGCTCGGACAGAGCCATCGCCAGCACGATCTTCATTTCCTCGCGCGAGTAGTTGCGTCCGGGGCAGGTTCTTTCCCCACCCCCGAAAGCGCCCCACACGTACGGGCTCACCGAGGTCTCCATGAACCGCTCGGGAGTGAACCGCTCGGGCTCGTCGTACACCTCCGGGCTGCGCTGCAGCAGGTAGGCGCAGTGCACCAGGATGGTCTTGGCCGGGATCAGGTGTCCGTCGATCTCCAACGGTTCCCGGAGCATGCGCACCCCGTTGAGCGCCGATACCGGGTGTAGCCGCAGCACCTCCATGATCGTCGCTTCGAGGTACTTCCGGGAACTGAAGGCCTCTCGCCGCAACGGACGCTCCCGAAAGTCTTCGCCCAGCTCGCGCAGCAGTTCCTCGTACACGTCCTCGTGGTGCAGGATCCGCAAGAACGCCCAGGACAGGGTGTTGGCTGTCGTGGAGAAGCCGGTGAACAGCAGGCTGAACACCTCGTCGCGCACGACTTCCCGGGTCAGTGACGCATCACCGTCGGCCGCGAACCGCAGCAGGGTGGCGAGCACGTCGTCCCGGCCTGCCTCGTCCGACTTGACCAGGTGACCGTCGATTCGTGCGTCGACGAAGGAGCGGATCTTCCCATCCGCTTCCAGCACGTCGTCGAGCGTGTTGTGCGCGTTCTCGATCCGCGGCATCAACGCCGCCAGCTCGACGCGATCCAGCTCGTCGAAGTTGCCGCAGACGATCTCGACGATGATCTCCGACGTGAGCTTCTGCAGAGCGGGAAACAGGGCGAAAGGTGTTTCCCTGGGCCACTGCGACAGGTTCCGGTCGATGGCCGAGGAGATGATCGAGACGTAATCCCGGCCGCCGCTGAACGACGGCAGGATCTGCGACCGCCGGTACCGGTGGTCCTTGCCGTCGAGGTAGGACACGGACTTCTCGTTGGTGCCGAAGAACAGCGCGTTGGCCTGGGCACCGCTGATGGTCTCCGCATCGGCCGAGTACATCGCCTTGATCTGGTGCGGCCGGGACAAGAAAACCCAGTGACCGTTGTTGTCGATATCCACCAGCTCTTCGTTGCCGAGACCGCCCAGCCGCAGCGTGAAGATGGTTCCGTGCTCCCGCTCCAGCTCGAGCACGCGTCCGAACGGATCCTGGTTGAAGCGTTCGAGTTGTTCCCCCGTACTACCGGTCGGTCCGGGCGGGAATGCTGGCTCAGTCGTGGTCGGCATTGCTCAAAGCCTCCTGTCGCACGTTGCTGATCGACCAGGCGACGTCGTCGAGGAGCTGGTCGATGGTTGCCTTGTCGGTCTGGTGATGCAGCACGCACGCACGGATGACCAGGCCCTCTCGGGGCAAGCGGGCAGTCGCGAGGTAGACGTTCCCGCGCGCGCAGATCAGTTCGCAGAGCCGCTCATTCAACAGTTCTTCCTCCGCACCGCTCTCGGCGCGCAGCTTGAAGGCGACCACCGGCAGGTGTCGCGAACCCCGTTCCACGACCTCGATCCCGTCCAGCCGGCGCAGCCGTTCGGCGAGATCGGCGGCCAGGTCGAGCTTCTCGTCCAGGGACTGCTCGAACGCGAGGACACCGTGCAACTTGATCGGCAGCCACGCGGTCAGCCCGCGCACCTCCCGAGTCAGTTCGGGCCCGTAGTCGCAGAAGTCGACGTGGTCGTCGTCGCTGGTGAGTTCCGGAATGTAGCCGGCACCGGGAACCTCGAACGCGCCACGCAGGTTCGCCTGATCCTTCACCAGCAGCGCCGACGTACCGTGCGGCAGGAACAGCGACTTGTGCGCGTCGACGGCGATGGAGTCGCCCTGCTCGATTCCGCTGAGCAGTGCCCGGCCGCGTTCGGTGAGCCGGAAGAAGCCACCGAAGCACGCGTCGACGTGGTACCAGATTCCCTCTTGCCTGCAGAGGTCACCGAGCCGCACCAGGTCGTCGATCGCCCCGGTGTTGGTGGTGCCCGCCGTGCCGACCACGCACGCCGGAGACAGCCCGAGCCGCCTGTCCTGCTCGATCCGCTCCCGCAAGTTCTCGACGTCGATGGTGTGATCGGGATGGGCGTCGACGACCCGGACCCGATCGGTTTCGACGCCTGCCATCCGCGCCGCCTTCGCGACCGAGAAGTGGCCCTGGCTCGAGACGTACACGGTGGCGGAACGCCGCGACACCTCGTCCTGCTGTTCCAGGGCACACCGCAGGCCCATGAAGTTGGCGATGGAACCACCTGTCGTGAGGTAGCCGAACGACCCTTCGCCGTAGCCGAGCATCCCGCAGAACCAACGGATCACGTTGGTCTCGATCTGGGTGAAGCCGGGCGCGGCCGCCCACACCCCCGCGAACCGGTTCAGCGTGCGGGCGAGGAACTCCCCGACGGCCGCCTGGAACAGGCCACCCGAGGGCACGTGTGAGAGGAAACCGGGATGCGGGTGGATCATCCCGTTGGTCATCACCGTGTCGAACACCTCCTTCAACAAGGTGTCCAGGTCGGTACCCAGCAAGGGTGGGCGTGGCTCCCGCAGCCGGACGGCCACCCGCCTGCCCTCCGAGTAGTCGCGGGCGTTCTCCGCACCGTGCAGGTAGGACGCCGGGTATCGCCCGGCGGCGAGGTCTTCCTGGTATTTCAGAATCCGGGCCACGACGGTGTTCACGAACGTTCTGGACTCGTCCGGTGTGAGCTCCAGACTCGACGACAGGGCGGTGAGCTCGGCTGCGTTGTCGGGAACGCACGGATTCTCGGTTGCCCTGGCGGCGTAGGCCTCGATGATCCGATCCGCTTCGGTTCCGGCGTCGAAACGCTCGCACAGTTCGTCCAATACCTTCTCCTGCTGTTCCCGAATGCGCACCACGTCCTGGTAGGGAATGTCGGTGAACGCCACCATGTGGTAGAGCGGGATGAACAGGTCGGGATGACGTTCGTGCAGTTTCTGCTCGAGATGACTTCGGGTGTGATAGGTGTTCTTACCGGTCTGCGAGGTCAGTTCTCTCAGGTTGGAAAGGGACAGGTCCGCGATCGCGTCACCCGGATCCTTGCGGGCTGCCGTGAAGTCGATCAGGGTCTGCCGGATCGCCTCGGTGGGTCCGATCGCTTTCAAATGGCGATCGAGAATCGCCGCGAATGTTTCCACGTCCTCGAAGGAGCAATTGATTCCCTGCCCGTAGAACGGCACCATCGTGTGCGCGGAATCACCGATGAGCACCGCTCGTTCGTGGTGGTACGGAAAACATTTGACCGTCTTCAACGAGGCGGGCGGTGTCGCGAGCACGTCCGTGGATGCATCGGGGACGTACTTCGCGAGATCCGCGAAATGGCGTTCGAAAAGGGCGTCCACATCACCGGGCGTGCGCAACGACCGGAAACTCGGCTGCCCCTCCGAGCCGGTCAACGGCATGAACAGGCTGGTCGTGTAGCTGTTGTCGACGTTGGGTTGGGCAAGCGCCATGAAATCGCCGCGCGGCCAGACGTGCAGGCCGTGGAGCTGGCTCGCGGGTTGTTCCGGATCGCGCAGGGCGCCGAGCAACGCGTGCTGCCCGTCCGTCCCCGGCGGTGTGCGCAGTTCGACATAACCGTGCTCGATGTACTCCTGGGTGATGCGCATGCGGGCACCGCGCCGGGACATCTCGTGCCGAACGATGCTGTTCGCGCCGTCGCAGCCGATGAGGACGTCCCCGGCCGCTTCGGTGATTCCGTTGCCTTCCACCGCGAACGTGGCCCGTGCCGTGTTCGGGTCCGCGCCTACGCACTGGTGTCCGAAAAAGAACCTGGTGCCCGCGTTCTCGGCCTCGGTGAGCAGCGTGCGATGCAGGCTGTCTCGTGGAATCGACAACAGGTGGTGGTCCGGCGCGGTTCCGTACTGCTGGTACGAGAGCGTCCCGTCCGCTTGGTGAATAACCCGTTGTGGAAGCGGAACACCCATTCCGTAGAGGGCTTCGGTGAGCTTCGGGGCAAGCGATCCCAACCCGCGCCGGGTAAGAGTGAGATTGAACGAGTGGCTCTTGTTGAAGGGTAATCGCCGGATGTCGACGCTTTTTTCGTAGACGTCGACCGGAATGGAACGGGCGCGGAGCTGGAGCGCGACCAGACACGCGACAGGACCGGCTCCGATGATGATCGCCTTGAACGGGTGGACGTTTCCCTGCATGATGCCTCCTCCCCAGTGGTTCTGCGACGGGGAATCGGAACTGTTGGTTCGAGGACGTTCCCGGGAACGGATCTCCAGGATCAGCCCTGGTCGGTATTGCGAACCCGGTACCGACGAACGCTATGCGGGGATGCTCTCGCTCTCCTCTCCACGCACTCTCCACCTGTTTCGCGAGATGGTGGAGCGAGATGGTGGAAACTCGATCCGCGGCGCCCGCGAAAGGCTCCGGTGAGCGCGTCCCGATGTCGAACCGTCCCGCCTCGCTCGGCCGACCGGGCCGCCACCCACCAACCGGTGTGTCTATGGTGAAGGCGTGCGCATCTTGTTCTCGGCTCTTCCGACCCACGGTCACTGCTACCCGCTGCTCCCACTGGCGGTCGCCGCCCGCCGAGCCGGGAACGAGGTCGTCTTCGCGACCGGGCCGGCGTTCCACTCGACCCTGATCGCGGCGGGTCTCGAACCCGCCACCGCGGGGATGAGCATGCCCGAAGCCGTGGAAGAAATGCGCGGTGCCAACGGGGAGCTCAGCCGAGACGACTTCTCCGTGGCGGAATGGCAGCGGCAGGTCATGTCCCGAGTGTTCGGTGATGTGCTGCCGCGCCGATTCGTCCGCGACCTGATCCCCGTACTGGACGATGCCCGGTTCGACCTGGTGGTGCACGAGGCGGGCAACCCCGGCGCCGGTCTGGCCGCCATGCGCGCCGGCGTACCGGGCGTGTGCCACGGATTCGGCCGCGAGGACATCAGCAGCGTCGGCCCGCTCTTGCTGGAATCACTGCACTCGCTCGGGTCCGAAATGGGACTCCCGCTGCCGAGTCCTCTGTCGAGCTCCCTCGGCAACCCGTACCTCGACATCTACCCGGCCTCGCTGCGCGGCCCGGAGTCGGGCACCGCACCGAACCGCATCCCGCTGCGTCCGGTGCCGTTCGACGAGGGAGGCAAGCTGCCGGGGGTGGTGACCGCACGGGATCGCGGACGCCCGCTCGTCTACCTGACTCTCGGCACCGCGTTCGCCAACGCCGAACTGCTGCGAACCGCTATCGAGGGTCTGGCCGCGGTCGACGGCGATCTGATGGTCGCCGCCGGGCCGCGGGTGGAGGCGAGTGAACTGTGGGACGTGCCCGACAACGTCACCGTTCTGCCGTGGGTTCCGCAAGCGGAGCTGCTGCCGCACGCCGATCTCGTCGTGCACCACGGCGGTTCGGGTACGACGCTCGGCGCACTTGGCGCTGCCGTCCCGCAGCTGTTCCTCCCGCAAGGAGCGGATCAGTTCATCAATGCCGACGCCGCCGTTGCCGCCGGTGCGGGTACCCAGCTGTTCCCGGCGGACGCCACCCCGGATTCCATCAACGCGGCCGCCCGAGCACTGCTGGCGGGAACCGCTACCGCCTCCGCACGCCGGATCGCCGACGAAATCGCCGCGATGCCCTCCCCGGAGGAGGTCGCGACGCGGCTGCCCGAGTTCACCCGCGGTTGATCCGCCGATGTGCCGGGGCGGCTTCGACGTTGGTCGCCCTGGCGCGCCGGATGACGCGGTTTCAGAACATCCAGCCGATACCGGCGGCGAGGGCGACCACGGCCGCGGCCGCCAGCATGATCGCCAAACCGCGCGTGTTCTTCCAGGTGGTGTAGGCACCACCTGCCAGGAAACCCGCCACTCCCAGCAGGATTATCGGAAGGTAGTCCTGCACAGCACGCTCCTCGCCGCATTCATCGCCATCCTGGCCAGTTTACGCGGCGGGGCATCGGCTGGACGCGTGCGGCGCCGGTGACATCGACGGGCCGTGGTGCCCGCTGCGAATGATGATCGTCGTCGCCACCTCGTGGTCACGGGTCCGTACGGCCGATCTCAGGTCGTCGCGGGGGCGGCCGTGGGTGCGGTCATCGGCGGCGGCCGGTTCTCACTGCTCTAGCCGGGTAAAACGAACAACCACAGTGCACGGTCGCGGTGACCGATCGCAGTGGCCTGCCTCCGACCATAGTGGACGCCCAAGCGGGGTGAACACAGAGGACCCCGCACCCACGTTTCGTCAGCCCGCCGGTTCCGGTTCCGTGCGCCGGTCACCATCGACCATGGCCGCGAGCCGGGGCACCACCTCGTCCAACGCGATGGGCAGACTCAGCACCGACCCGAACGAGAGCGCTCCGTTGACTCTGCTCATCTGCGGCATCACCAGGTCACGACCCTGCTTCACGGTGTCGAGCTCCTGGTAGACGCGCTTGTCGGCGACACCGCGCCCGGCGGTGTCGTAGACGCCGAGCAGGAGCGCATCAGCTTCGAGCACCTTCAGGCGTTCCAGGCTGACCTGGACCGGCGCGCGATTCTCGCCGGTGAACAACCCCGCCGCAGCGGGCGGAAGCTCGAGCCCGAGCTGGGTGAGGAACTTCGGCGCGGGCCCCTCGGCGTAGGCGTAGGCCTCGCCCCCCATCGAGGCCGCGAGCAGTGCCGTCGAATCGGCGAAACCGGGGTTTTCCGCGCGTGTCCGGTCGAACCGCTGCTCCAGCCGGCGGACGAGGTCTTCGGCCTGCTGCTCGCGTCCCATCGCCTGTCCGATGACGCGAGTGATTTCCTGCCAGGGCGCACCGTAATCGGCGTAGTCCTCGGGCTGGGCCACCGTGGGCGCGATCTTCGCGAGGGTGTCGTACTCCTGCGCGGTCAACCCCGAATTGACTCCGATGACGAGGTCCGGCTCGAAGCCCACGATACGTTCGAAATCGAGCCCGTCCACGGGAAGCACTTCGGGCAGCGGGCGATCACCCAGCGCCTGCCGCGCCCACGGCCACAGGGCACCGGGGTGGTCACCGAACCACTCGCGCACCGCCACGGGGGCACTTCCGAGCGCCAGTACGTAGTCCTGCTCGGTCAGGCCGACGGTGACGATCCGGGAGGGGATGCCTTCGATCTCGGTCACGCCGTGCTTGTGCTGGATCTTGCGTGGCTTGCTCCCTTCCTCGTTCGAACCGGAAGCCCCGAAACCGCAGCCGGCGGCACCCACCGCCAGCAGTCCACCCATCGCCGCGAGGAAACCCCGGCGACCGATGTCTTTCCGGGACGACACCGACGACGGCGTCCGGGACTGTCCATCAAGGCGAGCATCATCGCCTGCTGCCATACCCAATTTTCTTTTCTCTTTCGTTCCGCGGAATTCAGCGCTTTTCGCGCGCACGCATCGGCCGCACGAATGCGGCTCCGGCGGCGCGTTGCGCCTGGTGTTTCAGTCAGACGATGTCCGGATCCCCAGGCAGGTTCGCGTTGCGCGGTACCTGCCCGTGCAACCGCCTATCGGCTATGCAGCGACTTCGGCGGTGGGGCGTACCGGGCGGAACGCGGCCACCGAACGCTTCCGAACCGAGTTCTCAGTCCTCGGTTTCCTTGACGCGGTCGCGCTGCTGCACGACCGCCCTCCCCGTGTCCTCTTCGGACTTTCCTTGCCGCCAGTAGCCGGTGAAGGTGATCGCCCGCTTCTCGAATCCGCGCTCGGAAACCAAGTGGCGGCGGACGTGCTTGACCACGCCGGCTTCACCCGCCAGCCACGCGTACGGGAAGCCGGCCGGGAACTCGTCGGCACGCAACGCTTCCAGCAAGCGCTGCCCACGCGGCGCGGAACCGCGCGGCAACCACCGGATGTCGACGTCCGCCGGGGTGTCGAAGTGCTGTTCGTCCACCTCCGAACCGGTTTCCACGAACACGCGGGCGGCGACCTCCCGCGGCAGGCTCTCCACGATCGCCGCGATGGCCGGAACAGCGGTCTCGTCACCGACGAGCAGCTGCCAGTTCGCCTCCGGTGGCACCGCGTAGATGCCGTGCGGACCGATCATCGCCACCTCGTCACCAGGGCGGGCGCGCCGCGCCCAGCGCGATGCGGGCCCGTCGTCACCGTGCAGGACGAAATCCACGTCGATCTCGCCGAGCGAGGGACGCAGCGCACGAACCGTGTAGGTACGCATCGCAGGCCGCACATCGTCGGGCATGTCCAGATAGGCCCGGTACCAGGACATGCCGTATTCGGTCTCGCCCTCCGGGAGCTGGGGCCGAGCCTGTCCGGGGATCGGGAAGAACAGTTTGACGTACTGATCCGGCCCAGCACCCACGATCCAGCGGAGGTCGGCCCCCTCGAACCCGACCCGCAGCATGTTGGGGGTCACCGATTCGACACTGCGCACGGTCGCGAAGCGATAGCTCGTGCGGGTCGTAGTGGCCTGTGCCGTCGTACTCATCCACCCCTCCATTCGACGCTAAGGGGAGGCTAACCTAAAAACAGAGCGGCGGCCAGAGCTGATTTTGATCGAACTCGCTCCGAAGCGGCCCGCTCAACGCGCGTGTCTACGCCTTGAGGCCCAACCATGCGGTGAAATGCGCGATGCTGTCCGACTTGCGGCGCTCGGCGAGGGCGATCGCCCGAGCGGTCTCGTGCACCTGGGGGTGGTAGCGGGTCTGCTGCGGAGCGACCCGCCGGGCCTGGTTCAACGCTTTGAGCGCGTTCGCGTGCTCGCCGGACAGCACCCACGCGCGGGCCACGTCCTGCCAGTGGTGCCCGACGCGATTCGGCGGGGTGTCCGGCGGCAGGTTCAACGCCGAACCGTCCCGCGCCGCTCGACCGGGATCACCGACCTCCAACGAGACCGCCACATCGTGGATCTCCACGTTCCCCGGCCCGAAATTGGTGTCGTAAGCCGTCGACGCACGCCCCAACCGCGCACCGAACGTGCGCGCCTCGCGGACGTGCTCCCGCGCGCGGTCCGGGAGGCCCGCCCGAGCCGAGATGATCGCTCCGCGCAGATGTGCCGACCCGCGCAGCGCAAGCACGGGCTCCTCGTCCGCGAACCCGGTCGTTCTGTCGAGCGAGCGGGCCACGAGATCGCCGGCGGTGTCGTAGGAAGCGTGGGACAGCAGCAGCAATGAACGGTGCTGTGCCGCGTGCGCGAGCAGCAGCTGATCGTCCGACTTCTCGGCGGCGATCTCCATCCGATCGACCGCGTGCGCGGCCAGAACCGTCCAGCCGAACCGGTAGACGAGCTGCGCGGTGTTGGCGTACGCGGCGGCCAGCATGCGCTGCGCGTGCTCGCGCCGCGCGCCGCTCGTGGCTTGCTCGACAGCCCCCAAGAGCTGGCGTAGCAGCACGGGCATGAGCTCGATCGCTTGGTGGGCCCGGTCGGTGCGGCGTAGCTCGCGGACTCGCTCCAGGTCCGCGGCCAGGTCGGCAGCCGATCCGGGGTCCACCGCGAGCACCCAGTTTCCCTCGGCGAACAGCGCGCGCAGCGCGGAAAGACCCGGCGCCCCGCCGTCGTCGTCGAGCAGCTCCCGGTAGGGCTGGCCGTAGAGCTCCTCCGTCTCGATGCCCAAGGCGCGGACGACCGCGGCGACGAAGGCGGGCGAAGCCGGCTCTCTCCCCTGTTCCACCGCCCGCACCATGCTGGTGCTGTAGTTCGCCCGCTGTGCGAGGGCGTGCTGGTTCAGGCCGGCGACCTTGCGTGCCATGGCCACACGCTCACCAGTGGTCGAACCAGCTGCGACGGAGCTCATCAACTCTCCTCGAACGCGCGAATACAACCATGCTTTAGGGTAAATGCAGGTGCACATGAAGACACCGACATACGCTTACTGTCACCAGACTGTCACTCCGGGTGCCCGGTATGAATTACCGTCGGGCACGCAGGATTACGACAAGTGAACAAGCAGGTGACGAGCATGGTGCGTGCACTCCGCGATCGGCACGTCGGTCACTACCGTCCGACCGATACCGCCGCGCTCCGCACACAACGCCCGGCGACCGGGACGTGGCGATGCTGAACATCCGCTACCGCTTCGGCGTGGTGGGGGAATCAGCCCGCGTGGTGCATGCGGCGACCACGACCCCGGAAGGACAGCTGGTCTCCCTCTGCGGGCAGACCTTCGATCCGGAGCTGATGGAAGTAGCTCACGGCATGCCGTGCATGAGCTGCGTACGGATCACCGCGACGCTGGGGGACCGGAACCGCCGGATCGAACACGAACGGCGGATACCCCGCAGCGGGGACGAATGACGCTCCCTGCCACGGAAGTGCGAAATTCCGACCCGCACGGGTTCCGGTGCTGCGCAACGGACCATCGCCACGGCTGCCAACGGTCATGGTGACGGGTTCGGGCTCACCGGCACGGATCTCGACCGAGGCGGCCGATCGCGCAGGTGAGCCGAAAAACGACCAAGAACACCGCGACCGGCCTCGCGACCGGGGCCGAACATCCGCCGATTGGAGCAGGTCGATGACCCTGGTGCTGATCCTCATCGCGGGTCTGGCCATACCGCTGGCGGTGCTGGCCTGGGCTCCGTGGGAAACGTCCGACGAACACGACCGCAGCTAGACCGGCGACCGCCCCTGGGGGACAGGTGAGAGGCGTTGACTTCGGCGAAAGTCGACGCCTCTACCGCCACGTCCGCCGCTACTCCGCCGAACCGAGGGTCGAAACTGGGCTCAGAGCGCGCCCTTGGTGGAGGGGACCACCCCGGCGAACCGGGGGTCCGGCTCCACCGCCGCACGCAGCGCCCGGGCGATCGCCTTGTACTCGGCCTCGGCGATGTGGTGCGGGTCCCGGCCGTGGATCACCCGGGTGTGCAGGTTGATCTGCGAGTGAAACGCGATCGATTCGAACACGTGCCGGTTGAGCACGAACGGGTAGTTGCCGCCGATCGTGAAGCTGTTGTACTGCTCGGGCTCACCGGCCATCACGCAGTACGAACGCCCCGAGACGTCCACGGCCGCGTGCGCGAGCGTCTCGTCCATCGGGATCCAGGCATCCCCGAAACGGCGGATCCCCTTCTTCTCCCCCAGCGCCTGGCGCAACGCCTGCCCGAACACGATGGCGGTGTCCTCGACGGTGTGGTGGGCATCGATGTGGACGTCGCCGGTGGCCCGCACCGTCAGGTCGAATGCCGCGTGGGTGCCCAGCGCGGTCAACATGTGGTCGTAGAACGGCACCGTCGTGTCCACCTCGACCTGCCCCGTCCCGTCGAGGTCCAGCTCGACGAACACGGACGATTCCTTCGTGGTGCGTTCGACCTTGCCCGTGCGGGTGCCGATCGGGAAAGCTGCCTGGGTCACTGGGAGATCTCCTCGCTCACAGCCTTGCTGGCGACCAGGAAGGCGTCGTTTTCCTCCGGGTTTCCGATCGTCACCCGCAAATGTGCGGGGATCCCGACGTCCCGGATGAGCACATCGGAATCGAGGTAGCGTTCCCACGCCCGGTGCGCGTCCTCGAATCGTCCGAACAGGACGAAGTTGGCGTCGCTGGGGACCGTTGTGAACCCTAGTTCCCGCAACGACCGCACCACCCGCTCACGCTCGTCCACGAGCGCCTGGACCGACCCCAGCGTCGCCTCCGCGTGGCGGAGGGCGGCCCGGGCGGCGGCTTGGGTGAGCGCCGAGAGGTGGTAGGGCAGCCGGACCAGCAGCAACGCGTCGATCACGGCGGGCGCGGCAGCGAGGTAACCGAGCCGGCCCCCCGCGAAGGCGAACGCCTTGCTCATGGTGCGACTGACGATCAATTTCGCCGGGTACTGGCCGATGAGCCTGACCGCGCTCGGCTCCGAGGAGAACTCCACGTAGGCCTCGTCGACCACCACCACGCCCGGTGCGGCTTCGAGCACCGCCCGCAGATCGTCGACGGACACGGACTGCCCAGTGGGGTTGTTCGGGCTGGTCACGAAGACCACGTCGGGCCGCTTCTCGGAAACGATCCGCGCGGCCTCCGCACCGTCGAGGCTGAAGTCGTCCCGACGCGGCGCGGGCAACCACTCGGTACGGGTCCCCGCCGAGAGGATCGGGTGCATCGAGTACGACGGCTCGAATCCGAGCGCTGTGCGGTCCGGGCCGCCGAACGCTTGGAGGATCTGCTGCAGAACCTCGTTCGACCCGTTGGCCGCCCAGACGTTCGCCTCCGAGACCGTCACTCCGGTCGCGCCGGTGAGGTAGGCGGCCAGATCGGCCCGCAGCTCGGTGGCGTCCCGATCCGGGTAGCGATGCAGTCCGGCCGCGGTCTCCCGAACGGCTTCGGTCACGTCCGAAACCAACTCGGGCGGCGGTGGGAACGGGTTCTCGTTGGTGTTGAGCCGCACCGACACGTCCAGCTGGGGTGCGCCATAGGGACTGCGTCCGCGCAGGTCCGCCCGCAGAGGCAGGTCGGACAGGTTCAGATCGCCACCGAGCACGTCACTCATGGGGTTCACTCTCTCGTGTGCCGTTCTCACGCGTCGAAGCGCGCGGTCACGGCCTGGCCGTGGGCGGGCAGGTCCTCGGCGTCGGCCAGGGCGACGACCTGGCCCGCGACGTCTCGCAACGCCTGCTCGCTGTAGTCGATGACATGGATGCCGCGCAGGAAGCTCTGCACGCTCAGCCCCGAGGAGTGCCGGGCACATCCGCCGGTGGGCAGCACGTGATTCGATCCGGCGCAGTAGTCCCCCAGCGACACCGGCGCATAGGGGCCGACGAAGACGGCGCCCGCATTGCGCACCCGTCCGGCCACCGCGGAAGCGTCCGCGGTCTGGATCTCCAGGTGCTCGGCCGCGTACGCGTCGACCACCCGCACCCCTTCGTCGACTCCCGACACCAGGATGCAGCCGGACTGCACACCGGTCAGAGCCGTTCGGATGCGTTCGGTGTGCTTGGTCGCGGCGACCTGGCTCTCCAGTTCGGCGTCGACCGCGTCGGCCAGCTGTTCGGAGTCGGTCACCAGCACGCTCGCGGCCAGGGTGTCGTGTTCGGCCTGGCTGATCAGGTCCGCCGCCACGTGCACCGGGTCGACGGTCGAGTCGGCGAGGATGGCGATCTCCGTCGGCCCCGCCTCGGAGTCGATGCCGATCAGGCTGCGCAGGTGCCGCTTGGCGGCCGTCACGTAGACGTTTCCCGGGCCGGTGACCATGTCGGCGGGCAGCAGCTCGCTGCCGTCGGTGTCGGTGCTGCCGTAAGCGAGGAGCGCCACGGCCTGCGCACCGCCGACCGCCCACACCTCCGCCACCCCGAGGAGTTCGGCGGCCGCCAGGATCGTCGGGTGGGGCAGACCCGCGAAATCGGCCTGCGGCGGGGAGCACACGACCAGCGAGTCGACTCCGGCGGCCTGTGCGGGCACCACGTTCATCACGACGCTCGACGGGTAGACCGCCAGCCCGCCCGGCGCGTACAGACCGACCCGCTCGACCGGTAGCCACCGCTCGGTGACCGTACCGCCGGGAACCACCTGGGTGGTCACATCGCTGCGCAGCTGGTCCTGATGGACCCTGCGCGCCCGCGCGATCGATTCCTCCAGGGCCGCCCGCACGGCGGGGTCGAGTTCGGCGAGTGCTCGGCGCAGCTCCCCCGCCGGTACCCGCACCTGCTCGGGACGCACCGAGTCGAAGCGCTCGGTGTAGTCGAGCACCGCGTCCACTCCGCGATCCCGCACGGCGTCGATCACCGGTCGCACCTGATGCAGCACGTGCTCCACGTCCGTTTCGGCGCGCGGCAGGGTCGCGCGCAGTTCTGCGGTGGAGGGAACACGACCGCGCAGGTCGGTACGGGTGAGCATGAGCGTCCTTCCGTGACGGGGGGATCCACCCCCCCAGGGTAATCGCCCCGGTTGGCCCCGGGACCACGGACGTCTCCCGTGTGACCTCGCCCTCCGCCGCGACCGGCGCGGGCATTCGGCTGCCCCGGTGCCCGGGCCGGTCGCCGATCGTGCCGCGCGGGCCCGTGAGCGCCCTCCGGTTACCGACGTCGAGTGGGAAAACTGGCCTGGTTTCTCCGACATAAGTGGGTTGCCAACCCCAAGATCACTGGCGGAACCTTTCAAGGTCACCTTCAGTGATCGATCGGAGACTCGATGTTGCGCTCACGACGCAAGGCCGCGACGGTAGCGGCAGCCGCGTGCCTGGTGCTCCTCCCGCCGCTCCAGGCCAGCGTGCTGGCAGCTCCGGACTCGCCCACTCCCGAGGCCGCCCCGCAGCAGGGACGGGCCGTCTACACCGTGGCGGGCACCGACACCGCCGCGCGTACCGAGATCAACCGCAGCGGCGCCCAGATCATCTCGGTGCGCGGCGGGACCGCCACCGTGGAAGCCACCGAGGGCCAGGCCGAGGCACTGCGCGCGGACGGGTTCGAACTCGAAAGGCAGACCGGCGTTGCCGAGGCGCTGGCAGGGATCAACGCGCGGACCCCGGCCGTTCCCGGGGATTTCCCACCGGAAGACCAGAAGTACCACAACTACGACGAGATGGTCGCCGAACTCGATTCGGCAGCCGGCGACCACTCCGACATCGCGGCCAAGTCCAGCATCGGCGAGACCTTCGAGGGCCGGGACATCCCGATGCTCAAGATCAGCGACAACGTCGGGAAGGACGAGGACGAGCCGGAGGTCCTGTTCAACTGCAACCAGCACGCTCGTGAGCACCTGACCACCGAGATGTGCCTGCGGATCGTCGACCGCTTCACCGGCGGGTACGGCAGCGATCCCACCGTCACGGAAATGGTCGACACCAGGGAGATCTGGGTCATTCCGATGCTCAACGTGGACGGTTCGATCTACGACGTGGAGTCCGGCCAGTACCGCGGTTGGCGCAAGAACCGGCAGGAGACCGGCACCGACCTGAACCGCAACTGGGGGTACAAGTGGGGGTGCTGCGGCGGTTCCAGCGGTGACCCCAACTCGGAGACCTACCGGGGCACCGAACCCTGGTCGGCCCCGGAAACCGCCGCCATGCGCGATTTCATCGACTCCCGCGTGGTCGACGGCACCCAGCAGATCAAGGCAGCCGTCGATTTCCACACCTACTCGGAGCTCGTGCTCTGGCCGTTCGGCCACACGACGGACGACACCACCGAGGGCATGTCCCAGGAGGAGCGCGACCGGTTCGAGCGGGTCGGTACCGCGATGGCCGAGACCAACGGCTACACCCCGCAACAATCCAGCGACCTCTACGTCACCGACGGCGACAGCCTGGACTGGATGTGGGGCGAGCACAAGATCCTGGCGTTCACCTTCGAGATGTACCCGGCTTCGGGCGGTGGCCTCGACGGCTTCTACCCGCCGGACGAGGTGATCGAGGAAGAGACCGCGCGCAACGACGCCGCGGTGGACCTCCTGCTCCGGGAGGCCGGCGCCTGACGTAGCGGCGTCGAAACACCGAGGACCGGGGTGCCCCACCACCCCGGTCCTCATCTGTTGTGGACCCCGCGCGACGCCGACCGGTTCGCGGCGATGACCGGTTCGCCGGGCGGGCGTTGACCAGGCACGGGTGCGGCGGGCGAATCATGTTCGCAATGTGGTCCGTCCCGTTGACACGCCCAGCACGTGGTGACAACGTCGCTGACTCGACCGCTCCCCCACCTCGCAACGTCGGGGAGCTCGACCGGATTCACTTCCGAAACCTGCGTTTCACCGCGATCGCCCGCCGGGGAGCATTCCCGCCGATACGAGAAAGATCTGAAGGATGACGACCGTTCCCCAGCGAGTGCCGTACGCCGAAGCCGCCCGCGAGCTGCTCAGGAACACACTGCTGGACGCGGCCACCGATCTGCTGCGGACGCGCTCGTGGCAGCACACCAAAATGGCGGACATCGCGAAAGCAGCCGGCGTCAGCAGGCAGACCCTGTACAAGGAATTCGGTTCTCGCCAAGCGTTCGCCGAGTCCTACATCCTCCGCGAGTCGGAACGGTTCCTCAACGCCGTCGAAGAAGCCGTCGCGGCTCGTCTCGACGCACCTCGCGAGGCGCTGTCGGCCGCCATCGAGGTCTTCCTGGTGGCAGCGGGCGAAGAGCCGCTCATCAGGGCGATCGTGGCCGGCGACGAGAGCGACGGCCTGCTGTCGGTGGTCACCAACCACGCGGGACCGCTGCTGGACGGAGCGAAACGGCGACTCGCGAACCACCTGAGCCGGAGCTGGCCGGACGCCGACCCGGTCGCGCTGGAGCCGATCGCCGAGTGCCTGGTCCGGTTGGCGGTCAGCCACGCCGCGTCCCCCGCCAGCACCCCGGCAGAAACAGCGGGGTCCATCTCGACCGTGCTGAGCCCCTACCTGGTTGAAACCGTGGGCTACTGAACGGCGAGGCCGAGCAGAGCGGAACCGCAGGACACCGCCCGGATCCGCCGCGACGCCACCGGCCAGGAAATCGAGCGGGGAAGGCCCCACCCCGAGGCAAGGCCTACCTCGAAGCAGGGCCTACCTCGAGGCAGGGCCTGCGCCGTTCCGGTGCGCGTCCGGTCCTGGACGCGTGCCGCTCGCCTCCCGAGCTGTCAGGACAGCAGGAGCACGATCACCCCGAGGACGATGCCCGCCACGACCACGACTCCAGCCGTGATCAGCATCTTGCGCAGCCGCGGTTCACCGTCGCGGACCTCCGCTTGAGCCCGTTCACGCCACTGCATGAACGTGGTGCCTTCGCCACCGTCGCTCACGTCCCTGTCTCCCATACTCTTCGCTGCCTCCAGAGCGTCCGCCACACGAACTTGCGACGGCGGCCACCCTGTCATACCGCGATCTTTCACAGACGGACGACATGCGAAGCCCACCACCGCAGCAAGTCCTCGTCATGGCTGATCGTCAACACCCCGGTCCCCTGCTCATCGACCCGCTGGTTGACGCCCCGAACGAGTGCCGCCGTCGTGGAGGCGTCGAGCATCGCGGTCATCTCGTCGCAGATCAGGTAGCGGGGACGCAGAATCAGTGCCCTGGCAAGGCAGGCCCGCTGCAGCTGCCCGTCACTCACCTCGTGCGGGCGCCGGGACAGCAGCTCGGTGGTCAGCCCGACCAGCTCGGTCACCTCGGCGACCCGGTCCCCGACCTGCTCTCGAACACCGTTGGCGAGCAGGGGTTCGGCAACGATCCGGTGCAGAGTGAACCGCGGATCGACCGCCGGACGCGGCTGCTGGAACACGAACCCGACCGAGGTGCGAAGTTTCCGCGGAGCCGAATGCCGGAATCCCGCGACCGGCGATCCGTCCACTTCGACCTCTCCCGACCACGGCGCGTGCAACATGCCGAGGACTCTGGCCAAAGTGGACTTTCCGCAGCCGCTCGGTCCCGCCAGCCCCACCACCGACCCGGGTGGGACGTCCAGGTCGACACCATCGATCACCGGGAGGCCCTTGCGGTACCCGGCAACCAACTTCCGCCCGGTCAGCACGGCGCGTGAGCCGCGACGGCCCGGTCGCCCCGGACTAGCAGGGTGGGATCACCCGTGCAAGCACCGTCCGGGTCGGGGTTGCGCAGGCAGTACACGCATCCCCACTCCGCTTCGAGGCGATCCAGCTCGCTCAACGCGGGTGGGTGCCCGGGTATGGGCCGGAAGCCGTTCTCCGGCAGGGAGTCGAGCAGTCCCGCGGTGTACGGGTGCCATGGGTCACCGAGAACCTCCGCCGCCGGGCCGGATTCCACGATGCGTCCCGCGTACATCACCGCTACATCCGTAGCCACTCGGCGGACGGCCGCGATGTCGTGGGTCACGAGCAGCACCGCGTGCCCGTCGGCCGCCGACGCCGCCAGCAGGTCCAGGGCGCGGTGCACGAGGGGGCGGTCCAGCCCGGTCGTCGGTTCGTCCGCCAGTAGCAGCGGCGGGTCGGCGACCAGTGCCATCGCCATCGCCACTCGCTGGGCCATGCCGCCGGACAGTTCGTGCGGGAAGAGGTCCAGCTCGCCGGGGCTCAACCCGACCCGGTCGGCCAGCTGGTCCACGAAGCCCGCTTCCTCGGGACGCAACGTCCGGACCGTTTCCGCCAACTGGCTGCGCGCCGTCCGCACCGGGGTCAGATGGGTGCTCGCGGACTGCGGTATCAATCCCACGAGCCTGCCGCGAACCTGCTGGGACAGCACCGACTCCGACGCGCCGAGCAGCTCGACGGAGCCACCGTCCACCCGCAGCCGCGCGCGCCCGCGAACCTGCGCGTTCGAGGGCAACAACCCGAGCAGGGCCGAGATCAGCACCGACTTGCCGCAGCCGGACTCACCCACCAAGGCCATCACGCGTCCCGGTCGGACACCGAGGTCCGCGTCGTTGACCGCCCGGACCTCGGCACCTCCGCGACGCCGGCCCAGCAGGAACCGCACGGAAACGTCGTCCAACCGCAGCACGTCGGTGGAGTCCGCCCCGGTCCGGTGCGAGACCTTCCCGTGGGTACGCACATCCGCCTGGTTCGCCGTCATAGCTCCAGCTCCGATCGACGTCTGGGTACGGCGCGGTCCCGCCAGGTGGCCGCCAGCCCCGACACCGCGAGCGTGGTCAGCACCAGCAGCACCGACGGGAAGAAGATGATCCACCACGCGCCCAGCAGGACCGCTTCCCGGCCATCGCCGAGGATGTTGCCGATGCTGGCCATGTGGGGCGGTAGCCCGAGACCGAGGAAGCTCAACGCCGTCTCGTGCCACACCGCGTGCGGCAGGATCAACACGGCCGACAGCGCGGCTTGGGGAACGATGGCGGGCAGCAGGTGCCTGCTCGTGACCCGCCACCGGGACGAACCGCCTGCGACCGCCGCGTCGATGAACGGGCGCTGCCGCAGCGACAGCACTTCCGAACGAACCACTCGGGCGACGGTCGTCCAGTGCGTCAGCGCGATCGAGAGAATCACCGCCAGCAGGCTGCCCCGGTACAGCGCCACGATCACGATGCCCAGCAGCAGGTGCGGAACCGCGTTGACCGTGTCCACGAAGCGCATCAGGATCCGGTCGGACCAACCGCCGAGCGCGCCTGCGACCACCCCGAACAAGGCCCCCAGCACGGTGGAGATCGCCGCGCAGCACGCCGCCACCAGCAAGGACACGCGCAGACCCGCCAGCGACCGCTCCAGCAGTTCCCGACCACCGGAGTCGGTGCCCATCGGGTGCGCGAAGCTCGGAGGCAGCCGGATCGCGTCGTACCGGATCCCGAACGCCCCGCCCGACAGCGCGGGCACGAACAGCGCGGCGAGCACCAGGGCGACCAGGCCCGCCACCGAACCCCACAACCGGACGCGGGCCCGCGTTTCCGCCGCGCGCCCGCGCGAGACACCCGCGCGGGCGCGCCCGGCGGAGATCCACCCCTCGTTCCGCAGCTCAACCATCGGCCGCCACCCTCGGGTCGAGCAGCACCGCGGCCACATCGGCCAGCAGTGATCCGAGCAGTACCGCAGCCGTCGCGATCAGCGTCACCATGGCCAGCAACGGGTAGTCCACCGCGGTCGCCGCCGTGACCACCGCCGCGGCCAGGCCCGGCCAGGAGAAGACCTCCTCGACCAGGACCGCCCCGGTCACGAGCTCGGGGACGCGCGCACCGATGACGGTCACGAACGGCAGCAGCGCCGTCGGCAGCGCGTGCCGCAGCACGACGATCCGTTCGCTCAAGCCACGGGAGCGTGCGCCGGTCACGTGGTCCTCCGAGAGTGCGCCGAGCATGGACTGCCGGACGTGCAGCACGAGCCACGGCGACTGCGAGATGCCCAGCACCACGGCGGGCAGCACCAGGTGTTCGGCGACCTGCCCCACGCTGAACGAGCTGCCCGCATCGGTCAGACCCGCCACCGGCAGCCAGCCCAACCCGAGGGAGAACACCGCGATCGACAACAGCGCCAGCACGAACGGCGGAACACCTTCGAGCGCGTGCCCGACCGCGGTCACCAACCGGTCGATCCAGCCGCCCTGCCGCCATGCCGCCACGGTGCCCAGCACGAGGGCGAGCACGATGGCGAAGGCCAGCGCGGTGGTGGCCAGCAGCATGGTCCACGGCAGTCGTTCCCCGACGACCTGTGCGACCGGCTGCCGCATCGAGCGGGACACGCCCAGGTCCCCGCTGAGCACCCCGGTTGCCCAGTTCCAGAACTGGACGAGCACGGGATCGTCCAGACCGAGTTCGGCACGTACCCGGGCGACATCCGCGGCGGAGGCGGTGAACAGCTCCACCCCGTAGTACTGGTGCACCGGGTCGAAGGGGGACGCCGAGGCGAGCAGGAAGACCACGAAAGCCACGATCACCAGGATCGGCACGGCAACCGCCAACCTGCGCAGCACCAGGAATCCGGCGGCGGCCAGGCGATTCGAATCGGGGAGGACGCTCATTCGCGCAGCGTCCAATCCTCGATGTTCCACCACGGACCCCAGGTGGTTCCGTGGGTGTGCGGCTCGATGGCCGGCCGGTAGCCCTCCCACCGGCCTTCGCGGAGCACGTAGCTGTGGTCGATGAACGCCAGGTACACCAAGCCCGGATCGGCCACGTAGGCACGCTGCATGCGCTTGTAGAACTCGGCGCGCTCGGCCGGGTCGGTCGAACGACGCCCGCCGTCGAGCGCGGCGTCGACCGCTTCGTTGCGGTAGCGACCGGGGTTGTTGTAGGTGCCGGTGCCGATCACCGACGAGTGGAGGCTCTTGTAGGCCTGCGGGTCCGGGTCCATCGGGTTTCCGCCGCCGAGCACGATTCCGTCGGTGTCCAACCGTTCGGGCACCACCGAGCGATCCACTCCGGCCAGCTCGACCTCGATGCCGACCGCCTTGACGTCGGAAGCGAAAGCCCTGGCGAAGTCCTTGCGCAGGCTGTCGTCGGCGAAGTACATCAGCGTGAAGCGGGCGCGCTGACCGGCACGCTCCCGGATCCCGTCCGGGCCGATCCGCCAACCCGCGGATTCCAGTATCCCCTCGGCTCGTTTCCGGTCGAAGTCGAACTTGGCTCCGGCGTCGTACGAATCGCCCATCGATTCCGGGATCGGCGTGTGCGCGGGCACCCCGTGTCCGCCGAGCAGCGCTTTGAGCATCCCGTCGCGGTCGACCGCGTGGTTGAGCGCCAGCCGCACCGCCGGGTCACCGGCCACCGGGTGCTCGTTGGGCAGCGCGATCCCGCGGTAGTCGGCGGTCTCGTGGTGAACCGTCCGATACCCGTCGACACCCACGCTCTCGGCGAGCACCGGCGGCAGAACCGTGCCGTCGAACTCTCCGGAGCGGAGCCGCTGGGCTCTGGTGTTGTCGTCCTCGGAGAAGACGACCGTCACCTCGCCGACCTCCGGTGCGCCGTCCCAGTAGTCCGGATTGGCCTCCCAGACCATCCGATCACCTTGGCGCCACTCCACCAGCCGGTAAGGACCGGTGCCCACCGGGCTGGTGTTGAGCTCGGACTTGTCCTGTGGCACGGGTTCGGCGAGCTTCTCCCCGGGCAGGATTCCGAGCGAGAGCTTCGAGGGCCACGGTGCGTAGGGGATGTTCAGGTCGAACCGCACCGTGTGCGAGTCGATGGCGCGCACGTCGGCCAGCATCGAGTACTCGGAGCTGATCGTGGAGGCGTAGGCGGGATCGATCGCCGCCCGGTAGGTCGCCACCACGTCCTGGGCTTCCAGCGGGGTCCCGTCGTGAAAGGTGACGCCCTCCCGCAACCGGACCGTCCAGCTCGTTGCTCCGGCCTCCGACCGGGGTGCCTCAGCCGCCAACGCGGGACGCATCGCCCCGGTACCGTCGAAGGCCATCAACCCGTCGTAGAACTTCGCGGCGCCTTCCTGCCCGTACCCGAGCAGCGGGTTGAGGCTCTCCGGCTCGTAGCCGTCGGCGAGGACCATGGACCGCGCTCCGGGGCCACTGGAACCGGGCGAGGAAGGGGCGGCACATCCGGCACCGAATGCACCCATGGTGAGCGGGATGACTGCGAGGAATCCACGACGTGTCAGCACAGCCGAATAGTATGTGCAATTGCAAGAAACTCTCAATAACGGTGAGACGTCGATCCCTCTGAGTGCACTCCGAGCGCGACCACCGACGCACCGCCGCCGCACAGCCGGGGACGCTCACGCAACACTTCGGCCGGCCCGGAGTCTCACCCGAACGTCGCAACGCTCGAACGATACGGTGGCGCTGAGCGACCTCCGAGGCGCCCTCACGGAATCGCGCCGCGCCCGGCCCCGTGCGCACCAGAAAGGCGGAACGACAATGCGGATCGCGTTGTGCCAGCTCGTGTCCACTCCGGACCCCCGGGAGAACCTCGATCTGATCGCCGACGGCGTGCGACGGGCCGCCGAGGCAGGCGCCGATCTCGCGGTCTTCCCCGAGGCCACGATGGCCTGCTTCGGGGTGAAGCTCGGTCCGCTCGCCGAACCGCTGGACGGGCCGTGGGCCACCGAGGTGCGGCGACTCGCCGCCGAGGCGAATCTCGCTGTGGTCGCGGGCATGTTCACCCCCACCGAGGACGGGCGCGTGACCAACACCCTGCTCGTCACCGGTCGCGGCCTCGACACCAGCTACGACAAGGTCCACCTATACGACGCGTTCGGCTTCGCCGAGTCCGACACGGTCGCTCCCGGCGAGGAGCCGCTCGTCGTCGATCTCGACGGCACCGGAGTCGGTCTGACCACCTGCTACGACATCCGGTTCCCAGGCCTGTACACGACGCTCAGCGACCGGGGTGCCTCGATCATCGTCACGTCGGCCTCGTGGGGTGCCGGCGAGGGAAAGCGGGAGCAATGGGAGTTGCTCGCGCGCGCACGCGCGTTGGACTCCACGTCCTGGGTGGTCGCCTGCGGGCAGGCGGATCCGCGCAGCATCGGTCGCGAACCGAACGGCAAGGCCCCGACGGGCATCGGGTACAGCCTGGTGGCCACCCCCACCGGTCAGGTCCACGCCCAGCTCGGCGACGCCCCCGACGTCCTGGTGGTCGACGTCGACCCGTCAGCGGTCGAAGGCGTGCGTAGCGCGCTCCCGGTGCTGACCAACCGCAAGTTCTGAGGCGCCGGTTGTCGCGGTGGAGAGGCCACCGGTGCCGGAGCGATCGCGCAGCACGACGATCGGCTACCGACTACGTAGCGGCGAACTCGCGCAGCGGCGATTCCTGGACCACTCGGGTCCTCATGGGTATGGTCGAGCCGCCGCGCGGAACCGGGGCACCACGGTGGTCGATGTCCGCTCCGCCGAATGCGCGAGAGGACACATGCCCCGGAACGATCGGCATCCCGATGAACGACGCCCTCGTTACCCGCCCGCTTCACCACTGAAACCGTCCACGCAATCTGTCAAGCTGGTGGGCCAAGCTGGTAGGACCGGGGCGGCCCGGGGGTGATGGGCGCGGGCGATGGGGCACGGTCTCCGGGCCGCGACCATGAACGCCGTGGGCGTGCGGGTCGCCTCGGTCCTCGGCAGCACCTCCGGGTCGATCGAGTCCGGTCGCGCGGTTGAAGGAGGTTCGAAATGGCTCCGCACACTTCTCGAACACCGGTACTGACCGTCGAAGTGATCGAAACGTCTTCGCTGGGCGACCGCAGCTACCTCGCAACCGACGGGCAGGTGGCGGTAGTGGTCGACCCGCAGCGCGACGTGGACCGCGTGATCGCCGCGGCGGGGCAACTGGGGGTGCGGATCGCGCTCGTGCTCGAAACGCACGTGCACAACGACTACGTCTCCGGAGGACTGGAACTGGCTCGTCTCACCGGGGCGGAGTACGGCGTCGCCGCCGATGACGAAGTCCCGTACGAACGACGCCCCATTCGAGACGGCGATGTCATCGACGTGTCCGACCGGCTGCGGGTGCGGGCGCTGGCCACTCCGGGGCACACCTTCCACCACCTGTCCTACGCGCTCGAAGACCCGGAAGGGGCGGTGGGCGTGTTCACCGGCGGTTCGCTGCTGTACGGCACCACCGGCCGAACCGACCTGCTCGGCCAGGACCTCAGCGAGGAGCTGGCACGCCACCAGCACGCCTCCGCCCGCAAGCTCGCCGAACTGCTGCCCTCGGGAGCCCTGATCTGGCCCACCCACGGGTTCGGCAGCTTCTGCTCGGCGGCGCAGGCGGACGGCGACTCCGCCACCATCGGTGACCAGCAGGAGAAGAACCCGGCACTGACCCTGGCCGAGCGCGAGTTCGTCGAACGGACACTGTCCGGCTTGGACGAATACCCGGCCTACTACGCCCACATGGGGGTGCGGAACACCGCGGGCCCGGAACCGATCGACCTGCGCGCACCGACGACGGCCGACCCGGGGCAGGTGCGGGAACGACTCGAACGCGGCGAGTGGGTCGTCGACCTGCGTGCCCGCAAGGCTTACGTCCACTCGCACCTTGCGGGCACCATCAGCCTCGGCCTGGACGGTCCGATGGTCACGTGGCTCGGCTGGATGATCGACTGGGGCGCTCCGATCACGCTGCTCGGCGAGACGCCGGGCCAGGTCGCGGAGGCGCAGCGAGAACTCGCCCGCATCGGCATCGACAAGTTCTCCGCCGCCGCCACCGGCACCCCGGAAGAGCTCGCGGCCGACACCGCGCAGTTGCGCGGCATGCCCACCGCCGTGTTCGCGGACCTCGCTCGCGCGCTGAACGGCGGCGGTTCCGAACTTCCCGCTCCGGGAGTGGTGCTCGATGTGCGGACGAAGAACGAGTTCCGCGCGTCCCACGTGGAAAACGCGGTGCACATCCCGCTCTACGAACTTCCGCGCCGAGTCGATGAAGTTCCGGACGGTACCGTTTGGGTCCACTGCGGAAGCGGCTACCGCGCTGCCGCGGGAGCTTCGCTGCTCGACGCCGCCGGGCGCGCGGTGGTACTCATCGACGACATGTTCGCCACGGCGAGCGACGCCGGCGTACCACTGACCTCAATGGACTGATGTGTCCGGAACGCGCGGGAGGCGCTCGGCGCACAGCCACCCCGAAGAAATCGATCTTCGCAGGATGTTTTTCCACGGTCCAGGAGAGAGGAATTCCGTGACGACTCACAATTCTACTGTGGACATGAGCAAAGTTCGCGACTTACTCGAAACCGGGTCTCCGACCCGGGTGATCGATGTGCGCACCACCGGCGAGTTCGCCGCGGTGCGCATCCCCGGCTCGCACAACGTGCCCCTCGACCTGTTGGAGGAGAACAAGGACACGTTGCGGATCCAGCACTCCGAACCGGTCGTGCTGGTGTGCGCATCAGGGGCGCGTGCGGACGAGGCTCGGACACTGCTGGCGAACGCCGGTGTCGGCGAACTGGGTGTACTCGCGGGCGGCCTCGACAAGTGGAGCAAGGAAGGCTACCCCGTCGAGCAGGGCGAGGGACGCTGGGAGATGGAGCGGCAGGTCCGGCTGGTTGCCGGATCGCTCGCGCTGACCGGGGTGCTGGCCAGCACCGTGTTCAAGCCGGCGAAGTGGCTCGCCGGGTTCATCGGCGCCGGACTGACGTTCGCCGCCGTCAGCAACACCTGTGCCATGGCGCACCTGCTCTCGAAACTGCCGTACAACCGGACCCCGGAAGCCCACGCCCACCTGCTGCTGCCCGCGCTGACCGCGAGGACGGCACCGGCCGACGTCCGCTGATCGCGTGCCCGCCGGGGCGGGACGCCGCCCCGGCGTGGGCTGCTCGGTCGTTGTTCCACCCCAACCGGCGGTCGATCTCGATTCCGAAGCTCCCCGCCGCCGAACCGCGCTCGGTCACATGTCGAGACCGAGGTCCAAGGACGGGGACGAGTGGGTGAGGCCACCGACCGCGAGGTAGTGCACGCCGGTTTCGGCGTAGGTGTGCGCGACATCGAGGGCGAGGCCACCGGACGCTTCCAGCTCGGTCGCAGGCGAGACCGAGCCGGTGCGCCGGACCGCCTCCGCGCACTGCTCGGGTGTGAAGTTGTCCAGCAGCACCAGCTCGACTCCTTCCGCCAGCACCGCGTCGAGTTCGTCGAGCGTGGACACTTCGACTTCCATCGGCAGTTCCGGGGCTTGGTGTCGGCAGGCACGCAGCGCTGCGACCACCGACCCGGCCGCCGCCACGTGGTTGTCCTTGATCAGGATCGCGTCGCCGAGCCCCATCCGGTGGTTGACCCCACCACCACACCGGACCGCGTACTTCTGCAGCAGTCGCAGGCCCGGCAGGGTCTTGCGGCTGTCCCGGATGCGGCATCCCGTTCCCGCGACCGCACGCACCCACGCCGCCGTGGCGGTGGCGATGCCGGACAGGTGGCAGACGAAGTTCAGCGCCGTTCGTTCCGCGGTGAACAGTCCGCGTGCGGGTGCGCTGACCTGCAGCGCGCACTCGCCCGGACGCAGGGTGGATCCGTCGGGCCGCTCGGACCGGACCAGGTACCCGTCGGCACCGAGCACCTCGTCGAGTACGGCGCGCACGATGGGGATCCCGGCCAGCACCCCCGCGGGACGGGTGTTGAACCCAGCTTCGGCGATGGTGTCGGCGGCGACGGTCGCGGCCGACGTCGCGTCCGACCCGTAGCGCAGGTCCTCGGCCAGCCCGGCCCGAACGAGCGCCCGGGTCTCTTCCGGATCGAGACCGGCCGAACGCAGTGCGGCGCTCGTGGTGTCCGACAGCGTCACGCCGCCCTCCCCAAGGGTTCGCTTTCGGTTCGGATCAACCAGCCGGACACGTCCAGGCGCAGGACGCTGCTGCGGCGCCAACGTTGATCATCGGTGTACGGGTGGTCGATCCGCCGGTGGCAGCCGCGGGATTCGGTGCGCACACCCGCCGAAGTCAGCAACGCCTGGGCGGTCAACGCCAACGACGAATCCTCCACCGCTTGTCGAGTCCGTAGTGGACGAACGACGCCCGCCTGATCGAGTTCCGTCAGCGCAGCGGCCATTCCTTCGCCGGAACGTCCGATACCGGCACTGCGGCTCATGGTGCGCTGGAGCAGACTCCGATCCACCACGGCCGTGGCGGGTGCCACGTCGGCGGGCTGGCCGGGCCTTCGCGCGAGCACACCGCTGCGCAGGTCTTCGGCGACCGCGGCGGCGGAGCGCGAACCGACGACCAGACCTTCGAGCAGGCTGTTGGAGGCCAGGCGATTCGCGCCGTGCAGGCCCGTGCTGGCCACTTCTCCTGCCGCGTACAGCCCGGCGACCCCGGTACGTCCGTCCACATCGGCCACCACGCCCCCGCACGAGTAGTGCGCGGCACTGGTCACGGGGATCGGCTCACGCTGTGGATCGATGCCTGCTTCGCCGCAGGCCGCGAAAACCGTCGGGAACCGTTCCGCGAAACCGGCTCCGATACCGGTGGCATCCAGGTAGACGCACTCCGCGCCGGTCTCGGCCGCCCGACGGTTGATCGCCGCCGAGACGATGTCGCGCGGGGCCAGGTCCTCCAGCGGGTGCTCCCCCGCCATGATCCGGTCACCGCGCACGTCGACGAGGACCGCACCTTCACCTCGCACCGCTTCGGTGACCAGCGGACGTCGCCCACGCGCGGTTCGCGAGGTGAAGAGGACGGTCGGGTGAAACTGGACGAATTCCAGATCGGCGACCGAGGCTCCGGCCCGCAGCGCCAGCGCGATCCCGTCGGCGGTGGCCACATCGGGATTGGTCGTGGCCGCGTACAGCTGCCCGAGACCGCCGGTGGCCAGCAGCACGGCGGGCGCCCGGACGACGCCGTACCGCCCTTCCGCGTCGAGCGCCAGCACGCCGGCGACCGCACCCGCTTCGTCCTTGAGCAGTTCGGCCACGCAGTGCTGTTCGAGTACCGGAACGTCATCGGCAGCTCGGGTGAGCGCGCGCTGCACCTCGATTCCCGTGGCGTCACCTCCCGCGTGGATCACGCGGAACGCGCTGTGCCCGCCTTCGCGGGTTCGGGCGAGCATGCCGTCGTGCGCCGTGTCGAACGATGCCCCAACCTCCCGCAACCACTCGATGGCCGCCGCCCCACCCGCGAGGATCTCCCGAACAGCCGGAGCCGAGCAGAGCCCCGCCCCGGCCGCCAGCGTGTCGTCGACGTGCCGCTCGATGCTGTCCTGCGGGTCGTGTTCACCGGGACGCACGACCGCGACCCCGCCCTGCGCCCAGCCGGTGTTGCCCGCTTCCGCGGCCTCCTTGGTCACCACGAGTACGCGCAGCCCCGCCGCGCGGGCGCGCAGTGCCGCGGTCAGCCCCGCGACGCCGGTGCCGATGACGACAAGGTCCGCCCTGGCCTCCCAGGTCACTCGCCGCCTCCCGGCGTTCCGATGGCGATCATGCGCTCGACCGAAGCGCGCCCGCGCTCTGCGGTGACCGGGTCGACGTGCACTTCGTCGGCTCCGTCGCGCAGGCAGCGCAACAGCGCGGCCGGTGTGATCATCTTCATGTACTTGCAGGAGGCCCGCTCGTTGACCGCGCGGAAGTCGATCTCCGGAGCGGCCTTGCGCAGCTGGTGCAGCATGCCGACTTCGGTGGCCACCAGTACGGAGTCGGCCCCGGTCTCCCGCGCCGCATCGAGCATTCCGCCGGTGGAAAGGATCTTGACCCGGTCTTCGGGCAGCGTGCCCTCTCCCGCCAAGTAGAGCGCTGAGGTCGCGCAGCCGCATTCGGGGTGGATGAACAGGTCCGCGTCCGGGTTCGCCGCCGCCCGGTCGGCCAGTTCCGGACCGTTGATGCCCGCGTGCACGTGGCATTCACCCGCCCAGACGTACAGGTTCTCCCGCCCGGTCTCGCGCCGAACGTGGGCGCCGAGGAACTGGTCGGGGCAGAACAGCACTTCCTGCTCGGCCGGAATGGAGCGCACCACGTCGACGGCATTGGACGAGGTGCAGCAGATATCGGTCTCGGCTTTGACCTCAGCGGTCGTGTTCACGTAGGAAACCACGACCGCACCGGGGTGCTGCGCCTTCCACTCACGTAGCTGCTCGGCGGTGATCGAGTCGGCCAGCGAGCAACCGGCGCGTTCGTCGGGGATCAACACCGTCTTGTCGGGGCCGAGCATCTTGGCCGTTTCAGCCATGAAGTGCACGCCGCAGAAGACGATCGTGCTCGCGGTACTGGATGCGGCGATCCGACTCAGAGCAAGGGAGTCTCCGGTGTGGTCGGCGACGTCCTGGATCTCCGGCATCTGGTAGTTGTGCGCGAGCAGCACGGCGTCATGCTCGTTCGCGAGCCTGCGGACTTCCGCTGCCCAGTCGCCGTCGGGCTCCACCCCGACGTAACCGGCCTCCGTCCGCTGCGGCACGACCGCGAGCGCGTTGTCGGCAACCGACATCTCGTCCTCCTCACCGCACCGCCGACGACCTGGCCGGATGGCGCGACTCACCCGGGCTCAACCCGCCGAGATGGTCTTGCGCGGGTTTTCGCCTTACAATCGAAAACGTGCCTCATCGTAACACCGACACCGATCGGCACGAGAGCGACGCCGGTCACGAAGTACTGGCGAGCGTCCTGCAGTCACGACGCGGCCACCTGCACGTCCTGCTCTGGCAGCGTGCGCAAAGCCCGCATCTCGGTCGCTGGTCGCTGCCCGGCGGCAGACTCGGCTCCAGCGAGGACGTGGAGACCTCCATCCGCCGCCAGCTCGCCGAGAAGGTCGACATGCACAAGCTCACCCACGTCGAACAGCTCGCCGCGTTCAGCGATCCGACACGAGTTCCGTCGCGCCGCGTCGTCGCCACCGCCTTCCTCGGACTGGTGCCGTCCGACGTCGACCCGGAAGTGCCGGCGGACACCGCCTGGCACGCGGTCGACGCCCTGCCCTCGACCGCCTTCGACCACGAGAAGATCGTGCTCACCGCCCGGGAACGACTCCGGGCCAAGCTCTCCTACACCAACATCGGTTTCGCGCTGGCTCCGGCCGAATTCACCATCTCCGAACTCCGCCGCATCTACTCCGCGTCGCTCGGCTACCAGGTGTCGGCCACGAACCTGCAACGCGTGCTGTCCCGGCGCGGCGTGCTCGAGCCCACCGGCCGCACGGTTCCCGCCGGCCCCTCCGGCGGACGCCCACCCGCGTTGTTCCGGTTCACCGAGGGTGACCTCGCGATCACCGACCCGTTCGCGGTGTTCCGCCCACCCACGTCCGAGACCGGTTCCTGACCCCTCCGACCCGGACCTCGCAGTAGTGTGGACGACGTGATGGACACGCTCCCGCTCTTCCCGCTGAGCACCGTGCTGCTGCCAGGCGCGTCCCTGCCGTTGCACGTCTTCGAGGCGAGGTATCGACAGCTCACCGTCGACCTGCTCAACGACGTGGTACCCGACCGCCGATTCGGCGTGGTCGGCATCAAACAAGGTTGGGAGGTGGGTGACGACAACATCGACTCGATGTACGACGTCGGATGCTCGGCCGTGCTCCAACACGCCCGGCAACTGCCCGAGGGGCGCTACGACATTACCGGGACGGGCGAGCGCCGATTTCGCCTGCTGCAGATCGACCGGGAGGCCGCGCCCTACCTGATGGCCCGCGTGCAGTGGCTCCCCGACGTCGCGTCCAACGGGGATTCGGACCGGCGGCGCGAACGTCTCGACGCGTCCGCGCGGTTCGCCCACGAGCGCTACCACGCGACCGGGCTGCGCGGCGACCGCTACGAAGCCCCCGACGCCGCGTTGGACAGCGCCGAGTTGTCCTACACGCTCGCCGAGGACTGCGTGCTCACCACCGAGGATCGGCAGGCGCTACTGGCGGAAACCGACCCGCTCGAACGCCTGCGGCTGGCGCGCACGCTGATGCTGCGCGAGGCCGAGTTCCTCCGTGAGCTCCGTGCCATCCCGGCACCGCTGGCGCAGTTCGCCGAGCAGACCAGCGTCAACTGAATCCCCGCACCGGGCGGCGACTCGATAGGATCTTGCCCATGTCGTCACCTGGTGACCCGGGCAACGGGAATTCGGACGGTAACCGGACCTGGGGGCCGTTCTCGGGCGGGAGCCCACCACCCGGGGGTGCGGACGGCGCCCCGCGCATGCCGGACCAGGGGCATCAGTACTACGACCCGCTCACCGGTCAGCCAGTCCCCGCCGCCCCGCAACACACTCACCCCGGCCCGCAGTACGGACCGACACAGCAGGGGCACCAAAGCGGGCGCTACCAGGGGCTCGGCACCTTCTCGCACCCCGCTGCCGGCGGTGGCGAACCCGAACCGCCGGAGAAGCAGCGTGGACCGCTGATCGCCACCCTCGCCGCGTCGGCGGTCGCGATCGTGGCGATCACCGCCACGATCGTCCTGGTCAACCGCGACGGGGAACCGCAGCAGCCTGCCGCGCGGGAAACCCCCACCGCGCCGACGAGCGCGGCGACCGCCACCATCGCCCCGGGAACCGCCGTCGTCCCGGGCTGGCAAGCAGTACCGGTTCCCGAGCGCGGAGCGGTCTACGACGTTCCACCCGGTTGGGAAACGGAGTCCCCGACGAACGTGATCGGCTTCGGTCCGCCCGAGGACTCGGTGACCATGACCGGCGTAGCCACCCACGAGCGGGGATTCTGCGCCGGGCAGAGCGGCAGCTTCCGGGCACTCGCGGGCGCCACCGCTCGCGAGGGGCCCGACGACGCCCGAGTGGCCACCGACACCGCCCGGAAGCTCGCGGAGCTGGCCTACACCGTCGACGGCACGAAGCCGCAGGTGGCACTGAGTCCCGTCCAGCAGGTTCGGCTCGGCGCGGACGGCGCGACGGACGGCACCCGCGTGGCCGCCACCGTGACCCCCGCCGGGACCGAACAGTGCGGCTCGCCGGCCGTCCTGATCAACGTGATCGCCACGAACAACAACGGCACCAGCTCGGTCGTGCACATCACGATCGCCGACCAGGAAGTGCCCGCGGCAGTCCCGCCCGACGTGGTCGACCGCATCGGCGAATCGTTCCGCCCCGGCGACTGACCCGCCCGGGTCAGCGCAATCGGCGTCCCAAGTCGTCCAGTCCGTTCCACGCGACCAGCAGACCGTAGGTGAACGCCAGCGCCAACGGCGCGGCGAGCACCACCCACAGCTGGGTGATCTCCGGGGCCACCGTCACCAAGCCACCGACCTCCAGCTCGGGGGGCATCGGGTAGCGCGAGGCGGCGAAGGACGGCCCCATTCGAGCCCCCATCCACGCCGCCACCAACGAACCGGCCGCCCCCGCGATCAGCATCACCGGCCCGCGCCGACCACGCAGCTGCCACAGCGCGGCGGCGGACAGCACGCCGAGCGCCAACTCCAGCAGCATGAACACGCCCAGCGAATCGAACTCGTGGTAGCTCTCGGCCAGCAGCAGCGGCACCAGCTCACCGTTCCGGGCCAGCACGCTCTCCTGCGGGAGCGCGAGCCTCGACCACGCCCAGGCCAGCGGGAAACCCAGCAACGCCAGCAGGGACAACGCACTCAGAGCCGGCAGCAGGTCCGCCTTGACGACCACTCGCGGGATCGTGTCCGCCCTCCCGGACAGGAGGCCTCCCTCGACGCCGTCCGGACGTATCCGCACGGGCTCCGCACGCGCATCGACCGACTCCGACGGCGCTTCGTCACGCACGCTGGCGACCTCCTCGACCTCACCGACGGCTGCTCCCGGAACCATAGCGCTCACACCCCCGCGCCCGTACGCACCACCGCCGAGCCACCGCCCCACCGGCCCGGTCGCCGCCCCCGCACGCCGACCCTGGACGCAGCCTGGCGCGAACGCCCGGATCGACCGACGTACCCCGCTGACCGGCAGCGCGAGCGACGGGCACCTCGGCCGCAAGAGCTCAATCGAGCATCAACTATTCTTCGCATGCCCCAATGTCGCCCACCGGTGAAGGACGAGCCCACGTGGCGGGAATCTTGCCGACCTCGGCACCGACCGACTTCAGCCCGATCGACGAACCGCGCCGCGCCTCGGCCGTGCGACTGCCGCTGCGGAGCACGATCGGTGAGTTGCTGCTCGGCTCGGCGCTGGCCGCCGTGGTCAGCCTCGTGCTCCAATTCGTCGTCGCCCGGCTGGGCATCAGCGAGCCCAGCTTCGCGCCCGAGGCACTCGCCGCCGTCGGCAGCGGCACGATCCTGATCGTCCTGTTCGGACTACTGTTCCTCGGTCGTCGACGTTCACCACGTTGGGCCCGACTGGGGGGCACTTGGCTCGCCCTGTCCTCGTTCGTCACGATCGCCCTCGCCATCCCGTTGCAGGGCACCCGCTACTACTTCGGCGGGTCCTCAACGGACAACGGCTTTCGGCTGCAGTTCATGACGCGCGCGGCCTCCTCACCCGGCCTCGCCGACATGAACTACGCCGACACCGCGCCCTACTACCCGAGCGGCTGGTTCTGGTTGGGCGGCCGGTTCGCGAACCTCCTCGGCTGGGAGGGCTGGGCCGCGTACAAGCCGTACGCGCTGGCTTGGGTAGCTGTGACCGCGGTCGTCACGTTCACGCTCTGGAGCGTCGTGCTGCGACGCAGGCTCGCCCTCGTCGCCGCACTCGCGACCACGCTGGCCGGCATGTTGCACGGGATCGAAGAGCCGTACGCCTGGCCGTCCGCCGCCTGGCTGCCACCCATCGCCGTGCTCACCTGGCACGCGCTGCGCCGTGAGCACCGCGCACCCCGCTGGACGCTGATTTGCATCGGCGGCTACGTCGGCTTCACGGCGATCACCTACACGCTACACTTCGGCTTCGCGGTCCTGCTGTTCGTCGCGATGGCCGTCCTGATCGGGATCTTCCGCGTGCGGGACGGTGCCGCCGTGTGGCCGACGGTGCAGCGGCTGTTCCTCCGGTTGTTGCCGATCGGCATCGTGAGCGGATTGCTGGCCCTGCTCGTGTGGCTGCCCTACCTGCTTTCCACGCAGTTCCTGCTGAACAATCCGCGCAGCGCGGCACAGCACTACCTGCCGGGAAACGGCGCTTTCCTCCCGCTTCCGATGACCGAGGCGTCGGTACTCGGCGTGCTCTGCCTGGCAGGGGTGGTCTGGCTGCTGATGCGCTTCCGCAACAGCGAGGTCGCGGCGGCGATGTTCACGATCGTGCTCGCCGTCTACTGCTGGTTCGCGCTCTCCACGCTGGCGCTCATGGCCAAGACCACGCTGCTGGCGTTCCGGCTCAACGTGATCCTGGAACTCGTCCTCGCCACCGCGGGCGTGCTCGGCCTCGTCGAGCTGATCACCTACCTTCGCCGCCACGTCGACACCCGTTACGCAGCACGGGTCTCGCTCATCAGCGCGACTTTCGGCCTGCTGGGCGCGGTCGCGCTGACCCAGGACGCGATCGGTTCCAAACTGGCGGACTCCACCAAACTCGCCTACGAGGACTACTACCCGACCGGCGACAACGCCAAGGGGCATCGAGACCCGGAGCAGACCGGCGCGTGGGCCGATGACGTGTTCGCCGCGATCCGCGGGATGACCGGCCGTTCCCCGGAGAAGAACCTGCTGCTGAGCACCAACTACAAGATCATGTCGTTCAAACCCTACTGGGGCTTCCAGCAGGAGACGCCGCACTACGCGAACCCGCTCGCCGACTACGAAGGCCGCGCTGCCGAGATCAAGCGCTGGGCGGATGCCGAGAACCCGCGCGAACTTCTGAACATGTTGCGCCGGAGCCCGTACGAAGCTCCGAACGTGTTCGTCTTCCGCAACCCGACGAGCCCGTTGAACTCGGAGGAAGGACCAGAGGACGGTCGGCACGCCGACGACTTGGCCCTCCAACTCAAGGGAGACGCGTTCCCGCAGCTGCCCAACGTGCGGGACTACGACGTGCACTTCGACCGGGCCGCGTTCGAGTCCCCCGAGTTCGCCCAGCGCGACGTGGGCCCCTACACGATCATTGCCCGCCGCTGACCTCCGCACCACCGCCCGAACCGGGCACCCCGAGCCTGGCTCGACTCAATCCAGGCGGACGGGAAACCGTTCGAGTCCTCTGATCAGCGTGCTCGACCGCCAGGTCAATCCTCTCTGGGTTTCGACGGCACGCAGGTTCGGAAACCGGTCGATCAGCTTGCGCAATCCGATCCGGCCTTCCAACCGGGCCAGGCTCGCACCGACGCAGAAGTGGATCCCGTGACCGAACGCCAGATGCCCGCTGGTGTCCCGGGAGACGTCGAAGCTGTTCGGGTCGGTGAACCGTTCCGCATCGCGGTTGGCCGCTCCGAGTGAAAGCCACACCACCGAACGAGCCGGAACCTCCACCTCGCCGAACCTCACCGGCTCGGTGGTGTGCCGCACGGTGGCGTTCATGACCGGACTGTCGAATCGCAGGGTCTCCTCGACAGCGGCCGGAACGAATCCCGGATCCGCGCGGAGCTTCGCCAACTGCTCCGGATTCCGCAGCAGCGCATGCACCGAGTTGGCCAGCAGGTTGACCGTGGTTTCATGCCCCGCTACGAGCAGCAGGAACGCCATGGCCAGCAGCTCGTTCTCATCCAGCCGGTCCTCATCCTCGCTCGCCTCGACCAGCGCGCTGAGCAGGTCGTCGCCGGGCTGCTCCCGCTTCTTCGCCACGAGTCCGGACAGGTACTCGGTGGTCTGCCGCAACGCTTCCGCGGCGGCCTCGGAGACGCCGTCGTCGAGCAGGACTTTCGACCAGGCGCGGAACTCCTCCCGCCGGTCTTCGTCCACGCCCAGCAGGTCGGCGATGACCGTGATCGGGAGCGGGAAGGCGAACTCGTCCAGCAGGTCCACTTCGGACCGACCGTCCATCGCGTCGAGCAGGTCGTCGGTGATCTGCTCAACCCGGGGTCCCATCGACTCGATCCTGCCCGGCGTGAAGGCCTTCACCACGAGCTTGCGCAACCGGGTGTGATCGGGTGGGTCCGCGTTGAGCATGTGGAACGACAACGACTGGTCGATCATCCGGTCGCCGACCCCGGGCAACCGCCGCTCGCGAATGACCTCCCGAAGTCGCCCGACGTCCTTGCTGATCCGCGAATCGCTCAACGCCGCGCGGACGTCGTCGTACCGCGTGAGGACCCAACCGGGCAGTCCGCTGCTCGTGACCACCCGCCGAGCCGGCGTTTCATCGCGCATCAACGCGAAACGCAGATGCGGATCCTGAGCAAAGTCGCGGTCGAAGACCACGTGGTCGTCGGGTAGCGCTGATTCGGGCAGGGACATGCGAGTCCTCCAGGAGTCGCCGACACATCGCCGTCCAGTCAACTCACATCGCGACCGGCTGTCACACGCGGACCGGGTACACCACCCGGACGAACCAGCGCGGCAGCGACCGCACGAGAAAGTCGTGCGGCCCCGCGAAATCCGTGCTACGACCCCTCAGAAGCCCTCGAAGCAGCCCGCGCCCAGCAGGCCCTTCAGCTCGCCCTGCAACCCGTTTTCCGTCGAGACGAAGTAATCGCTGGACAACGCCAGCCGGGTCACGCCACGCGGCCCCTGGAGTTTCACCTCCACCGGAACCGTGCCGGAATGCGCCTGCAGGGTGCGCTTGAGCTCGCTCACCAGCGACCGGTCCACCCGCCCCGCGGGAATCTTGATGACGAACGCGGGACTGGTTCCCGGATCGGTCTCCGCCGCCGAGATGTCCACCTGCACCGCATCCGACGCGAAGACGCTGACCGTGCCCTCCCGCTCGTTGATCCGCCCCTTCACCGCGATCGCGGTGTCCTCCAGCAGGCAATCCGAGAACATCTCGTAGGACTTCGGGAAGAAGAGCACCTCCACGCTGGCATCCAGGTCCTCCAGCGTGACGATCGCCCACGGATGGCCGTTCTTGTTGATGCGGCGCTGAATTCCCGAGATCATGCCGGCGACCTTGACCTGTGGCTCCTTGCCACCGCCGCCACCGCCGCCGCTGTCCCGCTCTCCGCCGACCAGTTCGGCGATCCCGGTGTCCTGATACGGCGCCAGCAACCGCTCCGCACCGTCCAGCGGGTGCGCCGAGACGTACAGCCCGAGCATCTCCCGCTCGTAGGAGAGCATCTGCTTGCGGGGCCACTCCTCGGTGGTGAACTGGAGATGGGCCAACGGCGAGGCATCCGCGTTCTCCTCGCCACCCGAATCGGCGCCGAACAGGTCGAACTGACCGAGTGCCTGCTGGCGCTTGAGGCCGATCACCGCGTCCACGGCCGACTCGTGATGCTGCACCAGCGACATCCGGGTGTGCCCGAGCGAGTCGAAAGCGCCCGCCTTGATCAGCGATTCGATCACGCGCTTGTTGCACACCAGCGTCTCGGACTTGTCCAGGAAGTCGGTGAACGAGCCGTAGCGCCCCTTCTCCTCCCGCACCTTGCAGATGGAACCCACCACGTTCGACCCGACGTTGCGGATCGCGCTGAGCCCGAACCGGATGTCGGCGCCCACGGCGGTGAAGTTGTCCCGCGAGTCGTTGACGTCCGGCGACAGCACCCGGACGCCCATCCGCCGACACTCCGCCAGATAGACGGCCATCTTGTCCTTGTTGTCCCCGTTGGAGGTCAACAGTGCCGCCATGTACTCGGCGGGGTAGTTCGCCTTCAGGTAAGCGGTCCAGTAGGCCACCAGGGCGTAACCGGCGGCGTGGGACTTGTTGAACGCGTAGCCGGCGAACGGCAGCACCGTCGTCCACAGCGCGTTGATCGCTTCGTCGGAGAAACCCTGCCCGAGCATGCCGTCGCGGAAGCCCTCGAACTCCTGGTCCAGGACCTCCTTCTTCTTCTTGCCCATCGCCCGGCGCAGGATGTCAGCTCGCCCGAGGCTGTACCCGGCCACCTTCTGCGCGATGGCCATGATCTGCTCCTGGTAGACGATCAGACCGTAGGTCTCGGCCAGGATCTCCTTGAGCGGCCCGTCCAGCTCGGGGTGGATCGGTTCGACGGGTTTGCGACCGTTCTTCCGATCCGCGTAGTCCATGTGCGCGTTGACTTCCATCGGACCCGGCCGGTAAAGCGCGTTCGCCGCGACGATGTCGGTGAACTCGGTGGGCCGGAGCCGCTTCAGCAGCTCCCGCATACCGCCACCTTCGAGCTGGAACACGCCGAGGCTGTCGCCGCGGGCGAGCAGCTGGTAGGTGTTCTCGTCGTCCAGGCCCAGCGTCGAGAGATCGACCTCGATGTCGTGGTTGACCTTCACCGACTCCAGGGCATCACCCAGGATCGTGAGGTTGGACAGTCCCAGGAAGTCCATCTTCAGCAGACCGATGGACTCGCACGACGGGTAGTCCCAGCCGGTGATGACCGAACCGTCGTCGCGCTGCCACAGCGGGACGGTCCCCAACAACGGCTGCGAGGACAGGATCACCGCGCACGCGTGGACGCCTGCGTTGCGGATCAGTCCCTCGAGTCCCCGAGCGGTGTCGAAGATCTGCGACACGCTGGTGTCCGTCTCGATGAGGCTGCGGACCTCGGTGGCTTCGGCGTAGCGCTCGTGCTGCTCGTCGACGATGCCCGCGAGCGGGATGTCCTTGGCCGCGATCGGTGCGGGCAGGGCCTTGGAGATCCGGTCGGCGATGGCGAAGCCGGGCTGGCCGTGGTGCACCCGCGCCGCGTCCTTGATCGCCGCCTTCGTCTTGATCTTGCCGAAGGTGATGACCTGGGCGACCTTGTCCTTGCCGTACTTGTTGATCGCGTACTGCAGCACTTCGTCGCGACGGCGGTCGTCGAAGTCGAGGTCGATGTCCGGCGGGGAGTCACGTTCCGGGTTGAGGAACCGCTCGAAGATCAGCCCGTGCGCGAGCGGGTCGAGGTTCGTGATGTGCAGGATGTAGGCCAGCAACGAGCCCGCCGCGGAACCACGTCCGGGCCCGACGTGGATGCTTTGCGACTTCGCCCACCGAGTGATGTCACCGACCACCAGGAAGTACGCGCAATAGCCCTTCGTGTCGAGCACGTCCAGCTCGATCTTGACCCGTTCGCGCACCGCCTCGCTGGCACCCTCCGGGTAGCGCGACGGGAGGTAGTGCTCGATCTCCGCCTCGAGCTGGTCGCGCTCGGACATGCCGTCCTTGCCCGCCACGCGCGGCATGCGGTCGCGGAAGTCCCACACGTCGTCGTAGGACTCGACCCGCTCCGCGATCAGCAACGTGGAATCGGATGCGCCCGGAACCTCCTTGTCCCAGTACTCGCGCATCTCCTCGGCGGATTTGAGGTAGTAACCGTCGCCGCCGAACTTGAACCGGGTCGGGTCGTCGAGCGTCTTTCCCGACTGCACGCACAGCAACGCGCCGTGCGAATCGGCCTGGTCGGCGGTCACGTAGTGGCTGTCGTTGGTGGCCAGCGGCTTCAGGTCGAGTTCCTTGCCGATCTTGAGCAGGTTCTCGCGGACCGAGCGCTCGATCGCCAACCCGTGGTCCATCAACTCCAAGAAGAAGTTCTCGGGGCCGAAGATGTCCCGGTAGTCCGAGGCTGCCTGCAGCGCCTCTTTGTACTGTCCCAGCCGGAGCCGCGTCTGCACCTCACCGGACGGGCAACCGGTGGTGGCGAGGATGCCCTCGGAGAGCTCGGAGATCAGCTCCCTGTCCATGCGGGGCTTCCTGTACTGACCTTCCATGCTGGCCCGGCTGGAGAGCGTGAACAGGTTGCGCAGCCCAGTGGCGTTGGCCGCGAGCATGGTCATGTGGGTGTAGGCACCCGCGCCCGAGACGTCACCGCCCTCACCGAACTCGTCGGTGGAGCGCTGCTTCGCCTCGCCCCAGAACACCGGCTTCTTGTGATACCGGCTGTGCGGGGCCACGTACGCCTCGATGCCGATGATCGGTTTGATGCCGGCCTTCTTCGCCTGCTGGTAGAACTCGTCGGCGCCGAACATGTTGCCGTGGTCGGTCATTCCGACCGCGGGCATCTCCAACCGCTTCGCCTCGGTGAACAGGGCCTCGACCTTCGCCGCACCATCGAGCATCGAGTACTCGGTGTGCACGTGCAGATGAACGAAGGGGTCGACGGACAAGGTTCGAACCTCCTGGCGTTGTCAACGAAGCGAACGCGGCACGTTCGGCGCGATGCTGCGGGTGGATCGGCGCCGGTCTGCACGGGCGGCGGAAGCCGGCGGATGTGGCGCCTGGCGCCGATCGACCCCAGCCTAACGCCAAGCCCCGACGAGTTCGGGGACATCCCCGCCCCGCGTCGGACAGCTCGTGCCGGGCCGCTCCGGCGTTCGGTGGAGCGCCGCGTGCCCGGCATCCGTGGCCCGTCCCGACGGGGTAGCGTGGACAGGCGTGGCTGCCCCTGATCCCGTGGACGTCCGTCTGCTGAGCGTCGTCGCCGAGACGGGCCGGGCCGCGGTGCACGAGATCGCCGGTCGACTCGGCATGGACGTTCGCGAAGTCGCCGCGCGGCTCGCGTCGCTGTCCACCACCGGCCTACTGCTGGTGGTGGGGGTCGAGTGTGACCCGAACGGCCTGCGCAGCGCGCTCGCTGCGGCGAACGCGTACCAGCAGGCCAGCGGGTCGTACCCGGTCCAGACCCAGCCGCCGGGCCAGGTTCCGAACCAGGGACCGCCGGCGCCGGGGCACAGCGGCGCGCACCACGGGCCGGCGCCGAGCGGCAGCCATCCGGTGCCTCCGCCGCAGAGCGGTTCCTATCCGGTCCCGGCCCCGACCGGGTGGCCACCGGCGCAGCATCCCAGCGGCAACCACCCGCAGCCGTCCGGGCAGACCCCGGTGCAGAGCGGCCCGCAGCCGTACCCTTCCCAGCCGTATCCCTCACAGCCGTATCCCTCACAGCCGTACCGGTCACAGCCGTACCCGTCACAGCCGTACCCGGCCCAGGCATACCCGGCGCAGGCAGCACCGCAAGGAGACGCACCGCCCGCCGACCCGGCGAGCACGTGGGGCCCCGCCGGCTCCGCCTCCTGGACGCGCGGCGATCAGCAGGCGGGGGCCCAACCTCCGCAGTCGCCGCCTCCACAGTCGCCGCCTCCACAGCCCGCACCGGTCCCGGCCGGAACGATCGGCAGCAAGCTCGACGTCGAAGGGTACGAGGGCGAGCGGATCACCATCCAGCTCGTCGAGGTGGTCGACCCAGCGGACTTCCTGTACACGGCGGCCGGATACCAGCTTCCGGATGGCGAGCGCGCGGTGATCGTGCACACCGAGGTCACCAACCGGGGCAGCGTGCCGTTCGCGGCACTGCCCGACGAGTACCTCGAACTGATCGCGACCGACGGCTCCGTGGTGAGCAAGGCTCCGGTTTCGTTGTCATCACGGCCGCCGCACCAGACGGGCCTCGCCGCCGGGGCCACCGCGGGCGGCCACACGATCTACGTGCTCCCCGAACCGGTCGATCTCGCCGCGGTCCGCTGGATGCCCAGGCGCGGCGACGACCGGCGCACGCTCACGTGGGACATCACCGAGCTCTGATCCGGCCCGCGCGGCGCCTGCTTCCGGTGAGGTGGCCTGCGCGCCGAACGGCCGGTGCCGCGCAGCTCGGGTACAGCCGTTGCCAGGCCGGCGCCGCGAGCGGGCCCACCGAACGTGTTATTGCTGCTCGCCGCTCCGGCCGCGCAGCGTGTCGAACATGCCGCCGCGACGGCGTTCGGGCTTGTTCCGGCTGCGGTATTCGAGCTTCGGCCAGTCGCCGGTGTCGGCTTCCCTCGGCGATTCCTGCGGTTCCGCGCCGAACACGGCAGGACCTGCCTGCCCGAAGTCCTCGGCGGTGACCGCGCCGGCGAGGCCTTCGATGCCGGTGGGTGGTGTCATGTCGTCCGTCGCCGCCTGCGGCTGCGCGGGAATTCCGGTTACGGGGGTGGGCGTGTCGTCCGTCCAGGGGCGATCAGGCTCGGAACCGTCCGTGGCGCTCATGAAGACTCCTCGTGTTCAAGATCTTCCCGCCCAATTTACGCGACAGCAACGTCCTCAAGCATCCTGTGCGCGCAGAATGTCCAGCGCATGCTGCAGATCCTGCGGATACGGGCTGTCGAAACTGACCCAACGCCCATCGTCCGGATGTTCGAACCCCAGCGTGCGGGCGTGCAGCCACTGCCTCGTGACCTCGAGCCTGCGAGTCAGCACCGGATCCGCACCGTAGGTCGTATCTCCCACACAGGGATGCTTGATCGCCGCGAAGTGCACCCGAATCTGATGGGTGCGCCCGGTTTCCAGTTTCACGTCGACCAGCGAAGCCGCGCGGAACGCCTCGACCGTCTCGTAATGGGTGATGCTGTCCTTGCCGCCCGTCACCACGGCGAACTTGTAGTCGTGCCGCGGATGCCGCCCGATCGGAGCGTCGATCGTCCCGCGGCTCGGATCGGGGTGGCCCTGCACCAGCGCGTGATAGCGCTTGTCGACGGTGCGTTCCTTGAACGCCCGTTTGAGGACGGTGTACGCGCGCTCGCTCTTGGCGACCACCATGACACCGGTGGTCCCCGCGTCGAGCCGATGCACCACACCCTGCCGCTCGGAAGCGCCGGACGTGGCGACCCGGACCCCGGCGGCGGCCAGACCACCGATGACCGTCGGGCCGTCCCAGCCCGGACTCGGGTGCACCGCCACCCCGATGGGTTTGTCGATCACCACGATGTCGTCGTCCTGGTGCAGGATGCCCATTCCCTCTACCGCGACCGGGACGACCTCGATCGGCTGCTCGGTGGGCGGCAGAGTCACCTCCAACCAGGTTCCCGCCATCAACCGGTCCGACTTCCCCGCCGGAGCACCGTCGACGACCACGTCGCCCGACTCGGCCAAGGTCGCCGCGACGCTGCGCGACAGGCCGAGCAGCTTCGACAGGCCCGAATCCACGCGCATGCCATCCAACCCGTCCGGAACGGGCAGCGTTCGAAGATCAGTCACGACTCGTCCCCGGAATCCTTCACGGTCCGCTTGCGCTTGGGCGGGTGGACGCTCCCGTCGTAGTCCCGCCCCAGCAGCGACATCAACACCACTAGGACACCACCGCACACGATCGCGGAGTCGGCCACGTTGAACACCGGCCACACGCTGCCGTCCGGAGCGAACAACGACACGAAGTCCACGACGTGCCCCTGCAGCGGCCCCGGCGGACGGAAGATCCGGTCGACCAGATTGCCGCAGGCACCGCCGAGAACAAGTCCGAGTCCGATCGCCCATCCGGTCGAACGGAGTTTCGGGGCGAGCCAGATGATCACGCCGACCACGACGAACGCCAACAGCGCCAGCAACCAGGTCAGCCCAGTGGCCAACGAGAACGCCGCGCCGGGATTGCGCACGAGCACCAGGTAGACGGTGCCGCCGAGCAATCGCACCGGTGGTTGGTCGGCCAGTTTGGCCACCGCCAGCACCTTGGTGACGATGTCCAAGGCCAAGGACAGCGTCGCGATCCCGAACAACAACACCAGCAAGCGGCGTCCCACCGGCGGGCCCGCGTTCGGGCCCTGCTCGGCCGCGCTGCTCGAGTCCCCCGCAGTGTCCGAACCCGCCGCAGTGTCCAATCCGGCAGCATCACCCGGTCCGGCTGCGCCGTCCGAACCCGCCCCCGTGTCCGGCCGGGCGCGTTCCTGCGCAGTCGAATCCCGGGCGGGCCGAGCGGCTCCCCCGAGCTCGGAAGCCCGCTCGGAACCCGACTCGGCTACCGACTCGGCGGGGTCGGAACCGGAATCCTCCGGCACGGGCGCTTCCGGCGAGGACGCTTCCGGCGAGGACGACCTCGGGGCCCGCTCATGATCGGGCTGTTCTGCGCTCACACCGCCATTGTCCCCGACCGTGCTCACCGCGCTCGCAGCGGTACGAACCACGGTCGACGAACAGACCGTTCCCCAACTCGGCCGGGCCCGAACTCGGCTGGGTTCCGGAGCTCGGGTGGGCTCGGGAGCACCGAACCCACCCGAGAACCGATCACACCTTCGTCACCGACACCGCGATCCCGACGCCGTCGCCGACGCTGCCCTCGAAACCGCCCTCCGCCGAGCCCGGTTCGACGACCTGCGCCAACGTCTCCCCCGCGATGAACTCACGATGCGCCGCCACCGCCTCGAGCACCTCGGCCGGGGCCGACACGGTCACAGCCACCCGGTCCGACACCTGCAGACCGGCATCCCGGCGGGCCTGCTGAACCACCCGGACGACATCGCGCGCCACACCCTCGGCGGCCAACGCCGAGGTGACCTCGGTGTCGAGCACCACCAGCCCACTACCGGCCGGGAGAGCCGAGGCCGCGCCCGAATCGGTGGAGACCAGTCGCTCGGTGTACTCACCCTCCTGCAGCTCAACACCGGCCGCGACCACATCGCCCGTGGGCGTGCGGGACCAGTCGCCCGCCTTGACCGCCTTGATGACCGTCTGCACGTCCTTGCCCAGCCGCGGGCCGGCCGCCCGCGCGTTCACCGCGATCTCGAACCGGCCGTGCGCAGCTACCTCGGTGGTCAGCTCGACCTCCTTGACGTTGACCTCGTCCCGCAGCAAGTCCACGAACGGTCGCAGCGAGTCGACCTCCGAAGAGGCCACCACCAGCTTCGCCAGCGGCAACCGCACCCGCAGCTTGTTCGACTTGCGCAGGGCCAACGACGCCGAACACACCTGCCGGACCTTGTCCATCGCCGAGACCAGAGCCGCATCCGCGGGCAGCTCGTCGACAAGCGGCCAGTCGGCCAGATGCACCGAACGCCCACCGGTGAGCCCGCGCCACACGGCCTCGGCGGTCAGCGGCAGCATCGGCGCAACCACCCGGCTCGTCACCTCCAGCACGGTGTGCAAGGTGTCGATCGCATCCTGGTCGCCCGCCCAGAACCGGTCCCGCGAACGACGGACGTACCAGTTCGTGAGCACTTCCAGGAAGTCGCGCACCGTCGCGCAGGCGCCCGCGAGATCGAACGCGTCCATCGCGTCCTGCACGTCGCCCACCAGCTCGTGGGTCTTGGCAAGCACGTACCGGTCGAGCACGTGCTCGCTGTCCACCCGGTACCGGCCCTCGACGCCCTCGGCGTTGGAGTACAGAGCCAGGAAGTACCACGAGTTCCACAACGGCAGAACCGCCTGGCGCACCGCATCGCGGATGCCCCGCTCGGTGACCACCAGGTCACCCCCGCGCAGGATCTGGCTCGACATCAGGAACCAGCGCATCGCGTCCGAACCGTCCCGTTCGAACACCTCGTTGACGTCCGGGTAGTTGCCCTTCGACTTCGACATCTTCATGCCGTCCTCGCCGAGCACGATCCCGTGCGCCACCACGTTGGAGAACGCCGGCCGGTCGAACAGCGCGGTGGCCAGCACGTGGAGCGTGTAGAACCAGCCGCGGGTCTGGCCGTTGTACTCCACGATGAAGTCACCCGGGTAGTGGTGCTCGAACCAGCCCGCGTTCTCGAACGGGTAGTGCACCTGGGCGAACGGCATCGACCCCGACTCGAACCAGCAGTCCAGTACCTCCGGCACCCGACGCATCGTCGACCGCCCGGACGGGTCGTCCGGGTTCGGTCGGGTCAGCCGGTCGATGTTCGGGCGGTGCAGGTCGCTCGGTCGGACGCCGAAATCGCGCTCCAACTCCTCCATCGACCCGTAGACATCGGTCCGCGGATACTCCGGATCGTCCGAAACCCACACCGGGATCGGCGAGCCCCAGTAGCGGTTGCGGGAGATGTTCCAGTCCCGCGCGTTCTCCAGCCACCTGCCGAACTGTCCGTCCCGGATGTGCTCCGGCACCCAGTTGATCCGCTGGTTGAGCTCGACCATGCGATCCCGGAACTGAGTCACGGCCACGAACCAGGACGACACCGCCCGCTGGATCAGCGCGTTGTCGCACCGCCAGCAGTGCGGGTACGGGTGGTCGTAGGTCTCATGCCGGACCAGCAGGCCCGCGTCCTTCAGGTCGCGGATGATCGACTTGTTGGCGTCGAAAACCTGCAAGCCTTCGTACGGCGCTACCTCGGCGGTGAACTTGCCGTGCCCGTCGACCGGGATGACCGGCTCGATACCCGCGGCGTCGGTGACCAACTTGTCGTCCTCACCGAAGGCCGGGGCGATGTGCACGATTCCCGTACCGTCGTCGGTGGTGACGTAGTCGGCCGCCAGCACCCGGTGGGCGTTTTCCCGCCCGGCGAAGAAGTCGAACGGCGGCTCGTAGGAGGTTCCGAGCAGGTCGTTGCCCTTGAATCGGGCGATGACGTGATCAGCGATGTCCTCACCGAACTCCCGCGCGTAGGCGGACAACCGCGCCTCGGCCAGGACGTAGCGTTGCTTGCCTCCACCAGGGGCGACCAGCACGTAGTCGACGTCCGGGTGCACCGCGGCCGCGAGGTTCGACGGCAGCGTCCACGGGGTCGTCGTCCACACCAGCGCCTGCGCGCCGTCGAACTCCTCGCCCGGAGCGGTCAACCGCAGTCCCACCGTCACCGCCGGGTCCTGGCGCTGCCGGTAGACATCGTCCATCCGGGTCTCGGTGTTCGACAACGGCGTCTCGCAACGCCAGCAGTACCAGAGCACCCGGAAGCCCTCGTAAACCAGACCCTTCTCCCAAAGCGTCTTGAAGGCCCACATGACGCTTTCCATGTAGTCCGGGTCGAGAGTCTTGTAGTCGTTGTCGAAGTCCACCCAGCGCGCCTGCCGGGTGACGTAGTTCTCCCACTCGTCGGTGTAGCGCAGCACCGAGGATCGGCAGGCTTCGTTGAACTCGGCGACCCCCATCGCCTCGATCTCCGACTTCGCCGAGATCCCCAGCTGCTTCTCGGCCTCGACCTCGGCGGGCAGCCCGTGGCAGTCCCAGCCGAAACGCCGTTCCACGCGCCGACCGCGCATCGTCTGATAGCGCGGCACCGCGTCCTTCACGTAGCCGGTCAGCAGGTGACCGTAGTGGGGCAAGCCGTTGGCGAACGGGGGGCCGTCGTAGAAAACGAACTCGTTCGAGCCGTTGGTACCCGTTTCCCGCGCCTCAACACTGGCCTGGAACGTCTTGTCCCCGGCCCAGAAGTCCAGCACTTGGTGCTCGATGCGGGGAAACGACGGCTGCGCGGCCACACCGTGCTCGGGTGCGGCTGAAGTATCGGCGCGGTCCTCGGACGCGTCGCCGAACCGAACCTTGGGATAAGCCATCGCGGATTGCTCCTCGCGGTGTGTCGTGAATTCCGCCGCACGGACGTCGAAGATCGATGTCCACACGGGGACGACACCTCGTGCCGCATGCGCACGAGATCCGCGGTACCACCCCGTTTGCCGCTCGCGACCGGCACGGCCACGGAGCGACCACTCGTTCACCGGCTGTGACGGGCCGACCCGTCCGGTTCTACTGAGGCGAACTGGTCACCCGTTCTTCCGGAAGCTCCCCGGTGATCGCCGGATCATCGCCACTGCTCACCCAGCATAGCGCGGCCGTCGACCAACCTTGACACCGGCGCTGCCTCAGCTCGCCACCCGCTGCCGGGCGGCCAACGTCGCGTCCGGCCTGCACCGCGCGCAGGGGGTGAAACCCAACTGTCGGGCCTCGACCAGCGGCAATGGCAGCACTTCTCGCCGAGCGAGCCACCCGCAGCGGGTGAGATGGTAGCGGGGGTGTTCGTCGACCACGAAGACCTCGACGTCCAGTTCGGACACCACGATCGAGTCAGCCACGTCGGCGCGCTCTTCACCGGGGTCGTGTCCCGCTGCCGCATGCACATCAACGGTCGGCGGCTCGGTCGGCGGCTGGGCCGGCTCGCCCGCCCGGTCGGGCTCCGTCTCCGGTGGGCCGGTCGTATCCGACAGACGCGTGCCGTCGTGCCGTCCGGGCTGCTGCTCCTCCCCGGTAGCGGACGATTCCGCCGTCGTCGAGCTCGCTTTCCGCCGACGTCGAAAACGTTCCACACCCAGCAGCATCACACCGGCCGCACACAGCAGTACCGCCAACCATGCCCACTCCGGACGGTCCGTGACGACCGAACCGGCCAGTACGCCACCGGCCACGAGAACCAGCAACAGAACGCTCACCAACAAGCCGATCCCCGCCCTCCGGAGTCACCACAGAACCGTCTCGAAGACCGTCCGAGACCGCTCTGACCGTAACCTCGGCACCACGCGGTTTCCGGCTTGCCCGGCGGCCAACCCTCGCCTCGGAGCATCGCGGACCTACCCACCCGCCCGGAAACGGACCGAGTGGGCCGACCGGGGCGGGAGCGGCCCCGAAGGCCGCCCCGCACCCGAAGTCGAACGCTAGCCCGCTTCGGCGGCCCTTGCCCCGAAGCTGTAGCTGTTCTGCTGGCCGCTCGAAGAACGGCTCCCGCTGCCGCTGCCGCTGCCGCCGCCGGCGCTGTTCTCCGCCGGTGCGGCGGAGCCACGATCCTCCAACTCGCGCAGCTGGGATTCCAGGTAGGTCTGCAGCCTGGTCCGGTACTCGCGCTCGAACGTGCGCAAGGTGTCGATCTTCTTCTCCAGCGCGTTCTTCTCCTGCGTGATGTTGCCCATCACCTCGGAGTGCTTGCGCTGCGCGTCGCGCTCCAGGCCAGAAGCCTTCTCCCTGGCCTGCCGTTCCAGGGTTTCAGCCCTGGTGCGTGCGTCGTTGAGCATCGTCTCGGCCCGGGTACGGGCCTCGTTGACCATGCTGTCGGACTTCGCCCTGGCGTCCGAGAGCAGTTGCTCGGATTTCGTCCGCGCTTCGGAAAGCATCCCGTCCGCTTCGGCCTTCGCCTCACCGGTCAGACGGTCGGCCATCTCCTGCGCGAGGCCCAGGACCTTCGCGGCCTGCACATGGTGATCACCACCGGGGGACGTCTGTTCCGCCGCGGCCGGCGCCGGCACCGGGGCGAGCCGGCGGGGTTCCTCCACGGGTGCGGCTGCGGTGGAGGAGGTCGTCGACGCCGCTTGGGTGCGGGCGTCGTCGAGATCGACCTGAGCCGATTGCAGCTGGGACTCCAGCTGCTCCACCTGGCTCCGCAGGTCGTTGTTCTCCTCAACCAGCCGGGCAAGCTCGGCTTCAACCAGGTCGAGGAATGCATCTACCTCGTCCTCGTTGTAGCCCCGCTTACCGATCGGAGGTTTGCTGAACGCGACGTTATGAACGTCGGCGGGGGTCAAGCCCACAAGATCACCTCACGCACTCCTCGGCTGCGGGTCGCCCGGGTTCCCCGTCACCCGGGTTGCACCAGTCGCATCAATATGAACACGACCAGCAGCAGCACCATAATCGATAGGTCTAGGCCGACGCCGCCGATCCGGACGGTCGGAATCACCCGACGCAACATCCGCACGGGCGGGTCGGTCACTGTGTAGATGCTCTCCAACGCGATTGCAACCCCCCCGGCGGGTCGCCAGTCGCGGGCGAACGCACGGACGAGCTCGGCCACGATACGCGCCGTGAGCAGCAGCCAGAAGAAGAACAGTAGATAGAACAGGACAATCTGCGGCAGTTCCACGACTCAACTCTGCCACCACTCAGCCATAGTTGAAAAAGGCCCCCTCCGCGAGGCGCCTCTTGTCTTCCGCCGCGACATCGACATTGGGCGGTGAGAGCAAGAACACCCGATTGGTGACCTTCTCGATCGAGCCCCGCATCGCGAACGCCAGTCCGGCCGCGAAGTCCACCAGTCGCTTGGCATCCGCCTCGTCCATCTCGGTCAGATTCATGATCACCGGGGTTCCGTCCCGGTACTGCTCCCCGATTGTCCGCGCTTCGCTGTAACTCCGGGGATGCAGGGTTGTGATCTTACTCAAGTTGAAGTGGCTGCCGGTGTCGGTCACCGCTCGCAGCCGCGACGCGGGGTCCCACTGCGACTCGGCAGCGAGCGATCCACGACCGGACGTCTCCGCGGACCACTGCCTGCGAGGACGCTTCACCTCGCGGAAGTCTTCGACGTAGTCGTCCTCTTCGTCCCCCGCCTCCTGGTAGCCACCACGAATGCCCCCGACGGCGCGCCTCCGACTGCTCAACCGGTCCGGCTGAGCTTCGTAGGGCGCGTGGTCGCCGGTGTCCGCGGCATAGCGGTCGCGGTAGGTGATTTCGTCGTCGTACTCGTCGACTTCATCGGCCGGGACCATGCCGAAGTAGGCCTTCAGCTTGTGCATCGCGCTCATCGGCATGCCCTTCCTCCGCGACTCCTTTGCGCCGAGCACGGATCGGCCGACCCTCGACCCCCCGATACGACTAAGGCGAGATTAACTGCCGGCCCCCAAGCAGCGCGGTTCCGACACGCACACGTGTCGAACCGTGCGCTATCGCACTCTCAAGGTCGGTACTCATTCCCGCCGAGATGTCGATAGCTTCGGGGTAGGACTCTCGCACTTGCCCGGCGATCTTCGAAAGAGTGGCGAACGCCACATCCGGCGGGCCGTCGAGCGGCGCCACAGCCATCAGGCCGCGGAGGCGAAGCTCACACGTGCGTGTGATCATTCCGGCCAGTTCGAGGACCTCTTCCGGCAAGCAACCGCCCCGCTCGGGAACGCCGTCGAGACTCACCTGAACGAGTAGATCCAGCGGGCGCTTCCGTTCACCCGATTCGAGCGCGTTGCCAGCGGCCCGCCGCAACGCCTCCACCAACCGCGCGCTGCCCACCGACTCGACGACGTCCGCCCAGCGGACCACCGCCCGCGCCTTGTTCCGCTGCAGCTGCCCCACCATGTGCCAACGGACATCGGCGGCGGGTCGCAACTCACCGAACTCCGCGACCTTGTCCCGGGCCTCCTGCTCCCGGTTCTCCGCGAAGTCCACCAATCCCAGATCGGCCAGCAGTGCCGCATCCGAGGCGGGAAAGGTTTTGGTCACGGCGAGGAGCTCGACCTCGTTCGGAGAGCGGCCCGCGGCATGGCAGGCCGCGTCGATCCGGTCCCGCACGGATCGCACCGCCGCGGCGAGTTGCTCCCGTCTGAGCTTCGGACTCGACTCACTCATCGGCCCACCTCCGGGTCGGCCACGGGCTCCGCTTCGGGATCCGCTTCCGGGTCCGCCCAGATCACCGCGGCGAACCGGCCCGTCCGACCTCCGTCCCGACGGTGGCTGAAGAGCTCGGGGCTTTCCATCGTGCAACGTGGATCGACACCGATCCGAGCCACGCCCGCAGCCGCGAGTTGTTCCCACAGACCGGCGCGGATATCCAGACCATGCGTACCCTTGCGGGTCTTGCACGCGCTGCCCGGAAGGTGCTCTTCCACGTCTTCCTGCATCTGCTGTGGGACCTCGTAGCACTGCCCGCAGGCCGCCGGCCCGAGCAACGCCTCGATGCGGTCCAGGCCGGCACCCGCGGCACACATGCTCTCCAGTGCCGAGACCACCACGCCGACGCGCGCGCCCAGCCGTCCGGCGTGCACCGCGGCGACGACTCCGGTCCGCGGGTCGCCCAGCAACACCGGAACGCAGTCCGCGGTCAGCGCGACCAGCGCCAGGTTCGGCTCGGCCGTCACCAGCGCGTCCGTGGCCTCGACCGGTTCCGAACGCGGCCCGTCGACCACCGTCGCGGTCCTGCCGTGGATCTGTTCCATCCACACCAGGCGGTCCTGCTCCAACCCGATTCCCGCTGCCAGTTTGCGCTCGTTGGCCGCCAGCGACACCGGATCGTCACCCACGCGGCCACCCAGGTTGAACGAGTCGAACGGTGGCCGAGAGCTACCGCCCTCCCGCGTGGTGATCACACGACGAATCCGCACTGCAAGCCTCCCACCAAGGTTCAAGGGCCGAACACACGTCGGCACCGGAACGCGATGGCGTTCCGGTGCCGATTCTCGCTCATCGACTCGAAGCGATCAGCGACGCATGAACGGTGGGATGTCGACGTCGTCGTCGTTGTCGTCCGAAACCGGCACGGCCTTGTTCGGCAGCGAACCGGACATCCCGGCGCCACCGTGCGTCGGATAACCACCGGCCCGGGACGGAACCGAAACACCCTGTTCGCCACCGGCCGCACCGTCACCGCCGTAGGCAGGCCCGCTGCGCGGTGCGGTCTCACCGCGCTGGTCGGCCGGGTCCGGCTGAGCCCGGTAGCCGTCCGGAACCGCGTTGTCCTGCTGCGGCTGTTCCCCCGACGGCTGGTAGCCCGCCTGGGCCTGCGGTGCCTGGGACTGCTGCGGTGGGACCTGCTGGGGCTGGACCTGCTGCGGTTGGGCCTGCTGGGGCTGGGCCTGCGGAGCCTGCTGCTGTGGCGCCTGGGCCTGCGGCTGTTCGGCACCGTCCTGCTCGGCGGGTGTCGTGGTGCTGCTCAGGACCTGTCCGTCAGTGACCTGCGCCGAGTCGCCCTTCGACCCGACCTTGGTGGGGTCGAGCTTCTTGTGCGTGGGCGTTCCGGCGTCGAATCCGGCGGCTATCACCGTCACGCGCACCTCGTCGCCGAGTGAATCGTCGATCACCGTACCGAAGATGATGTTGGCTTCCGGGTGCGCCGATTCCTGCACCAGCGAAGCGGATTCGTTGATCTCGAACAAGCCGAGGTCGGAGCCGCCCGCTATGGCCAGCAGCACACCGTGTGCGCCTTCCATCGAGGCTTCCAGCAGTGGCGAGTTGATCGCCTTCTGCGCGGCTTGCACGGCTCTGCCCTCACCTCTCGCGGAGCCGATACCCATCAGGGCGCTGCCCGCTCCGGACATGACGCTCTTGACGTCCGCGAAGTCGAGGTTGATCAGCCCCGGCGTGGTGATCAGGTCGGTGATGCCCTGCACACCGGAGAGCAGCACCTCGTCTGCCGACCGGAAGGCATCCATCAGGCTGACCCCGATGTCGCCGAGCTGCAGCAGCCGGTCGTTCGGAATCACGATGAGCGTGTCGCACTCGTCGCGGAGTTCCTTGATCCCCTGCTCGGCCTGGTTGGCACGCCGCTTTCCCTCGAAGGAGAACGGACGAGTGACCACACCGATGGTCAGCGCACCGAGCTTGCGGGCGACCGACGCGATCACGGGCGCACCGCCGGTTCCGGTACCGCCGCCTTCACCGGCGGTCACGAACACCATGTCCGCGCCCTTGAGAACTTCTTCGATCTCTTCCTTGTGGTCCTCAGCCGCCTTGTGTCCGACCTCGGGAGCCGCACCGGCCCCGAGGCCGCGAGTCAGTTCGCGGCCGATGTCGAGCTTGACGTCGGCGTCGGACATCAGCAGGGCTTGCGCGTCGGTGTTCACCGCGATGAACTCGACACCCTTGAGCCCGACCTCGATCATGCGGTTCACGGCATTGACGCCACCGCCACCGATGCCGACGACCTTGATCACCGCGAGATAGTTGTGCGGGGGCGTCATCGGATCCGCCTTCCTGATCGTGGCTCTGCGCTCTCTACTGCTGACGACCGCGCGGACGGTCATTTGCGGGATACCGTCCGCCCGACGCCGAGAACTTCGAATGTCGGATACGAGATCGGAGTGATCTCCACCCCGTACCCGGTGCGGACGGTAGGCACCAGAGTGCCCCTGAGTCCAGCAGCCACGCCGGAGTTGATGTCGCGGGCGTGTCTCAGTACCCGAAATTCGTCATCCGCTCCTGCCGACGCGGTCGAAGCCCCGGCACGTCCACCCACCGGCCGCGGCGCGGTGGTTCGAGCCGAGCTCGTTCCTCCCCTTGTGCGGTGTCCACGCGAACGTGATCACCGCCCCCCACCGTACAGCGCGCGCCCCCGCCAGGGTCGAGGCACTCGCGAGTTTCGGATCTCGTCCGATTCTCGGGAAAACCCGACTGGCGATGTCCGGATTCAGGAGCAGCATCGGCGGTACGGACATCGTTCCGACCGATCGAGGCAAGGGATACGCATGGGGAAAGCATTGGAAGGCACCGTTGCCCTGGTGGCGGGGGCGACCCGGGGTGCGGGGCGCGGTATCGCCGTCGAGCTGGGCGCGGCGGGGGCCACGGTCTACGCCACCGGGCGCACGACGCGGTACCACCGCTCCGACTACGGCCGATCCGAGACCATTGAGGACACCGCGGAACTGGTGGACGCGGCCGGTGGCCGCGGCGTGGCCGTCCCGGTGGACCACACGGACACCGTGGAGGTTGGCGGACTCGTCGATCGGATCCGGGCCGAGCAGGGGCGGCTCGACGTGCTGGTCAACGATCTGGGTGGCGAGCACCTGATGGAGTGGAACGTGCCGATATGGCGGCATTCCCTGGACAAGGGACTGCGACGGCTCCGCACCGGCATCGAGGCCCACATGATCACCAGCCACTTCGCGCTCGGTCTGCTCGTCGAACAGCCGGGTGGACTGGTGGTCGAGGTAACCGATGGCACCGCCGAATACAACGAACGGAACTACCGGACCGAAGGTGGCGCCTTCTTCGACCTCGCCAAAGTCGCGGCGCACCGGATGGCGTTCGGGCTCGCCGAGGAGCTGCGTCCGCACGACGGTGTTGCCGTCTCGCTCACACCGGGATGGCTGCGCTCGGAGATGATGCTGGACGAATTCGGCGTCACGGAGGACGACTGGCGGGCGGCAACGGTCGACCAACCGCACTTCTGCATCTCGGAGACGCCTGCCTTCGTGGGGCGGGCGGTGGTGGCACTGGCCGGCGATCCGGAGCGGCAGCGGTGGAACGGGCAGTCGCTGTCCAGCGGCGGATTGGCCCCGGTGTACGGATTCGACGACGTGGACGGAACCCGGCCCGACGCGTGGCGCTACATCGTGGAGGTGGCGCAAGCGGGTAAACCGGCCGACGACACAGGTTATCGCTGACCGACTCCGTAGAGGGCGGCGGCCCGGGCGGCGGCCGCCGCCATCCGGGTGCGGAGCTGCTCCGGCTTCAGGATCTCGACCTCCGGGCCGAGAGCCAGCATCTGGTCGTAGGCGACTTCCATCGATTCGACGGGCAGGGTCACGGTGAGCCAGCCCTGCTCGTCGGACGCGCCCGCTGCCAGTGCTTCGGCCACCACATCCCGGTTCCCGAGCACGCCCAATCCCGCCACGCCGGTCGGGCTGATCCGCACCTCGATCCGCTCGGACAGCAGTGATCGGGCGAACTCCTCGGCGCGCTGCTCCCAGAACGCGCGCAGGTTGAATCGCTCGTCGCGCTCGAAGGTCCGCCCCTCGGGCTCGACCCGGACGAAGCGGTCGGCCCGGTACACCAGGAACCGCTCGTCCCGCCGCGCCACGACGTACCAAACGCCCGCCTTTAGCACCAGGCCGTGCGGGTCGAGCGTCCGGTTCACCTCGGACGCACCGCGCCGGTACTCGGTCAGCACCCTGCGGTCGTTCCAGAGCGCGGCGGCCAGTTCGGTCAACAAGGGTGGTGCCGGTGCTTCCCGGAACCACTGCGGTGCGTCGAGGTGGAAACGCCGTTCCACCCGATCGGGTGCGTCGCGGAACGACGGCGCCAACGCCGCCGACACCTTGAACCGGGCGTTGGTGACCGCTTCGGCCATTCCCAGGTCCCGGGTCGCCGACGGCACTCCGGTGAGGAACAGCGCGTCCGCCTCGGACCGGTGCAGACCGTTGAGCTTGGCCCGGTAACCGCCGACGAGCCGGTACCCTCCCGTTCTGCCGCGTTCGGCGTAGATCGGGACTCCTGCCTCGTCCAGTGCCCGCACGTCGCGGGCCACGGTCCGCTCGGACACGTCCAATTCGTGAGCGAGTTCGGCGGCCGTCATGAAACCGCGCACCTGCAGCAAGCACAGCAACGAGATCAGTCTCGACGCCCGCAACGAAACCTCACTCCTTCCGGTGGTATCGGAAGTCTCGTGTCGGCTATACCAAACGGGTCCGACACCAACCGCGATTCGCCCACCACTGCCCGCCCCGCGGTCGCCGTCCGCGGGAGCCGGTCACTCGAAGCGGGCGGGTTCGCCGTGCAGGGCCCGGTGCAGTGCTTCGTCGTCGGTGCGGAAACCGGGGTCGTCGGGGCGCTGCTCGACCTCCTCGTAGTGGTGGTGGAAGACCGGCGTCTGTGAACCGGACATCGGCGGCACGATCCAACTCCGGTCGACCGGGCAGGTGCGCCCGGCAGCCTCTTCCCGCTGCAGGTGCGCCACGAATCGCCGGGACTCGGTGTGGTGGTCGGTGATGGTCACCCCGTCCTCGGCGAACGAGTACAGCACCGCGCGATTGAGTTCGACCAGCGCCCGATCACGCCACAGCGAATCCTCCCGCGAAACGTCCAGCCCCATCCGTTCGGCCACCAGCGGCACCAGGTTGTACCGATTCGCGTCGGCGAGGCTTCGTGCACCGATCTCGGTGCCCATGTGCCAGCCGTTGAACGGCGCCGCCGGGTATGAGATCCCGCCGATCGACAGGCGCATCCTGCTGACCGCCGGTACCGCGTGCCAGCGAAGCCCCAGGTCGACGAACCAGGACAGCTCCGGGTGCCGCAACGGCACTTCGCGCACCGCGTCTTCGGGCAGGTTGAACATGCGCACACCGTCGTCAGCGGTCTCGACCACCAGCGGCAACACGTCGAACGGACCCCGCGGTGACGGTGGCCGCCAGCCCCGCCGGATCATCGACGAGGTGAACTCGCGGTAGCGCGGATCGCCGAGGACGCTGCCGTCGGTGCGCTCGTAGCCCGCGTACCGGATGAGCTGCTCGTTCCAGATCCGCGGGGCGGGCCGCCCGGGCTGCTCCGGCGGGAAAACGCTGACCACCGGGCGAACATCGCCCGAGTTCGCGGCCGCCCTCAGATGCTCGACGCAGTGCGCGGCGACCTCGTCCGCGGTGTGCACGTCACGCAGATCGCGGACCTCCAGGTGATCCCAGTGCAGCCTGCCGATGCAGCGGGCGCTGTTGCGCCAGGCCACTCGTACGCCGAAAGCGAGTTCGGCCACGGTGTGCTGATAGGTCCCGGTCGTTTCGACGTCCCGGCGCATCCGCGCCAGCCGTTGCCCGAGCGATCCGCTTCCGGAGTGCTCGGTGTGGAAGAGTCGGAGGAATTCCTCGGCAACGTCCACGTCCACGTCCACCGAACCGATGCCGACCCGCCCTGGAGCGGCGACGCGTGGCAGCACCCGGGTCGGCTGGGCTGCCGACGTTCGAGCGGAGAAGAACGTTTCCGGTGCCTCGTCGCTCAGCCTGAACACGCCCACACGTTAGCGCCCATTCGGGCCCCCGGCTGCGAGCCGCGCGGAACTCTTTCACGAACCCCGGAAGACGCCACCGTTCCCGTGACATGTCCCGAACGCTTGCCCGGTTCATGCCACGGTCGGCAGTTCCGGACTCGTCACGTCGTACGTCTTTCCCGGGCGGGTGAGCAGCGGCGGCAGGATCGCGGCCTTGCGTTCGACCTGCTCGTTCTCGCCCCACTCGACCTGGCGATCACCGGTCAGCAGCAGGCGGACATCGATGTTCGCCTTCACCTCGACCGCCACCACCTCGGCCCGGACCTCGGGCCCCAGCGAGGTCAACGCCGCCAACGCCGCGCGGGTAGCCGGATCGTCGGGAGCCGCCGTGTTCACCTTGAGTTCGGGCAGAGCGGGAGGCCGCTCCGGAACCTTCCTGAACGGTGTTCCCGAGGCGTCGACCAGGTGCACGCCGTCGGCGCCGACCATGTAGACCGCGGGGACGCGCTCGACGACTTCCAATCGCACGGTCGATGGCCAGGCCAGCGACACGTCGACCGACTTCAACTCGCGCATCCGTCGAAGCCGCCCGCCGATCTCGTCGGAGTCGACCCGCAGCATGGGCACGCCCATCCGCACTCCCGCGGCCGCGCGTACCTCCTGGTCACCGAGCATCTCGTTGCCCTCGACCTCGACCGAGCGGACTCCGAGCACGGGCGTGAAGTACACGACGACCACGGCGATCGTGAGTACGGTCAGCACGACCGGCGGCACCACACGGGTCCACCGGCGTTCGGTCGCGCCACCACGAACCGGCCGACCCCGGGTGCTGCGTGCCCCGGGCCGATTCGGTGCGCGACCACGCGACGGGGTGCTCATCCCTCCGGGACCTCCCCGGAGGAAGCACGATCGATCTCGGCGAGGATCTCGGAGCCGAGCATCGTGACGTCCCCGGCCCCCATCGTCAGCACCAGGTCACCAGGGCCTGCGAGACCGACGACGGCGGGTGCGGCCTCGGTCAGCGACGGGACGTAATGCACCCGCTCCGTGGGCAACGGGATCTCGTCGGCGATCAGCGCGCCCGTGACCCCCGGCTGCGGATCTTCTCGTGCGCCGTAGACGTCGAGGACCACGACCTCGTCGGCGAGCCCCAGCGCGGTCGCGAACTCGACGGAGAACGCAGCCGTTCGGGAGAACAGGTGCGGTTGGAAAACCACGATCAGCCGCCCGTTTCCGCGTACGACGGGGCGGGCCGCCCGCAGTTGCGCCTCCACCTCCGTCGGGTGGTGGGCGTAGTCGTCGTACACGCGGACACCACCGGAGTGCCCCTTGAACTCGAATCGTCTGCGCACGCCACCGAAGGCCGCCAGGCCTTCCAGCAATCCGTCCAGGGGAGCGCCGAGCTCGATGCCGGCGAGCAGCGCGGCGACGGCGTTGCCCGCCATGTGCTCTCCGGGAACCGACACGTACACGTCGAGGCGGTTCGAGCTGCCGTCCTCATCGGTGAGTTCCACCGTCGCCACACCGGAACCGTCCTCCGGCCGGTATCCGACGATGCGCGCATCCCCGGGCCCCACCGCCGAATGACCGTACCGGCGCACCCGCACCCCTGCGGCCTCCGCCTGGTCCGCGAGCGCGGCCGACCCCTCGTCGTCGGAGGAGGCGATGAGCACACCGCCCGGCTCGATCCTCCGGACGAAGTCGTCGAAAACCGCGGTGTAGGCGTCGGCCGTACCGTGGTGGTCCAAGTGATCGGGTTCCACATTGGTCACCACCGCGACCGACGGAGCGAACACCAGGAACGATCCGTCGCTCTCGTCCGCTTCGGCGATGAAGGTGCCGCCCTCGCCGTGGTGGGCGTTGGCTCCGGAATCGTTGAGGTCGCCGCCGATCGCGAACGACGGGTCGAGCCTGCAGTGCTGCATCGCCACGGTCAGCATCGACGTGGTCGACGTCTTGCCGTGGGTTCCCGCCACGCAGGCGACCCGGTGATCGGCCATCAGCACCGCCAGTGCCTCGGCACGACGCAGCACCCGGACTCCGCGCCGCTCGGCCTCGACGAGTTCCGGATTGTCCGAGCGGATCGCCGTGGACACCACGATGGCAGTGGGGTCCGTGGAGAACTGGTCGAGGTTCTCGGCCTGGTGACCGAGCGCGATCTCCGCCCCCTGTGCACGCAGCGCGAGCACCGTGCGGGAATCGCGGGCATCCGATCCGGACACCTGCTTGCCCCTGGCGAGCAGGATACGGGCGATGCCGCTCATGCCTGCCCCGCCGATGCCCACGAGGTGCACCCTGGCCAGCACCGCTTCCAGCTCCTCCTCGGAGGGCCTTCGCCACTCCGAGAATTCCCCGCCGACCGCATCGGTTCTCATCGCCCAGCCACCTCCAGCACGATCTGGGCCAGTACGCGGTCCGCCTCGCGATGACCGCTGCCCAGCGTCGCACGGCTCATCTCCTGCAGCCGTTGGGCGTCGCGCGCCAGCGGCAGCACCGACTCGATCACCTTCTGCGGCGTCAGGTCCTCATCGGGAATCAGCGTCGCACCACCGGTGCCGACCACGGGCTGTGCGTTGAGCGCCTGCTCCCCGTTGCCGTGCGGCAGCGGGACGAACACCGCGGGAAGTCCCACCGCCGAAACCTCCGCGACCGTCATCGCACCGGACCGGCACACCACCAGGTCGGCGGCGGCATAAGCCAGGTCCATGCGTTCGAGGTAGGGCACGGCGGAGTACTCGGGCGCGCCCGGCACCCGCTGCACCGCCATGGTGTTCTTCGGACCGTGCGCGTGGAGGACACCCACTCCTGCCCGACCGAGCGACTCCGCCGCACCGGAGAACGCCGTGTTGAGCGTGTGGGCACCCTGCGAACCGCCGAAGACCAGGATGGTGGGTGCGCTCGGGTGCAGGCCGAAGTGCGCCCGCGCCTGCGCGCGCAGCGCAGCCCGGTTCAGCGTGGTGATCGACTCCCGCAGCGGGATACCGATGACCTCCGCGCCGGGCAGCCCGCTGTCGGGGGTAGCCGCCAGGACCCGCTCGGCGAGTCGAGCACCGACCTTGTTCGCCAGCCCCGCGCGGGCGTTGGCCTCGTGGACGAGGATCGGCGTCCGGCCCCTGGCTGCGAGGTAGGCGGGCAGGGACACGTAGCCGCCGAAGCCGACGACCACGTCGGCTCGGACCTGATCCAGCACGTTCCGGGTCTGCCGTACCGACTCCCGGACCTTCACCGGCATCCGCAGCAGCTCGGTGCTGGGTTTGCGCGGCATCGGCACCGGTGGAACCAGTTCCAGCTGGTAGCCGCGAGCGGGAACGAGCTGGTTCTCCAGCCCCCGCTCAGTGCCCAGCGCGGTCACTCGCGCGTCCGGACGCAGCCGCCGGACGGCATCGGCGAGGGCGAGCGCGGGTTCGATGTGTCCGGCCGTGCCACCGCCGGCGACCACGACCGAGGGTGCTCGGCGTGCCACCGATCCCCCCGCACCTTCGAAATCCGGGAACTGGCTGGGACCCGACGGTTGCCCGCTCAACGATGTCCTCCTCGTGTCTGCGTCCGGTTGCCGGGTCCGCTGCGAGACGCGCTCCGCGTCCGTGCGTCACCGCCTCCGCGACGGGTGGGTTGCGCACCGGTGTTCTTCGTACCGGGCCGATTGGTCGGCGTCCGCGCCGGACGTCGCCTCGCGGGCGGGCGATAAGGTGCGGGAGTGGGCAGGCGCAGCAGTCTGCCGACCCGTCCCGGCCCCAGCGACCGTAGCGCGGCGATCGCTTCCGGCTCGTGCCGGGCGAAGTTCGCCAGCAGGCCGAAGACGAGCATGGTCGTCACCACGGAACTGCCGCCGGAAGAGATCAACGGCAGCGGTAGTCCGGTGATCGGTAGCAGTCCGACGACGTAGCCGACGTTGATCGCGGCCTGCCCGACCAGCCACACGGTAAGGGTCGCCGCGACCAACCTGATGAACGGGTCGGTGTTGCGGGCGGCGATCCGCATCCCCACGTAGAGCGTGATCCCGAAGAGGATCAGCACCACGAGGCAACCGACGAAGCCGAGCTCTTCACCGATGACGGCGAAGATGAAGTCGTTGTGCGCGTTCGGCAGGTATTGCCACTTCGACCAGCCCTGTCCCAGTCCGCGGCCGAACATGCCGCCGTCGGCGAGCGCGAACTGAGCCTGCCTGGCGTGGTAACCACGTCCGGACGGGTCGGCTGTGGCGTCGAAGAACGCGGTCAACCGCGCCATCCGGTAGTCGGCAGCGGTCGCCAGCACCACCGCGCTGGTCGCGGCGGAGAGCAGGATGACCAGGAACAGCCGCAGCGGTGCTCCCGCGAACCAGAGCAGGCCGATCAGCACCAGGAACAACGTGATGTTGGAGCCGAAGTCGGGCTGCAACATCACCAGCGTGAACATCAGCAACGCTGCCGGAACCACGGGCACCAGCAGGTGGCGGTACTGGCCCAACAGGCCGCGCTTGGTCACCAGCACGTGCGCTCCCCACAGGGCGAACGCACCCTTGGCGAACTCGACCGGCTGGAACGACACACCGCCCAGGATGAACCAGCTCTGCGCTCCGTTGCGTTCTACGCCCAGCGGGGTGAGCACGAGTCCGAGCAGCACGAGGCAGATGACGAACAGCACCAGGCTGTAACGGCGCATCAACCGCACCGGCACGCGCAACGCCAGGTAGAACAGCACCAAGCCGACGAGGCAGTACATCACCTGCCTGCCGAAGACGCTGTAGGACGAGCCGGCGGTGCTGAACGAGTCCACGCTGGAGGCGGACAGGACCATGACGAGTCCGAACACCGTCAGCAGGCCGAACACTGCGAGGAGCAGGTGGAACGACGCCAGTGGCCGAGTGAGCCAGGCCGTCAGCGGCGCGAAGACGGCGCGCAGCGTACCGGGTTTGCCCGAGCGGGGGCGGCTGCTGATGCTCCGGGCGGTCTTGGTTGCGGTGCGGGTGTTGGCGGGCACTACCCCGGTCACCCCCCGCCGGTCTGCTCGGCGGACGCCGACAGCACGCCGTCCACCGCCTCGGCGAAGGCACGGCCACGGTGCGCGTAGTCGGTGAACATGTCCATCGACGCGGCGGCGGGAGCCAACAAGACCACGGAGCCGGGGGTCGCGAGTTCACGAGCGACGACGACGGCTTGCCGCATGCCCGTATCGTCTCCCGCTTCGACCTCGCGAACCGGAACTTCCGGGGCGTGTCGGGCCAACGCCTCCGCGAATCGCGCGCGGTCTTGGCCGATCAGGACCACCGCGTCGAGCCGGTCCGCGTTGGCGGCGACGAGTTCCTCGGCATCGGCGCCCTTGAGGAGTCCGCCCGCTATCCACACCACCCGCGAGTGGGCACGCAGCGCGGCGGCAGCCGCGTGCGGGTTCGTCGCCTTCGAATCGTCCACATAGGTCACTCCGGCCGCTTCGGCCACCGGGATCGACCGGTGCGCGCCCGGTTCGAACGCGCGAAGCCCCTCGGCCACGGCGTCCGGTTCGACCCCGTACGCCCGCGCCAACGCGGCGGCGGCCAGGGCGTTGGCCACGTTGTGGGGCCCAGCGGGATGCACGTCGGCGAGCGTGGCCAGCGGGACCGCGGTACCGAAGGCACGGTCCAGCAGAGTCCCGTCGACCACGCCCAACTGCCCCTGCACCGGTTCCGACGCTGTGAAGGCGACGCGCTCGGTATCGTCCACGGCGCTGCTCAGCCATGCCGATGGCTCGTCGTCGGCGTTGTGGACCGCGATCGCACCATGCCTGTACACGCGTGCTTTCGCCGATCCGTAGGCGGCGGCCGAACCGTGCCAGTCGAGGTGGTCGTCGGCGAGGTTGAGTACGACCGCCGCGCGCGCGGCGAGCGATTCGGACCAGTACAGCTGGAAGCTCGACAGCTCCACGGCCAGCACCCGGTGACCAGCGCGCACCGCGTCCACCACCGGCAGTCCGACGTTGCCGCACGCCACCGCGTCCGCTCCGGAAGCACGCAGGATCGACTCCAGCATGCCGACAGTCGTGGTCTTGCCGTTCGTGCCGGTCACTGCCAACCAGGTCGCCGGCTCAAATTTCTGCTGGTCCAGCCGCCACGCCAGTTCGACCTCACCGATCACTTCGATGCCGGCTTGTGCCGCGGCGGCGAGCAACGGGGCTTCGGGACGCCAGCCAGGGCTCGTCACGACCAGGTCGGTCTCCTGCGGCGGTTCGCTCAAGCCGGCGACGAATTCCGCTCCCCGGCTGCCCAGCGAAGCCAACGCCGCAAGCCGGTCCTCCGAACCGTCGGTGACGGTCACCGCCGCCCCCTCGGCGAGCAGCGCTTCGGCCGCCGAGCGTCCGGACACACCAGCACCCGCGACCAGCACCCTGCGATCCCGCAACCCCGTTTTCACCGCTCGCTCCTCCTCGAACGCCCACGTCGACGCCGCGACGCTCCGACCAGCTCGGCCCCGCGCTTGACGGGGCCCCGCGGAGCCCCGTCGGTACGACTCCTCACGCGCCGGTCAGCGCCAGCCAGTCGGCGTAGAACAAGCCCACGCCGAACAGACAACTGATCGCCGCCAGTACCCAGAACCGGATGATCACGGTTGTTTCGGCCCAACCGGCCAGTTCGAAGTGGTGGTGGAACGGTGCCATCCGGAACAACCTGCGCCGAGTGCTGCGGAAGACCACGATCTGGAGCACCACCGATAGTGCCTCGACCACGAACAGGCCACCGATGATGATCATCAACAGCTCGGTGCGGGTGACCATGGACAGACCGGCGACCAGGCCACCGATGGCCAGCGAACCGGTGTCACCCATGAAGATCTTCGCCGGTGCCGCGTTCCACCACAGGAAGCCGATACAGGCCGCCATCGCCGCCGCCGCGACCACCGCGACATCCAGCGGGTCCCGTACCTGGTAGCAGGCGGGGCTCGGACCGGTCGGCGCCGAGCACGCGTAGCGCAACTGCCAGAAGGAGATCAGCACGTAGGTGGCCAGCACCATCGCGGCCGTGCCACCGGCGAGGCCGTCCATGCCGTCGGTGAAGTTCACCGCGTTCGACCACCCGCTGATCGCGATGTAGGCGAAGATCACGAAGCCGACGCCGCCGAAAGAGATGACCGTGATGTCGCGAATGAACGACAGGTGCACCGAAGCCGGCGTGATGTCGTTCTGGTCCGCGAACTGCATGGCCAGGATCGCGAACAGCACCGCGGCCAACAGCTGACCGACCAGCTTGGCGGTCTTGTTCAGCCCCAGGTTCCGCTGCTTGCGGATCTTGATGAAGTCGTCGAGGAAGCCGACGATGCCCAGCGCGGTCGTCAGCCCGAGCACGAGGAGACCGGAGGCCGACGGCAGCTGGTCCGACACGGTCACGTGCGTGACCAGATAGCCGACCCACATCGCGACGATGATCGCCATCCCACCCATGGTGGGGGTGCCGCGCTTGGCCGAGTGCGACTTCTGAACCTCCTCCCGGATCTCCTGGCCGAAGCCCTGCTTCGAGAAGACCCGGATCAGGTAGGGCGTGAACAGGATCGAGACGACCAACGAAACCGCAGCGGCGACGAGGATGCTCTTCACGCCGGATCCCCCTCCTGCCCCAGCAGGGTCTCGGCGACCCGCCACAACGCGGCGACCTTCGATGCCTTGGTCAACACGACATCACCGGGACGCAGCTCGGCGCGCAACAGCGCGACGGCGGCATCGACATCCGGCACCAGAACCGACTCCTCTCCCCATGACCCTTCCAGCGACGCACCGTGATGCATGCCGGCAGCCTGCTCACCGACCACCACGAGCCGGTCGATGTTCAACCGAACGGCGAGCCGCCCGATCTCGTCGTGGGCGTCCGCACCGGCGTCGCCCAGTTCACCCATCACGCCGAGCACGGCCCAAGCCCGCCCGGGTCGTGTCCGAGTCATCGCCGCGAGCGACTTCAGCGCCGCACGCACCGACTCGGGGTTCGCGTTGTACGCATCGTTGACGACGGTCACGCCGTCGCCGGTCTCCGCGACCTCCATGCGGCGCGCCGACACCCGACGGACACCACCGAGCCGTCGGGCGACCTCGTCCACGGTCGCGCCCAGTTCGAGCGCGACGGCCGCGGCGGTCAGCGCGTTGCTCACGTGGTGCTCGCCGTGCAACGGCAAGCTCACCGCGGCGGAACCCTGCGAGGTCACCAGGTCGAAGCTCGCACGGGCCTGCTCGTCGACTTCGACGTTCTCGGCACGAACCACCGCAGCGGGGCTCTCCCCGACCAGAACCACCTTGGCCCGGGTGCGCTCGGCCATCGCGGCCACCAGCGGATCGTCGGCGTTGAGCACCGCGACCCCGTCGGCGGGCAGCGCCTCGACCAGTTCGCCCTTCGCGCGGGCCACCGCCTCCTGGGAGCCGAACTCGCCCAGATGCGCACTGCCGACGTTGAGCACCGCGCCGATCTTCGGGGGCGCCGCCTCGCACAGTTCGGCGATGTGGCCGACGCCTCGCGCGGACAGTTCGAGCACCAGGTGCCGGGTGTCGGTCCCGGACCGCAGCGCGGTCCACGGATGCCCCAGTTCGTTGTTGAAGGAACCAGGCGGTGCCACCGTCGGCCCCATCGGTTCGAGCAGCTGGGCGACCAGGTCCTTGGTGGAAGTCTTGCCGGACGAACCGGTCACCCCCACCACGGTCAGATCCGGCAACCGGTCCACCACGTGGCGGGAGAGCTTCGCCAGCGCCGCCAGCACCGCCGCACCCGAACCGTCCGCGTCGCCCGCCAGGACCATCACGTTCGATTCCTCGTCCGCCGGAACCGGCGGCACCACGACCGCGGGGGCATCGACCTCCCGCGCGGCCAGTACGCCCGCGGCGCCATCCGCGACCGCGCTCGCCGCGTAGTCGTGGCCATCGACGCGCTCGCCGGGCACGGCCACGAACAAGCCGCCCGGTTCGAGCTTGCGCGAATCGAACTCCACTTCCGCCGAAACGACTTCCGAGCCGTCCGTGCGGTGAAGCCTGCCGCCGACCACTCGGGCGATGTCAGCCAGGCTGAGCCGGATCACGTTGCCTCCTCGTTGCTGGCTCCGGTAGCGGTCGTCGAGCGCATGCGCCGCAGCAATGACGCGGTCAGCTCCTCGCGATCCGAAAAGGGGTGCACCACCCCCGCCACCTCCTGGCCCGTTTCGTGCCCCTTGCCCGCGACCACGACGACATCACCGTCGCAGGCCCGCCGGACGGCTTCGGCAATGGCCTCCCGGCGATCACCGATCTCGATCACTTCGCCCCGCTGTTCGGCGGGAAGTTCTTGAGCGCCCGCGAGCATGGCCGCCCGGATCTCGGCCGGCTCCTCGCTACGTGGATTGTCGTCGGTCACGATCAGTAGGTCGGACCGGGACGCCGCGGCCTCGCCCATGAGCGGGCGTTTGGCGACGTCGCGGTCACCGCCGCACCCGAGAACCACGATGACCTCGCCCGCCACCTGGGCCCGCGCCGCGTCGAGCACGGCAGCCACGGCCCCGGGCTTGTGCGAGTAGTCCACCACGGCGGTGAACTCCTGCCCGGCCACGACACGCTCCATGCGTCCCGGAACGTCCACCTCGGCCAACCCTCGCTCGACGGCCTCGACGGGCACGTCCGCCGCCCGCAGCATGCCGACCGCGAGGAGCGCGTTGGCGACGTTGAACGGCCCGGGCAACCGCAAGCGGATGTCCAGCTCGGCACCTTCCGGTCCGTGCGCCACGAACCGTTGCTCACCGGTGGGGAAGGCCGCCACGTCCGAAACGGTCCACGCCGCCGCACCGGTCGTCGACACGGTCACGGTGCCCGGCTTGACCAGCCGGCCGCCCCACTCCGCGTCGGTGCACACGACCTCGCGCTCCGAACGGCCGTCGAAGAGCAGCGCCTTGGCCAGGAAGTAGTCGTCGAGGTCCCGGTGGAAGTCGAGGTGGTCCTGCGAGAGGTTCGAGAACGCGCCCACCGCGAACCTGGTGCCGGAGACCCGGCCGAGTGCGAGCGCGTGGCTGGAGACCTCCATGGAAACGTGGGTCACATCCTGCTCGACCATGACCGCCAGCAACGCCTGCAGATCGGGAGCTTCCGGGGTCGTGAAAGCGCTTTCCATCCGCTCCCCCGCGATCCGCGTCTCCACGGTTCCGACCAATCCGGTCGTGTAACCGGCAGCGCACAGCGCCGAATCGAGCAGATACGCGGTGGTGGTCTTACCGGAGGTACCCGTGACACCGAAGATCGTCAATCGCTGCGAGGGGTTGCCGTAGACCAGCGCCGCCGCGTCGCCCAGCACCGCGCGCGGATCCTCGTGCACCAGCAGCACCGCGCTCCCGTCGACCACGGCGGGGTGTTCGTCGAGGGAAGCCCGATCGATGCCGACCTCGTCGGTGAGAACGGCGACCGCGCCGGAAGCCAACGCCTCGGCCGCGAAGTCGGCTCCGTGGACCCGTGTTCCGGGCAGCGCGGCGAACAGGTCCCCTCGCTGAACGTGCTGCGCCCGGAGGGTCGCTCCGCTCACCTGCGTCGCGGCAACGACATCCCGGCGATGACCAGGAACGACATGGATTCGCGCGCCGATCGAATCGGCGAGCTGCTCGATGGGCACCGGCTCGACCCTGGACGGGCGAGGCGGGGCTTTGGCGACCGCGGAAGGCACGTCGTGGAAGGTTACCGGTACCGCTCGGCGGGGCATCCTCATGGTCGCCCGCAGCTTCGATCTTCGCCCGGATCAGCTCGTCGGCGGGCCGGCCCGGCCGGGACATCCGGCCGGGCCCGTCCTCAGCGAACCTTCAGGACCTGTTCCGGTGCGGGCTTGTCGGACAGCCGGATCTGATAACGCTGCGTCAGGTACGAGGCGATCTCGTGGAACAGCGGTGCCGCCGAGGAGCTCTCCGGCGTGCCGCCGGAGGGCGCGTCGAGCATGATCCCCACCACGAATCGTGGGTCGCCGGCCGGGAGGATGCCGGCGAAGGTGATCCAGTGCTTTTCGTTGCTGTAGCAGCCGCAATCGGGATCGACCTGCTGCGCGGTCCCCGTCTTCCCCGCGACCTGGTAGCCCTCCAGCGCGGCGTCCTCACCCGTTCCCGTCTGGCCGGGCGCGTCCTGCACGACAGCGCGCAACATGTTCCGGACCGTCTTCGCGGTGTCCGAACTCACCACCCGCACGCCTTCCGGACGCGGCGTCGGGGTTCGCTTCCCTTCGGGGCCGATCTCGGCCGCGACCACGCGCGGCGGGACGCGAACACCGTCGTTGGCGATGGCCTGGTACATCCCGGCCATCTGCAACACGGTCATGGACAGTCCCTGGCCGATCGGCAGGTTCGCGAAGGTCGAACCCGACCAACTTTCACGCGCGGGCACGACACCGGCGCTTTCGCCACCCAACTCGATCCCGGTGCGTTGGCCGAGACCGAACTTCGCCGTCAGCTCGGCGAATCGGTCCTTCCCCATCTTCTGGGCGGTCATCAGAGTGCCCACGTTGGACGATTTGGCCAGGACGCCGGTGAAGGTCAGCGGCACCGTGCCGTGCGGCCACGCGTCCCTGATCACCCGGTCGGCCACTTCGATCTTGCCGGGAACCTGCAGCACCGTCTCGGGCCGAACGATGCCGTCCTCGATGGCACCGGCAGCCGTGATCACCTTGTTCACCGACCCCGGTTCGAACGGTGTGGTCACGGCCCGGTTGCTGAGGTTCTCGGTGGTCCACGTTTCGCTGTTGCCGGGGTCGAAGGTGCGATCGTTCGCGAGCCCGTAGACGCCGCCGGTCTTCGCGTCGAGCACCACGGCACTCCCGCCCTTGGCTCCGGCCCTGGCGACGTAGTCGGTCAGCTTCTGCTGCAGCTTGTACTGCAGATCGGAATCGATCGTCAGCTCCACATCGGACCCGGGAGTGGCCGGTTTGAGTTCGCGCTCGGTTCCCGGGATAACGAGGTCGCTGCCCATCGCGGTGTCCGACACGCGCGCGCCGTCCTCACCGATGAGCACCTCGTCCAGCGTGGCCTCCAGACCGAAGAGCCCGCGTACCTTCTGCTCGTCCACATCCTCGTTCGAGCGCCAGTTCGCGGCACCGACCAAATGAGCCCCCACCGCACCGGCCGGGTACTCGCGCGTCGCTCGGTACTCCGCGCCGATCTCCGGGTATTCCTCGGTGATGCTGCGGGCTTTGCCCGGGTCGATCAGCGGCCCGAAATACGTGAAGCCCCTTCCGGACGTCAGCTTGTTCAGGACTTCTTCCTCGGAAAGCCGAGCTCCGAGAACCCGGTGGATGTGGGCGGCGATCTCCCGCTTGTACTCCGCACCGGTCGGCTCGCTGGGATCCTTCCGGTGCTCCTCGTCCTGATTCTCGCCCAGACTTCGCGGGTTCGCGTAGAGCTGCCGCGCTTCACTGCTGAACGCCAGCACGTTCCCGCTCCGGTCGATGATGGATCCGCGTTCGGCTGGGATCGCCTCGTTCGTGACCCGCTGCTGGAGCGATTTCTCCGAGAGCGCGCTGGCTTGGAAGCCCTGCAGCTGGATCAGCTTTCCCCCGGTCAGCACAAGTGCGACCACCAGGAGGATCCGTCCCACCGCGAGCCGTCGCTGACTGCCTGCGACATCGGTGCGCGCCGTGCGGCGCTTTCCCCGCACCCCACGGGTCTTGCGCTGCGCCATTACCGCACCTCGGCGGCCGGTACGTGCTCACCCTGGCGTTGCGCGGCCGCACCCCGTTCGTCCGCGGGCCGCTGGTCCGCAGGCCGCTGGGTATCCGGCTGCTGGTTCCCGGGCGGCCGCTGAGGTTCGGGCGGCTGCTGGGGCTCGGGCGGCTGCGGTGGTGCGGGACGCTTCGCCTCCTCCGGCTCACCGACCAGACGGGTCGTGCCGTCCGGGTTCTGGACCAGGTAAGCCGGGTCCGGCCCCTGAACCAGACCCAACTGCTCGGCACGACGTTGCAACGCAGGCGTCGAGTCCATGTTGCTGACCTCGCGCACCAGCAGTTCCTTCTGCTCGCTGAGCTGGTTGGTGCGCTCTTCGGCCTTGCGCAGCTCGTAGGTGCCGCCGACCGCCGCGATAGACAGCCACAGCGTGGACACCAGCCCGATGCCCAGCAGCGACATCACGGCGATCACCAGCGGTCCCCGCGCGCCTGCGACCTTGGTCTGCAGCTGCTTCGCCTTCGCCCTGGTCTCGGGCCGGACCAACCTGCGGCGCTGCGGTTCCTCGGCACTCTGCCGCTGGGTGCGGGGCCTGCGTTCCGCTCCCGCTCCACTTGACCGGTCCCGGCGTTCCTCCCGCCGGGTGCCGCCCCGCTCCGCGGTGCTCGTGCGGGTACGCGTCGAGGACTTCTCCGACTTCGACGTGCGTTTGGTCTGATCGCGTTTGGTCTGGTCGCGTTTGGTCTGGTCGCGATCTCCCTTGGTGGCCCGCGAAGCGGCTCCCTTGGCGCGAGTCGGTGCTGTCATGCCGCCTCCTTGATCCGCTCCGCGGCCCGCAGCCGCACCGAGGCGGCCCTGGGATTGGCCACCGTTTCCCGTTCGTCGGCGAGCTCGGCTCCCCGGGTGAGCAATCGCAGTTCCGGCCCGTGTCCGGGAAGCTCGACCGGCAGGTCGAGCGGAGTGCGCGACTTGGCGCGCTCGGCCAGCGCTCGCTTCACGATGCGGTCCTCCAGCGAGTGGTAGGACAGGACGACCATCCGGCCACCGACCCGCAATGAGTCCAGCGCGGCAGGCACTGCTCCGCGCAACACGTCCAACTCGGCGTTCACTTCGATGCGCAACGCCTGGAAGGTGCGTTTGGCCGGGTGTCCTCCGGTGCGGCGGCTGGCCGCGGGCACCGCGTCGTAGAGCAGCTGAACGAGCCGGTCGCTGCGGGTGAACGGTTCCCGCTCGCGCTCGCGGACGATCGCGGACGCGATCTTCGAGGCGAACTTCTCCTCGCCGTACTCGCGCAGAACCCTCGCGAGCGCTCCGACCGAGTACGTGTTGAGCACGTCGGCGGCCGTGAACCGGGCCTCGGAATCCATCCGCATGTCCAGCGGAGCGTCCTGCGCGTAAGCGAAGCCGCGCTCGGCTTCGTCCAACTGCAACGAGGAAACCCCGAGATCGAACAGCACACCATCCACTTTGGACATGCCGAGATCCGCCAGCACCTCACCCCACTCGTCGTAGACGGCGTGGACCAGGTGCGTGCGCGCGGAATGGGGTGCCAACCGCTCGCCCGCCAGCCGCAACGCTTCCGGATCGCGGTCCAGACCGATCAGCGTGAGCTCCGGGTGCGCTTCGAGCAGCGCCTCGGCATGACCACCCATGCCCAGCGTCGCGTCCACCACGACCGCGGGCCCACCCGACAGCGCGGGAGCCAGCAGCTCCAAGCTGCGCGCCAGCGCCACCGGTACGTGCCGCTCATGGGCGGAACCGCTCGGTCCGTCGATCGGGTCCCGATTCCGCTGTTCGTCGTCGGCCACGGCGATCCCTCCCTCCCGTGTGCCTTGTTCGTCGTGCATAACCAGCCGCCCGTCCAGTGCCAACGTGCGCCCAATGCCAACGTGCACTGCGGGGGTCTCGCCCGACCCGCAGTGCACTCGACACCGGCATTTCCGCCTCGCCGGGCTCCGTCAGGTCCCAGTCCGCCCACCGCGCCCTGGCGCCGGGGAAGTTGCACCAGGTAAGCGGCGATCGAGCGGACCGAGGCCTCACGAGGCCCGAGCGACCGCGTCAGAAAACTCCGGGCAGAACCTCCTCCCGTGCCTGCGCGTATCCCTCTTCATGCTCGTCCAGGTAGGTCTGCCAGCGGTCGGCGTTCCAGATTTCCAACCGGTTGATCGCACCGATGACCACGCACTCCTTGGACAGTCCCGCGTACTTCCGCAGTTCGGGTGCGATCGGGATCCGCCCCTGCCCGTCCGGGCGCTGCTCATCGGTACCCGCGAACAGGTACCGCTGGTAGGCGCGGACGGATTCGTTGGTGAACGGGGCCTCGGCGACCTTGCGCGCCATCTGTTCGAACTCGGCGCGAGGGAACACGTACAGGCAGTGGTCCTGGCCCTTCGTGACCATCAATCCCCCCGCCATCGCCTCCCGGAACCGCGCCGGCAGCGTCAGTCGTCCCTTGTCGTCGAGTTTCGGGTTGTGGGTACCGAGGAACATCCCGGATCCCACCTCCACCGAACTCGCCGACAGGCCGATACAACCGGACCGGCGGCTCGACCCCACCTCGGCTCGACACCGCTACGACTCGCTCGGAGCGGTAACGACCACCACGGCGCATCCCCAGCCACTTCCCGAGAACTTCCGCGGAGGGAATGTTCCACGGGAGGTTCCGCTGCCGGATATTCCAGTGGGATCTCGTCTTCCGGACCATCTGCTGAATGGAGCCCCCGTCTGCCCCACCCTGCACCACAGTACCCCACTCCACCCCGCCGTCAACACGAAACGCGACGGTCCACAGCGGAATGTTCAACTCGTTTCCGCAGGTGAGCACGACTCGCCATGCCAGGGGGCGCGGTGGGGGGATCAAGCGGCGAGCACGCGCACCACAGCCACCGCCAGCACGGTTATGCTCTTCTTCGAGTCTTGGAGGGTGTCGGCAGGGCTACTACGCGCGACGGCGGTTGCCGTGGTGGGGCGAGGTGGGGAACGCTCGAACCGCCCGGCGGCGCGGGCGGACGACTCCACCGATGACTCCCCGACAGCTCCGCCGACGACTCCGCCACCGGAAAGCCGAGCCCCGTTTGACACACTCCTACCGGCACGCTGACGTGGCTACCGAGGCAAGTCGACTGTCGCTCGCGGGCAGCATGGGCCCGGTGCGCGAGCGCTCTGCGCCGACGGATCGTCAGCCCGGAGGCCCGCGGAAGCACCTGGAGGTTGCGTGACGCCCAAGATGGACCCGTCCGGTACGACGGTCGCCGCGAACGGCGACTCGAACGGGCAGAGTCCCGTTCTCAACGGAGACATCAGCGTCGACGCCCTGCATTCCACGGTGCGACGGGTCGCCGCGAACATCGAGCAGGTCCTCGTCGGCAAGCCCGATGTCGTGCGAATCGCTCTCGTCACCCTGCTCTCCCGAGGACACCTTCTCGTCGAGGACGTGCCCGGAGTCGGCAAGACCTCGTTGGCCAAGGCGCTCGCCCACTCGATCAACTGCACGGTGAGCCGGATCCAGTTCACCCCCGACCTGCTGCCCAGCGACATCACCGGCGTGTCCATCTACAACCGCCGGAACGAGTCGTTCGAATTCCGCCCCGGACCGGTGTTCGCCAACATCATCGTCGGCGACGAGATCAACCGGGCCTCGCCGAAAACGCAGTCCGCGTTGTTGGAGTGCATGGAAGAAGGGCAGGTCACCGTCGACGGCGCGACCTATCCGCTGGCGGAGCCGTTCATGGTGATCGCCACCCAGAACCCCATCGAGATGGAAGGCACCTACGCCCTGCCGGAAGCGCAGCGGGACCGGTTCACCGCGCGGGTATCGATCGGTTATCCCGACGCGCAGGCCGAACTGGCGATGGTCGACGAGCACGCAGGCGGGCAGCCACTGCAGGAGATCGACCCGGTCACCGACACCGCGCACATCGAACAACTGCTGCGCGCGGTGCAGGAGGTGCATCTGAGCACCGAGATCCGGCGATACGCCGTCGAGCTCGTGACCGCCACCCGCAAACTCCCCGAACTCCGCCTCGGCGCCTCTCCCCGCTCGACCCTCCAGCTGGTGCGGGCCGCTCGCGCCGAAGCAGCCCTGTCCGGGCGCACGTTCGTGACTCCCGATGACGTGCAGGCGGTCGCCACCCCGGTTCTGGCGCACCGGCTCGTCCTGACCAGCGAGGCACGTGCGACCCGGCGCTCGGCCACCGACCTGGTCCACCGGCTGATCGAACGGACTCCGGTCCCGGGCGGTGACTCCGGATCCGATCGAAGGTAACCATGCTTTCCGGTCTGACCATCCGGGGACGCTGCCTGCTCGCCGCGGGCGTGGCCGCTGGACTGTGCGCTCTCGTGCTCGACGAGCGCGACCTGCTCCGGGTGGCGGTGTTCGTCGCGGTGCTGCCCCTGCTCGCGCTCGCTCTGGCGGGGCGCACCCGCTACGGGCTCACCGCCCGCCGCGAGATCGAGCCGACCCGGCTCCAGGTAGGCACGAAGGCCGCCGTCCGGCTACGCATCGGCGGCACCGGGCGGTTGCCCATCGGCGGGCTCCTGCTCGACGACGGCGTGCCGCACGCGCTGGGCGGGCGGCCGCACTTCCGCCTCGAGGCATCCGGCACCCGCACGACGGCGATGCTGGAGTACCCCGTCACCCCCGCCCTTCGCGGAATGCATCAGGTGGGACCGCTGCGCACGCGGATCGGCGATCCGTTCGGGCTCTGCGAGTTCGAACAGGAGCTGGCCGGCCGGAGTCGCCTCATCGCCCTGCCCCACATCACTCCCCTCGGCGACCTGCCGTCCGGTTCCGGTCTCGGCACCGACGAGGACGGGACCATCCGGGTTCGCTCGGGGCACGGGGAGGACGACATCACGGTGCGCCAGTACCGCCACGGTGACGAGCTGCGGCGCGTGCACTGGAAGAACACCGCTCGCCGGGACGAACTGATGGTGCGCGCGGAAGAACGCCCGTGGCACGGCGGAAGTACCGTCCTGCTGGACCGCAGGTCCGCCGCCCACCGGGGCACCGGCGCTCGATCCAGCGTCGAGTGGGGGATCTCGGCGGTAGCGAGCATCTGCACCCACCTGCACCAGCACGGACGGCAGGTTCGCCTGGTCACCGAGAACGGACAGGTACTGGCCGGCGGGTCGGATCCGTCCACCGGCGGGTCGGGCAACGAGGCCGCGCTCGACGCGTTGGCGGCGGTGCAGCCCACCGCGCAACGGGACCTCTCGTGTGGACGGGACCCCGGGAACGGGCAGGAACTCATCGCGGTTCTCGGCGCGACCACGGCGGTCGGAGTGGCGGAACTGACGAAGCTGCGACCGCAGGGAGCGCGGAGCCTCGCGCTGCTGCTCGACGTCCGCGCCTGGAACGGCGATGCCACGGACGGCGGGTTCGCCCCGGAGGCGACCGCCCGCAGGCTGCGGGCGGCGGGGTGGACGGTCGTGGTGGTCGACGGTCCCGGTTCGGCGGTGGCGACCGCCTGGTCCCAGCTGTGCCGAGCGAGCAGGCACGGGCAGTCCACGGAGGTGACGTCGTGATCCCCCGGACCGGCCGGACCTTCAACGTCTCCGTGATCACCACCCTCGCTGCCGCGCTGTCAGTGCTGTTGACCTCCGCCGCGCTCATGGGCGTGGTGGCCGACTTCCGCTGGGTGCCGCCGTCGATGCTGACCATCGGCCTGGTTGCGGGTGTCGGCGTGCTGGGCAGGCGATACCGCTGGTGGTCGGCACTGACCGTGCTGGCGCAGCTGACAGCCGTGCTCTACCTGCTCGGCGTCGTCTACTCCGGCGAAGCGCTGCTCGGCGTGCTGCCCGGTCCGAGCGCGGTGGTCGAGCTGACCGGCGTGGTCACCGAAGCGTTCGGGAGCCTTCGGGACGGGACACCACCGGTCGCCACCGACGCCGGCCTGCGTTGCCTGCTGGCGCTGGGTCTGGGGCTGGTCGCCGTGCTCGTGGACGCCATCGCCGTGTCCGCCGGGGTGCCCGCCGTGGCCGGGTTGGTTTTGCTGTGCGTGTTCGCGGTTCCGGCCTCGATGGCCGACCAGCTCCTGCCCTGGGGGGCCTTCGTATCGGGGGCGGCGGGTTTCGCCCTGCTGCTCACCTCTGGCGGGCAACATCGGCGCTGGAGCGGGCGCGAGCCCCGAGAGGCCGTGGTGCGCACCCTGCTCGGTTCGCACGGCGCGGCGGTGACGGCGACGGCGGTCGTGTTCGCCCTGATCATGGGTGCCGCCTTCACCGGTGTCGGCACCGAGGGCAGGCTTCCGGGATCCAGTCGGGACGATGACGGGTCGGCGACCGGCGGTATCGGTCTGCGGCCGTTCACCTCGTTGCGCGGCCAGCTCAATCGTGATCAGTCAGTCGATCTCTTCCGCGTGCGCGGCTTGCCGCACGACACATACCTGCGGGCGATGACGCTGCGGAAGTTCGAACCGGAACGAGGTTGGCAGCTCGAAGGGCTCACCAAAGGAGTCGGCACCGGAGCCGACCTTCCACTTCCCGAGGGAACCGACCGCGTGCAGGGTGACCCTGCCAGGGTGCGGATCGAACCGATCGGGTACCGGGATCCCTGGCTACCGGTGTTCGGCATTCCCACCAACGTCTCCGGGATGGGCGCGGACTGGCGCTATGACCCGGCGGCCGGGATCGTCTTCACCCAGACCCCGCAGGCGAGCAAGCCCTACACCGAAGATCTGATCCTGCCGGATCCCACTCCCGAGCAGTTGCGCCACGCACGAGGCCCGGTCGACGTGGACCCCGCCTACCTCGACATCCGGGGCATCCCGCCGAAGATCATCGATTTGGCCGAGAGGCTCACCTCCGATGACTCCACCAAGTTCGACCAGGCCGTCTCCCTCACCCGGTATTTCACCGACCCGGCCAACGGCTTCGTCTACGACCTGAACACGGCACCGCCCGCGGGCGGTGGTGCACTGTCGGACTTCCTGTTCCGGGGCAAGCGCGGCTTCTGCGAGCAGTACGCGTCCTCGCTGGCGGTGTTGTTGCGCTCGGTGGGCATCCCGTCCCGCGTGGCCGTGGGTTTCACCTCCGGTAGCCAGGAGGGGAACGAACGGATCATCACCACCAACGACGCCCACGCGTGGGTCGAGGCGTACTTCCCGGGCTACGGGTGGACGACGTTCGACCCGACGCCGCTGGACGACGGACGCGGGGCTCGGCCCGCACCCGGCGAGGAAGCCGCACCCGAGCAGCCCACACCTTCGAACGGCGCGGAACCGGGTCCGGCCCCCGAGCGATCGGCGGGCGATCCGGACGCGGGATCCGCGAACGGCGGCTCCGGAACCGGCCTGCTCGGTCCCGCCGTCGCGCTGCTGGTGCTACTGCTCGCGGTGTCGCTGGGACCGATCGGCATGCGGGAACTGCGCCGCAGGAGGCGACTGCACGCGGTCACCGAGGGCGCCCCCGGTGCGGCGGGAACCGCGTGGCACGAGGTGCTCGACGAATCACACGATCGGGGGAACCGGCCGTCCGCGTCGACAACCGCGCGGAAGGCGGCCGAGGGAATCGTGGAACGACACGGTCTGGACGAGTCCGGCGCCACCGCGATCCGCGCGCTGGTCGGTGCCGTCGAGCAGGAGTGGTACGGGCCGCCCGGCGTCTCCTCGGGAATCGATCTGCCGAATGTGCTCCACGAGATCGTGGGCAGCCTGCGACGGCACGAACCGCTCGACTGGCGAGCCAGGCTGTTGCCCCGCTCGGTCGTGGACCTCGGTGACAACCGCCCCTGACAACCACCCCTGACAACGAGGGGCCGGCCCACCAGCGGGCCCGATAACCGGAGCTGCCAAGCGGGCGCTGACAACCGGAGCTGAGCGGCGAGGCCCGACCGGCGGTGAGGCACCGGACGGCCATCGTCGGGCCGGAGAGCCTCAGGACGAGGACAGCCGACGGACGAGTCCCGCACACGGGAACAATCCGGGGAACGCACCCCGGCCTGGGCATGCCCGGAGACGTGAGAGACCCCGGACACGTAGTCGTCGACCGGCCCCGGACAGGGCCGGTCGACGACTACGCCATCGGAAATCGACTCAATGGTCGAAGCGCTTTCGGAAGCGCTCCTCCATCCGCTGCGCGAAGGAACTTCTCCCCGGTTCCGGCTTGTTCCGGCTCGCACCGGCCCCACCGGGGGGACTCTCTCCCTCCGCTTCCGACTCGGCGTCCTCCCCGCCACCACGCATCGCGGACAGGACGATCACTGCTCCGCCGAACATCACGAGGAAGCCGACCACGCTCACCACGGGGATATCGGCCGGCTTGACCGGTATCACCACGCCAAGCACCAGCAGGATCAACCCCAACGTGAAGACGGCGATGCCCTGCATGCGCCGACGTCTGGAAGGACGGTGCAACCGCCCTCCCCGCACGTTGGAGGCGAACTTCGGATCCTCGGCGTAGAGCGCGCGCTCGATCTGGTCGAGCAGTCGCTGCTCGTGCTCGGAGAGTGGCATGGCTCCTCCTCCGGCACTGGTGTCTGTAGTGGCGCCGGATACTCGGGCGGGGGCCGCTCGAGCTGGGAGTTCCGGCGAACGCTTGGGGGCGTCACCCACGAGGATACGGTTCGAGCGACGTGAGGACTACCCGGTCCTATGACGAACGCCGTGCCGGGTTGCCGACATCATCCTCTCGGGGCAAGGACGGCTCATTCGACCTGCCTATTGCGTGCAGCCGAGTCGCGATATCCCGTAGCGGAGAGTGAACGGCGGCGGCCTGTTCGAGCTCTTCCAATGACTCCGCGGCCCCGCCCGCGCTGTCGAAGACGGAACCCGGCACGAGATCGCTGAAGACCCCCTGCCCCTGGATGAGCTCGACCTCCAGACCCGCGTCACCGAGCACACGCATCAGCTGTTCGGAGTCGAACCGCCGTTGGACGGTGTCGGCCGCCGAATCGTCGAGCCTGCCGTCGGGGTGCCGGAACAACCGCAGCGCCTCCGGAACCCGGCCGGCGAGCGCCCGCGCGAGCACGGCCGCGTACCGGTTCGCCACGAGCACGGAGACCGCTCCACCCGGCGCCACGGCAGCAACGAGCGCCGCCAGCGCCGAGGGCGCGTCGTCGACGTACTCCAGCAGGCCGTGGCCGAGGACGAGATCCGCCCCGCCTTCCGGTGTGACCGGGTGCAGCGCGTCCGTGTCGCCCTGCAGCGCGGTGATCCGGTCCGCGACGAGGGCGTCCGCGGCGCGGCGTTGCAGCGTCGCCAACGCGTTGGGGCTGGGATCCACGACCGTGACCTGACACCCGGCCGAGGCCAGCGGAACCGCCCACACTCCGCTCCCGCCGCCGACGTCGAGCACCTGCGGCGATCGACCGCCGCGCCGTCGGCGGGCATCGGCGAGTTCGGCTTCCAGCACCCGGTGGACCGCGTCGGATCTCATGCCCGAAAGCGTAATGCCGGGTCAACCGACCCGTTCACCTGGCGTGGGATCACGGAATGCGCAGCAGCACACGCCACCCCCGCACCATTCCGTAGGCTACGGGCGTGCATACGGTGGCAGTGCTGAGTCTCAAGGGCGGCGTCGGCAAGACGACCGTGGTACTCGGTCTCGCGTCGGCGGCGATGCGCCGCGGGGCGCGGACCCTGGTCGTCGACCTCGATCCACAGTGCAACGCCACTGCCGCCCTCGAACCCGAGCAGACGGACCAGAGCCTCGTCGACGTGTTGTCCGATCCACGGCCGGAAGTCCTGCGGGCCGCGATCGCACCGAGCGGATGGGGTGATGAGGTCGATGTGCTGGTGGGGTCCGAGGACGCCGAATCGCACAACGGCGGGTTGGACGCCCGGAACCTCTCCCGCCTCACCGAAGCTCTGTCCGAATTGGACGACATCGGCGACGAGGACGAGCCGCCGTACCAGCTCGTGCTGTTGGACTGCCCACCATCGCTGGGGCGGCTGACCCGATCGGCGCTGGTGGCCGCCGGGCGCGCATTGCTCGTGACCGAACCGACGATCTTCGCGGTCTCCGGGGTGCAACGGGCGTTCGAAGCGGTCCAGGCCGAACGCACCGAGAACAACCCCGAGCTGCAACCGCTCGGGGTGGTGGTCAACCGGGTTCGGCCGCGCTCGCACGAGCACCAGTTCCGGATCGAGGAACTCCGGGAGATCTTCGGGCCGCTGGTGATGCCGGTCGCGCTACCGGACCGCTTGGCCGTCCAGCAGGCGCAGGGGGCGTGCCTGCCGATCCACCGGTGGGGCACGCCAGGCGCGCGCGAGGTCGCGCTGGCGTTCAACCTGCTGCTGGCGCGCGCCCTCCGCGCAGGCCGGTCCCGGCGTTACGAGTCGACCGAGTTCGACGCTGAGCCGGAGGACTTCGACGACGAGCTCGAAGCGGAAGCGTGAGCGACCGTGCCACCCGAGCACCGGACTCGCGGAACCGTGCCGAGCACCACGGCCGGGCGAAGGTGACCGGGCCGTGCCGGAAGGCGACACGGTTTTCCTGACCTGCCACCGGCTCCACGAGGCGTTGGCGGGCAGGACCCTCACGCACGGCGAGCTGCGACACCCCCGGCTGTCGACGGTGTCTCTCGACGGCTGGACCGTGCGGGCGGTGATACCGGTCGGCAAACACCTGCTGATCCGGTTCGACACGGACCGCACGCTGCACAGCCACCTGCGGATGGACGGTTCCTGGCACCTCTACTCGCCCGGCTCCCGGTGGCGACGCCCGGCGCATCAGGCACGGGCCGTGCTCTCGCACCCTCAACGCGTCGCTGTCGGCTTCAACGTGCACGACCTGCGGGTAATCCCCACCGACGACGAACATCGGCTCATCGGCCATCTGGGGCCCGATCTCCTGGCCCTGGACTGGAGCGGCGAGCACGCGGCCGAAGCCGTTCGTCGGCTGGGTTCCGACCCGGACCGCGAAATCGGGCTGGCGCTGCTGGACCAGACCGCGATGGCCGGCGTCGGGAACCTCTACAAGACCGAAGTCTGCTTCCTGCTCGGATGTTCACCGCGGACCCCCGTCGGGCGGGTCGATCTCACCGAAGCGGTACGCCGCTGCCGGGAACTGCTGCTGCGCAACGCGTGGCACCCGGAACAAACGACGACCGGAAATCCCCGCGCCAGCGCGCGTCACTGGGTGTACGAGCGCCGATTGTGCCTGCGGTGCGCCGGGCCCGTGGAGCGCGGTGTCCAAGGTCCCGACGACCGAGTCACCTACCGGTGCCCGCACTGCCAGCCGTGAAGCTTCGGCCGCGTTTCGGGAACTCGTCCGGGCGCGCAACGCGATCACGCCGGTCCGATGGGGAATGGCCGCCCCCGGATCATTCCGCCCGTCGCTCGTCGAGGGCGTCCACCACGCCGCGCAACACCGGATAACCCACCAGCACGGCCACCGACCCCCACACCACACCGGTCACTCGCAGGTCCCCGAGGGCCAGCGTCAGGTCACCCACCGCGGCGATCAGGGCCGTGCCCAGAACCGCGAGGTTGACCGGGTCGGCGAAGTCGACGCGGGCCTCCAGCCAGATCCGCGCCCCGACCAGCGCGAGTATGCCGAAGAGGATCAGGCTTGCCCCGCCCAGTACCGACAGCGGAATCGTGTTGAGCAGGGCGGCGAGCTTGGGGGAGAACGAGAGCACGATCGCCAGCAGGGCCGCCACCATGCACGCCGCCGTGGAGTAGACCCGCGTCGCGGCCATGACTCCGATGTTGGCCGCGTTCGTGCTCACCGCAGAGCCGCCCGCCGATCCGGACAGGGTCGTGGCGAGTCCGCCACCGATGAGCGCGTCGCCGACGCTACCGTCGAGGTTGCGCCCGGTGATGGCGGAGACCGCTTTGACGTGACCGACCGTTTGGGCCACCAGCACGAGGACCAGCGGCAGCACGAACGGCATCACCGACAGGTGCACCTGCGGTGCGATCAGATCGGGCAGCGCGAACCATGCGGCGTCCTGCAGGGCCGCCACCCGAGTGGCGTCCAACTCGCCCAGCGAGGCCGCGTAACCCCACCCGAGCAGCACACCGCACAGCACCGCCGTGCGGCAGAACATCCCGCGCGTGAGCACCGTTCCCAGCACGATCACCACGAGCGTGATCGCCGCGGCGCTCGGCTGCTTCTCGACCGACGACACCGCTTGGGGCGCCATGCTCAGGCCGAGCATGAGCACGATCGCGCCGGTCACCACCGGTGGCATCGCCGATTCGAGCAGTCGCACCCCGAGCGCCTTCACCGCGACACCGACCGCGACGACCACGAGGCCGACCACGATGATCCCGCCGAGTAGCGCGGCAGGACCGGCCGCGCCCCGCTCGGCGGCCGCACCGAGCGGCACGATGAACGCGAGCGAGGATCCCAGGTAGCTCGGCACCCGGTTGCGCGTCACGAGCAGGAACAACAACGTTCCCAGCCCGGAGAACAGCATCGTCGTCGCTACCGGAAATCCGGTCAGCAGCGGGACGAACGTCGTCGTGCCGAACATCGCCAGCAGGTGCTGCATTCCGAAGCCGACCGTTCGCGGCCAGCTCACTCGCTCCTCGGACCCTACGACGGCGTCGTTCCCCAAGGTTCGACCGTTGCCGTGCACGGTCCACAAGGCCACAATCTTCCTCCCCGACTTCCCCATTCACGCGGGGACATCGCCACTGCCTGTGGTGACCTTGGGAAGGTTACTATTCAGCATCGACGAATCAACCCGCCCCGGGTTGATTCGTGCAGATTTTTCGCGTCTGGTTGCCGAACGTCACATGGCGTTTTCAGATCCGGTTCCCGCCGACGTCGCGCTCCTGCGGTGACTCCTCCGGGGCCTCCGGCAGTGACTCGGGAGCATTGGCCCCGGAGACCTCGTGCAACGCCTTGGCGAGCCCGGCCAACCGGTCGGTGGCGTCCTGCATGAGGTGCTTCTGCTCCGGGGCGCTCGTCGCCGCTACCGCGCGTCCCGCGGCCGCGACCAGCCCTCCGTAACCGTCCACGCCCTCGTCCAGTTCCGAGCGCAACCGCACGACCTCCGCTTCCAGTTGCCCGCGATCGGCGACCGGCGAGTGCGGAACGACGGCCTCCACGGCCGTCACCTTGGTCGCGACCTCTCGCAACGCGCTCGCGATGCCGTCAGCGGCGGAACGCGCATCGCTCGCCGCCTCACCGCCCGCGCCGGTCGACGAGAGCTGTCCCAGCACCTCGTGCAGGCTCTGCTCCGCGTCCCGCAACCGCCGCATCGGTTCGAAGGCGGCCGAGCCACGAACGGGAAGCTCCACCGGCTCCGGCGCAGCGGCCGGCAGCGGAGTGCGCTTCAACCTGCGGTACTTGACCGCCCCGGCGATCGTGGCCGCGCCGGAGGCCACCGCGACCGTTCCCAGCGCGAAACCGCCCAGATCGAGCGCCGCCCCGAGCGCAGCCGGGTCCTGAATGCCCAGCAGCGACGGCGAGAACGACACAGCCGATCCCGCACCGAACGTTCCGGTCGCCGTCGCACCGGCCACTGTGCCCTGCTTGGCCCGCTTGCGCCGACGCAACAGCCGCTCACGCGGATCGCGCCACCGCGCGATCCGCTTGCGGACACCCGTCAAGACGGGACCGCGCAACTGCCGCAGCGCGGTATCCCCCAACTCGGCGAGTTCGTTCTTGCGCGGCCGCATTTCGCCTCTCAGGCTTGCCCGGTCTGCGGGTTCTGCTGCTGCTGCGGCTGGGTCGCGGGCTCGGCAGCCTCGTTGCCGGTGGTCTGCTGGCCGCCGGTCACCTGCTGCTGCTCACCACCACCCATCGAAGCGCGCAGCTGTGCCAGCCTGCTCTGCCCGGCAGCGTCCACCGACGCCTGCTCGACCTCCAGCATCCGGCCCTGCGTGCTGTCCTTCGCGAGCTCCGCCTGGCCGAGGGCCGTCGAGTAACGGTTCTCGATCTTGTCGCGAACCTCATCCAGCGACGGCGTGCTACCAGGCGCGGAGACCTCGGTCATCTGCTGCAGCGAGCTCGACACCTGTTCCTGCATCTTGGCCTGCTCGAGCTGGCTGAGCAGCTTCGTGCGCTCCGCGATCTTCTGCTGCAACACCTGGGAGTTGCGCTCGACCGCCTGCTTGGCCTGCTCAGCGGCACCCAGCGACTGGTCGTGCAGCGCCTTGAGGTCTTCGACGCCCTGCTCGGCGGTCACCAGCTGGCCCGCCAGGTGCGAGGCGGTCTCCTCGTACTTCTGCGCCTTCTGCTCGTCACCTTCGGCCCGGGCCTGGTCCGCCATCGTCAGCGACTGCCGCGCGGACTGCTGCAGCTTCTCGACCTCTCCGAGCTGGCGGTTGAGCTTCATTTCCAGCTGCCGCTGGTTTCCGATCACCGACGCGGCCTGCTGCGAAAGGGTCTGGTGCTGCCGCTGCGCCTCTTCGATGGCCTGCTGGATCTGCACCTTCGGGTCCGCGTGTTCGTCGACCTTGGACGAGAAGGACGCCATCAGGTACTTCCAGGCCTTCACGAACGGATTGGCCATCTCCTCCGCCTGCTTTCTTCTCATGCGTCGGGCCGCACGTGCGCCGGTTGCCTCACGTGCCTCAAGTGTGCCTGCTCGATCCATCGTCTCAGGTCGCTTTGCCCGGTTCTACCAGAACCGGACCGAACGCCAGGAGGTTTTCCCAGGAGGATCGAACCAGTCACACATGATCGAACCAGGGACCCGACGCAGCTGAACGTCCGGGGTCCCCCGCTCGACGGCCGGAGGGCACCGGACCCGCGGGGCCCACATATCCCGGAGAGCATCGACCGCGGACCATCGCACCGGAAACCCGGACCGGCGGCCGCACACGCGACCGCCGGGATGTCATTCGCTCAGGCCGCCACCACGACACCGCCGGAGGTCCGCGGTGGCGCGCTGATCCGCTGGCTGAGCACGGGCTGCAACCGCAGGTCGCCCTCCTCCGAGCTCACCCGGGCGTCGCCTGCCCGTGCCTCGGCACCGGCAAGCTCTCCGTCGGGCAGATCGGTGTCGGCCAGCTCGGTACCGATCAGGCTCGGCACCAACGAACCACCGTCGATCTCGGCCGGGGTAGCCGGCTCGACGACGCCTGGGGTCAGCACCGGTTCCGAACCGTCGAGATCGCCGGCCACGGTCACCAGCAGCTCCGGCAACGGCAAGTCCAAAGCACCGCAAATCGAGGAGAGCAGTTCGCTCGACGCCTCCTTGCGTCCGCGCTCGACCTCCGACAGGTAGCCGAGGCTCACCCTGGCGGCGCGCGAGACGTCCCGCAGCGTACGAGACTGAGCGGTCCGGGCGCGGCGCAGTCGTTCACCGACCGCCTCCCGTAGCAATACGGTCATCGCGCGCCTCCCTTCTTCTTCGCCTACATCGTGCGCTACGCGTCAACGCTCTCCACGTTACTCATCGCAACGGCTCGGCGAGAGTGATCGGCTCCAAGTCCGCCGAGGGCGAACGTCCGTTCCGCCGCTGCCGCAGGTGCGATCGAGCGAGCGTCTTCAATGTGTTTTCTCAGTTCACGGATCCTTCCAGGCGTACCTGCACAGTCAACGAAGCAGGTCCTCGAAGTGTTCCAACGCCACTCGAACGGCGGCAGCCCGCACCGCGTGCCGATCACCCTCATGACGCACGGTCCGTACCGAAGTGCGTTCCGGACCGGCGATACCGATGTGCACCGTTCCGGGCTCGACACCGTCCTGCCGGTCCGGACCGGCGACGCCCGTCAGTCCGATCCCCCAGTCCGCCCGGCACCGCGACCGGACACCGTCCGCGAGCGATTCCGCCACCAGCGGGTGCACCGCCCCGTGCTCAGCCAGCAAGCCGCGATCCACGCCCAGCAGATCGGCCTTGAGCTCGGTGGCGTACACGATCATGCCACCGCGCACGACGGCGCTCGCACCGGCCACATCGGTCAGTGCTGCCGAGAGCAGTCCGGCGGTCAGCGACTCCGCCGTCGCCACCGTCTCACCGCGCTGCTGCAGCGCCTCCAGCACCGCCCGCACCCGTTGTTCGGGCACTCCCAGCGCCTCGATCATGAATCATGCCGTTTCCGGGCGCGCCTGCCCACTGCCCGCAGCCGGACGGCCCGGACCACGTAGTCGAGCCCGGTCGCCACGGTGGCCAGCACCGCGGCCCCCATGACCGTCCATCGAACCAGGTCACCGCCGTCGCCGAGCGGAACCAGGTAGAGCCCGATCGCGACCGCCTGCAACAGGGCCTTGAGCTTGCCGCCGCGACTCGCCGGGATCACGCCGTGCCGGATGACCCAGAACCGCAGCAACGTCACCAGCAGCTCTCGCGCGATGATGACCCCGGTGATCCACCACGACAGATCGCCGAGCAGGCTGAGGCCGATCAAGGCGGCGCCGGTCAGCGCCTTGTCCGCGATCGGGTCCGCGATCTTGCCGAATTCGGTCACCAGCCCGCGCTTGCGAGCGAGGTCCCCGTCGATCCGGTCGGTGATCGAAGCCACGAGGAAGACCGCCGTGGCCACCCACCGCCACAGCACGTTGTCCCCGTCGTCCCAGAGCAGTGCCAGCAGGAAGAACGGCACCAGAACGAGCCGGGACATGGTCAGCACGTTGGCGATGTTCAGCAGTGGCACAGCGGACGTATTACGCCCGCCTGCAGCGGCGGGACCGGATGCCGCACTCTCCGCCGTCATGGACTCTCCCCCGACTGTTCGTACTCTGACCGACCGCCCCGACGCGCCACGAGATCCACATCCTCGCCGACGACGCGGCAGTGCAGCACGGTACCGACCGTGACATTCCCGGCACCATCGACCAGACATGCACCATCGCTCCCGGCACTCCGATGCTCGACACGCCCGGCGCGTTCATCGTCTCGCGCACACCCGCTCCGGGCGGGTGCGCGCCCGTCGGATCCGATCCGGCCCTCGACCCGCCTGCCTGCCCGATCCGGTTCGTGCGGTGTTCGCGCGAACTCGCACGGGCCGACTTCGGCGAGCGCGCGGCCGCGCAGGGCCGTGGCGACGTGCCGAGGTGACATGCGCTGAGCCTAGCGGGCGCTCCGCGGATGTAGTCGCTCGCACACCTTCAAGGACACCCGTTCACGGAGGATACGGGCCGCGGCGCGCGCCGGACGGAGACGGGCGGAGGGTGTCGCGCGCACGCGCGTTAGCGGTTAACATGCTTCCATGCATGGCTATGCATCCGAAGAAATATTGATTCGTCGAGCCCGGATCGGCGACGTCCGGACCATCAAAGAACTGGTCGACACCTACGCGGGCGGAGTTCTGCTCGAGAAAGAGCTCGTCACCCTCTACGAGCACGTCCAGGAGTTCTGGGTGGCCGAGCAGCACCTTCCCGATCACCGACCGCGCCTGGTGGGGTGCGGCGCCCTGCACGTGCTCTGGGAAGACCTCGCGGAGATCCGCACGGTCGCCGTGGACCCCGCCGCACGCGGCCACGGCGTCGGCCACGGGGTCGTGCGCAAGCTCGTCGAACTGGCCGAGGAACTCGGCCTGACCCGGATCTTCGTCCTCACCTTCGAGACCTCGTTCTTCGCGCGGCACGGGTTCCGGCCGATCGACGGCGCACCCGTCAGTCCCGAGGTGTACGCCGAGATGCGCCGCTCCGCCGACGAGGGCGTCGCCGAGTTCCTCGACCTGCCCTACGTCAAGCCGAACACGCTCGGCAACACCCGCATGCTGCTCGAACTCGACGACGGGTAGCCCGCCGACCGACAGGGGCACGAACCGGGGAATTCGCCACGACGCGCCGGGAAGGGCACCGGAAATCGGCCTGCGCACGGATACAACGCGGAGAGCAGAGCCGACCGAGAAGGAGCTCCCGTGGCCCGCAGCGCCTCCCGCCGCTTCCACCCCCTCGCCGGTGCCCTCACGGCCGCTACAGCCCTGCTGCTGGCCGCTGGAACCGCGCACGCCGACTTCGACCCGGACGATCTGGAAGAGATCACCGACGAGTACCTGTTCGACTACTCGCTCCCCCGCTTCGCCGCCACCCGCGCCCAGCGGCCGCACGCCGACCGGCTCGACTGGTCCTCGGACGGTTGCTCGCTGTCCCCGGACGAACCGTTCGGGTACGAGTTCACCGACAGCTGCCACCGGCACGACTTCGGCTACCGCAACTACACCGTCCAGCAGCGCTTCACCGAGGAGAACCGGCTGGACATCGACGACAACTTCAGGTCCGACATGCACTCCATCTGTGCAGGCGCCGAACCGCTGTGCCACGGAACTGCGGAGGTCTACTACTGGGCGGTGCGCGAGTTCGGCGGAGTCGCGACCTCCACCGCCGAGGCCATCGAACAGGCCGAGATCCGGCCCGTGACCGACCGCGCGGGCCGCCAGGTCGCCTGGGACGCCACCGACCGGAACGGCGACGTCGTCCACTTCCGGTTGCCGCACTGACGCCGTCACGCACACCGCGCGACCCGGAACCTCCGCCACCGTGCCGAAAACACTCGCTCGGTCCATGCGGTTCCACCCGTTCGGGTGGGTAACGTGCCCCACACGGAGGTATACCACCTCAACGAGGGAAGGACGGTAATCGCATGGTGCGACGGCAGGTACCCCGATGGTCGGAACTTCGTCCGCTGCTCCGGTTCGCCCCGCCGAACTTCAACCCCACCGAAAGGCGGCTGGCCGGAGCCCACACCATCGGTGATCTGAGATCCATCGCCCTGCGCCGAACCCCTCGCGCGGTCTTCGACTACACCGACGGAGCCGCCGAGAGCGAGACCAGCCTCCGGCGGGCTCGGGGAGCCTTCCGCAACGTCGAATTCCACCCGAACGTGCTGCGGGACGTGTCGACCGTGGACACTTCGCGGAAGGTACTGGGCCGCACATCGACACTGCCGTTCTCGCTCGCCCCCACCGGGTTCACCCGGATGATGAACCACGAGGGCGAGCCCGCCGTCGCCCGCGTCGCCGAGCGGACAGGCATCCCCTACGGGCTGTCCACGATGGGCACCACCTCCATCGAGGACACCGCGACCGCGGCCCCGGACGCCCGCAAGTGGTTCCAGCTCTACGTGTGGCGCGACCGCGAGGCGGGCCGCGACCTGGTCCAGCGCGCCAAGGATTCCGGCTACGAGGCGCTGATGCTCACCGTGGACACCCCGGTGGGGGGCGCTCGGATGCGCGACGTCCGTAACGGCCTGACCATTCCGCCCAGCCTCACGTTGAAGACGGTTCTCGACGGGGCGATGCACCCGGCCTGGTGGTTCAACCTGCTCACCACCGAGCCGCTCTCGTTCGCCTCGTTCTCCCGCTGGGAAGGGACCGTGGCCGAACTGATCAACGAGATGTTCGATCCCTCGCTGACCTTCGCCGACCTGGAATGGCTGCGCGGCATCTGGGACGGGCCACTGATCATCAAGGGCATCCAGAATTCCGCCGACGCCGGACGGGTCGTCGATCTGGGGGCCGACGCTGTGGTCCTGTCCAACCACGGCGGCCGCCAGCTGGACCGGGCCCCGACCATGCTCGAACTGCTGCCGAGGGTTCGCGACGCGGTCGGCGACCGCGCGGAGGTCATGTTGGACACCGGCATCCTCAACGGCGCCGACATCGTCGCCGCCCTCGCGCGCGGAGCGGATTCGTGCCTGGTCGGCCGGGCCTACCTTTACGGGTTGATGGCAGGCGGCGAGCGCGGGGCGCAGCGAGCGGTGGACATCCTGCGCACCGAGATCGTCCGCACGATGCAGCTGCTCGGGGTCTCCTCCCTCGACCAGCTCGACACGAGCCACGCCACGCTCCGCGCCTGATTCCGCCGCCCGGCCCGGTACCGAAATCGCCGTTCGGTACCGGGCCGCCGCCGGTCTCGTCCGCGCGGGCAGCGGGTCAGCGAGCTGTGCGGGGATCGAGCGGCTGCGGCGTCGCGGAGACCCCCGCGTTCGACCCGATGGGGCCGGTCGCGAAGAACGCCTCGCAGGGACCGCCGATGTACTTCTCGTAGTCGGTGGTGATGTGCACGACCGAAGCACCGTCCCGGGTGGGCACCATCGAGGGGCTGAAGTTCCGGCAGGTGCTGCCCTCGTTGTGGCTGATCCGCACCGGAGCCGGGAATTCCCGCCAACCGGACGAGAGGTCCGACGGGTCGTCGTTGACCATCAGCGTCTTGCCGTTGCCCGGCGCGAAACCACCGTCGTCGTTTCCGAGCATCTGGTAGGCCAGCAGCAGCCGCCCGTTCGGTCCGTCCCCGGGAGCCCACGCGATCGTCGGCGTACCGAGCGGTTGGGTGCCCGACTCCGAAACGATCTCGGTGCCCAGGTCGTACGGATCTCCCCAGTCCCAGCCGTCGCGGGAGGTGCGCATCCACACGGTGCAGGTGTGCACCGGGTCGTAATTGCACACCTCGTAGACCATCACGTAGGTGCCGTCGGGAAGCCGTCGAATACCGGACATTCCGGGGCGGACCGTGAATTCGTCGTTTTTCACCGTATCTTCGGGTTCGGTCCAGTTGATCCCGTCCCGAGAACGCACCTGCACCAGTCTCTGATCGTGTTCGGAACCCATGTCGTCGGAATAGAAGGCGACCAGATCGCCCTGCTCGGAAACGGTGAACTCGGGTTCCCAGATTCCCGGTCCGACCCCGGCGGTGGCGACGTTCGAAACGAATTCCCAACTGCGGCCGTGGTCATCGCTGCGCCACAGCCGGATGCTGCTCCGGCGTTCGTCCTCGTCGGCGCCGATGCCCGCGGTGCCCGCCCACAGGAGGGTTCCGGCTGGCATGTCGCCGACCCGTTCGGGCAGCTCGTAGAGCGACGAGCAGCACATGCCCTCGGCGTTCTCGCCCGCGGGATCGCGAATCTCGCCGACCTGCTCGAACGTCGCGCCGTCGTCCCAACTCTCGTAGAAAACAGCACGTCCGGCGTTGTCCACATAGGTCGTCATGCTGGCAAGGATGCGACCGTTGGCGAGACCGCCGTGCTCCAGCCGGACCAGCCGCGGGTAGCTGCTGCCGCCCTGGCGGAACATCTCGCCCTTCTCCACGTCCGTCGCCCCGGCATCCCCCTCGGTCGGCGGCGCCGCCCCGGAAGCCACCTGGTGGCCGCCTGTCACCAGCACCGCGGACAGCGCGATGGCCAGGCACGCCCGAACCTTCCTGCCGTTCATTCCGAAACCTCTCGTGCGGCGTCTCCGGTGCCGACGAAACCGATTCGACGTCAGCAAGCGGCGAATATATCGCACAAGATCGGACGTGAAACCGTTCCACGCATTCCATTCGGGGCAATCGGATCACGACGAACGGAGCAACGTCCGCCCGATTCGGGAAATACGTGACGAGCGCGAAAACGCGATCCTTCGGACTCGTCGCGAAATCGTGAACGGGCGGAAACGACCGGCCGGAAGAATCAGTCCTCGCCCTCGTCGGGTGGTGGGCCACCGCGCATCGCGTGCAACGTGTTCTCCAGCTCTTCCGGCTTGATGAGCACGTCGCGCGCCTTCGAGCCCTCCGAGGCAGCGACGACCCCGCGCGACTCCAGCAGGTCCATCAGCCGACCGGCCTTGGCGAACCCGACGCGGAGCTTGCGCTGCAACATCGAGGTCGATCCGAACTGGCTGGTCACCACCAGTTCGGTGGCCTGCAGCAGTACGTCGAGGTCGTCGCCGATGTCGGAATCGACTTCCTTTTTCTCGCCTGCCTTCGCTGCGGTGACGCCTTCGGTGTAGTCCGGTTCGGCCTGCTGCTTGGTGTAGGAGACCACGCGGTGGATCTCGTCGTCGCTGACGAACGAGCCCTGCACGCGGGCGGGGCGGGACCCGCCCATCGGCAGGTACAGCGCATCGCCCATGCCGATCAGCTTCTCGGCTCCCGGCTGGTCGAGGATGACTCGGGAGTCGGTCAGCGAGGAGGTGGCGAACGCCAGCCGGGACGGCACATTCGTCTTGATCAGGCCGGTGACCACGTCGACCGACGGTCGCTGGGTGGCGAGCACCAGGTGGATCCCGGCAGCGCGCGCCTTCTGCGTGATGCGCACGATGGCGTCCTCGACGTCCCGTGGCGCGGTCATCATCAGGTCGGCGAGCTCGTCGACGATCGCCAGGATGTACGGGTACGGCCGGTATTCCCGCTCGCTGCCCGGCGGCGCGGTGATCTCGCCCGAGCGCACCCGCTCGTTGAAGTCGTCGATGTGGCGCACCCGGTTGGCCTGCATGTCCTGGTAGCGCTGTTCCATCTCGTCGACCAGCCAACCGAGCGCGGCAGCGGCCTTCTTCGGCTGGGTGATGATCGGCGTGATCAGGTGCGGGATGCCCTCGTACGGGGTCAGCTCCACCATCTTCGGGTCGATCAGGATCATCCGGACCTCGTCCGGGGTGGAGCGGGCGAGCAGCGAGACGAGCATCGAGTTGACGAAGCTGGACTTACCGGAACCCGTCGAACCCGCGCACAGCAGGTGCGGCATCTTGGAGAGGTTCGCGGTGACCATGTGGCCTTCGATGTCCTTGCCGAGGCCCATCACCAGCGGGTGCGTGTCGCTGGCTGCCTTGGAGGAACGCAGCACGTCGCCCAGCCGGACCATCTCGCGGTCGCTGTTGGGCACTTCGATGCCGACGGCGGACTTGCCCGGGATGGGCGCCAGCAGCCGCACGTTGTCGGTGGCGGCGGCGTAGGCGATGTTCTTGGTCAGCGCGGTGATCTTCTCGACCTTGACGCCGGGGCCGAGCTCGACCTCGTAGCGGGTCACGGTCGGCCCCCGGGTGAACCCGGTGACCTGGGCGTCGATGTTGAACTGGTCCAGGACGCCGGTGATCGCCTCGATCATCGACTCGTTGACCTTGCTGCGGGTCTTGGGCGGCTCGCCGTCGGTGAGGGCGTCCAGCGGCGGCAGCTTGTAGTCGCCTTCGACGGTGCGGCTGATGGTCAGCTGTTCCGCCTTGCCCTGCTTGCCGGTCTTGCCGCTCTTCGCGGTCTCCTCGCCGCCGGTGTCGTTGGCGGGCACGTCTTCGGGTGCGGTGGGGGCGAGCGCCTTGGCCTTCGCCGCGCCGGACGTCTTGTCCCCGGTCTTCGCCGCACCGGCCTTGGCTGCTCCGCTCTTCGTTCCGGAGTCGTCCTCGACGTCTTCCAGCGACATCTGCGAGCCGTCGGCCATCGCCCCTTGCCTACGCCGGGACGGGCGCCGGAGCTTGGTCGTGGGCTGCTCGGAGTCCTCGTCGGCTTCGTCCGCAGTGGACTCGTCGTCGGTTTCCACCATGCGGCGCAGCAGGTCCTGGGGTGGCGTGTCGGTCAGCAGCAGCAACCCGAACAGTCCGACCAGCACGAGGACCGGAATCGCCACCCAGGCGGTGAGCCCCTGCGCCAGCGGGCCACCGGCGACGAATCCGATGATTCCCCCGGCGTGCGGCCATTCCTGCAACGCGTCAGGGGCGGGCGAGCCAGCGCCGATGTGCAGCACGCCGAGCACGCTGAGGGCCAGCAGCACCGTCCCGACGATCACGCGGGGCCGCGCCTGCGGGTTGGTTTCGGTGACCATCAGTATCCCGGCCACGAGCAGCAGCACGCCGGGCAGGACGACCGCTGCGGAGCCGATGACGAACCGGAGCACCCAGTCGGTCCACTGGCCGATGGGTCCACCCGCCTGCCACCAGATCCCGGCGGCGGCGATCACGGCGAACGCGAGGTAGACGAGCGCGAGGGCTCCCCTGCGGTGCGCCGGGTCGAGCTCCTTCGCCCAGGCCATGCTCAGCGGTGGGCGGCTGTTGCTCTGGGTCTTGCGCGCGCCACCCGAGGCCGGTTTTCGGTTGGCGGGCGCGTGGGTCGAACCGGAACGGGGTTTGGCGCTGCTCGAACCGCCCTTGCTAGCGGAAGTACGTTTCGTGGCGGCACCGGACTTGTTCGAGGATCCGGACTTCGCGGGCCCGGATTTCGCAGTGCCGGATTTGGTGGCGCCTCCGGATTTGGTGGCGCCTCCGGATTTGGTGGCGGCGCCGCTCTGCGGTTTGCTCGTGCTCTTCGCGGTTCCGCTCTTAGCCGCGCCCGTGGAGCGCGTCGACCCCTGCGCCTTGCTCCGCGGGTTGCTGCCCTGAGCTCCACCTGTCCGGCTCGCCATGCTCCACACGGTATCGCCGTCCCGCCTCTCCCGTCACACCAGCCACAGCCGTGCGGCCGGGACTCGGCGAGCCTCAGCCGGTCACTGTCGTCCGGGTAGCGAGTCGTTGGGTGTGAGGTCCGTTCGTGGAACCATGGACCATCATGGCTTCCGTCCCCGTGCCGAACGATCCGACACGCCGCAGCGACCGTGAATCCCTCTTCCGGGAAACTCCGCGGCTGTGGCGTGCGGTGATGCGGCTGGACCGCCTGGTGGTCGGGTTGACGGGTCGCCTGGTGGTGAGCGGCGACGTTCCGGACGATGTTCGCGGCAGGCCGCTGGTGCTGGCCGCCAACCACATCGGCAACATCGACGCGCTGGTGCTGCTGGCCGCGTGCGAGCGGCGCCGGGTGGCTCCCCGGTTCCTCGCCACCGGCGGGTTGTTCGATGCGCCGGTGCTCGGCCCGGTACTGCGCAAGTCCGGGCACGTGCGGGTGGATCGGGGCGAGCGCACCGCCACCGAGGCGTTGGGGCGGGCCGTGGACGCGCTGGACGACGATCACCGGCCGATCCTGGTGTATCCGGAGGGACGGATCAGCCTGGAGCCGGGACTGTGGCCGGAGCGCGGCAAGACCGGTGTGGCCCGGATGGCGCTGGCGGCGAAGGCGCCGGTCGTCCCGGTCAGCCAGTGGGGCGCACACGAGACCATGAAGTACGGCATGGTGCGACCGGGCAGCAAGGCGGACCTGCTGGGCCTGTTCGGCTCGTGGTTGCGGGCACTGTGGCGCCGCCCGACCCTGCGGGTGCACTTCGGCGAACCCGTGGACCTCGGAGATCTCTCCGCCGAGCAGCCGGGCGACGCGACTCGCGCCCGCGACCGCATCATGCGCGCGATCACCGAGGACCTGGCCCCACTGCGCGCCGACGAACCGGACACCCCGCATCACGTGGACCCGACCCACCCGAGGACCGGCAAACCCAGCCCCTGGCGCCGCTGAGTCCTCGGGTATCGAGTGAGAGGTGCCCCGGGGCGGTTCAATCTCGGTACGAGGTGCTCAGCTGACATGTCGGCCGCGGTCCTGTGCCGGGCACGTGGATACCCGAGGGCATGCTGGCCACGCAGTTCTTCTATGGCGTACAGTTTTCTGTACATACCGTTGGAGGTGGACCATGAAGACGATGTCGTACTCCGAGTCGCGCGCGAAGTACGCCGAAACGCTCGATTCGGTCGTCGACGACCGCGAGGAGGTCGTGATCACCCGTGCCGGCCACGATCCGGTGGTCATGGTCGCGCTGGAGGACTACGAAGCGCTGAAAGAGACCGCATACCTACTCAAGAGCCCTGAGAACGCTCGGCGACTGCTGGCCTCGATCGACCGGCTCGAACATGGCGGGGGCACCGAGCGGGACCTCGCCGAATGAAGCTGGTCTGGGACGAAAACGCCTGGGACGACTACGTCTGGTGGCAGACCCAGGACCGCAAGACCCTCAAACGGATCAACACGTTGATCAAGGATGTGGAACGCAACGGCAACGAGGGGATCGGCAAACCCGAACCCCTCAAGCACGGCTTCCACGGATATTGGTCACGCCGGATCACCGACGAGCACCGCCTCGTGTACAAGATCGACGAGGACGAGATCCGCATCGCCGCATGCCGCTATCACTACGGACATTGAGCCGCGTTGACCAATACCCCGTGGGCGAGCAGCGTGGCGCTTGCACGGGTCGGAGATCGTGGAACCTCATCTCCAGGGCTGCGGATTGTTCCGCATGAATTCCGCGTACTTTTGCGCCTTCACCGCGCTCCGGTAGTTCGCGATTTCGCGGAAGTACCGGTTGGTTTCCGGCCACCACGCACATACCAGTCCCGCGACCGCCAGCGTTCCGATCACCACGCTGAACACCTTCTGCGCCAAGCTGGATCCCGGGTCAACCAAGCCGAAGGGGACGGCGATCACGTAGCAAGCTGAAATGATCGTGAAAAACACCCGCCAGCCATTCGACCCCGACCGGAACTTCCAGCACCCGAATCCGACGATCGCGACGTGGGCGACGAAGAACACGAAATGACCACGCCGATCACAAGGTGAGGACGTCGACCGGTGCGCACTTTTCTCGTCCCCCGTGTATACGGCCCTGCAATCGCCACAACACTAACGCGATCGATCACGAGAGCGAAACTGCCCGCCGCAATTGTCGGCTTATCAATAATCACAGTATTCATACAGTCCATTTTGACCAGGTTGATTGACAAATCAGCGTTTCGCATGTCAGACACAGTCGATTGTCGTCACCTCGCATAAGGTTGCCGACGACTACGACAACCCGACGACCCCGGTGCGAGATTCCGGACCGAGCGCGGTCCGGCGCGTGGTCTACGGCGTGCGGACTGGACGCTCCCGACAGTGAGCCCCGCTGCTAGACCCCATCGACCGATGCCCGGTGGAGGCGCCGACTGGGATAGATCGCGGGAACTTTTCGCGTTCGCGCCTCGGAACGGTGATCAACCTTGTACTATCTCCGCGCGTGATCACGCGAATGGGTGACCACTGCTGCACGGCCGTGGAGGGGGCTCGGTGGAACCAACGGGGATGGAAGGCTACGCCCAGCAAGCGGGCGCACTGGTGGCCAGGCACAGGGCTTACGCGCCGCCGTGGACAACGGTCAACTCGTCATGGCCCCGGAAGCAGCCGAACGTGTCGCCAAGGTCTACGACGATAAGGCGGACAAGGTCGCTGACTGCATTGTCGATGCGGATCAGCTGATTGCGAATGGCGCCTACGGCGATTGCTTTATCGGACAAGACGTCGAAAAGAAGTTCGCTGAGAAGGTGAATGCCAAGGATGTCGGCTTGGTCGCCATTCTGACGGAGATGGAGAGGATCTTGAAGGCGATGGCACAGACGTACCGGGACTCTGCCAGGGACATGCAGAACACAGACGACGAGAGCGCTCGCAACTTGGGACGGAACATCTGATCTGATGATGAGCATGCGTACCACACGATCAGCGACCGCTGCCGTCCTCGTCATTGCTGGTCTATTGCTTTCTGGCTGTGCAGGCGGCACAGGTGACGATGCCAATGCGCCCACTACGGAACCGGCAGAGCCCTCTCCACTCGCGAGTTTCGACCCCTGTGGGGCTGTCCCGCCCGAGGTCCTTCAAGCGAACGAGCTTGAGTCGGCAGGTGAGCCGGTAGACCAAGGCATCGAGGAGCCTGGGTGTAGGCATCGTGGCGACGTGCTGTATCTGACGGTCTACAAGGCTGAACAGAAGGGGCTGGACTATTGGGAGCAGAGGCGGAGCAACTTTGGGGTCTTCCAGCCCAACCAAGTTGGTGAGCGGCAGGGCATCCAAGTGGTCAACACAGGCTCACAGGGGCAGGGCATCTGCAATCAGATCATCGAGGTTGGTGGCGGGTCGGTCTCCGTACACGTCAAGTACCGCGCCGACAAAATCGAGGGTAACGATCCCTGCACGAAGGCAACGGAGATCGCGCAGCTCATCGAGCCGAAGCTGCCCGCGTAGGTCGCAGTTCGCACCCTCGCACAGCTGTGGGTGCGGCCGGTCGGTGCTGCGGGGAGAGACAGGCACCGACCGGCCGCGCGGTGCGATGCCGGATTTCGGGGCATCTCGCGGCATCGGACCGGGTTCGGAAAGTCTGGTGGCGCGCTCAGCGCGAAGCGACGATCACGAGTGCTGTTCGCCGATCAGGGTTCGATTGCAGTCGGCGCAGGTGGGCGCGGTGCACCAGTCCACTTCGTGCGGCTTGGCCATGGCGACCTTCTTGCCGCACACGGTGTCGGCGGAGCGCTGGCTCTCCCAACGCGCCCCGCGAAACGCGTGCCGGATCAGGGCGCGCTGATCAGGGTCCGGCGTCGGCAGCCAGAAGTGGCGCTCTTCCGGCTGCGGCCCGGTCACCGGTAGCCGCCCGCGGAATTCATGCACACGCACTCACCGCGATTCGGCAGTTCCGACAACCCCACGGAAGCGATTTGGTTTCGCGTTTCTCGGGTGGTTCGGCGAACCCTTCGACGCGTGAGCCAATCCCGCACCACACGCGATTCCACCGCGATCACCACCCACGGCAACACCGCCACAGCCCCCATGAACAGCAACAACAGCACCTGCTCCGAATTCATCGGCACATCCATCCAACGACTCCCAGTTGATCCACTTGCGTATCGCAAGAGTAAAACTGCATTTGCGGTTTTACTAGTCACTCAATGGAGTCATTCCCCTGCGGTTGCAGATGTTGAATACTGCTCATGTAACTCTGACGGAGGTGATGGATGGCAACCCCGACCGTGCGACGGCTCCAGCTGGGAAATGAACTCCGCCACGCACGCTTGAAAGCTGGGCGCGAACAGGCCGAAGCCGCCAAAGAACTGGACTGCGCCGACAGCAAGATCAGCCGCCTGGAACTGGGACAAGGCGGCATCAGCAAGGGCGACCTGAAGCTCCTACTGGAGTTCTACGACGTCGACCCCGGACAGATGGACTGGATGTTCGAACTGGCGCGAACCCGCAGCGTTCGGGGCCGCTGGAGCGACTACCGAGCGGTCTTCCCCGAGTGGTTCCGGATGTACATCGACCTGGAGGTCGACGCCGACAACATTCGCCAAGCACAAGGTGAGATCGTTCCTGGAATCTTGCAGAGCGAAAGGTACATCCGGGCGCTGCACGCGGACTCGATTCGAGGCGATGACGATGGCCTCGACGCGGATGTGAAAGCGCGTCAGGAACGCCAATAACTCCTGACTCGTGACGATCCGCCAAGGATGTCGTTCGTCCTGTCCGAGTCCTGCGTTCGCCGACAGGTCGGCGACGCCACGACCATGCGCGAACAACTCGGCTACCTCGAAAGCATCGCGCTTCGACCGAACATCGACCTCCAGGTGCTGCCATTTCGGACGAGCGGCCCCGTCGGCGGGGTCTCATACGACTTCACGATGTTGCAGATCCCCTCGCGCGGGATCGCTGCCGACCTGGAATTCGTCTACGTCGAATCCTTCGACGATGCCCGCTACCTGGACGCAAAAGACGCCGTGGCGGCCTACGCGACGCTGTGGAACCGACTGCAGGCCGCTTCGCTCGGCCCGAAGGAGTCGCACAATCTCATACGATCGGTGGGAGAACAGCACTCGGAGTGAAGATGAGGCCCCACCATGCCCCAGCAGAGCAACCTGCGGAACGCAACGTGGCTCAAGAGCAGCTACAGCAGGACCCAGAATGAGTGCGTTGAAGTGGCGCTTGTTCCCGGCGTCACCGGAGTCCGGGACACCAAAGACCGCGACGGTGGCACGCTCCTCTTTCCCCACACCGCCTGGTCCAACTTCCTGAATCACCTCAAGACCAGCCGCCACCACACCTGAGCGGCTGCCTCGGGGCGATTTCTCGCCGAGATGTTGCCCCGAGGCCCCGCTGCCCTGAGAGGCTCCGCTGTCTTAGAGGTGTTCGGCGAACAGCGGGACGGCGCGTTCGATGGCGTACTTGATGCCGAGCGTGGAGCCCGCGGAGAAGGCCGCCACCAGGGTCGGGTCGTCGAGGACGACGAGATTGCCGGCGCGAGCGGCGGAAATCTGGTTGAGCACGGGATCCTCGCGGATCTGCTCCGGATCGCCGTTGATGGCCATGACCACCGTCAGGTCGGCGCTGAGCAGGTCGAGCTGTTCGTTCGAGACGTCGACGTAGAACGAGTCATTCGCGAGCTCGTCGATCTCCGGCTTGTTCCGAAAGCCCAGGTCCTGCATGAAATCCACCCGCGGGTCGCCCGACAGGTAAGCACCCCACTTGCGGCCGTGGTAGCCCGCGACGCCCACCGTCTTGCCCGCGAACCGCGGGTGCTCCCGCGCGGCCTCGTCGAAAACACCTTCCACCTCGGCGATCCGCTGCTGCCCCTCGGACTGCTTGCCCAGCGCCGTCGACACCATGCGCAACTGCTCGCGCCATTCCGTGCCGTAGCTCGGCGTGTCCGGCGGTGGGGCGACGGTCGGTGCGATCTTCGAGAGGGTTTCGTGCTGAGTGGGTTCGCCCGCAGACCGGGTGTTGAGGATCAGGTCGGGCTTGAGCGCTGCCAGCTCCTCGAAGTTGACCTCGGTGGTGCCGAGCCGGGTCGGCGACTCCGTGTACAGACCTTCCGCCCAAGGGCCGACACCATCGCCACCGAAGCCCTGCCAGTCGCTGACGCCGACCGGTTCCACCCCGAGCGCGAGGGCCATCTCGGCATCCGACCACCCGAGCGCCACCACGCGCTTCGGCTCCGCCGGAACCGTGACCGGGCCGAACATGGTCTCGATCGTCGGTCCGTCAGCCGATTCGCCGTCACTTCCGCCAGCGGCCCCGCAAGAAGTGAGCGCCAGGACCAGCGCGAGGATCGCGGCGGCGAATGGACCTGTTCTGCTGATCATGGCGGCTCCGATCCGTTGGAAAGCATCGGACGATCACATCCGAACACGGATGATGAGGTTAGCCTAACCTTTTTCGCGGAACCAGCGTCCGTGCTCCCCATCACGCGAATCGCCACATTTCGCCCGAATCACAGCGTGTCGAAGCACCGCACGAGCTATCGGTCGAGAAGATCAGCGGCAGTGGCCAACATCGCTCCACATTGGACACCCACCAGCTTTCGGATCGGGATCGGCCGGGGTGGCACGTCGGCATCGGCCTCCGCTGCCCAGCGGTCGAAAACCCGCGTCAGCCGGGCGTGCTCCACCCGCAGCACCTCCGCGTCGTTGCCCCGCGCGATCTCCGAACCCAGCGCCGAGAGCAACATCCCCGCGAATCGGACCCGCGTCGAATGCGTCGTGGCCGTGACCATGAACCGTTCCGCGACGACAGCGGGACGCAGCGCGTCCTCCTGCCCTGCCCGTACCCGATCGGCTTCCGCCGCGATGCGCAGGAACGGCAGGAAGCATTCCATCGCCCGCAGCTGCGGCGAACGCACCTGGAATGCGGGCCGGACCGCGTCGAACGCCGCCGTGAGCACGCGTGCGGTCTCGTGGGTGAGTTCCGCGCGCTCACCCAGCAGGTCCGAATAGGACACCGCCAGCCGGGTGTGGTCGTCCGCGTCGGCGTTCGCCCAGTACGGCACCTCCGTGGCCAGGTACGCCGTGCCGTAGCGGCTCGCGTAGGCGTGGCTCGACTCCCCGCCCGCGCGTTCGGCCGGATCGATACCGAGCCCTTCGAGGTAGTCGTACTCCTGCTCGGCGGTGAACGCCCGGAAGATCGCCGGAGCGAGCTGCTCGATGAACGGCGCCTCGCCCTCGCCCGTGTGCAGCGGCAGGCCGAGGCGGTCCGGAATGGACGTGAGCTGCTCGTTCAGCCGCGGACTGGTGTCGCTGAGGTAGTGGAAGACGCCGCCGTACTCGCCGTTGTGCAACGAGCACAACAACATCGGGCGGGTCTCGTCGATCAGCCGCATCAGCGCTTCGGTCTCCGGCATCACCCGGTCGAACACGGTGTCCTTGTAGGCGAACGGGAACGACCACTCGACCTGCTCGTCGGCCGCGGGCCGATAGAACGAGCGGCCGTACTTGGCCATCGTGAGCGGCGGCTCGAACCACGGCTCGTTCAACCGCGTCCCGTCCGGGTCGATGCAGGCGACGATGTGCCAGGTGCATCCCCATTCCCGGCGCAGCTCGTCGTCCGCGACCAGGGTTCGGGCCAGGTGCAGCGCCGACACTCCCCCGATCGGCTCGTTGGGATGCACCCCGCCGACGACCAGCACCTGCCGGTCACCACCTCGGATGGTCAGCGACCACAGCGGTTCACCGTCGCGCGAGGTGCCGATGCGGTGCATCTCCGCCAGGTCGGGGTGCCGCCGAGCGATCTCCCGAATCGCTTCCACCAACTCGTCGACCCCCGCGAACCGGTCGAACTCCGGTACCGCATCGACCAGTTCCGCGATTCGCTCGAACACACCCGTTCCTTTCCCGCAGGACCCCTCCACGAGGAATGCACCGCACGAGGGACGACACGGGAACTCTGCCACGGAGCCGTACCGGCGCCCGCCGCCCGTGGCATCGGCGGAGCGGGCGGGCGCAACCGGAGCGCGCGGGCGCTACCGAAGTGGGAGCTTCACGGACAGTTCGGCCGCGGCCTGGCGCAGCGCCGGAAGGCATTCCTGGAGTTCGTCCAGGGTCCGCCGGAAGATCGGCGCCGCCAGGGCCACCGCGGCGATCAACCGGCCGCCCTCGGCCAACACCGGAACGGCGACGGCGACCATGCCCTCGTCGTTCTCCTCACTCTGGCCGACCCAGCCCTGGTCGCGGATCCGCTCCACCTGGCCGCGGAGTCGGTCGCGGTCGGTGACGGAGTGCTCGGTGCGCGCACGGAGCTCCACCGTGTCGAGCAGGTGGGTGCGGGTCGGCTCGTCGGCGAAGGCCAGCAGCGCCTTGCCCACCGCCGTGGTGTGCAGCGAACCGTGGTCGCCGGGGTCGGTCGTGATGCGGAACTGGGGACCGTCGACCTTGTGGATCGTCAGGTACTGGGAACCGTCGAGCACCGACAGGATCGAACTTTCCCGGGTAAGTTCGGTGAGCCGTTGCAGCACCGGCAGCGCCATCCCGTCGAAGCCCTGCGTGCTGGAGACCTTCTGGCCCAGCTGGTAGATCCGCAATCCCAGCCGATAGCGTTTGTCCTGCGGGTCGTATGCCACGAACTCCGCGCTGAGCAGCGAGTTCAACAGCCGGTAGACGGTGCTGAAGGGGTAGTCGACGACCTCGGTGATCTCCCCGGCGGTGACCCCGTGCGGGTACTCACCCACCAGCGTGAGCAGTCCCAACGCCTTGCCGACCGTGCCCTGTCGCTGTTCGGTCACCCGGGACCTCCTTGACACGTGTATTCCGTCACTTCATCCTTCTATTCAACATATAGCAGCTATTGCCATTATTTGAAAGTACTGAGGATCGTTCCATGCGCATCGCCGTCGTCGGGGCCGGCTTGATCGGGCGCGAACACGCTCGACGAGTCCAGGACCACCCCCGGCTGGAACTCAGCCACGTCGTGGACCCCGCCCTCCAACCCGACCGGCACCCGTTCGGCCCGGCCACGCGCATCGCGAGCAATCTCGACGACGTCCTCGACGAGGTCGACGGGACCATCTTGGCCACGCCCAACCACCTGCACGCACCCGGTGCCCTGGCCGCCGTCGAAGCGGGAGTGCCCGTCCTCGTCGAGAAACCGATCGCCGACACCGTCGAGGCTGCCGAACGGATCGCGGAAGCCGCCGAGTCGACCGGCGTGCCCGTCCTCGTCGGCCACCACCGGCGGCACTCACCACTGCTGGCAACAGCCGTCGAAGCCGTGGCAGGCGGCGCCATCGGAAATCCCGTGGCGATCACCGGGTCGGCGCTGTTCCACAAACCCGAGGAATACTTCGAAACCGCGCCCTGGCGCACCCGGACGGGCGGTGGGCCGATCCTGATCAACCTCATCCACGACATCGACAACCTGCGCGCCCTGTGCGGGGAGATCACCCGGGTGCAGGCCGTCAGCAGCAACCGGACCAGGGGATTCGACGTCGAGGACACCGTCGCGATCACCCTGACCTTCGCCAACGGGGCGCTCGGCACGTTCATCCTCTCCGACGCCGCCGCCTCCGCCCTCTCCTGGGAGCAAACCTCCCGCGAGAACCCCAGCTACACCACGGCCGACGACGAGAACTGCTACCACATAGCCGGAACGCGCGGCTCCCTGTCCGTTCCCACCATGCGCATGCGGACCTACGCGGGCGAAGCGTCCTGGTGGGAACCGTTCACCGTTCAGGACCTCCGGACCGACCGGCAGGATCCCCTGGACCTGCAGCTCGACCACTTCGAACAGGTCCTCCGCAAGCGAGCCGCGCCCCGGGTCACCGCCCACGACGGGCTGCAGTCGCTGCGCGTGGTCCACGCCGTACTCGACAGCACCGGCAGCGGAGCACCGGTCGACGTCCCCACCGGAACCCCCGCACCGCAGAACGCATAGCGCGCAGCACCAACCGAAGGATCCGACATGACCCACGCTCCCCCCGGGCACTCGCCCGAGGACGCCGCGCCAGGCAAGACCCCCAAGAAAGCCGCTCTGGCCAGCTGGATCGGCTCCGCCCTGGAGTACTACGACTTCGCCGTCTACGGCACGGCGGCGGCGATCGTGCTCAACCACCTGTTCTTCCCCGAGAACGCGGCCCCGGCGGTGGCGATCCTCCTGTCGATGGGCACCGTCGGCGTGGCCTACGTGGTCCGCCCGCTCGGCGCACTCGTCATGGGCCCGTTGGCCGACAAGTTCGGTCGCAAGTTCGTCCTGATGCTCACGCTGTTCATGATGGGCGGGGCCACCTTCGCGATCGGCTGTCTGCCCACCTACGACCAGGCCGGGATGCTCGCCCCCGCGCTGCTCGTGGCCTGCCGGATGATCCAGGGACTCTCCGCTGCCGGCGAGCAGGCCAGCGCGATCTCGATGTCCCTCGAACACGCCGGTGAGGGCAAACGGTCCTTCACCACCAGCTGGACCCTGCAGGGCACCCAATTCGGCACCCTGCTGGCCACCGCCGTGTTCATCCCCTTCACCCAACTTCCCGAAGAGGCCCTGTTCAGCTGGGGCTGGCGGGTGCCGTTCTGGCTCTCGGCAGTGGTCGTGATCACCGCATACCTCATCCGCCGCAAGCTCGAAGAGCCCCCGGCGTTCCACGAGATCCACGACGAGGCCCCCAAGAACACCCCGCTGGGCCTGATCATGCGCCACCACAAGGCGGCCGTGCTCCGGATCGCCGCCGCAGCCATGGTCAACACCGTCAACATGGTCTTCACCGTCTGGTCGCTGTCCTTCGCCACGAACGGAGTCGGCCTGGACCGGTCCACCATGCTGGGAGTCGCCGTGGCCGCCAACGCCGTGGCCCTGGGCGCGATCCCGCTCGGCGCACGACTCGCCGACCAGATCGGGCGCAAACCCCTGTTCATCAGCGGCGTGGTCGGCTCCGCCCTGGTCCTCTACCCATACCTGGCGGCGATCTCGGCGGGCAACTGGCCGCTGATCTTCACCTTCGGCGTGCTCATGTCCGGCCTGCTCTACTCCCTGGCCAACGGGATCTGGCCCGCCTTCTACGCCGAAATGTTCCCCACCCGCGTGCGCGCCACCGGCATCGCCCTGGGCACCCAGGTGGGCTTCGCGCTGTCCGGAGGCCTCGCACCGGCGATCGCCACCTACCTCGCGGGCCCCGGCACGGAGAACTGGTTGGCACCGGCCGTGTTCGTCTCCGCCATGTGCGCCATCGCGACCATCGCCGCGCTGACCGCCAAGGAGACGGCCCACCGCAGCCTCGAAAGCATCGACGACATGCACACCCACCCGGACGAAGCGGCGGAATCAGAGCAGCTCGCCCGCTCCGGCCGCAGCTGACCGGCCGACGCAACCATCGGGTACCCTCGGTCGCTCGCACGGCCGGGGTGCCCGATGCTCGGTTGGGACGGCGGGCCAGCCGGACCACACGGCTCGGCCGGAAGGGCCGCCGAGCACTACAGCCGATCCTCCGGCAGCAGATCGCCGTCGGCGGCCAGGTGGGCGATGTGGTGCGACGTCCCGATCGCGATCCACTCGCTCGAATCGGCCGGACCACCGTGCAGGGCGCTGTCCCGGATCGACCGGTCGCCCCACGAACACGACACCGGCCGCTCTGCTTCGACGACCTCCTCGGCGATCTCTCCGAAATACCGCCGTTTGAGGTAATCATCGGCCTGGGCCACGGCCCCTTCCGGCGGCAGCCGACGAGTGAGGAAGCGGGATTCCTGGCAGCGGGTGTAGTGCAGGAACGGATGGCGGGCTCGCGACCGGACATCCGCTCCATCCCGCGCCGCGGCGTGGGTCACGCCGTAGTCGGCGTACCGCAGGGACGGAAACCTCGCGAAGGCCTGGTGCCAGAGGTCGAATTCGACGCGACTCCGCGTACACCCCGCGTCCCAACGCCGCGGCGGAACGGAACCGCCGAGCAGACTCACCGAACGACATCCCGCGATCGGCAGGCTGCCCAGATTGGCGAAGACGTCCCGAACCACAGCGGGCGTCAGCCGGTTGCGACGCAGAAAACCCACATCGACGACGAGATCCACCTCGGTGATGTCGACCCGCAGCAGCCGCAACGCCCGCTCCAGCGCGGCCGCCACCTGCGGATCCCGTACCTGGGCACCGACGATCCGAACGCCGACACCACAACCGAGCTCGGCGAGGAGCCCCCGCGTCTTCCGCAGGTAGGCATCGGCGGCATCCATGCGCACGACCGGGACGAACGGCGGGATCTCGCCCAACTCGTGCAGCTCGAGCGAATCCCGGAACATCCGCCACACGTGATCGAGCGGGCCGCCGAAAGTCCGCCACAGGCTCGAGGCGGGATCCAGCTGCGAGGCGTCCAGCATCAACCGGCGACCGTGCTGCTTCAGGACGCGCGCGACGTCTCCCAGCGACTCGCGCACCGAACCGCTGGAAGCCACGTTCGACAACACTTCCACCAACGGCTGCACCCGGCGCGCCGCGACACGATCTACGTGCCGCAGCGCCGTCAACTCGCCGGACTTGCTCTTCACCGCCACGAGGGAAGTGAACTCCACCGATCCCTCCGCTCAGCAGACCTGCCGGACCGGTGACCAACGTAGGAATCACCGGCAGGCGTTCGCGTCTGCCGAACGGGTCGCGATCAACTGCCGTGCCGGGGACGGCCGAAAGGCGGCTGCCCTCCCCGGCCCGCGTGCGGGGGCCCGGGAGGGCAGCCGTCAATCCAGCGAAGAAGCGATGCTCAGGAATCGACCGGGAGCACGTTGGGCACGATCATCGGACGGCGGCGGTAGGTGTCGGCCACCCACTTGCCGACGACGCGGCGAACCGCCTGCGCGATCCGGTGCGTGTCGGTCATGCCTTCCGACTCGGTACGGGCCAGCTCCATCTCCACCAGCCGCACCGCGTCGTCCAACGCCTTCGGATCGTCGGAGAAACCCCGGCCGGAAATCGTCGGCGCCGACACGGCCCGCCCGGTGCTCGCCTCGACGGCGGCCGTGATCGAGATGAAGCCGCCCTCCCCGAGGATCAACCGATCCGACAGGGTGGACTCGCTGACGTCGCCGACCGACAGGCCGTCGACGTAGACGTGCCCGACCTTGACCCGCCCGGCGACGCTCGCGATGCCGTCGATCATGTCCACCACCACGCCGTCCTCGGCGATGACCACCCGCTCGGCGGGAACACCGGTCAACCGGGCCAGTTCGGCGTTCGCGCGGAGGTGCCGCCACTCGCCGTGCACCGGCATCACGTTGCTCGGTCGCACCGCGTTGTACAGGTAGAGCAGTTCACCGGCCGAGGCGTGCCCCGAAACGTGCACCTTCGCCCCGCCCTGGTGGACGACCTCGGCACCCAACCGGACCAGGCCGTTGACCACGCCGAACACGGCGGTCTCGTTGCCCGGGATGAGCGAGCTCGCCAGCACCACGGTGTCACCCGCGCGGATGCTGATCTGCCGGTGCTCGCCACGCGCCATCCGGGACAGCGCGGAAAGCGGCTCGCCCTGCGAACCGGTCGAGACGAACACGACCTGGTCCTCCGGCATCGAGAGCGCCTCGTCCAGCTCGACGAACAAGCCCGGCGGAACCTGCAGGATGCCCAGCTCGACGGCGATCCCCATGTTCCGGACCATCGAACGGCCGACCAGGCAGACCTTCCGGTTGTGCGCGGCGGCCACGTCCAGCACCTGCTGCACGCGGTGCACGTGGCTGGCGAAGCAGGCCACGATCAACCGCTGGGTGGCCTTGCCGATCACCTGGTCGAGCACCGGGCCGATCTCGCGCTCCGGCGTGACGAACCCGGGAACCTCGGCGTTCGTCGAGTCGGCCAAGAACAGGTCGACGCCCTCGTCACCCAGCCGGGAGAACCCGGCGAGGTCGGTCAGGCGCCCGTCCAGCGGAAGCTGGTCCAGCTTGATGTCACCGGTGTGCAGCACCACCCCGGCCGGAGTGCGGATCGCCAACGCGAGCGCGTCCGGAATCGAGTGGTTGACCGCGAAGAACTCCAGGTCGAAAGCACCACGACTGGTGCGCTGGCCCTCGGCCACCTCGATGAGCTCCGGATTGAGCCGGTGCTCCTTGCACTTGGCCGCCAGCAGCGCCAGCGTGAACTTCGAACCGATCACCGGCAGGTCCGGCCGCATCCGCAGCAGGAACGGCACGGCCCCGATGTGGTCCTCGTGCCCGTGGGTGAGCACCAGGGCCTCGATCTCGTCGAGCCGATCCTCGATCGCCCCGAAATCGGGCAGGATGAGGTCCACACCCGGCGCGTCGTCCTCCGGGAACAGCACCCCGCAGTCGACGATCAGCAGTCGGCCCTCGTACTCGAAGACCGTCATGTTCCGCCCGACCTCGCCGATGCCACCGAGCGCCACGACGCGCAGTCCACCCTCGGTGAGCGGCTTGGGTGGTTCCGAGGAAGTCGGTGCCACCGGGTGGGACTCGGTTGCTGTCGGTCTCGAGCTCAACGCTGGGTCACCTCTGCTGCCGCATCTGGATTCACGAGTACCAGACCAGCATCCCACAGATCACTGGTGATCAAACGAACCTGTTCATCGGTCGCCGCCGGCAGCGGCAGCCGGGGTTGCCCCGTCTCGTAGCCGCAGAGCCGCAACGCCGTCTTCGCGAAGATCACACCACCGACGAAGTTCATCGAGCGGTACACCGGCATCAGTCCGGTGTGGACCTCGCGGGCCGTCGCGGTGTCCCCCGACTCGTACGCGTCGAGCATCTGGCGCAACCGGTCGCCGACCACGTGACCGATCACGCTGACGAAACCGACCGCGCCGACGGACAGCCACGGCAGGTTCAGCGGGTCCTCACCCGAGTAGTAGGCGAGGTCGGTGTTGGCCAGCACTTCGCTGCCCGCGAGCAGATCGTGCTTGGAGTCCTTGACCGCCTTGATGTTCGGGTGCTCGGCCAACCGCTTCAGCGTCTCGGTGTGGATCGGCACCACGGAGCGAGGCGGGATGTCGTAGAGCATCACCGGCAGGTCGGTCGCGTCCGCGACCGTGGTGAAGTGCGACAGGAGCCCTTCCTGCGGCGGTCGTGAGTAGTACGGCGTCACGACGAGCAGACCGTGCGCGCCGGCCTTCTCGGCGCCACGCGCCAGCTCGACGGAATGCACGGTGTTGTTGGTGCCCGCGCCCGCGATGACGGTGGCTCGATCTCCCACGGCTTCGACGACGGCCCGCAGCAGACGCTCTTTCTCGTCATCACTGGTCGTGGGGCTCTCGCCCGTCGTGCCGTTGACGACCAGGCCATCGTTTCCGACGTGATCGACCAGGTACGCGGCCAGCTCCTGGGCCAGGTCCAGATCGAGTTTCCCGTCCTCGTCGAACGGCGTCACCATAGCGGTCAGGACCCGGCCGAACGGGCGGCCCGGAGTGGCAGTGGGACAGACGGTCATACTCATGACGCTACCTGGTGAGACCACTGGTCAGCGCGCCCACACCACCGTCGAACGCAAGAGCGGAAACCTCCCGGCAACACATCGGGTCGGGGCGTGATTCTTCCTGCCGAAACCACCGCCGGAGCGCGAGTTTTCCGCAGCTCACATCGAGCGGCGCAGGTCCTCGACCGCCAGCACGTCGGCCTCGTTTCCGTCGGAGGAAACCTGGGCTTGCTTTCGACCGAAGGCGTGCAGCACGAGCTCGCCCACCTCACCGGAGATGCGAACGGTGCGCGGGCCGCGCTTTGCCTGGATCTCGGTCCCGTCCGGGCGGCGCAACGTCACGCCGACGGGGCTGCGTCCGTAGAACATCTTGGCGGCCTTGGCCAGCGCCTTCCACAGCACCTCGTCGCGTTCCGGATCGGCGGGGCGCTGCTGCCAGCCCGGCCGCGCCCGCAGCACGTCCTCGTGGTGCACGAAGAATTCCGCGCTGTTGACCCACTCGTCGACCGCGCCGATGCCCAGCGGGTTCCACTTCGGCGGCCCCTGCCGGACCTGCGCGATCAGCTCGGCCCAGGGCAGCTCGTGCAGCTCCGAGCGGACCCGGTCACCACGCTGCGCCAACTGCTTGACCACCCGGCCGGCCAGCGCGTCCGGACGCCGCTCGCGCAACACGAGGTGCACAGCGAGATCCCGTGTCCGCCAACCCTCGCACAAGGTGGGCGCGTCCGGCCCGACCTGCTCGAAGAGGTTGCACAGCTTTTCTCGTTCATCGTTGGCGACACCCATGGTTCCCACTGTATCCCCGCCCACTACCGCCAGGGGTGAAACGCGACTACGGCGTGGCGGACGTGCTCAGCTTGCTGCCGTCCGTGCCGCCGCGCGCCGTGCCGTGCCGGTCGACGCTTCCGCATACCGAGCAGGTTTGCGAGGTCGGCAGCCACCGGTCGATGACGACCAGATCACGGCCGTACCGTGCGGACTTCTCGGTGAGGAGTCGTCGGAAGGTGCCCCATGATGCGTCGTGCACGGACTTCGCCAGCCGGGTGCGGGCGAGGCCGGAGACTGCGAGGTCTTCCAGCACGATCGTTTGGTTCTCACGAACGATGCTGGTCGTAGCCTTGTGCAGCCAGTCGGCTCGGGTGTCGGTGACCTTCGCGTGCTGACGTGCAAGTTTCACCTCATACATACGCACTTGGTTTTTGTCACGAAGTACCGGCATCCGGTCTTCACTAGCGCCCACCTGGCCCGCATGGAAGAAATCATGCGGGCGGTGTGCGAGGACTTCGAATGCGAACTGGTCGAGTTCAACGGCGAAACCAACCACGCGCACCTGCTGGTGAACTTTCCCCCGAAGGTCGCGGTATCGAAGCTGGTGAACAGCCTCAAAGGTGTGTCGTCGCGGTTGCTGCGTAAGGAGTTCGAGGACCTGCGGTTCGCCTACTGGAAAGGCGTGCGGTTGTGGTCGGGCTCGTACTTCGCCGGATCAGTCGGCGGTGCCCCGATCAGCGTGGTTCGGCAGTACATCGAACAGCAGGCTCGGCCCAGCGCATAAGGACCGGCCTCGCGGCCGGTGGCCGGGCTTCACCCCCGCCCTGAAGGACGGAGCACTGCCCGGCCTTTCCGGTAGACCTGCTGGGCCCCTTGCTCGTCGTTGTCGCTGGAATCGTCCTCCTGAACCCGGCGCTTGAGGTTCCAGTGCTCCTCGGTGAGCACAAGCGCGACAAGGCGCACGGTGTCCTTGCCGGGAAAGACGATCTCCGAAGAGGCGAAGTAAGCCCCGCACAGGCTCACGCACTGGCCGAGTCATCCAACCAGATGACCCTCGCCACGCGGGATCGGACTATTCGGAATCGACCCGGTCGGTTCCGGTCGGCTCCGATCGCTTCCGGTGGGTATTCAAGTGGGGAACTCAGACGGGATCTCCGGCTGGCGCGGTTCACCGCCCGGCCTCTTCGAGCACGAGACCGGGCGGTGGTGGACGCGATGCCGGATCAGCCCTCGTTGACGAACGGGCTGGAAGCGACCTCTGTGCCGTCGCGCAGCGCGCTGATCTCGAAATCGCCGAACACGTTCGACGCCACCTTCTGCAACTGGCGGAGGCACTCGATCGCCAAGCCGCGGATCTCGACATCGGCGTGTTCGCTCGCACGCATCGCGATGAAGTGCCGCCACGCACGGTAGTTCCCGGAAACCACGATCCGGGTTTCGGTGGCGTTCGGCAGCACCGAGCGGGCGGCCTGCCGCGCCTGCTTGCGGCGCAGCGTCGCCTTCGGCTCGTCGGCGAACTTTTCCTGCAGCGATTCCAACAGGTCGTTGTAGGCGGCAACGCTGGCGTCCGCGGCCTTCTGGAACTTCGCGTGCAGCTCGGGGTCCTCGGCGATGACGTCCGGCTCGACCATCGCGGCATCCCGCTCGGGCACGTAGCGCTGCGAGAGCTGGGAGTAGGACAGGTGCCGGTGCCGGATCAGCTCGTGGGTCAACGACCGCGACATCCCGGTCAGGTAGAAGGTCACCGTGCCGTGTTCCAGCACCGACAGGTGACCGACCTCCATGATGTGCTGGAGGTATCCGGCATTGGTGGCGGTGGCCGGGTTGGGCTTGTGCCAGGACTGGTAGCAGGCCCGGCCGGCGAACTCCGCCAGCGCCTGTCCACCGTCGGCATCGGTCGACCAGTCCACGTCGGACGGCGGAAAGAACTCGGTCTTGCCGATCAGCTGCACCTTCGGCGGCACGATCTCGGTCACGGCGGGCGAACCCCTCTTCCTGCACTACAACGGTGGTCGGCGACCACCGGAACGACTCCCCGATTACCCGTCGAGCGTAACCGTCGCCGCCGACAAGATCCCTGACGCCCGCTGACGTCACCGGCGAGTCGAAACCGCCATTGCGTGACGCCACAGCTAGTGTCATATTGATGTCATGGACCTGAGTTCGTACATCACGCAGCTGCGCGAGGACCTCACCTCGGCGGCTTCGGCGGGCGACGACCAGACGCGGCAGACCGCCGCGGCGCTCTCGTCGGCCATCGAACCCGCCGCCAGGCTCGCGATCATGAACGCGCTGTCCGACCTGGCAGCAGAGGTGACCACGCACCTCGACGGCCAAGTCGTCGACCTCCGCCTCGACGGCCGCGACGTGCAGGTCGTCGTCAGCGGAAACTCCACGGCCACCGCCGGACCGACCGAAGAACCGGAATCTCCCCCGCCGCCGCCTCCCGGGGAGAGCGGCGACATCAGCCGGATCACGCTGCGACTGCTCGACGAGATCAAGTCCCAAGCCGAGCAAGCGGCCTCCACCCAAGGCGTGTCGCTGAACACGTGGGTCGCCCAGGCGGTCCAAGGTGCGCTGCACAGCGGGCGGCCGCGCGGATCGTGGGACCGCTCCGGCCGCAACCGCGGCCCGCAATGGGGCTCCCCCGGTCCCGGACGCGGAGGCCGGTGGCGCGGCGAAGGCGGCGAAGGCGGCAGCCGGCTCCGCGGCTGGGTTCAGGGCTGAGCGACCGACGGAGTGGAGACCCCCATGGCAGACGACACCGATCCGGCAGGCGAGCACCCCGCGGACGGTCCGAACCCGGCAGGCGAGCAACCGGGCGGCGAACCGCACGAGATCGTTCGCCACCAGGACTTCGACACCGATGACCCGATCGAACTCGACATCAGCAACAGCGCCGGTTCCGTGACGATCGAACTGACCGACGCTGCGACCACCCACGTCGAGATCCGCCACGACCCGGAGGCGGCCGGATTCGACTGGCGCGGCGGACTCAACGGGCTGCTGAGCTGGGTCAGCGAGCAGTTCGGGGAAGCAGGCATCCGCACCGGCGTGCCCAACCGCGAAAGCGACCCCCGCAACCCGGCCGAACCGATCTCCGAAGCGGTGCGGCAGACCCGCGTCGACCTGACCGGCAACCGGCTCGTGGTGCGCCCACCGACCACCTCTCCACTGCGCACCGTGCCGCTGGCGATCAAGGTGCACGCTCCCCAGGGGTCCCACATCGGGATCCGCGCGTCCTCAGCTCCGGTGGCCGTCGCCGGCCGTGCCGGACGGGTGGAGATCCAGTCCGGCACCGGACCGGTTTCGGTTGCGCACGCCACCGGCAACACCTCGGTCCGCACCGGTTCCGGTCCGCTGCGACTCGGCACCATGAGCGGAGAGTTCCAGGCCCGCAGCGGGCGCGGCGACATCGAGATCGCCACCCTGGAACAACCCGCTTCGGTCGTCACCGGCAGCGGGAACGTGTGGCTCGGGGCGGTCTCCGGCGACGTGCTCGTGCGCTCCGGCAGCGGTGACATCACGGTCGCGGATGCCGTCGAGGGTCAGACCGAACTCATCACCGGGTCCGGGCAGTTGCGGGTCTCGCTCCACGGAGGCGTCGCGGCGGAGGTCGACCTGAACTCGTCGACCGGCACCGTCGACAGCGATCTCGACGTGTCCGAGGAGCCCCCGGAGGAGGGGGCGGCGCTGCGCGTGTTCGGCCGCACGGGCAGCGGGGACGCGGTGCTGACCGGCGCTGCCTGACCGGCACTTCCCGACCGTCGCTTCCCGACCGGCCCTACTTGCCCGCCGGCCCGTCAGCTGACGGCCCGAGCACCTGATCGGCGGGATCGCCCGATCCCGCCGATCAGTCGAGCAACAACCGCAGCGGACCCGCCAGATCGCCGCGCTCCCCCGCGGCCACCCCGTCGAGCCCCAGCCATCCGGCCATGCTGCGCAACGCCCCGGCGAGTTCCGGACCGACCGTGCCGGTATCCACGCCCGGCTCCGCGAACGCCCCCGGCACCCGCAGGACGCCCGACGCCCGGTCCGCCTTCAGATCCACCCTGGCGACCAGGCGCCCATCGAGCAGGAACGGGAAGACGTAGTACCCGTATTCGCGCTGGGCTTCGGGAACGTAGATCTCGATGCGGTACCGGAATCCGAACAGCCGTTCGGCCCGATCCCGCTGCCAGACCAGCGGATCGAACGGGGACAGCAGCGCACCACCGGTCACCGACCGGGGTGTCCGGGCCGACACGTGCCGGTAGGCCTGCCACGTCCAGCCACGGACCGCGACCGGCTCCAGCACCCCGTCCTCGACGAGTTCGGCCACCGCGCGCCGGGACTGCGCGGGGCGCAGCCGGTAGTAATCCCGGAGATCCGGCTCGGTCGCCACTCCGAGCGCCTGCGCGGAACGCTCCACCAGCGCGCGAATGGCCTCGTCGTCCTCGGGGTCGTGCGCGAGCACGTCGGCGGGCAACACCCGCTCAGGTAGGTCGTAGAGCCGCTCGAACCCGCGCCGCGCGCCGGTGGTGAGATCTCCCGTCGAGAACAGCAGCTCGCACGCCTGCTTGGTATCGGTCCGGTTCCACCACGAACCACGCGCGCGCCGCTGCTCACCGCCGATCTCACGCTCCAGCGCGCCCGCCCCCACCGGGCCGATCTCCTTCACCGCGGAGAGCACCTCGGCGATCAAGCCGGGATTCCGCTCGGCCAACCTCCCGAACTTCCGCTGCCAAGCACCCCCGTGCTCGCGCATGCGCCAGCGCAGTAACGACCAGTCCGACACCGGCAACAGCGACGCCTCATGTGCCCAGTACTCGACCAGCAGCCGCGGTCTGCGGGCACGGTGTTGCCACGCGGCATCGTCGATCAACTCGGTGGCGTACGGACCGAGCCGGCTGAAGATCGGCATGTAGTGCGCCCGCACGGCCACGTTGACCGAATCCAGCTGCAGCAGCTTCGTCCGCGCGAGAACCCGACGCAGGTGGCGGCGGTTCGGCGCGCTCTCGGGGCGCTCGTCGCTGAATCCCTGCGCGGCCAACACCGTCCGCCGGGCAGCGTCCTCGCTCATCGTCTGCACCCGGTCAACCATGCCAGGAGGTACCGACAGTCCTCACCGGCTCACCCCGTGCGACCGTCACCCGCGGCGCCTTATAGGTTGGGCGCCATGGCCGACGTCGAGGTCCGAGCCGCGGTCGCGTCCGATGCCGCCGAGATCGCGCGAATCCAACAGGTGACCTGGCGCAGCGCGTACGCCGAGCTGCTGCCGTCCGAAGTCCTCGACGAGCTCGACTCCACCGAGACCGAGGCGCAGTGGCAGCAGGCCCTCACCACCGGCCGAGCCGAAGTCCTGGTCGCCACCGAGGGCACCTGGACGGTGGGGTTCTGCGTCGCCGGGACCGCCCCCGTCGACGAAGCCGCCGCCCCTGACGGCACGCCTCCCCCCGATGCCCCCGCCGTCGCGTTGGTCAGCACGCTGCTGGTGGAACCGAGGTGGGGGCGACGCGGTCACGGGGGTCGCCTGTTGGGCGTGATGGCCGAGCGGCTCACCGGAGCAGGCGCCACCCGGGGGATCACGTGGGTTCCCGAAGCCGACGTGGCCTCGATGAAGTTCTTCCGCGACATCGGATGGGAACCGGACGGGACGGTCCGTACGCTGGACGCAGGTGGGCGTCCGCTGCGCGAAATCCGGCTGTCCGGCACGCTGGACCTACCGCTCACCGAGTCCTGACGAACGCACCCAGACGAAACTCATCCTGAGAACGCACCCGGACGAATCGCTCCTGGCGTAACCGGACGGGCCGCACCTGATGAACCACGACGTGTCGGCGCAGTCGCCGGTGCGTACCGCCGGTGCCCGCACCGGTGCCACCCAGCCACCGACGTCCTCCGGAGAACCGTGCTGACCTTGATCGGGCTGCTCTCGACCTCGTTCGGGATGGCAGTGGCCTCCGCGCTCATCCCGCTGATCAGCGTCGAGGTCTTCGTAGTAGGGCTCGTGCTCAAGAGCCCCGAAGTACCGTGGTGGCTCCTCGCACTGGTGGTCACGGTCGGCCAGATCAGCGCGAAGCTGCTGTACTACTACGCGGCGCGGGGCGTGATCCGGCTTCCCCGGTTCCTGCACCGGCACACCGCCCCCGGTGCTCCGGACACCCCGCACGGCACCGGCCAGCTCAACCGGGTCGGACGCTGGCGGGACCTGCTCGAACGATTCCGGATGAACTGCCGGAACCGTCCGGTGTGGTCCGGGGCGTTGCTGCTGGTGAGCGCTGCCTCGAGCCTGCCGCCGTTCCTCGCGACCTGTGTGATCGCGGGGTGGGCCCGCGTGCCCCTCACGACCTTCCTGGTGACGGGATTCGCCGGCCGCTTCGTCCGGTTCGCCGCGCTGGCGATCACGCCGGGCGCCGTCATCGCCTGGCTGTAGACACGAGGATCTGCTCACAAGCGGCGTTCAGCCGCCTTCCACGTGGGCCCCAGGGTGACCGGCGGGCTGGGTGACCACCACCCCAACCAACTCCCGTAACGCTCCCTCTCCCTAGGAATCCTTCTCCAGCTCGATGGCCTTGCGCATCGCCTTGCGCCCGCGGTTGCGGTCCCCGGCCAGGTCATAGGCCTGCGCGACCGCGAACCACGCGCGCCAGTCCTCCCGGGCGGCCTCGACCTCGGCCTGCTTCTGCTCGAACCACGCGTCCGCGGCCTCGCGCTCGACCCGCCCCGACGGACGAAGCGGCAAATGCGACACGTCCGGCAGGGCGCCTTCCTCGTGCAACCGCCGCGCCAACCGTTCGGTGCTCATCCCGAACCGCAACTGGTCAACGATCAGCAACGCACCGAGCACGGGCAGGACGAGGATCGCCAGCCCGAGCACGATGAACACCGGCCGCCCGCTGAGAATCATGGTGAGGGCACGGCTGCCCATCAGCACCAGGTACACCAGCAGCACCGCTGCCAGCACGAAGGCGGCCGTGCGCGGCCCCCGCAGGCTTCTCTTGTTCTTCTGCTGGTCGGACACTCACAATCCCATCAGCGTGTCGAGACCGACCGTCAGTCCCGGTTTCGTCCCGACGTGACGGATACCGAGCAGCACACCGGGCATGAAGGACCGGCGGTCGTAGGAGTCGTGGCGGACCGTCAACGTCTCCCCCTCGGTGCCGAACAGCACCTCCTGGTGCGCCACCAGCCCGGCCATTCGCACCGAATGGACCCGCACACCGTCGAGGTCGGCACCTCGTGCGCCGTCCAGCTCCTTCGTCGTCGCGTCCGGGGCCGCCCCCACACCGGCTTCCTCGCGCGCCCGCGCCACGACCTGCGCTGTTCGAGCAGCGGTTCCCGACGGCGCATCGGCCTTCTTCGGGTGGTGCAGCTCCACGATCTCGGCCGACTCGAAGAACTTCGCGGCCATCTCCGCGAACCGCATCGACAGCACCGCACCGATCGCGAAGTTCGGCGCCACGAGCACGCCCACCCCCGGGTGATCGGTCAGCAGGGCCTCCACCGCGGCGGTGTCCAACCCGCTGGTGCCCACCACCACGTGAATGCCGTTCTCCACACAGAAACGCACGTTGTCCAGCACCGAATCCGGGTGCGTCAGATCGACCGCGACGTGCACGCCCGAGGACACCAGCTCGCCGAGATCGTCACCGCGGCCGAGCGCCGCGGCCAGTTCGGTGTCGGCTGCTTCGCCCACGGCGCGGACCGCTTCCGAGCCCATCCGGCCTCGGGCACCGAGCACACCGACCTTGATCGGTCCTCCGACTGACGAACTCACGCGGGCCGCCTTTCTCTTCGCACGAACAACTCGGTCGCCCACTGCTAGCGGACATTCCACCCGATGGTGGTTCAGCAATGCCGCGCGACCTGCTCCGGTAGATCTTCGACATCAGCGTACGGTCCGACCACCGCAGTGGTCAGCGGGCGCCGTAGCAGTTCACCTGCGAGTTCCGCCACGTCCTCGGTGGTCACGGCATCGATGCGGGCCAGGGTTTCCTCCACGCTGAGGTGCCGCCCGTAGTTGAGCTCGCTCTTGCCGATGCGGCTCATGCGGGCCGTCGAGTCCTCCAGCCCCAGTACGAGACCGCCGCGCAGCTGCCCACGGCCGCGGGCGACCTCCTCGTCGGTCAGACCGTTGTCGGCGACCTCCGCCAGCACTTCGCGGATCACCTCGGCCACCTCGCCGAGCCGATCCGGCTGGCATCCGGCGTAAACCGAGAAAGCCCCGGTGTCCGCGTACGCGCTGTCCGACGAGTAGACCGAATAGGCGAGCCCGCGCCGCTCCCGGATCTCCTGGAAGAGCCTCGAGCTCATGCCACCGCCGAGTGCCGCGTTGAGCACCCCGAGCGTGAATCGGCGCTCATCGTGCCGGTCGAACGCACGGCACCCCATCAGCAGGTGTGCCTGCTCCGTCTCGTCCGACCGCAACACCAGCGGCTGTTGCTTCGGCAGGCGTACCCGTCCCTCGCGGGGCGGAGCAGGCGTGGACGTGCCGTCCAGCCGGTCACCGACCGCTTTCCGCAGTTGGCGCAGCACCCGGCCGTGCTCGATGTTGCCGGCCACGGCCACGACCATCTTCGGGAGCGTGTAGCCACGGCGGTAGAAGTTGTGCACTCGCGAGCGGCTCATGTTCCGGATGGATTCCTCGGTGCCCAGCACCGACCGCCCGAGCGGATGGTCGCCGAGCAGAGCTTCGGCGAACAGCTCGTGGAGCAGATCCTCCGGATCGTCGTCGCGCATGGCGATCTCTTCGAGCACGACGCTTCGCTCGATGTCGACGTCGGCCTCGGTGTTGACCGCGTTGAACACGACGTCGCAGAGCACGTCGACCGCGAGCGGCAGGTCGGAGTCGAGCACGTGCGCGTAGAAGCAGGTGTGCTCGGTGGAGGTGAACGCGTTCAGCTCACCACCGACACCGTCGATCTCCTGGGCGATGTCGACCGCCGTGCGGTTGGTGGTGCCCTTGAACAGCAGGTGTTCGAGGTAGTGCGCGGCACCGGCCTGGACCCGGTTCTCGTCCCGGGAACCGACACCGACCCAGATGCCGACCGAAGCCGAACGTACGCCCGCCACCTGCTCGGTGACGACGCGCAGCCCACCGGGCAACACAGTCCGGCGGACGGCTTCGCCCGAGCCGCTGCGGCCGAGGGTCCGGGTTGTTCCCGGACGCTGCAGGTGCCCGTCGCGTGTCTGGTTCTGCTTCATCTTTCCCTGGTCTCGGGGCTGTCGACAGCGTTCGACTGAAGTCGTACACGCACAATACGGCCCGCCCCGGAAGGACATTCCCGGGACGGGCCGCAGAGCTTCACATCACTGAGCGGGGGACTCCGACTCGGATTCCGACGCCGACTCCGACTGCTCGTCGGAACCGGACGTCTCGCCCTCCTCATCGACGACCACGAGGCTGATCTTGCCCCGGCTGTCGATGTCGGCGATCTCCACCTGCAGCTTGTCACCGACGTTGACCACGTCTTCGACCTTGCCGATGCGCTTGCCGTTGCCCAGCTTGGAGATGTGCACGAGGCCGTCCTTGCCCGGCAGCAGCGAGACGAACGCACCGAAGGCGGCGGTCTTGACGACCGTGCCGAGGAAGCGCTCCCCGACCTTCGGCAGCTGCGGGTTCGCGATGGCGTTGATCTTGTCGATCGCGGCCTCGGCGGACGGACCGTCGGCGGCACCGACGTAGATCGTGCCGTCGTCCTCGATCGTGACCTCGGCGCCGGTCTCCTCGGTGATCGAGTTGATCATCTTGCCCTTCGGGCCGATGACCTCACCGATCTTGTCGACCGGGACGCTGACCGAGGTCACGCGCGGCGCGTGCGGGCTCATCTCGTCCGGCCTGCCGATCGCCTCGTCCATCACCTCGAGGATGGTGAACCGGGCGTCGCGCGCCTGGCCGAGCGCCTGGCTCAGCACCTCGGACGGGATGCCGTCCAGCTTGGTGTCGAGCTGCAGGGCCGTCACGAACTCCTTGGTACCGGCGACCTTGAAGTCCATGTCGCCGAACGCGTCCTCGGCACCGAGGATGTCGGTCAGCGCCACGTAGTGCGTCTTGCCGTCGACCTCGTCGGAGACCAGGCCCATGGCGATGCCCGCGACCGGCGCCTTCAGCGGCACACCGGCGTTGAGCAGCGACAGCGTCGAGGCGCAGACGGAGCCCATCGAGGTGGAACCGTTCGAACCCAGCGCCTCGGAGACCTGCCGCAACGCGTACGGGAAGTCATCCCGGCCGGGCAGCACGGGGATCAGGGCGCGCTCGGCGAGCGCACCGTGTCCGATCTCGCGCCGCTTCGGGCTGCCGACCCGGCCGGTCTCACCGGTCGAGTAGGGCGGGAAGTTGTAGTGGTGCATGTAGCGCTTGGCCGTTTCCGGACCCAAGCTGTCGATGGTCTGCTCCAGCCGCAGCATGTTCAGCGTGGACACACCCATGATCTGGGTCTCGCCCCGCTCGAACAGCGCCGAACCGTGCGCGCGCGGCACGACACCCACCTCGGCGGACAGGCTGCGGATGTCCGTCAGCCCACGACCGTCGATGCGCACCTGATCGCGGATGATCCGCTGGCGAACCAGCTTCTTGTTCAGCGAGCGGAACGCCGCGCCGATCTCCTTCTCACGACCGGCGAGCGGCTGGCCCTCCTCGACACCGACCCGCTCCAGGACGGCCTGCTTGAGCTCGTCGATGCGGTCCTCGCGCTCCTGCTTGCCGCTGATGGTCAGCGCCTGCGCGAGGTCGTCGGAGACGGCCTTCTCCACGGCGGTGTAGGCGTCGTCCTCGTAGGCCGGATAGACCGGGAACTCCGCGGTTTCCTTGCCCGCTGCCTTGGCCAGCTCCTGCTGGGCCTGGCACAGGGTGCGGATGAACGGCTTGGAGGCCTCGAGGCCGGCGGCCACGACTTCCTCGGTGGGTGCCTGGGCACCCTCGCCGACCAGCCCGATCGTCTTGTCGGTCGCCTCGGCCTCGACCATCATGATCGCGACGTCCTCACCGACGATGCGGCCGGCCACGACCATGTCGAAGACCGCGCGCTCCAGCTGCTCGTGGGTGGGGAAGGCGACCCACTGGCCGTCGATCAGGGCCATCCGGGTGCTGCCGACGGGCCCGGAGAACGGCAGGCCGGACAGCTGGGTCGACGCCGAAGCGCCGTTGATCGCCAGCACGTCGTACGGGTCCTTGGGGTCCAGGCTCATGACGGTGACCACGACCTGGACCTCGTTGCGCAGGCCGTCCTTGAACGACGGGCGCAGCGGGCGGTCGATCAGCCGGCAGGTCAGGATCGCGTCGGTGGAGGGGCGGCCCTCGCGGCGGAAGAACGAGCCGGGGATGCGTCCCGCGGCGTACATCCGCTCCTCGACGTCCACCGTCAGCGGGAAGAAGTCGAGGTTCTCCTTGGGCTGCTTCGAGGCCGTGGTGGCCGAGAGCAGCATGGTGTCGTCGTCCAGATAGGCGGCGACACTGCCGGCGGCCTGCTTGGCCAGCCGACCTGTTTCGAAACGCACGGTGCGTGTACCGAACGCGCCGTTGTCCAGCACGGCCGTCGTCTCGTACACGCCCTCGTCGTAGGACTGTGCTTCGGTCAAGTGGAACTCCTCTGTTCACGAGATCCACGACGAACCGACCGGGCAGTTCCTCCGACGAGGCCGGTCATCGATCGAAGCCCACGGGACCCGCATTTCGCGGACCTCCCGGAGGCCACTACCGAGGACCGGCGGACGATGCCCGCCGCCGACGTGGACCCTATGCAATTTCCGGCGGCACCGAGCTTCGGCGCCACCACGTCAAGCACCGGGGGGAGCGGCCGCTCGGCCACTCCCCCCGGCGTTGGTCAACGACGCAGACCCAGGCGCTGGATCAGCGAACGGTAACGACCGATGTCGACCTTCGTCAGGTAGTTGAGCAGACGCCGACGACGACCCACCATCAGCAGCAGACCACGACGCGAGTGGTGGTCGTGCTTGTGCATCTTCAGGTGCTCGGTGAGCCCCGAGATCCGATTGGTCAGCAGGGCCACCTGGGCCTCTGCCGAACCCGTGTCGGACTCGTGCAGGCCGTAGTCGCCGAGGATCTGCTTCTTCTGCGCAGTGGACAATGCCACGAGTTGACTCTCCCTGTTGGGCGTGCCGTGTGCAAGGGAACCATCACTCATCCGACGGCGGAACACATCGTGATTCCGCCGCGACCCGCCGCTCGACGCCGGCACATCCGAACGGTGCTCCCGGAACGGTGCCCCGAAACGGGGTGTTCCGAAACGGGGTGTTCCCGTGCGGCCTCCGAAACGGGCGGCCGAAGCGGCCCCATATCGGACCCGGTATCGGGCGGGCCAGAATGACGTGTATCCGGCCACCACGGACCGCAGCCGGATACGCCTTCAGGATATCAGGAGTACCCCGGCCCGCCTTGGCGCCCTGCACTCCCGGATCACACCGGAACGCGATGCGTCGTGCTGTACACGGGTGGGCCGCGTCCCGGTTCGCTGCGCACCAGCGCGATCTCCTCCACCCGCCACCGCGGCCCCGCGTACCCGGCGAACAACCCGCGCAACGCCTCCGAGGCCCGACCACGATTCCAGCGCGCCACCGTCAGATGCGCCCGGTACGAGTGCGGATCGGCACCGGCCGCGCGCGCCAACGACCTCAGCGCCGCCGCGTCGGACTCCGCTTCCGGCTCCACCCCGATCCAGAGCACTCCCCGGAACGACCCGGTGCCCGCCAACCGCAGGCGAGGCGCGGCGAACTCCGTGTCGTGGCCGTTCAACCGCCGGACCCGGCGCCCCAACCTGGTGCCGAGCGGCTCCGGGTCGGCAACCTCGCCGTGGAAGCACAGCGTGAGGTGCCACTGCCGAGCGGGCAGGAAGCGGAACCCGCGCACACCGGCGGCCGCCTCCTCCACCCGCCGCGGACCGAGCTCGTCGATCGCCGCTTCGAGGTGTCCGGAAGGAACCGGCGGCAGCCACAGAGCAGTGAACAGTCGCACGCCGACCTCCCGAGGTGTTCGACCGGATTTCTAACCCGTTTCCCCCGTGGCCGCACGCCGGAGCAGGCTCGCCAACCCGGGATAGTGGCCGTCGATCATGGCCGCGGCCGCTTCGAGCTCGCTGGGTTTGGCGACCTCGCGCAGCACCGGCCACGCCGACTCCTCGGCGCTGGCCTGCATGACCGGGAGGTTGTCCCTGCCGAGGGAGGGCTGCGAGTCGCGGACGTCCTTGAGCGCGTGGGAGATGGCGTCCGAATCACCGGCCGCCACCCCGGGTATGAGCACCTTGCGTTCGAGCATGACCAGTCGCGCGAGCACCGAGGGGTTGCCGATCTTGGCCCGGCGGCCGCTCATCACCTGGCTGAGCATCGGCGCGCTGAGCCCGAGCACCTCCGCGAGCTGTGCCTGCGAGATACGGAAGGCCACCACCAGCCTGCGTACCCGATCGCCCAGCGGTTCCCCGTACCACTGCCGCTGCAGGGCCAGGTTGCGCCGCACGCTCTTGGTTTCCTCCACTTTCGCTCCCCCGGTGGCACCCTTGATCTCGCTGCTTCTCTGAGTCCTGAATAGTGCCAGGTCACTGCTGTTTCGCGTATGTGATTCAGGAAACCGATTCAGATTCAGCGGGCGGACACCGCAACCGGAACGACCGGAGTTCGTTCCCTTCGCCCGATTCACCGCCGCACGCCCAGCAGCCTCCGCGTCTCGGCGACATCGGCGTTCATCTGCTCGACCAGTGCCGCCACCGACTCGTACTGCTCCATCGGGCGCAACCGCTCCACGAAGTCGAGATCGACGTGCTCCCCGTAGAAGTCCGCGTCGACGTCCAGCACGAACGCCTCGACCGTGCGCTCCGTGCCCGAGAAGGTCGGGTTGCTGCCCACCGAGACCGCCGCCAGGTAGGTCCCACCCGGCTCGCGCGATTTGCGGTGCCGGTGGGTGAACCAGCACGCGTACACCCCGTCGGCGGGGATCGCCGAGTACTGCGGCGTCGACAGGTTCGCCGTCGGGAAGCCGAGTTCGCTGCCACCCCGGCCGACTCCGCGCACCACGATGCCCTCGAGCCGGTGCCAACGGCCCAGCGCGGTGGCGGCGGCCGCCACGTCACCCGCGTCAATGCAGGACCGCACGTAGGTGGAGGAGAACGTCACCGACGCGTCCGCCCCGTCCGGATACCCCGCGGGACCGGCGAGCAGGCTGTCCGACTCGACCTCGAACCCGTACCGGTCGCCGAGCTTGCCCAGCACCTCGATGTTGCCCGCGGCCTTGTGCCCGAAGGTGAAGTTCTCGCCGACGACCACCACCGCCGCGTGCAGCCGCTCCACCAGGAACTCGTGGATGAACTCGTCGGCCGGTATGCGGGAGGTCTCGCGGGTGAACGGCAGCACGCAGAAGACGTCCACGCCGAGCTGCTCGACGAGCTCCGCGCGCCGCCGCAGCGTCGTGAGCTGCGCCGGATGACTCCCCGGGCGCACCACCTCCGCCGGATGCGGGTCGAACGTCACCAGCACGCACGGCAGGTTCTGGCGCCGCGCTCTTTCCACGGCGTGCGAGATGAGTTGCTGATGTCCTCGATGGACCCCGTCGAACACGCCGATGGTGACAACGCACCGACCCCAGCCGCCGGGAATCTGCTCCAAACCGCGCCAACGTTGCACGGCCAACAAGCTTACGGCCTGCTGTCACCCGGGCGACGAGCGGCAGGCGCCACAGGATGCGGATGTTCCTCCCCTCCCGGAGATCGGCACCGGGCCGCGGGAAGCTGCGCGCACCGAAGCGCGGAGCTCACTCCGCTCGCATCCCGCGCCGCACGTAGGCGAGCACCCCGGCCGCGAGCAACAGCCCGGCCAGCAGCCCGCCCCGACTGTCGGTCGCGTCCTGCAGCACGAACGCCCACCACGCGTGCGCAGACCGGTCGCCCGTGATCGTGCTGCCGCTCGTGCCCAGTAACAACACCGCCAGCGCGTACGGGAAGGCCGCCATCCAGCACCTGCTCGCACCGGCCACGACAGCGGTCAGCAGGACCATCCCCACCAGCCCCAGCACGTTGCGCACCCCGGACGCCCACAGCGCCGTACCGTGCAGCAGCAGCGGGGTGCTCGCGAGCACGGCGAGCAGCAGCGCACCCGCCACGAGCCCCGCCCGGACAAGACCGTGCCCGCGCGGACTCGTGTCCCACAACCGGGTCGGCGGCCGCAGGTGCAACCCGAGCAGCACCGCGAGCACGAGCGGGCTGAACAGGCCGAGCGGCACATCGAGCGGTCCCACGTTCGGCACCGGAACCGGCAGCTGACTCGCACCCAGCAGCGCGTGCACACCCGCGCCTTCCGGGTCTTCCGGGGAACGCGCCGCCACCACGCGGACAGCTCCACGAACTCGGCGACGGTGAGGTGGTTCGGTGCCGAGAACCGCTGCGGCAGGAAGCCGATCGACTCCCGGTAGCGCCGCTGATCGCGCGACGGGGTGAGCCCGTCGATTTCCACCGAGCCGCTGCGCAATCGCAACGCCGAGGACAACAACCCGAGCAGCGTGCTCTTGCCCGCCCCGTTCGGGCCGAGCAGCGCCGTCACTCCCACCGGGATATCCAAATCCACCTGCCGCAGGGCCCGGGTGGATCCGTACGAATGATCCACCCCCGCCATCCGCACTACGCTCACGTCACCCTCCGACTCGACCGGACAAACCAGACGAAAGGCATCCGGAGGCGGGGGCGGCTCGCGGCGGAATGATCAAGTTCGGCCCGTGCGGGGGCGGTCCGGCGGCACGCTCGCGGCCTCCGCGACGCGGCTCAGTTCGCGGGGGCGAGCACCAGCACCGGCTGGGCGGTCCGCCCCTCGTCCCGCAGCAGCGCCACCGCCGTCCCGTCCGGACCGAACGCGCCGTACGTACCGGCCACCCCGGCCGCGGGCACCGCCTGACCGTGCGAGAGCGCGCGCACCGCCGCCGCGTCCACGTCCGCCCGCGCGAACGCGGTGTCCACCGCCTGGTTGAGATCCATCGACAACCCGGGCTCGGCCTCCAGCTGCTCCAGCGTGCGGGCCGTTGCCAGCCCGAACGGACCCACCCGGGTGCGGCGCAGCTCGCCGAGATGACCACCCACCCCGAGCTCCGCACCGAGGTCGCGCGCCAAGGCGCGCACGTAGGTACCCGAAGAGCACTCCACCAGCACGTCCAGTTCCGTGGTGGACTCGGTCCTGCGCGAGGCGAGCAGGTCGAAGCGGGATACCGTCACCGGCCGGGCGTCGAGCTCCACGCTCTTGCCCTCGCGCGCCAGCTCGTAGGCGCGGCGCCCGTTGATCTTCACCGCGCTGACCGCGCTCGGCACCTGCTCGATGTCACCGGTCAGCCGATCGATCCCGGCCCGGATCGCCTCGTCCGCCACCCCGGAACCGTCCGCCTCGGAGAGCACCTCGCCCTCCGCGTCGTCGGTCGAGGTCGCCACGCCCAGTCGGATCGTCGACAGGTACGCCTTGGTGTCCATGGCGAGGTGCCCGAGCAGCTTGGTCGCGCGTTCGAGGCCGAGCACGAGCACACCGGTCGCCATCGGATCGAGCGTGCCCGCATGGCCGACCTTGCGGGTCCCCATGATCCGCCGCACGCGGGAGACGACGTCGTGAGAAGTCATTCCGGCAGGTTTGTCCACCACCAGCAGACCAGGTGCGACGGCCGGACGGGCAGAGCGAGAAGTACGAGAACGTTCGGACACGACCACCCATCGTCCCCGATACCGGGCCGCATCCAACAAACGGGATGCCAGTAGCCTCGAACGGCACGAAAACGCACCCCAGCACGTCGTTTGGAGATACCCGGGTGGCGAAGCGATCGATCCGCCGATTCGGCGACCCGGTGCTGCGCAGCACCGCCGACCCGGTCACGACCTTCGACGACGGAGTGCGCGCGCTGGTCACCGACCTGCTCGACACCGTCGACCAGCCCGGCCACGCGGGCGTGGCCGCCCCGCAGATCGGAGTGGGCACCCGCGCTTTCAGCTACAACGTCGACGGCGAGATCGGCTACGTGCTCAACCCCCGGATCGTGGAGCTCTCCGACGAGCAGCAGGTGGACACCGAGGGCTGCCTGTCGGTGCCGGAACTCGGATTCGAAACCACGCGCGCCGCGCACGCCGTCGTCAGCGGCGTCGACCTGCGGAACGAGCCGGTCACCGTCTCCGGGAGCGGGCTGATGGCGCGGTGCCTGCAGCACGAGGTCGACCACCTCGACGGGATCGTCTACATCCAGCGCCTGCCCACCGAACACCGCCGGGAAGCGCTGCGCCGGATCCGCGGGACCGACTGGTTCTGGGCCTGAACCTCTTCTGGGCCCGAACCTCTTCTGGGCCCGAACCTCTTCTGGGCCCGAACCTCACGCCGTGACCGGCGCGGTGCCCACCACCGCCCACTTGCCGGAACGCGCCCGCAACAACAATGTGACCAGCCGCAGCACCATGAACAGGCTCAATCCGGTCCAGATCCCCGCGAGGCCCCAGCCGAACGCCAGCGACAGCCAGATCAGCGGCAAGTAGCCGATCGCCGCGCTCAGCAACGTCGCCGTCCGCAGGTAGGCGGCGTCACCCGCCCCGAGGAACACGCCGTCGAGTGCGAAGACCACACCCGCGATCGGCTGCAGGGCCACGAAGAACCACCACGCGTGCGGGATCTCGGCCAGCACGCCCGCATCGGCCGTGAACACCTTCGGCAGCAGCCCGGACAGGCCGGCGAAGACGACCCCGAGCACGATGCCGAACACCAGCCCGTACCAGGTGATCTGCCTGGCGATGCCCTTCGCGCGGCGGGCCGTTTCGCCCCCGAGCGCGGCACCGACCAGCGACTGCGCCGCGATCGCCAGCGAATCCAGTACCAGCGACAGGAACGTCCACAACTGCCACACCACCTGGTGCGCGGCCGCCGTCTCCGCTCCAGTCCGCGCGGCCACCGAAGTGGCCGACAGGAAGCACGCCTGGAAGGCGAGCGTGCGCAACACCAGGTCACGTCCCATGCCCAATTGCGCGCGCATGACCGCCAAGTCCGGCTTCAGCGGCACCCGCTCGACCACTAATGCCCGCAGGAACAGGCTCGCGGCGATCGCCTGCCCCACCAGGTTCGCGACGGCCGACCCCTCCAGGCCCCAGCCGACCGGGTAGACGAGCACCGGGCACAGGATGGCCGAGACGACGTTGCCGGCCAGCACGTAGCGCAGCGGGCGAACGGTGTCCTGCACGCCGCGCATCCAGCCGTTGCCTGCCATCGTGACCAGCACCATCGGGGCGCCGATCAGCGCGATCCGGAGCCAGCTCGACGCCGCGTCGGCGATCAGCCCCGGACCGGCCAGCGCGTTGGCCACCGGAACCGCGAACAGTTGGGCCAGCAACAGCAGCACCACACCGACCGCGATGCCCAGCCACGACGCCTGCACGCCCTCGGCGACCGCATCCCGGCGGCGTCCCGCCCCGTGCAGTCGAGCCGTTCGGGCGGTCGTGCCGTAGGACAGAAAAGTCAGCTGCGTGGAGACCAGCGTGAACAGCGTCCCGCCCAGTGCGAGACCGGCCAGCGACACCGCCCCCAGGTGTCCGACGACAGCCGTGTCCACCAGCACGTAGAGCGGTTCGGCTGCCAGCACCCCGAGCGCGGGTACCGCGAGCCCCAGCACTCGCCGGGGCGATACCCGCTCACTCACCTCGGACACGCGTTCTCCCACGATCGACATCAGGACGGGACCGAAATCCCTCGAAATCGACGCACTTCGGCCGCGCCGACGCTCTCGTCGGCGCGGCCGGATCAGGTCAGCAGTGGCGCCTCGTCCAGCGCACCGCGCAGCTCGGCGAGTACGTCGTCGAGCGGACCGTCGGTGGTGAACCCGGAAGCCAGTCGATGCCCACCACCACCGCATGCGACAGCGGCCTTGCCAACGTCCAGGCGGCTGTTGGCCCGCAGGGACACCGACCAGCGATCCGGCGCGACCTCTTTGAACACCGCCGTGACCTCCGCTTCGGCCGTGGTGCGGACCACATCGACGACGCTGTCCAGCTCCTCGCTCCGCAATCCGTCCGAGTGCGTCAGGCGGACGGTGGCGTGCACGAAACCCAGGCCCTGCGCGGCATCCGGCTCCAACCGTGCCTCGTCCAGAACCTTCGACAGCATCCGCAACCACCCGAAAGGATGGGTGTCCATCAGTGGTCGGGTGGTCGCCTCCGGATCAACCCCGGCTTCCAGCAGCCGAGTGGCGATGCGGTGCGTCGTCGACGTCGCGCTGCGGAAGGAGCGCGTATCGGTCACCAGACCCGCGTAGAGGCAGCGGGCGATGGACAGATCGAGCTCGACGCCGAGTTCGTCCAGCAACCGCAGCACGATCACCGCGGTCGCCTCCGCCGTCTCGTCGAGCACGTGCATCGTGCCGAACCGCGTGTTCGCCACGTGGTGGTCGATGACGACGACATCGCCACCCGCGGCGATCGTCGCGTCGACCCGATCGGCCAGCTCCCCCACCCGTTCCAGACTGCCCGCGTCGCACACGACGAGAGTCGGCGGCGCCGGAGCGATCTCGGCGGCGGGCACCACCAAGCCCTCGGCGTCCAGCGGGCGGAGGGTGAACGGCAGCTCCGCCGGGAAGCCGAACGAGACCCGCACCGCCGCGCCCCGCCTGCGCAGGGCCATCCCGAGCGAGAGGGCGCTGCCCAACGCGTCGGCATCCGGATTGACATGGGCCAGGAACGTCACGTCCCTGGCCGTCGAGAGGACGCGAGCGGCATCCGTCACCGCGGAGGCGAGTTCGGTCCCCCGCCCGTCCGCGTTCTCCTGCTTGATCCCGGACTGACCGTTCACCCACTCACCTCCGCTGCGATGCGGCGGGCACGCCTCCCAGCGACTCAACCGGCATGTGGTCCACGCACATCGGTACCGGACGAGCCTTCCCGGTCGGTGGCCTCCTCGTCGTCGTCATCGTCCTCATCGTCCTCGCCGACCTCGGCCGAGGTGTCGCGGTACGGTTCGGACTCCCCGGCGTGTTCGGCTCCGGACGCCAACCGGGCGACCTCCGCGTCGGCTTCCTTCGCCTGCGCCAGCAGCTCGTCGAGCCGCTTGGCGTCGTCGGGAACCGTGTCGGCTACGAAGGTCAGCGTCGGGGTGAACCGGATACCGGTGTGCGTCCCCACCCTGGTCCGCAGCACACCGGTCGCGCTGGACAGCGCCGCAGCCGTGCCCGCGAGATCGGCGTCGTCACCGAACACGGTGTAGTAAACAGTGGCATCCCGCAGGTCCGGCGTGACCCGGGCGTCGGTGATCGTCACCATCGCCAGTCTCGGGTCCTTGACCTCGAACTCCAACCCGGAGGCCACGATCTGGGCGATCCGCTTGGCGAGCCTGCGGGCGCGCGCCGTATCAGCCACGGCGCACCTCCTCAATTGATCCACAGCCCGGCGGGCGCCGGGCAAGAGCCATTCTGTTTCCTGGCCACTCGCTGACACCCATTGTGCGTTCCGGGCGCCATCCGGCCAGACTCAATCTTCCGGGCCGAGCATCCGCTGCCGGGACGACAGCAACTCCACCTCGGGCCGCCCGGCGATCGCGCGTTCACACGCGTCCAGCACATCGCGCACGTGTGCGGCGTCCCCCGATACCGCGCTCACCCCGATCAGTGCTCGGCGATAAAGGCTCGGGTCGCCGACCTCGGCAACCGCGACCTCGAAGCGCCTGCGAAGTTCCGCCACCACCGGACGGACCACCGAACGCTTCTGCTTCAGGGAGTGGACGTCGCCGAGCAACACGTCCAGCTCCAGTGCGCCAACATACATGGGCACCAGCGTGCCACCGCACCGGCGGCTTTCGGGGCCGTCCGCGCAGGACGGCCCCGAAAGCCACGGCTCACGTGCGCGGCTTCTCCCGCATCTCGTAGGTCTCGATGAAGTCGCCGACCTTGATGTCCCCGAAGGAACCCAGGGTCAGACCGCACTCGAAACCGTCGCGGACCTCGGTCGCGTCGTCCTTGTACCGCTTCAGCGAGTTGACGCTGAGGTTCTCGGCGACCACGACGTTGTCCCGCATCAACCGGGCCTTGGCGTTGCGTCGCATGATGCCCTCGGTCACCATGCAACCCGCGATCGTGCCGATCTTCGAGGACTTGAAGATGTCCCGAACCTCGGCCCGACCCAGCTCGACCTCTTCGTACACGGGCTTGAGCATGCCCTTGAGGGCCTGCTCGATGTCTTCGAGCGCCCGGTAGATCACCGAGTAGTACCGGATCTCCACGCCCTCGCGGTTGGCGACCTCGGCGGCCTTGCCCTCCGCACGGACGTTGAAGCCCAGCACGATGGTGTTCTCGGCGGTCGCGAGGTTGATGTCGCTCTCGTTGATGCCACCGACACCGCGGTGGATCACCCGGAGTTCGACCTCGTCGCCCACATCGATCTTGCCCAGGGATTCCTCGAGCGCCTCGACGGTACCCGAGTTGTCACCCTTGACGATCAGGTTGAGCTGGTTGGTCTCCTTGAGCACCTTGTCCAGGTCCTCGAGGCTGACGCGCTTGCGCTTGGCCGCGTTCTGCGCCTCCCGGATGCGAGCACCACGCTTGTCGGCGATCTGCCGCGCGACGCGGTCCTCGTCGACGACCAGGAACGTGTCCCCGGCGCCGGGCACCGAGGTGAACCCGATGACCTGGACCGGACGTGAGGGCTGGGCCTCGGTGACGTCCTCGTCGTGCTCGTTGATCATCCGTCGGACGCGGCCGTGGGCGTTACCCGCGACCACCGAATCACCGACTCGCAGCGTGCCGCGCTGCACCAGCACGGTCGCCACCGGACCACGGCCACGGTCCAGGTGCGCCTCGATGGCCACGCCCTGGGCCTCCATCTTCGGGTTCGCCCGCAGGTCCAGGGCCGCATCGGCGGTCAGCAGGATCGCGTCCAGCAGCGCCTCGATGTTCTCGCCCTGCTTCGCGGAGATCTCCACGAACATGGTCTCGCCGCCGTACTCCTCGGCGATCAGGTTGTACTCGGTGAGCTGCTGCCGGATCTTGTCCGGGTTCGCGCCCTCCTTGTCGATCTTGTTGACTGCGACCACGATCGGCACACCGGCTGCTTGGGCGTGGTTCAGCGCCTCCACCGTCTGCGGCATGACGCCGTCGTCGGCGGCGATGACCAGCACGGCGATGTCGGTCGACTTCGCACCACGGGCACGCATGGCGGTGAACGCCTCGTGACCAGGGGTGTCGATGAAGGTGACCGGACGCTCCTTGCCCTCCAGCTCGGTGGCGACCTGGTAGGCACCGATGTGCTGGGTGATGCCGCCGGCTTCGCCCTCGTGGACGTTCGCCTTCCGGATCGTGTCCAGCAACCTGGTCTTACCGTGGTCGACGTGACCCATGACGGTCACGACCGGCGGGCGGGACATCAGCTGCTCATCGCTGCTGCCCGGGTCGCCGAAGTTGATGTCGAACGACTCCAGCAGTTCCCGGTCCTCGTCCTCCGGGCTGACCATCTCGACCTTGTAGTTCATCTCCTGGCCGAGGAGCTCGAGCACCTCGTCGGAGACGGACTGGGTCGCGGTCACCATCTCACCGAGGTGGAACATCGCCTGCACCAGCGAAGCCGGGTTGGCGTTGATCTTCTCGGCGAAATCGGTCAGCGAAGCACCCCGGCGCAGGCGAAGGATCTCGCCGTTGCCGCGCGGGAGCCGGACACCGCCCACCGACGGTGCCTGCATGTTCTCCATGTACTCCTGGCGCTTCTGCCGCTTCGACTTGCGGCCTCGACGCGCAGGACCACCCGGACGACCGAACGCACCGGCCGTACCACCACGAGCACCGGGACGGCCACCGCCACCGGGACGACCGCGGAAGCCACCGCCCGCGGGGGCGCCACCGCCACCGGGGCCACCGGGGCCACCGCCGCCGCCGGGACGGCCACCGCCGCCACCACCGGGACCGCCACCACCGGGACGAGCACCGCCGCCACCGCCGCCGGGACGACCGCCGCCGCCACCACCGGGGCGACCACCGCCGCCACCGGGACCGCCGCGGCCACCGCCACCACCGCCGGAACGGGCCGGACGGGACGGCATCATGCCGGGGTTGGGACGCGGGGGCATCATGCCCGGGTTCGGCCGGTCGCCACCGCCCTCGCCACGCGGAGTGGATCCGGCGGCAGGAGCCGTGCCCTGACCGCCGCCCTGGCCACTGCCCTGGCGGTCCGGACGCTGACCCTGACCACGGCCGCCACCCTGGCCGCCCTGGCCCTGGCCGCCGTGACCACCTTGGCCCTGGCCACCTTGGCCCTGAGCGCCCTGGCCGCTGCCCTGGCGATCGGGACGCTGGCCACCGCCTTGGCCCTTGGAGGGCCGCTGCGCCGGCGAACCGCTGCCCACGCCGAACGGGTTGTTGCCGACCCGCGGAGACTTCGGACCGGGCTTGGGCTTGGAGGTCTGCGGGCGCGGCGGAACGACACCATCGCCATCGCCCTCGCCACCCGCAGGCTTGGATTCCGGCTTCGGACCCGGTTTGGGGCCGGGCTTGGGACCCGGCTTGGGAGCCGCGGGCCGGTCGGCGCGCGGAGCCTGCTGCTCCCCGCCCTGATCCTTGGCCGCGGGCTTCTCCGGTTCGGGCTGGGCCTGCTCCGGCTGCCCCTGGTTCGCCTTGGCGGCCGGGGCCTCTTCGAAGGGTTTGGTTTCGGGAGCGGGCGACTTCGGACCCGGTTTGGGGCCCGGCTTCGGCCCGGGCTTGGGCCCGGGCTTCGGGGCATCCGCGGCCGGGGCCTCGGGACGCGGACCGGGCTTCGGGGCCGCCGGCTTGGGAGCCTCGGCACCGCCGTTCTCCGATGCGTCTTCCGGACGCGGCGGTGCGGGCTTCGCTCCACCGCCTGCCGTTCCGTTGCCGTCGCTCTTCTTGGACGCGCCCGACTTCGGGTACGCGTCGCGAAGCCTGCGAGCCACCGGAGCTTCCACGGTGGAGGACGCAGACTTCACGTACTCGCCTTGTTCGGCGAGCTTGTTGAGTACTTCCTTGCTTGTGACTCCGAGCTCTTTAGCGAGCTCGTGCACGCGGGCCTTGCCTGCCACTGCTCTCCTCATCTGGTGAGGCCGGGCGGCAGTCCCGCACGACCTCGTCCTATCGCCGATGCGCGTTCATGGCTTCAGCTTCACGGCTGATTCATGACGGGTCGACCTGCTTCCTTCAACTGCCTGGCGCGGGAGGTTCCCGCGTCGGTCACATCGTGAGCCGCGTGTTCGCCAGTGCCGGTGAGATGATCCTGGAGCGCCGAGAGGTCGAGGGGGCTCTGCACGCGCAACGCACGCGGAAACGCCCGACGCCGCTCAGCCAACCGCAGGCACGCGGGGTCGGAGTGCAACCACGCACCACGCCCCGGTTGCCGGCGTCGAGGATCCGGAATGGCTACCCGATGCGTCTCGCCATCCCTTGCCACCACTCGCAGCAGCTCGGCGGCCGACGTCCGGGTACGGCACCCCACACAGGTACGGACCGGTCCGGGACTTGCGTCACGGTCACCGGGTGGATGTGTGCGGATTCTCGCTCCCTCGCGTCGAGCCACCAATGATTCTAACCCGTTGTCGCCAACGGTTGTTCCCCAGGTTGGTCCTAGCCGCTCGATCCGCCTTGCGCGGCGAGTCCACGACCCATCACCCGGCTAACGTGCTCGGGCTCACATCACTCGGTGGACCCGACCGCGGGAAGGTCCCCGATGGCCGCACCGAGGTTCGGCGGGTCGTTCGGCGATGCCAACGGCGTCCCTGCCGAAGTCGTGGGCGCACTCGGGTCGGCGTCACTGCGGATGTCGATACGCCATCCGGTCAGCCGGGCGGCGAGGCGCGCGTTCTGCCCCTCCTTGCCGATGGCCAACGACAGCTGGAAGTCGGGGACGATCACCCGGGCGGTCTTCGCCCGCTCGTCGACGACCTCCACCGAGACCACCTTCGCCGGTGAGAGCGCATTGCCGACGAACGTACCCGGGTCCTCCGAGAAATCGATGATGTCGATCTTCTCGCCACCGAGTTCGCTCATCACGTTGCGGACCCGAGCACCCATCGGCCCGATGCACGCACCCTTGGCGTTCACACCGCTGACCGAGGATCGCACCGCGATCTTGGACCGGTGTCCGGCTTCGCGGGCGACAGCCGGGATCTCGACGGTGCCGTCGGCGATCTCCGGGACCTCCAACGCGAACAACCGCCGCACCAGGTTCGGGTGGGTACGTGACAGCGTGATCTGCGGTCCGCGCGCACTGCGGGAGACACCCACGACGTAGCACTTGATCCGGCTACCGTGCTCGTAGCGCTCCCCCGGAACCTGTTCGGCCCCCGGGATGACGCCCTCGCTGTCGCCGACCTGCACGATCACCATGCCGCGGGAGTTCGCCTTCGCGTCCCGCTGGATGACCCCACCGAGGATCTCGCCCTCCTTGGTGGAGAACTCCCCGAAGGTCCGCTCGTGTTCGGCGTCCCGGAGCCGCTGCAGGATCACCTGCCGCGCGGTGGTCGCCGCGATCCGACCGAAGCCCTCCGGCGTGTCGTCCCATTCCTCCTGGACTTCACCCCCGGCGCCCAGCGTGTGCGCGAGCACCCGGACAATGCCGGTCTTGCGATCCACTTCCACCCGCGCGTGCGGCTGATGCCCCTCGGTGTGGCGGTAAGCGGTGAGCAGCGCTGATTCGATCGCTTCCAGGACCGTCTCGAATGGAATGTCCTTGTCGCGTTCGATCGCCCGCAGCGCGGCGATGTCGACGTTCACCTCGGCTCCTCCGTGTCTTTCCGGTCGTCCCCGTGCTGAGGAACGCCGCCCGCAGCCCGCTCAAGCTTGCTCAATTCTTCGGCCGATGGTTGTTGGAACTCGACCTCCACCACCGCGCGCTCGATGTCACCGTAGGCCAGTCGGCGGATCTTCCCGCCCACCAGAACGACCACACCGTCATCATCGGATTCCCCGACACGCACCGCCAGCTCGGTGCCGCCGACCATCCGGACCTTGACCAGCCGGTTGCGGGCCCGTCGCCAATGGCGTTTCCGGGTCAGGGGCCGATCGACCCCGGGCGATGTGACCTCCAGGGTGTAAGCACCGGCGAGCACGTGCTCGTGGGCGTCCAGCACCTGCGACACGGCGTGGCTGATCTCGGAAATCCGATCGAGACCGACCCCGTCGTCGGAATCGACGACCACCTTGACCAGCCGGCGGCGCCCGGCCAGCTGCACGTCGAGCTCCTCCAGATCGAAGCCTTCGGCCGCGACGGCCTCGGCCACGACGGGCTCCAGCTGCGCGGCGATCTCACCACGCGGCGGGCTGGACACGTTGGCACTCCCTGGGTTCGTTGGGGTCTGGGTCGCCAAAGACACTCTCCGGCGCGGCGAACGCGCCTACTATCGGGTTCGCGATACCGACGACGGCGGGGTCAACCTTCGATGTTGACCGCAGTCGTCCAGCCTATCGCGTCCGCCCTACCGTCGGCGCGCTGTGGGAACCCTATTCGAAGCCCTCGGCGCGGTGTTACCCGTGGTCCCCGAATGCTCGACCGAGCTAGCCACCGACTGTACGGTTTCCCGGTTGGCACCGAACGTCGCACCGCGCTGATCACCTGGCAGGATGGGGCGTCGTGGATCCCACCTCCCGACCGCTCCTCGGGCGCCGCGACGCGCTTCGACTGTTCGCGCTGGCACCGGCAGCGGCGGCCGCCGTCACGGGTTGCGCCACCGGCTCGGCGGAACCGGACCCGCTGGAAGCACTGGTGAAATCGGCGAAGTCGGACGTGAAGCTCGCGCAGGCGATCGCGAAGAAGCACGCGAAGACCGACACCACGGAGCTGATCGTCTCGATCCGCAGCGACCACGCCCGTGAGCTGAAACTCGAGATCGACCGGGTCGATCCCCCCGATCCGGACGAACCGGCGGGCCCCTCCCCCTCCGGGCCGGACGCCCCGACCACGCCCGATGCGGCGACCGAAGCTCTCCGCACAGCGATGGAAAAGGCGCAGGCGGAGGCAGCCGAGCTCACACCGACGTTGCCGTCGCACCGGGCGGGCATGGTCGGTTCGATCTCGGCAGGCTGCGCGAGCCTACTGGAGGTTCTCGGATGAGCGATCTGCAGGAGAAGACCGCGAACGCACTGCGAGCCGCGTTGAAAGCCGAGCACACCGCGCTGTGGGTCTACGGCCTCGCCGAGGCGTTCCTCGGGACGGACACCCGCTCGGCCGCCGACGAAGCCACGGCCGAGCACCGCGAACGGCGGAACGCGGCCGAACGTGCCCTGCGCGATGCGAACCTCACCCCTCCTCCCGGCGCGCCCGCCTACCGACTCCCCGAGTCGATCGAGGACGCGGACTCGGCCGTACGGATGCTGATCACCAGCGAGAACGACTGCCAGGTGGGGTGGCGCGCGGTGCTGGAGAGCACCGACAACGCCGCGCTGCGGCGCACCGCGCTGAAGGGGCTGACCACCTCCGCGACCCGAGCCACGCGCTGGCGGCTGCACGCCGGTCAGCAGCCCTCGGCGACCGCCTTCCCCGGCAAGCCCTGATCCATCCGGTTCCCCGGCCAGGCACCGGCGATCATTCGTCCTTGTCCTGCGGCCAGCCGAGTTTCAGCGCGTCGGCGGTGACCGCCTCCAGTCCCGGATCGTTCTTGGGCGTTTTGCCCTCGAAGTACGCGGAGTCTCCCACCGCCACCAGGCGCCCCTGCAGCGCGGAACCGTAGGCCTTGTCATAGAGGTCCGGGTGGTTCTCCAAGCCGGGACGGCCTTCTTCGACGAGGTCCTTGATGTTGCCGGTGTTGTTCTCGGTCGTCAGCTGCTCGAGTTCGCGCGCCGATCCCTCGTCCGGCATCACCACGGTGACCACCGAGGTGAGCACGCGGCGCCCGTCGGCCAGTTCGGTCGTGTACAGCGCGCGGGTCAGGTGCTCGCATTCCTGCGAGGCGAAGTACTCCCGGATCTTGGACGTCGACACGTTCTTGCAGCTCTGCGCGCCCTCTTCCCACCTGATCCGCTCGAAAGCGTGGTCGGTTCGCGGACCTGACTGCTGCGCCTCCGGCTCGCTGGTCTCCGGCCCGCCCGGTTTGATCGCCAACCACACGAGCCCGGAGACGAGTGAGATCGCCAGGAGCCCGAGCCCCCGGATCGCCCAGCCCGCCGGGCCGACCCGGCCGTTGCTGCCCGTCGCCGCGTTGGCGGCGACGCGCAGGTAGGCGATCGGCGACCCGGTGGAGCGCGGTTCGTCCTGCTCTCCCGCGGCTTCGTACGGCTGGGACCGCGGTGTGGACGGGTGCTGTTGCGAAGGACCGTGCGGCTGCGAAGGACCGTGCGGTTGCGCCGGCCCCGGAGGCTGGGACGCGTACGGGGGCTGCTGCTGCACGGCCGTGTGCTGCGGCGCGGCCGGCGCGTACCCACCGGGTTGGGGGGTGCCGGGCTGGGGCGGGCCGGCCTGGGGCATACCGGCCTGGGGCGTGCCGGCCTGGGGCATACCGGGCTGGGGCATACCAGCCTGGGGCGTGCCCGCACCACCCGGTGGTGGTGTCCCGGGCTGCGGAGTCGGTGGGTGGGCGTTCTGCCAGCCGGAAGGCGACTGCGGCGGCTGCGCGGCCTGCTGATTGGCGGGCTGCTGATTGACGAACGGCGGTCCCGGTGTCGGCTGCGGTCCCGGCGCCGGTGTCTCGGCCGGCGGGCTCACCGCCGCCGGTACTCCCCGCCTGCCGCCCGGCGGACCCGGCTGTTGGAAGGCCGGACGTGTCGTTTCACCGACCCCGTCCGTGCCGTTCGAGCTGCTGCCGGGATGCGGGCTCCCGGACGCTGGCTGTGACTCCTGATTCACCCGCGAGTTATCGCGCTTGAGCGGCGTCGTATGAGCACGTTCCGAATCCGGAAACGCGCCTGTCGTCTGTTCGGGTGCACCATCCTGGTCCGGCACGAGCACCTACGGTAGCGGGTGGCGATCTCACATTGAACAGCACATGCGCAGGGATCGAATCCCGTCGGGTCCCAGAACCATTCGGATGATCACCAACCGTCCGCATGGGTGAACCCTCGGTGCCCGTCCGCCTCAGTCGGCTCGGACGATCGCGTCGAGGCTTTCGCGTGGTCATCTCGGCGTGCATCCCACGGCACGTTCTACGGTGGCAACCATGCACAGCGAGGAGATCGAAGTTCGAACAGGTTCGGCAGAGGTCGTCCACGACCTCAACTCCGAGTGCGAACGCTTCCTCAGCGGAGTGGATTCGCACGACGGGCTCCTGCACGTGTGGGTACCGCACGCCACGGCAGGCCTCGCCATCATCGAGACCGGCGCCAACAGCGACGACGACCTGCTCAAAGCGCTGCGGGAGCTGTTGCCCGCGGATGATCGGTGGCGGCATCGGCACGGTTCTCCCGGACACGGGCGCGACCACGTGCTGCCCGCCGTCGTTCCGCCCTACGCGTCCGTGCCGGTGTTCGACGGGCGGATGGCGCTGGGAACGTGGCAGTCGGTGTGCCTGGTCGACACCAACGCGGACAACCCGGTCCGGCGTGTCCGTCTGAGTTTCCTGCCCGGCTGAGCCGAGCCCACTTACGGCGGAGCACGCGGAGCCCGGATCCGGCCTTCTCGGCCCCGAGGTGGGCCGAGCTGCGAGACTGGCCGGGTGAGCTCGAACAACGGGTCCGAATCGCGGTTGGTCCTGTGGGACATCGACCTGACGCTGATCGACGCACGCGGCTTCGGCGAGAGCTGGTACCGCGCGGCGCTGACCGAAGTAACCGGGCGCGACCTCCGGCGCATGCCCGACACCGCCGGGCGAACCGAACTGGCGATCACCACTGATGCCCTGAACAACCACGGCGTCGAGGCCACCGAAACCACGGTCGCGGCCATGTTCGCGGCGTTGACCTCGGTCGTCGAGAGCAGTCGCGATGAGCTGGCCTCGCACGGCCACGCGATGCCCGGTGCCGCGCTCGCACTCCACGCGCTGACCGAGACGCCGGAGTTCATGCAGACGGCCGTGACCGGGAATCTGCCGTCGGTGGCGTTGGCCAAGCTCGACGCGTTCGGCCTGGACCGCCACCTCGACTTCGAGATCGGCGGGTTCGGCACCGACTCGGTACACCGCAACGATCTGATTTCAGCGGCGGTGGCGAAGGCCGGTGACAAGCACAGCACCACATTCGCCCCCGACGACGTGGTGGTCGTCGGCGACACGCCGCACGACGTCGCGGGGGCGCTGCATTCCGGCGCGGTGGCAGTCGGGGTCGCCACCGGTGGCAGCGACGAAGGCGAGCTCCGTGACGCGGGCGCGCACGTGGTGCTCAAGGACCTCGCCGACACCGAAGCGGTGCTCGCGGCGCTGCGCTTCCGGACCGACGCTCACTTCGGCCGGTCCGGCGGCCCCGGCGACTGACCGGCAGCGACACCGGCAGTGGTGTGCCGACCAGTGGCCGGTGCCGGTGGTGGCGATGTCCCGGGACGTCGCCACCACCGGCCCGATACGGCTCAGCCGCGCACGACGTCGACGAGGTGGTTCACCGCGGCGTCCACGTCGACCTCCTCGCGGTCACCGGTGCGGCGGTCCTTGACCTCGACGACACCGTTGGCCAGCCCCTTTCCGACGACCAGGATCGTCGGCACGCCGACGAGTTCGGCGTCGGCGAACTTCACGCCCGGCGAGGAAGTGCGGTCATCGAGCAGCACCCGAACACCCGCCGCGTCGAGCTCGGCGGCCAGGCGTTCGGCACCGTCGCGGACGGTGTCGTCCTTGCCCGCGATGACGACGTGCACGTCGGCGGGTGCGACCTCGCGGGGCCACACCACGCCGATGTCGTCGTGGCTCTGCTCGACGATCGCGGCCACCAGGCGGGAGACGCCGATGCCGTAGGACCCCATCGTGATCCGCTTAGGCTTGCCGTCCTGGCCGAGCGCGTCGAGCCCGAAGGCGTCGGTGTACTTGCTGCCGAGCTGGAAGATGTGCCCGATCTCGATACCGCGGGCGGCGACCAACGTGCCGTTGCCGTCCGGTGAGGGGTCGCCCTCGCGGACCTCGGCCGCCTCGATGGTGCCGTCGGGGGTGAAGTCCCGGCCGCACACGAGGTCGACGATGTGGTGGTCGTCGCGGTCCGCACCGGTCACCCACGCCGTGCCGGTCACGATGCGCGGGTCGACGAGCAACCGGATCCCGTTCTCCTGCAGCGACCGCGGCCCGATGTAGCCCTTGACCAGGAACGGGTTCGCCTCGAAGTCGGCGTCGTCGAGCAGGGCGACCTCGTTCGGTTCCAGCGCGGCTTCGAGGCGCTTGAAGTCGACCTCGCGGTCTCCCGGCACACCCACGCCCAGCAGTTCCCAGTCCGTCCCACCGGGGCGGCGGACCTTGACCAGCACGTTCTTGAGGGTGTCGGCAGCGGTGAACTTGCGGTCGCCGTGTTCGTTGAGGAAGTCGACGAGGGTCTGGATGGTCGGCGTGTCCGGCGTGTGGTGCACCTGTGCCGCGGGCTTGTCCTCAATCGGCTCGGCGGCCGGGACGGGAGTGGCGACGGCCTCGACGTTCGCGGCGAAGCCGGATTCGGTGCTGCGGACGAACGTGTCCTCACCGGTCTCGCTCTCGGCGAGGAACTCCTCGGAGGCCGAACCTCCCATGGCGCCCGAGGTGGCGGCGACGATGACGTAGCGCAGCCCGACGCGGTCGAAGATGCGAACGTAGGCCCGCCGGTGCAGCTGGTAGGAGTTCTCCAGCCCGTCGTCGTCGAGGTCGAACGAGTACGAGTCCTTCATGACGAACTCGCGCCCGCGCAGGATGCCCGCGCGGGGGCGTTCCTCGTCCCGGTACTTGGTCTGGATTTGGTACAGGATGACCGGGTAGTCCTTGTACGAGCTGTACTCACCCTTGACGGTGAGGGTGAACAGTTCCTCGTGGGTGGGTCCCAGCAGGTAGTCGCCGCCCTTGCGGTCCTTGAGCCGGAAAAGGTTGGGGCCGTACTCGGTCCAGCGGTTGGTTTCCTCGTAGGGCTCCTTGGGCAGCAGAGCCGGGAAGTGGATCTCCTGCGCGCCGATCGTGGCCATCTCCTCGCGTACCACGCGCTCCACGTTGCGCAGGACCTGGAGTCCGAGCGGCAGCCACGAGTAGATGCCCGGCGCGACCCGGCGCACGTATCCGGCGCGGACGAGCAGCTTGTGGCTCGGCACTTCGGCGTCGGCCGGATCCTCACGCAGGGTACGCAGGAACAACGTCGACATCCTCGTGATCACAGTGCTCGCTCCTCATCCGGGTTCGCAGGTTCGTGGGCAGAGCGTAACGAGCCACCCCGGTGCCGACACCAGCGGATTACCGGTCGCTGTGGAGGACCGTCGAACCCGCCGGGCCGATGTTCGGGTGAATCGCGACACCCTCGAATGCGCCCGTTTCCGGCGGTTCCGGAAGCGGACGCGCAATGCAGGGAACCGCACGAGCACCAGCCTCCGGCACCCACGCCACCCGATCGAGTTCCCGCCGGTTCGAACTCCCGCCGGTTCGAACTCCCGCCGGTTCGAACTCCCGCCGGTTCGAACTCCCGCGAAACAACTCCCCTCGCCCGACCATCGACTTCAACCGGTCGGCCCCTTGCCCGTGGCCCGCTCCTGGGTTCCCCTCGATTGCGGGGGGACGGAGCTGGAGGAAACGATGGCGACGGTTGAGGACGTCCACACCCGCGGCCGCGTGGGCGAGTTCGCGCTGGGGGCACGACTGCTTGCCGGCGGAACGTTCACCTGGACGATGGCGAAGCTGGGTGACCCGGCCGCGCGACTGCTACACACACCGTGGCGCGAGAACCCGTACCCGATCTACGAGCAGTTGCGCGCGGCGGGACCTCTCGCCCGCAGCCGCCTCGGGCTTCGCGTCGCGACCTCGCACGAGCTGTGCGAATCGATCCTCCGCGACTCCCGCTTCGGCGTCCGCACCAGCGACGGTGGTTTCGGCGACCCCACGACGGAGGCCGTCGACCTGCAACTGTCCCTGCTGGAACTGGATCCGCCCGATCACACGCGCCTGCGCAGGATCGCCGCCCCCGCCTTCCGTCCGCGCAAACTGGACGGCTACCGACGGCGCATCGAGGAAATCGCCGACGAGCTGCTCGATCAGGTCTCCGCACACGGCGGTTTCGACCTGGTCCGGGATTTCGCGGCACCGCTGCCGATCCGGGTGATCAGCGAGCTGCTCGACCTGCCAGATGTCGGTACGCGGTTCCTGACCGAGCACGGTTCCGTACTGAGCGGTTCGCTGGACGGCATCCGTTCTCCACGCCATCTGCGCCGGATGCGCGAGTCGACGACCGCGCTGGAGGGGCTGTTCACCGACCTCGTCGAACAGCGCAGGCGCGACCCCGGCGACGACGTCGTCAGCGATCTCGTCGCCGCGCTGGACGAGGATCGGCTCACCGTGGCCGAGCTCCTCCAGATGTGCAACCTGCTGCTCGTCGCCGGGTTCGAGACCACGGTCGGGCTGATCAGCAACGCGGTGCTGGCCATGCTCGACCGGACCTCCCAGTGGCATGTGCTGTGCGACGCACCGGAGCTGGCGGGCCCGGCCGTGGAGGAAACCCTGCGGTGGGATCCGCCGGTGCAGGCGACTCTTCGGATCGCCGCCGAACCGCTCGAACTGGCCGGGCAGCCGTTGTCCACGGATTCCGTGGTGATGGCGCTGGTCGCGGCGGCCGGACGAGACCCGGCGGTGCACTCCGATCCGGCGCGATTCGACATCACCCGTGGCACGCGCGACGAGCACCTGGCCTTCTCCAGCGGCATGCACCACTGCCTGGGTGCACCGCTGGCCCGGATGGAGGGGGAGATCGCGTTGCGCCGCCTGGCGACTCGGTTACCGGATCTCCGGATGGTGGGCAATCCGACCAGGCGCCCCACCACGATCCTCCGGGGCTTGACGTCGCTGCCGGTCAGCACGTCCTGATCTCCGATCCGGCCCTCCTCGAACGCTCGGTGACCGGCGATACCCTGGCGGCGTGCTGGTGCTGCTTCCTCCTTCGGAAACCAAAGCCACGGGCGGCGACGGTCCGCCCCTGGACCTGGGATCGCTGTCGCATCCGGAACTCGAACCGACCCGCAGGGAACTGATCGATTCCCTGACCGGACTGGCCGCGGACGTTCCGGAGAGCCTGCGGGTGCTGGGGCTGTCGCAGCGCCAGGCCGGTGAGGTCGAGCGCAACGCCGAACTGTGCACTTCACCGACCGCACCGGCGCTGGAGCGCTACACCGGTGTGCTCTACGACGCGCTGGACGTATCGACGTTGTCCGCCGCGGAGCGCAAGCAGGCGGACCTGCGGTTGGCCGTTGCCTCGGCGTTGTTCGGCGTGGTGCGCGGCACCGATCGCATTCCGGCCTACCGGCTCTCCGGAAGTACCACGCTGCCGGGGCTCGGGACCTTGCGCGCCGTGTGGCGGCCGGTGTTGGAGCCCGCGCTGACCGCTACCGACGAGCTGGTCGTGGACATGCGCTCCGGTGCCTACGCCGCCCTCGCGAAACTGCCGAACGCGGTTTCGGTGCGCGTGTTGTCCGAAGACGCCACCGGGAAACGCAAGGTGGTCAGTCACCAGAACAAGTCCCACAAGGGCAAGCTCGCCCGCGCGCTCGCGCAGGCCGAGGACGAACCGGTCGACGTCGACGGGCTGCTGACCGTCGCCTCCGAAGCCGGTCTGCACGTGGAACGCGAAGCCGACCGGCAGCTCTGCGTCGTCGTCAGTTGACCGGCATCATCGGCACGTAGTCGAGCTCGACGTCCGCCCGAGCCGGCGCCCTGCCCGCACTCGCCGGTGTCCCCAATGGACCGTCGGACGACGCCGTTCCCACCCTCGAAGCACTGTCCGGCCGACTGAACAGGGAATCACGCACGGTGACACTCAGGAACACGGAGGGTTGGCGGACAACCGTGCGCCGACACCCCGGCTCGTACTGATCGACCTGCCGAAAGCCGTCGATCCCGGTGTCGACCCGCTCGAAACCCCGTTCCTGTGGCCGGACGCACAAAACATCCCGAACCGGTTCGGTACACATGGCCTGCGCACGGAGAAGTCCGATCCGGACAGTCCGTTCCCGCTACCGCGGGAGATCGCACACGCCGTGTGACGAAACGGGGTCCGGCGGTCACAGCTAGCCGATCGGCTACACTGACACGGCGTCGGCCGGTAGGCCCCGCTCCCATTCCCGGCCCACTCGCCGATCCCGGATCAACGGCTTCGACCCCCCGCGCCTCGCAGGCGTTTCGGTGCCGTTCGGCGGCCAGGGCTTCGTGGACGGAAAATCTGCCTGCCGACGACCATCCGCATCTTTCCGATGCACCCGACCAACCAGTGGCGCCCAGTGCGCCGGGCTCGTCCTTGCGATCAGCGCGCGGTCTCCGCGAAGCCTCCCTAGACGTGCCATACCCCGGAGGTTTCACGTGAGCTCCAGCTCCGCCCCGACGTCGGATCGTTCCCAGCGCAAGCCGCGTCGCCGTCGTCCCCGCACGACCGCACCGGCCGCGGCACCGGCGATGAGCCTGTTCGACAAGGCAGGCGTCACCGCTGTCGACCCGGCACCGTTCAACCAGTTGGGGCTCCCCGACAAGATGGTCCGGTCGTTGGCAAACGCGGGACTCGAAGAAGCGTTCCCGATCCAGGCGGCCACCATCCCCGACGCGCTGACCGGCCGGGACGTCCTCGGGCGCGGTCAGACCGGTTCCGGCAAGACCCTGGCCTTCGGGTTGCCGCTGCTGGCCATGCAGCAGGGCAATGCCCGACCGCTGCACCCGCGCGGTCTGGTGGTGGTGCCCACCCGCGAACTGGCGACCCAGGTCACCGAAGCGCTCAAGGCCCCGGCGAAAGCACTCGGCCTGTACGTGCGCGAGGTCGTGGGCGGCACGTCGTTCTCGCGGCAGGCCGACACGCTCCGGCGCGGCGTCGACGTGCTCGTCGCCACTCCGGGCCGGCTGAACGACCACGTGCGGCAGGGCACCTGCGTGCTCTCCGAAGTCGAGCGGACCGCCCTCGACGAAGCCGACCAGATGGCGGACATGGGATTCCTGCCGCAAATTCGGGAAGTGCTCGACCTCGTCCCGCCGGACGGGCAGCGGTTGCTGTTCTCGGCGACCCTCGACGGCGACGTCGACAAGCTCGTGCACCAGTACATGAAGGACCCGGTCGTGCACTCGCTGGCACCGCCCGCCGCGAGCGTCGACAACATGGAACACCACCAGCTGGTGGTCTCGGCCGACGAGAAGCAGGACGTGCTCGCACGGATCGGTTCGCGGGACGGCCGCACGATCATGTTCGTACGCACCAAGCACCACGCGGACCGGCTCACCCGCAAGCTGCGCGCGGTCGGCGTTCCCGCCGGTGCGCTGCACGGCGGCAAGGCGCAGAACGCGCGCACCCGCATTCTCGACGAATTCCGGCAGGGCACCACCGAGACGCTGGTGGCCACCAACGTCGCCGCTCGCGGTATCCACGTCGACGACGTGAGCCTGGTCGTGCACGTCGAGCCGCCCGCCGACCCCAAGGACTACCTGCACCGCGCGGGCCGGACCGCGCGAGCGGGCGCCGAGGGCACGGTCGTCACGCTGGTCACCGATGACCAGCAGCGGGCCTTCCGCGCGATGACCTCCAAGGCCGGGGTGAAGGCCACCACGACCGCGGTCACTCCCGCGAGTGACGAACTCGCCCGTCTCACCGGGGCGCGCCAGCCGAGCGGCGTGGCCATCGCCGAGCCGAAGCGTGAAGCCCCGAACAAGAGGGGTCCGAAGGGACCTCGCAACGACACCCCGCGCGGTCGGAGTGGTCCCCGCAAGAGCGGTGGGGCGCCCCGCAACAGCAACAACCGTCGTCCCCGGACTTCGGCGAACTGATGTCTCCCGACGCGGCCGGACGCCCTTGCCTGACCGGTTCATCCGGCCGCGTTTCGGTATCCGATCGCACGTGGTCGCTCCGGCGCCCGACCCGACCGGTGTGCCCGGGATGATGGCTGTTCCGCCACACCGACACGAGGAGGTTCCCGGGTGAGCACGCAGAAGTCCTCTTTGGACGATGCGAGCGCTGGTTTCCTGCAGTTCTGGCAGGAACGGCACCTGTCCACGTTGACGACGGTGCGCAGGAACGGCACACCGCACGTGGTACCGGTCGGAGTGACCCTCGACGCCGGGACGGCCACCGCCCGGGTCATCTCCTCGACGACTTCGCACAAGGTCCGGCAGATCCGCGCCGCGGGCTCCGAAGGCGCTCGGGTGGCGGTGTGCCAGGTGGACGGGCGCCGCTGGTCCACCCTGGAGGGACGCGCCGTGATCCGGGACGATGCCGAATCGGTGGCCGACGCGGAACAGCGCTACGCCCAGCGGTACAAGCAGCCCAGGCAGAACCCCCGGCGAGTGGTGATTGAGATCTCCGTGGCGAAGGTCCTCGGCAACGTCTGACCTGCGACATGGTGAGGTGGGTGCGTGACCGTTCACCAAGACATGCCCGAAGCGGTGGACGTCGTGGGCATCGGCGCGGACGGCTGGGCCGGCCTCGCGCCCCAGGCGCAACGCGCGGTGTCCTCGGCGGACGTCGTGATCGGCAGTGCCAGACAGCTCGACCTGGTTCCCGAACCGGCCGGAAAGCGCGTCGCCTGGCCGTCACCGATGCTGCCCGCGCTGCCCGGCCTGCTGGCCGAGCACGCCGACCGGTCCATCTGCGTCCTGGCCAGCGGTGATCCGATGTTCTACGGGATCGGCAGCACGTTGGCGAGGGTGCTGGGGCCCGAGCGGCTGCGCATCGTGCCGCACCCGTCGGCGATGTCACTGGCCTGCGCCCGGTTGGGGTGGCCCGTGCACGAGACCACCACCGTGAGTCTGGTGGGCCGCCCGACGGAGCTGCTGCACCCGGCCGTCCAGCCCGGAAACCGGGTGTTGGTTCTCGGCACGGACGGGAACACGCCCAGCCAGGTGGCCTCGTTGCTCGTCGAACGGGGTTTCGGGGCGAGCCGGTTGTCCGTGCTCGCCGACCTGGGCAGCACACACGAGAGCAGGGTCGACGCCGCTGCGGCCGACTGGTCACAAGCGGCCGGTCCCGCCCTGAACGTGATCGCGGTGGAGTGCGTCGCCGGTCCGGACGCACCTCCGCGGCCCACGACACCGGGCCTCCCCGACGACGCCTTCGAACACGATGGGCAGCTCACCAAGCAGGACGTGCGGGCCATCACCGTGCCCAAGTTGCTGCCGGGACCGGGACGCCTGTTGTGGGACGTCGGCGCGGGTGCGGGCAGCATCGCGGTCGAGTGGATGCGCTGCGACCCGTCGTGCCGCGCGATCGCGGTCGAGCACCGGGAGGATCGGGCCGAACGCGTCGCGCGGAACGCGCGCGCTCTCGGCGTGCCCGGCCTGGAGGTCGTCACCGGCACGGCACCCGATGCGCTCGAAGGGCTGGAGAGCCCGGAGGCGGTGTTCCTCGGCGGTGGGGCAACGGCCCCCGGCGTGCTGGACTCGTGCTGGACGGCGTTGCGCGCGGGCGGCCGGCTGGTGGTCAATGCGGTCACGTTGGAATCCGAAATGCTGGTGGCCGACTGGTATGACCGCGTGGGCGGTGAGCTGGTTCGGCTCTCGGTGGATCGTGCCTCGCCGGTTGGCGGGTTCACCGGCTGGCGACCCGCGATGCGGGTGACACAGTGGGTGGTGAGCAAACGATGACAGTGCGTTTCGTGGGGGCCGGTCCGGGAGCGGCCGATCTGATTACCGTGCGGGGGCGCGATGTCATCGCGGCTTCGCCGGTGTGCCTGTACGCGGGAAGTCTGGTGCCGACCGAGCTGCTGGCGCACTGCCCGAGCGACGCCAGGCTGGTCGACACCGCGAACCTGAACCTCGACGAGATCCTCGCCGAGATGACCGCGGCCCACGAGGCCGGTAGTGACGTGGCCCGGCTGCATTCGGGCGACCCGTCGCTTTACAGCGCGGTTGCCGAGCAGATGCGCAGGCTCGACGTGGTGGGCGTGCCGTACGAGATGGTGCCCGGCGTGCCCGCCTTCGCCGCCGCGGCGGCCTCGCTGAACCGAGAGTTCACCGTGCCCGGTGTGGGCCAGACGGTGGTGCTGACCCGGACTTCCGCACAGGCGACGCCGATGCCGGAGGGCGAGGACCTGGCGACGTTGGGCAGCAGTCGGGCGACGATGGTGCTGCACCTCGCGGTCAACCGCATCGAGCAGCTGGTCGAGGAGTTGCGGCCGAACTACGGGGCGGACTGCCCGGTGGCCGTGGTCGCCGGTGCCAGCCGTGAGGACGAGGTCGTGTTGCGCGGAACGCTCGCCGACCTCGCCGAGCGGGTGCGCGACGCGGACATCAAGCGGACGGCCGTGGTGGTCGTCGGCCAGGTGCTGACCGCCTCGACTTTTCCGGACAGCCACCTGTACTCGGTCGGCCGCTGCCGCGAGTGACGTTGACGTCCGGCCCGGCGACGGGTACGGGGCCGGGGGCGATTCCGGCAGGAGTCGCCCCCAGCCCCGTACCCGGTCGAACGCGGTTCGTCGAAGCGGTAGGCACCTACCAGTGAGACGACAAGGGCGTTCCGCCTCGGATCACGACTCGGGGCAGAGTGCGCTCATGGTGCCTACCACCCCCATTTGCACACGGTCCGCGTCCTCTTCCGCCTTGACCTAGTGGTCACCTTCCTCGACCCAGAACCCGGAACACACGTGGGCACCCGGGTAGCTACCGTTCACCTCCAGCCAACGAATGGCTTCCCGACGGCTCCGCGGCGCGCGCACCACCAGCCTGACGAGGCGCCTCACGCCTCCTGATGACTCGGTGAGCGCAGGTTGTGCAGAGCATCGACCAGCGGCCGCAGTTCGGGAACCTCGGCGGCCTGCTTGAGGGTGCATTCGAGCGTGGCGTCGTGGACCGGTCGCGCTCGCGCCAGCAGGTTCTGCCCCTCGGAGGTCAGTTCGGTGTAGATCCCACGTCGGTCGTCGGGGCAGATGATCCTGCAGAGCAACTCGCGGTTCTCCAGCCGGTTCACCAGCCGGGTGGTGGCACTGCTGGACAGTGCGGTCGCCCGGGCGAGCTGTTGCATCCGCATGTGCCAGCCGTCCTGGCGGGAGAGCGCATCCAGGACGGTGTACTCGACGACGGAGAGGCCGTGTTCGGCCTGCAGTTCCTTCTCCAGCGCCGTGTCGATCAGCCCGTGCAGCGCGGCCAGCGTCCGCCAGCCCTCGGCGCGGATCTCGACGGCGTCGTCGGCGATCCCCATCGCACACCAATCCCAACACGTGGACGGCCAGTTCTCCCGAAATCCTAGCAGCTTGCGCGGGTAGAACGCGCATGCAACTATTTATGGCGCGCTTGCAACTACCGGCGCACGCCATATTCACGCGCACGCCATCCACAGGTGGCGCCGTTATTAGGAGTGACATGCCACTCGGCTTGCTGGCCCTCGCCGCAGGCGGATTCGGAATCGGGCTGACCGAGTTCGTCATCGCAGGCCTGCTCAGCGACGTCGCCACCGACCTCGGGGTGAGCATCCCGGTGGCCGGCTACCTCGTCTCCGGCTACGCCCTGGCCGTCGTGGTCGGGGCGCTGGGACTCACCGCCGCCGCCTCGCGGACCACCCCGAAAAACGCCCTCATCGGCCTGATGGGCCTGTTCATCGCAGGCAACCTGCTCTCGGCCAATGCCCCGAACTACGCGGTGATGCTGGCCGGACGGGTGCTGGCAGCACTCAGCCACGGCGCCTTCTTCGGCATCGGCGCGGTGCTGGCCGCCAACCTCGTGGCACCACACCGGAAGGCCGGTGCCATCTCGATCATGTTCGCCGGGTTGACCAGCGCGAACGTCCTCGGTGTGCCGCTGGGGACCTTCCTCGGCCAGCTCCACGGCTGGCGCTCGACCTTCTGGGCCATCACGGTCGTCGGCGTCGTCGCCCTGGTCGGCATCGTCGCACTCGTGCCCGATGTCCGGGACGGGGCGAACCAGGGCAGCGGCGGCCTGCGCGCCGAGCTGTTCGCCTTCCGGCGGCCACAGGTGCTGTTCTCGATCGCGCTGACAGTGCTCGTGTTCGGTGGGATGTTCGGCGCCTTCATCTACGTCGAACCACTACTCACGAACGTCACCGGCTATGCGCCGTCCACCGTGCCGTGGCTGCTGGTGCTCTTCGGACTCGGACTCTTCGCGGGCAACCTCCTCGGCGGCCGGTCGGCGGACCGGGCCCTCACCCGCACGCTGTTCACCCTCATCACCGCGCTCGGGGTGATCCTGACGGTGTTCGGAGCCGTCGCTTCCCACCCGGCGCTGACCGCGATCACACTGCTGCTGATGGGCCTGTTCGGCTTCGCCACCGTGCCCGGCCTGCAGATGCGGGTGCTGAAGTACGCCTCCGACGCCCCCACGCTGGCTTCGGGAGCCAACATCGGTGCCTTCAACCTCGGAAACGCGCTCGGCGTCTACCTGGGCGGCCTGACCATCGGCGCCGGATTCGGCTACGTATCACCGCTGTGGGTCGGAGCCGGCCTCGCCTTCGCTGGCCTGGCGGTCATGGTCGCAGCGACCGCGCACGCCCGCCGCTCAGAGCGCTCCGAGCGGTCCGACACGACGAGTTCCGCGGACTCTGCCCCCGCGCCCGCGGATTCGGCCCGAGCCTGACCCGACCCGACCGACGGCCCGGAGTGCCGGAGGGGAGGACGTTCCGGGCCGCTCAGGCGCGGCCGACGATGGTGCCGCCGCGGTCGATCACGACGACGTCGACCTCGACCGCGGCCTCGCGCAGCGTGTCCAGGCACACATCCCGCGCCTTCCCAGCGATGAGGTCACCGAGTGGCAGCTCCGCCGCCTGGCACAGTTGGAGCGCTTCGAGCGCGGTGTTGGCCCCCTCCACCCGCTCGGCGAGGACGTCCGCACCACCGGCATCCCGGACGATCCGGGCCAGCACCGCGAAGTTGACCTGCGAACGCTTGGAATGCAGGTCCATGTGCCCGTCGGCGAGCTTGGAGATCTTGCCGATGCCGCCCGCGATGGTCAGGCGCGGAAGCGGGTGGCGGCGCAGGTACTTCAACACCGCACCGGCGAAGTCCCCCATGTCCAGCAGCGCCTCGTAAGGCAGCCCGTACAGCCCGGTGACGACCTTCTCCGACGTGCTGCCGGTGCAGCCCGCCACGTGCTCGAGTCCTTCCGCGCGGGCTACGTCGATACCCCGGCGGATGCTGTCGATCCAGGCCGAGCACGAGTAGGGCACGACGACTCCCGTAGTACCCAGAATGGACAGTCCACCGAGGATTCCGAGCCGCGGATTCCAGGTGTGCCTGGCGAGTTCGTCACCGTCATCCACCGAAACCTCGACGATGACGTCACCGGTCCCACCGTGCTCCGCGGCGACTCCGGCGACCGCGTCCCCGATGAGCTGCCTCGGTACCGGGTTGATCGCCGGTTCCCCGACCGGCAGCGGCAGTCCCGGTTTGGTGATCGTGCCGACCCCGGGTCCGGCTCGGAAGACCACGCCCTCCCCCGGTGTCCCATGGCTGACCTTCACCGACACCAGGGCACCGTGGGTCACGTCGGGATCGTCGCCCGCGTCTTTGACCACGCCCGCCGTGGCGCTGTCCTCGTCTAGCCGTTCCCGCGCCAGCGCGAAGGCGGGCCGGTGCCCCTTGGGCAGGACGATCTCGACCGGATCCGGAAAGGATCCGGTCAGCAACGCCGTGTAAGCGGCCGCCGTCGATGCGGTCGCGCAAGCCCCGGTCGTCCAGCCGTATCGCAGGGCCGATCCCTCTCGCCCGGTCATGACGGGAGAATGCCCTCCATGCTCTCGGGTGTGGAAACGGGGTGGTCTTGATGGCGCGGGTGTTGATCCTCGGTGGCACCGGTGAGGCGCGCGAGGTCGCCGACCGCCTCGCCGACCGGTCCGGCATCGAGGTGACCTCGTCGCTGGCCGGACGAGTGCGGCACCCCAAGCTGCCCGCCGGCGAGGTGCGGGTCGGCGGATTCGGCGGTGCGGACGGCCTGGCCGAGTGGCTGCGTCGGGAACAGGTGTCGGCCGTGGTCGACGCCACCCACCCCTTCGCGCGGACGATCACCGACAACGCGGTGCTCGCCACCGAACGGGCGGGTGTTCCGGTGATGGTCCTGCGCCGGCCCGCCTGGCACCCCGGCCCCGGGGACGACTGGCGCCCGGTTCCCTCGCTGGAAGCCGCGGCGGAGCTGCTGCCGGACGTCGGCGAGCGGATCTTCCTCACCACCGGCAGGCAGGGCCTCTCCTGCTTCGCCGAACTCGACCTGTGGTTCCTGGTGCGCACGGTCGACCCGCCGGAGCCGCCGCTGCCGGGGCGGACCACCACGCTGCTGGCGCGGGGGCCGTTCACCGAGCGCGACGAGCTGGAGCTGCTGCGCGAACACCGGATCGACGCCGTGGTCACCAAGAACAGCGGTGGCACGATGACCACGGCCAAGCTGACCGCGGCGCGGGAGCTGGGTCTGCCGGTCGTCGTCGTGCAGCGTCCACCGCTGCCTGCGGTGCCTACCGCGGAGACCGCCGACGACGCGGTGGCGTGGCTGCATTCCGTGCTCTGAACCGGCGGGTGCCGACGAGCCGGTCCGCGTGGGAGCCCCCACCCGGAAGGCCCGGTCCGCCATCATGCCGAGTAGCGCCTGGGCGTGAACAGCACGTCCCCGCCCCCGGCGCCGGGGACCAGCTTGGTGGTCGACGAACCGATCAGCAGAAGGCACCGCATGTCCACGTCCGCCTGCGCGAGATCGGCCAGCCGGACCACCTTGACGTGCTCCTCCGAGCCGCCGACGTCGCGTCCGATGACCACCGGTGTCTCCGGGGAGCGGTGTTCCAGGAGCGCGTCCCTGGCGGCATCGACCTGCCACGTGCGGCTGCGGGAAGCCGGGTTGTAGATCGCCATCACCAGGTCCGCCTGCGCGGCCGCCCGCAGCCGGTCGAGAACCACGTCCCACGGTTTGAGCCGGTCCGACAACGACAGCACGCAGAAGTCGTGACCGAGCGGCGCTCCCACCCGGCTGGCGACCGCCTGCGCGGCGGTGAGGCCCGGCAACACCCGCACCGGGACGTCGGCGGCCTCGGCGGCGACCTCCAGCACCGCGCTGGCCATGGCGAACACCCCGGGGTCACCGGAGGACACGACGGCGACCTTGGAACCGCGCCGCGCGAGTTCGAGGGCGAACTCGGCCCGTTCCGATTCGACCCGGTTGTCGGAGGGATGCTTGCGCTGACGCGGGTTCTCGGGTAGCCGTGCCAGGTACGGGCCGTAGCCGACGAGTTCGTCGGCCTCGGCGAGCGCGGCTTGGGCCTCCGGCGTGGTCCACTCCCGGCCCGCCGGTCCCAGCCCGACCACGACGACTTCGCCGTCACCACCGGGCGGTTCGGTCCGGTCGGCGGCAGCGACCGAGTCGGCAGCGATCGAGTCGGTGGCGACCGCGTCGGTGGCGACCGCGTCGGCCGAGGCCCCCGGTTCGGAGGCAGGGACGCCGGCGTTGACCGGGCCACCGGAGTTGACCGGGCCACCCGAGTTGACCGGGCTCGGCAGCAGGGCCAACGAGAAGTAGGGGACGGTGGACGGATCGACCTCCGACAGCGGACGGAACCGCTGCCGGTCGGTGGTCGCGCGTTCCACGTACCACGCCTGCTCCAGGCACCCGGCCTTCTCGAACGCGTCCTGCACGTCTTCGAAGGTGCGACCGAGCTTCATCACGGCGGCCGCGTCGGTGCGGGCGAGATGTTCCGCCAGCACCGTCGGTTCGAGCGTGCCCGGCAGCACGGTGAAGACCTCGTCCCGCTCGGCGAGCGGATGCCCCAGCGCGGCCGAGGCCCCGCTGATGGACGTGACACCGGGCACGACCTCGGCGTCGAACCGTCCCGCGAGGCGTTTGTGCATGTGCATGTAGGACCCGTAGAACAGCGGGTCGCCCTCGGCGAGCAGCACCACGTCCCGCCCGGCGTCGAGGTGGGCGGCGAGCCGCTCCGCGCATTCGGCGTAGAACTCGTCGATCGCGCCCTGATAGCCGCCCGGGTGGTCGGTGGTCTCGGTGGTGACCGGGTAGACGAGCGCTTCCTCGACCTGCCCTTCCCGCAGGTACGGTTCGGCGACCGACCGCGCGATGCTGTTGCCGTGGCGGGCGCTGTGGTAGGCGATCACCTCGGCCTGCTCGACCAACCTGGCCGCCTTGACGGTGACCAGTTCGGGGTCCCCCGGGCCGAGGCCGACCCCGTAGAGCTTGCCCTTGACTCCGGTCCCATCCGTCATTTCGCTGCTCACTCTTCCTCGCTCGCGATCGCGTTGATGGCTGCCACGGTCATCGCACTGCCGCCCCTGCGGCCGTGGACGACCAGGTGCTCCAGGCTGCTCGCGTGCGAGACCAGCGCTTCCTTCGATTCGACGGCACCGATGAACCCGACCGGGACGCCCAGTACCGCGGCGGGCCGACCGGCGCCTGCCTCGATCATTTCCAACAACCGGAACAGCGCAGTCGGCGCGTTCCCGATGGCGACGATCGAGCCTTCCAACCGGTCTCGCCACAGTTCCATCGCCGCGGCGCTGCGCGTGGTGCCCAGCTGCTGGGCGAGCCCCGGTACCCGCTCGTCGGAGAGGGTGCAGATGATGTCGTTGTTCGCGGGCAGGCGTCGCCGGGTCACCCCGGCCGCGACCATCGCCGCGTCGCAGAAGACCGGTGCGCCACCGCGCAGTGCCGCGCGGGCGTCGAGCACGACGTTCGGCGAGTAGGCCAGGTCCTCGACGAGGTCGACCATGCCGCAGGCGTGGATCATCCGCACCGCGACACCGGCCACTTCGGACGGTAGGCCGCCGAGCTCCGCTTCGGCGCGAATGGTGGCGAAGGAGTGGCGGTAGATCTCCGCGCCTTCCCGGATGTACTCCGGCACTCCGCTGTGGCGGGTGGTCCCGCTGTCCTCGTTCACTCTTTCCTCCGTGCCACGTCCAGCGCGGCGGATACCTGGTCGATGTCGGCTTCGGTCGCGTACGTGCGGCCGTCGAGCCCGATCTCGTAGCCGGCCTCCGTGGCCAGCACTTCCACCACCGGCCCCTGGGGTCGGCCGCACCGCCGCGTGCAACCCACCCAGTGCACGGGCAGCTCGCCTCCGATCGGGCGCCGCATGGCGCGTTCCGCATCGTTGCGGACGTCGGCGAGGGCTTTGGCGCAGCCGGGGCGACCGGTGCACGACGTCACTCCGGTCCGCCCCTGTTCCCGGTCGACGACCAGGCCGTGCGCGCCCAGGTCCGACAACCACCGGTCCGCCTCGTCGGCGGGCAGGCCGGGCAGGACGATGGTTCGCCACGGTGTCAGGCGGAGCTCACCGGCGGTGCCGGACGCAGCGGCGATGATATCCACCTGCTCCGGCGACAGTCGGCCCAGAGGTGCTCCCACACCCACGGTGATCCGCCCGTATTGCCGGAAGAGCTCTCCGACCTGCGCATGTGTCGGCAACGGCCGCGCGGGAACAGGTTCGGGCGGGCTCCAGACGGCGTCGCGCACGGCCAGCACCTTGCCCGCGATGGCCTGCACGCCGTTGTCGAGCTCGGTCAGCCGCCAGGCCAGCGATCCCTGGCGGCCGCGCTCGGTGAGAAATGCCTCCGCGGCGGCCACGGCCGCCCGCGCGGCTTCGCCCGGGGCCACGCGGACACCCGAGTCGGTTCCGGCCAGCAGCAACGCGATCGAGTCGGAGCGCAGCGGGTACAGACAGACGTCGGCGGCGAGCGCGGCGACGTCGCCCCCACCGCCGTCCACCGCGAACAAGAACCGTCCCGGCAGCTCGGCGAGGTCGGGGATCGCGCAGAGCAGGACGTCGAGCTCGTGGGCAACGGCACGCACGTCCCACATCGCGTCCCCATCGGCGGTGGGCGAACCGAGGACGTTGCGGACCCGCTCGTGTGTCGCGGAAGGCAGCAGGCCGACCGCGGCCAGCCGTTGGGCGAACTCCTGCCCGCAACCGGAGTTGAGCCCTCTGACCTGCAGGTTCGCCCTGGAAGTCAGCTCCATTCCCCCACTTCCCAGTTCCGCGGCAGCCTCACCGACGGCCCGGAACTGGGCGGTCGTCATGGCTCCACCGGGCACGCGCACCCGCGCGAGGCCACCGTCCGCGGCTTCGTGGACACGGAGAGCACCGGGGCAGGCGTCACGTTCGGCTCTGGAAGTTTCGAACACGCGCCGATCCTACGGTCCGCGGTAGTTGCGGACGCAAAACGCGTTGCTGCGACGCGCGTCATGCCGGGGTCAACTTGACGGAAGATCGGCCTGTTGCGGAGAGTGGTCACAGCATTTGAGCGGCGACAGGCGGAGGAAGCCGGTGCGAGTCCGGCGCGGTCCCGCCACTGTCACCGGGGAGCGGACTCCACGACAGGTCACTGCCCCGCAGCGGGCGGGAAGACCGGAGCGAGCGTTGATCCGGAAGCCAGGAGACTCCGGTCGCCGCGCCCGACGACCCGGGGGCGAGGACCCCCGAGGAAGGCTCACCATGCGCAGCAGACGCACGTCTCGCGTCTCCGTGTTCTTCCCCTTCACCGTTCAGGTCTCCATCGCCGAGGAGCGAACCGCATGATCCTGCTTCTGTCCACTTCGGACACAGACCTGCTCAGTGCGCGGGCCAGTGCCGCCGAGTACCGGCTCGGAAACCCGGCCCGGCTCGGCGTGGACGACCTGCCACCGCTGCTCGAAGACGTCGACCTGGTGGTCGTGCGCCTGCTGGGCGGACGCCGCGCATGGGAGGAAGGTCTCGACGCCCTGCTGGCCGGCCCGCGCCCCGTCGTCGTGCTCGGTGGCGAGCAAGCGCCGGACGCCGAACTGATGGAGTGCTCCACGGTGCCCGGCGGCGTGTGCGCGGAAGCACACTCGTACCTGGCCCAAGGCGGACCCGAGAACCTCACCCAGCTGTTCAACTTCCTCTCGGACACGGTGCTGCTCACCGGCAACGGGTTCGAACCGCCCGCCGAAACGCCGCGGTGGGGCCTGCTCGACCGCACTCCCCGCCGCGACGAGGGCCCGACCGTGGCGGTGCTGTACTACCGCGCGCACCACATGGCCGGCAACACCGCCTTCGCGCACGCCCTGTGCGACGCCGTCGAAGACGCGGGTGGCCAGGCGCTACCGGTGTTCTGCGCGTCCCTGCGCGCCCCCGAGCCGGAACTGATCGAGACGCTTCAGCGCGCCGACGCGCTCGTCGTCACCGTCCTCGCCGCCGGTGGCACCCGCCCGGCCACCGCCACCGCCGGTGGTGACGACGAAGCGTGGGACATCGGAGCGCTCGCCGATCTGGACATCCCGATCCTGCAGGGACTCTGCCTGACCAGCAGCCGAGAGGCCTGGCAGGAGAACGACGAAGGTCTGTCCCCTTTGGACATGGCCACTCAGGTTGCCGTGCCCGAGTTCGACGGACGCCTGATCACGGTCCCGTTCTCGTTCAAGGAGAACGATTCCGAGGGACTGCCCGTCTACGTGGCCGACCCGGAACGGGCCGCGCGGGTGGCGGGCATCGCCGTCCGGCACGGGCGACTCCGACACGTTCCGCCGCAGGACAAGCGGCTGGCCCTGATGCTCTCGGCCTACCCCACCAAGCACTCCCGGATCGGTAACGCCGTCGGCCTCGACACCCCGGCCACCGCCGTCCGAGTGCTGCGCGAACTCCGCGAGCAGGGATACGACATCGGTCCGGAGACCGGTGCGGACGCCATTCCGGGAGTCGCCGAGCAGGACGGCGACGCGCTGATCCACGCCCTGATCGCGGCGGGCGGGCAGGATCCCGACTGGCTCAGCGAAGAGCAGCTCGAAGGCAACCCCGTGCGCATTCCGGCCCAGCGCTACAACGCCTGGTACGCGACGCTCCCCCAGGAACTGCGTACCCAGGTCGAGCAGCACTGGGGACCGCCGCCCGGCGAGCAGTTCGTCGACCGCTCCCAGGACTCGGAAGGCGAGATCGTGCTCGCCGCGATCCGAGCGGGCAACGTCGTGCTCATGGTGCAGCCGCCCCGCGGTTTCGGCGAGAACCCGATCGCGATCTACCACGATCCGGACCTGCCACCGAGCCACCACTACCTGGCGGCCTACCGGTGGCTGCTCGACGAGTTCGACGCCCACGCGATGGTCCACCTGGGCAAGCACGGCAACCTCGAATGGTTGCCGGGCAAGACGGCCGGCATGTCCGCGGCCTGTTCTCCGGACGCCGCGCTCGCCGACCTCCCGCTGATCTACCCGTTCCTGGTCAACGACCCGGGTGAGGGAACCCAGGCGAAGCGGCGGGTGCACGCGACACTGGTCGACCACCTGGTGCCGCCGATGGCCCGCGCCAAGAGCTACGGCGACATCGCCCGGCTGGAACAGCTGCTCGACGAGCACGCCAACATCACCGCGATGGACCCGGCGAAGCTGCCCGCCATCCGCAGCCAGATCTGGACGCTGATCCAGGCCGCGAAGCTCGACCACGACCTCGGGCTGGAAGAACGCCCGCACGACGCCGAGTTCGACGACATCCTCATCCACGTCGACGGCTGGCTCTGCGAGATCAAGGACGCGCAGATCCGGGACGGTCTGCACGTGCTCGGCGAAGCCCCGACCGGGGAAGCCCGGGTCAACCTCGTGCTGGCGATGCTGCGCGCACGCCAGATGTGGGGCGGGCAGAACGCCGCGCTGCCGGGGCTGCGCGAGGCGCTCGGCCTGGTCGAGGACGGCAGCGTCCCCCGTGAACGGGTCGACGAGATCGAGACCCGCGCATACCGGCTCGTCGAGGCCATGGAGGAGAACGGGTGGAAGCCGGACGCGGCTTCCGAGGTGTGCCGGTCCGTCACCGGTTCCGCCGACGAGAACGTCACCCGCGTCCTCGAGTTCGCCGCGACCGAGGTCGTCCCGCGGTTGGACGCGACCACCGACGAGATGAGCGCGACCCTGCGCGCCCTGGAGGGCGGTTACGTGCCCGCCGGGCCGAGCGGTTCGCCGTTGCGCGGCCTGATCAACGTGCTGCCTACGGGACGCAACTTCTACTCGGTCGATCCGAAGGCCGTGCCCAGCTGGCTCGCGTGGGAGACCGGGTACGCGATCGCCGACTCGCTGCTGCAGCGTTACCGCGAAGACCACGGCGACTGGCCCCGTTCGGTAGGCCTGTCGGTGTGGGGCACCAGTGCGATGCGCACCTCCGGCGACGACATCGCCGAGGTGCTCGCGCTGCTCGGTGTGCGCCCCACGTGGGACGAGGCTTCCCGCCGGGTCAACGGGCTCGAACCGATTCCGACGTCCGAACTCGGCCGCCCGCGCATCGATGTGACCGTGCGCATCAGCGGGTTCTTCCGGGACGCGTTCCCGCACGTGGTGACGCTGATCGACGACGCGGTGCGGCTGGTGGCGAACCTGGACGAGTCCGACGAGGAGAACTTCGTCCGGGCGCACTCCCGGGCCGATCAGGCCGAACACGGTGACGAGCGGCGCGCGACCATGCGGATCTTCGGTTCCAAGCCGGGTGCCTACGGGGCCGGCCTGCTGCCGCTGATCGACAGCCGCAACTGGCGGGACGACACCGATCTCGCCGAGGTGTACGCGGTGTGGGGCGGTTTCGCCTACGGCCGCGAACTCGACGGTGCGCCCGCTCGGGAGGACATGGAATCCGCGTACAAGCGGATCTCGGTGGCCGCCAAGAACACCGACACGCGCGAGCACGACATCGCCGACTCCGACGACTACTTCCAGTACCACGGCGGCATGATCGCCACGGTGCGTGCGTTGACGGGGAAGGCACCGGCGGCCTACATCGGCGACAGCACCAGGCCGGACTCGATCCGCACGCGATCGCTGACCGAGGAGACCTCACGGGTGTTCCGAGCCCGCGTGGTCAATCCCCGGTGGCTGGCGGCCATGCGCAGGCACGGTTACAAGGGCGCGTTCGAACTGGCGGCGACGGTCGACTACCTGTTCGGCTACGACGCCACCACCGGCGTGGTCGGCGACTGGATGTACGAGAAGCTCGCGGAGACCTACGTGATGGACGAGGAGAACCGCGACTTCCTCACCGAGTCCAACCCGTGGGCGTTGCACAGCATCACCGAGCGGCTGCTCGAAGCCGCGGATCGGGAGATGTGGTCGGAGCCCAACCCGGAGACCCTCCAGGCGCTGCGGGAGATCTACCTGCAGGCCGAGGGCGACCTGGAGGACGGCTCGGCCGGCAGCTGACCCTGGCCGACACGAAGGCCCCGGACACCCGTCGCGCGGCGGGTGTCCGGGGCCTTCGCTTTTCGGGGCCCTCGTTTTGCGGAGCATTCGTTTGCCGGAGCCATCACGTGGCCGGAACCATCGTGTCGCCGGAACCATCGGGTGGCCGGTGACGTCGCCCCGAGACGGATGCGTTCAGCGGCGGCTCTCGGGAGCGAGGTCGGCCACCGGACCGATGACGATGATGGCGGGCGGCCTGACGTCCGCTTCGAGCACGGCACCCTTGACCTCGGCCAGAGTCGTGCGCAGCGTCCGCTGACCGCGGGTGGTGCCCTCCTCGACGACCGCCACCGGCGATTTCGGATCCCGGCCGTGCTCCAGCAGGACGTCCGCGAACTCCCCGATCCGCTTGACCGCCATCATCAGTACCAGGGTGCCGCGCAGCCGAGCCAACGCGGGCCAGTCCACCAGGGATTCCGCGTCGTGCGGCCCGACGTGACCGGAGACGATGACCGCCTCGTGCGCCACACCCCGGTGGGTGGTGGGCACGTCGGCGCCTGCGGGAGCCGCCAGTGCGCTGGTGATGCCGGGTACCGCGGTCACCGCGACACCCGCCTCCACGCACGCCTGCAGCTCCTCGAAACCACGTCCGAACACATACGGGTCGCCGCCCTTGAGCCGGACGACGAACTTGCCCGCCCGCGCGTGCTCGATGAGCAACTCGTTGATCACGTCCTGGCTGGCGGCCCGCCCGTACGGGATCTTCGAAGCGTCGACGACCTCCACGTGCGGCCCCAGCTCGTCGAGCAGTTCACGCGGTGCGAGCCGGTCGGCGATCACCACGTCGGCATAACCGAGCAGCCTGCGCCCGCGGACCGTGATCAGATCGGGGTCACCGGGACCACCACCGACCAGCGCCACACCGGGCGCCGGGCGCTCGGCGTTGTCGTCGATCGTCCCGCTGCGCAACGCGGCCGCGAGCGCATCCCGGACGGCGGCGGACCGGCGGTGATCACCGCTGGCCAGCACGCCCATCAGCAGTCCCCCGTGCTCGGCGACGGCGGGGGTCACAGCCGTGCCCAGGGAAGCGTTGTCGGCTCGGACGCAGAACACCCTGGACCGTTCCGCCTCGGCCGCCACCTGGGCGTTCACCTCGTTGCCCGCGGCGCACGCCACCGCGTACCACGCGCCCGCCAGATCGCCGTCGGCGTACGGGCGGCGATGCCAGGTCAGTTCGGCCGCATCGGCCATCGCCTCCACCGCGGGCGTGGCTTCCGGAGAGATCACTTCGACCAGAGCCCCGGCGTTGATCAGCCGGGGCACCCGGCGTTGCGCGACGGTGCCGCCGCCGACGACCACCACCCGCTTGCCGGTGAGGTCGAGCCCTGCGAAGTAATGATGTTCAGTGTGCGTGGTCATGTCCGTAGTCCGTGTTGATGTTCGACCCGGCAACGTCGCCGAGAACCAGCTCGAAGAAGGCCGAAGCAGCCGGGGCGCGCGGGCGTGACATGGCTCACGCTCATCGGCCTGACCGCGCGGCGCTACTGGCGGGCGAAAGCCCACCGTCCGGGTGGTCGCCGGGGCCCGACAGCCTCCACCAGAGCGCAGCGCCGCCCCATACTGCCATGAACGCCCCGATGGTCAGGTAGCCGAGCAGTTCGAAATGGTCCCCGAGCGAGGCCACCGGCGCCATCGGCGAGACCCCGAGGTCGGAGAGCAGTCCGGCCAGCACCGCCACCGAGACGACAGCGGCGAGAACCACGGTCAACGCCGTGGTGGTCACGTTCACCCAGAGCCTGCGCATCGGCTGAGCCAGCGACCAGGTGTAAGCGCGGGACATCAGCATTCCGTCCACGCTGTCCACTGTGCACATACCGGCCGCGAACAGCAGCGGCAGGCTCAGCACGGCGACCGAGGAGATCTGCTCCTGCGGCGCCACCAGAGCCAGCACCGTGATCTCGGTCGCGGTCTGCATCCCCAGCCCGAACAGCAAACCGATGCCGAACAGGTGCCAGGAACGACCGATGCGCATCATCCGCCCCCGGAGCAGCCTGGCGAGCACCCCGCGCCGCCCGAGCACGTCTTCGACTTCGTGCTCGGCGACCGGTCCACTCCGCCCGCGCCGCAGCAGCCCCACCGCGTCCCGCAGCACCAGCGCGTTGAGCACCGCCAAGGTACCGAGCACGAGCACGACGCAGAGGTCGACGAGCGTCGCGGTGTGGGCCCCCGTCTGCTCAGCCCATCGCTGGGCCGCGGGACCCGCGACGAACGCCACGCCGACCGCCAGCAGCATCACCACGCTGGCGTGGCCGAGCGCGAACCACATTCCGGTCGATACCGGCCTGCGTCCGCGCTGCATCAGCAGCCGGGTCGCATCATCGATCACGGCAACGTGATCGGCGTCGAAACCATGCCGGAGGCCCAGCAGGTAAGCGGTGGTCCCCGCCGCGGCGAGGCCGCCCACCGCACCGAACGAATCGTGGTAGAGCAGGTAACCGCCCCACCCGAGCAAGTGCAGCACGCCCACAGCGGCGAGGACGATCGCGGCTTTCCGACGTTCGACCACACCCCAACCGGAGTGCGTTCGCTCAACTTCCGTGTCCCGAGACATGGGGTCCGGACCTCCTGGGTTCTCCCGCCCGAGGGGATCGGCGTTCGCGCGCCACGGCGTGACGCGGCGCCGGTGGCGAATGTCCTGACTCCCGGATCGTCGCTTCCCGGTCCCGACCTTCCAGCTCGTTCGAGCCGTGGTCCGCGGGACCCACTCCCCGGTCACAGTGGCGGGACCGTCTCGGATTCACACCGAGTTCCTCCCCACCGGCCGCTGTATCCTCACCCGCCGCGCCACCGAGGTCAAACCTCGGTGAATTCGCTCACCAGCGATACGACTCCCGGGTTGCCGACCCGACCCCACCCGGTCAGGGGACATGGAGACTTCCATCACGCCACCTACCGGCGCATGCTGGAACCGGATACCGAGGAGGCGACCATGTACGAGACTCGGACGATCACGCTGGACATGCAGGTCATCGAGGCGGGCGCGAAGACGACCGCGGACGTCGGGATGACAACGACCAACGGTCAGGCGTTGCACGGTCACGGGACGGCACGACGGCATCCGGAGGACCCGGACGTCCCGCAGATCGGCGACGAGATCGCGGTGGCCCGCGCCTTGTTCGAACTGGCCCACAAGCTGCTGGACACCGCGGCGCACGACATCGGAGAACGACAGCATCGGCGCGTGCACCTGCCCGCATGACGGGCCGACCGCGGGAAACCGGATCCGGGCCGGTCCGGTTTCCCGCGACGTCACCTCCGCGGCCGTTGGGCCATACCGTCTAGGACAGACCCTGGTCGCGCTCGGCGACGCCCGGGACGTGAACCAGGTCGATGTCGTCGGTGACCTGCCACTGGGCCGCGCGCATGCTCAGCTCCCCGTCACCGGGGGCGAGCAACGCGACCGCGTTGCCCGCACGCGCCAGCTGCATCGCCTCATCGAGGCGGTCGGCTTCGTTGCGCGCGGTCGGGTGCAACCGGGTTCCCGCGCGGAGCAGGTGGTGCAGATCGTCGAGATGCTCGCGACGGCCGACCACGACAGCGACCCGGTGCAGGTGCGTCTCGGCACGCGGCGTCCGCAGGTCCGGTGGGCCCGGCCCGATCCCGATGACGGCGAGCCTGCCTCGCGGCCGGACCCGGCAGGCCGCTACCGCGACGCTCTCGTTCTTGGTCTTGGGCGCCGCGAACTCCACGCCGGCTCCGCCACCCATCTCCCGGGCGCCGAGCACGGCGGCGGCCTCGGCGACACTCGGCGTACCGGTCGCGGCACGCACCAGGTCGCTGGGGGTCGGCACCTCGACCTCGGCCAGCTCATCGGTCGAGAAGGTCAGCAGCGGGAGTTCGTCACCTCCATCGGCGGTGTGCCAGAAGCCCATGTCCTGCACGGCTTCGAGGATTCCGGTCTCGTCTGCCTTGTGCTCGACGGTGGCGAAGGCGCGCACGGCTCGCGGGTCGAGCCCGTGTGCGGTGTCGAGACCGGCGATCAGGTCGGTAACGGTGGTGCGACTGACGCCCCGGCTCGAGCCGATGCCCACCACGAGGGTCCGGGGGATGATGCGCACCGTCCGGTCGTCATCGGGCTCGTCCGGGCGGCGATCGTCCAACACAACCGTCCACATCGGATTTTCCGGGTCGGCCGCCACGTTCGACGGCAGCGCCGGAAGCGGGAAGCCGTGCGGGTTGAGCAGGCGGACCGGTTCGCCGTCGAGCACGGCCGCTCCGCACGCGGCCAGATCACCGTCCACAGTGGCATCGAACTCGTCGGCCAGCTCGTCCAGCGGACCGACCGCCAGACTGCCGACCACGGTCACCGGGACGCAGTCCAGCACGTCGGCCACCTGCTGGGTCAGCGCGTTGGCACCCCCCGAACGACCACCCGCCACCGCCACGGCGAAACGTCGATCGTCGTCCACGCACACCACACCCGGGTCCGTGCTCTCGTCGCCCAGCAACGGCCCGATCAGCCGCACCGCCGAAGACGTGTCGACGAACAGCACCACCCCGTCCAGGGTGGTCCAGGCCCGCCGCAGTGCGGGCCCCACCGGCCCGTCAACCAGTACCGCGTCCGGCCCGAGCCGGGCGGCCAGCTCAGCTGCGGCACGCCTACCCGTGGTAGTGGCCGCGAACAGCCCGATCATGCTCGTTCCTCCGTTCCGGTCCGATGCCCGGTGACCAGCACGACGGGCGTGTTCGGCGCGAGCTGCCAGGTGCCGTCGGATGCTTCGGCGAGTCGGCTCGCCGCCAGCTGCACGCCTTCGACCTCATAGCCCGCGCTGCGCAACGTCTCGCGAGTGCCCGCTATCCGGTCCAGCGCAGTGAGCGCGACGACCACGCGCGTCGCACCGGCGTGCGCGCACGCGGTCACCACCGCGTTTCCGCCGCCGCCCACGAAGATCGCATCCGGCCTGGGCAGATCGCGCAGCACCCGCGGCGCTTCGCCCTCCTCGACGCGGACGTCCACGCCATGACTCGCCGCGTTCGTGACCAGCCGGACGACCTGCGCCTCGTCGGACTCGACGGCGATCGTGGCCGCCCCCAGCCTGGCGCACTCCACCGCGACCGAACCCGAACCCGCTCCCACGTCCCACACCAGTGCACCGGGTCGCGGCGCGAGCCTGGCGAGGGCCACCGCCCGAACTTCGGCCGACGAGAGGGTGCCTTCCCGATGGGAGAAGTCGTCCGCGGGCAGCGCCCAACCGGATTCCGGTGGTGACGGCGATCCACCCGCGCGCCATCCGCGAGGCGGCACCGCGTCCGGCTCCGTCAAGCACAGCACCAGATTGGGTTCACGCCAGGTGCGCTTGGCCGCTTCGGCCGGCTCGATCGTGGTCAGCTTCTCGTGGTGACCACCGAGGTCCTCACCCACGATCATCGTCCGTCGCCACCCGATCAGCCCGGTGCCCAGTTGCGCGGGACCGGCACCGGAGGCGGTCAGCACGACCACCGCCGGGTGCGCCCGGCACACGTTGATCGTGCGGCCGAGATCACCCCCGTTGGCACCGACGACGGCGACGTCATCCCAGGACCGCCCGACCCGCGCCATCAACCGCTGGACGCTGGAAGTCGCGGGTAGTACCTCGCACCGGATGCCGCGCTCGCGGAGCGCCCGGACGACGCCGAAGAACCCCGGATCACCGGAGGCGAACACCGCGGCGTTCTCGTGATCGGCGAGAGCGGTCAGCGCACCCAACGCCGGTTCCAGCGGGCCGAGTTCGAGCTGCCGCGCATGAGCGGGCGCATGGGCCGCGAGATGCTGCCGGCTTCCCAGGACGAGTCTGACCTCGGCCAGCGTCTCGTCGCTGCCCGCGGGCAACGAGTCTCCGTCGACCCCGACCACCGTGACCGTCACGCCACCCACCTCTGCTCCGTACAGGTCGGCCGCCCGAACGGATGCGACCCGACCACCGTCATACCAATGCCGCGAACACGAGCCCCGCCGGAGCACCGGGTCACTCCGCCTGCTTGCCCCCGGACTTGCGCGCGGTCGAGGTTTTGGTCCCGGTCGCCTTGCTCTTGCCCTTGGACCGCGTCTTCGGTGCGGCCTTCGCCGTCCGGGTCCGACGACCGCTCTGGGAAGCTTGCTTTCCGCCGGGCACCTCGTCCCCCGCGTCCCCGGCCTGCTCGGCGGACTCCTGCTCGGCGGACTCCTGCCCAGTGCGCTCCTGCCCAGCGGAGTTTTGCCCAGCGGAGTTCTGCCCAGCAGACGCCTGCCCCGCAGGCTCCGCATCAACGCATTCCAGCTGAACGGCGGATTGCTCGGCAACGGCCCGGGCCGCTCCGGCGGAGTCCGGCTCGACTCCCGCAGTGGTCCCCGCTGCCGAATCCGCCGCGGTCTCGGCCTGCCCTGCCGTTTCGGCCTGCCCTGCCGTTTCGGCCTGCCCTGCCGTTTCGGCCTGCCCCGGGGGTTCGACCGCGGACCTCGCCGGCCCAGGGAGCTCATCCTCACCGGCGTGATCCTCGCCAAGGTGCTCCGCTGCCGCCGGCTGCACCACGGCGACGCCGACGGCACCCAGCTCGACCGACCGCTCGATCACGCTCTCGTCCAGTTCCGGCTCGCTGACGAAAAGACCTTGTTGCGCAGGGGCGACCCGGCGGGTCGCCGCCGACTTGACGGCACCACGAGCGGTGTCCTGCCAGTTTCGCACCGCCCACCAGGCGACGTCCGACTCCGAGCGGCTGCTCTCCTGAGCGCCGGTCCGCGGGGCGGGGAACGGTCCCGCAGCGGCGGTCTCCGCCGGGGAGGGACGCGCAGGCTCGGCGTTACCGGTGCCCGCGCGTTCCGAACCGCCGTCTTCTCGGCTCCGGTACGAACGGCGAGGACCGGAAGGCCTTCGGTACGCGGGCGACTGACCGCTCGACGGATAGCTCCGCGACCGCGTGCCCGAACCGGCCAGCGACCGGCCTACGAGGAACAGCGCGCTCCGCCAGAGCTTGTGCTGCTTCACGGTCTTCTCCAGTTCACCGACCTCGGTGCGCAGCAACACCTCGTCCGGCCAGCTCACCTTGTACGCCACGAGCACCGGCACGTCGTCGGCATAGCCACCCGCCCGCAGTTCCTCGACCAACTGGCCGGCGCGGGAGGCCGCCAAGTGGAGCGCCATCGTCGTGCCGTGTCTGGCGAACTCGCGGACGCTCTCCCCCGCGGGCATCGGATGCTTGCCGTCCTCCAGGCGCGTCACCACCAGCGACTGGGCGACCTCGGGAACCGTGAGCTCGCGCCCGACCGTCGCAGCGGCCGCCGAGAAGGTGGCGACGCCGGGGACAATCTCGACCTCGACGGCCATCCGGACGCAGGCGTCGTACTGGTCCTGCACGTCACCCCACAGCGCGGAGTCACCGGAGTGCACGCGCGCCACCGCGAGCTTGTCCCGTTCGGCGCGGCGGTAGATCTCGACGGCTTGTTCCCTGGTCAACCGGGAGGAGTCCACGAGTTCCGCGTCCGCGCGCGCATGCTCCTGGATGCACTCCGGGGCGACCAGGCTCGCGGTCCACACCACGACGTCGGCTTCGGCGATGCGTCGGGCACCGCGAACGGTGATCAGATCCGCCGCCCCGGGGCCGGCACCGATGAACGAGATCCGCCCACTCACAGTTGCTCTCCTCTTCCGCCTCGGGGTGGAAGTACTACCACGGCGGGCGGGGAGTGCGCGGGCTCCACCGGCTCACCGTCCTCTTCGGACATCGACAGGTCGGGCAGCGCGAGCACCGCGATGGCGCAGGACCCGCGCATGCCCGCGTGCGGCGTCCGCCGGAGCGAACCCGGGCTCTTCGGGTCCGCGGCCACCTTCCGCGGACCCGACCGTACCGGGTGATCGGCGTGGGCTCCGCACGAGATCGGTTCGCGCGATCAGTTGCCCGCGCTCGCCCCGCAAGCACGGACGAACCGCTCGACCGACTCCGGGCGACCGGCCGGGTGGGTGTGCAGGTAGGAGGCGTGCACCCCCCGGTGGACGAAGCCCTCCGCCACCGGACGGTCGGTCCGCCACGCCCACGCGGCGGCTTCCCCCGACCCCGGTTCGAGGACGGTGCGGTGGAACTCGTGACCGCTGACCCGGCTGCCTTCCGCGAACAGCGCGGAATCCGTCGCGGCCACCGCGTCCCGATAGCCGAGGGTCAGTCGGGGCGACATGTACGCGCGGGCCCCGAGCACTCCGCACAGCGGGTGGCCGTCCAACTCGTCGGCCAGGTACAGCAGGCCGCCGCATTCGGCGTGGACCGGTGCGCCGGTCTCGACGAACCTGGCGACCTCCGTGCGCAGCCGGGTGTTGGCCGACAGGTCGGCGACGTGCTGCTCGGGGAATCCGCCGGGCAACACCAGCCCGGCCGTTCCCGCGGGCAACTGCTCGTCCCGAAGCGGATCGACCACCGCGACCTCGGCACCGGCGGCCGCGAGCAGTTCGAGGTGCTCGGCGTAGGCGAAGGTGAACGCGGGTCCCCCCGCGACCGCCACCACCGGCGCGGACGGCTCCGGGGAGACTTCGGCTTCGGCGTCCCACGGCGGGGTGTCCAACGCGGGCGCCGACCGCGCCAGCTCGGCGATGCCATCGAGGTCGACCGAGCGCTCCACGACATCGGTCATCGATTCGACGGCCTGCTGCGCGTCCGCCCCGTGCTCGGTGGCGGTGATCAGACCGAGATGCCTGGACGGAACGCTCAGCTCCTCGCCACGGGGCAACGCGCCGAAGACGGGCAACCCGACGGATTCCGCGGCGGCCCGGAGGATCTCCTCGTGGCGCACCGAACCGATCCGGTTGAGGATCACGCCGCCGATGCGCACCCCCGGCTGGAAACTGCGGAAGCCGTGCAGCAGCGCGGCGAGGCTCTGGCTCTGCCCCTGCGCGTCGACGACCAGCACGACCGGGGCGTCCAGCATTCCCGCGACGTGCGCGGTGGAACCGAGCGCCGGGCCGTCGGTAACGGGGCCGATGCGACCGTCGAAGAGGCCCATCACGCCTTCGACGACCGACAGTTCGGCACCCGCACTGCCGTGCCGGAACAGCGGGACGATGCGTTCCTCGCCGACCAGGACCGGGTCGAGGTTGCGGGCGGGACGCCCGGCCGCGAGCCGGTGGTATCCGGGATCGATGTAGTCCGGCCCGATCTTGAACGGTGCCACCGCCGTACGGCGTCCCAGCGCTCCGAGCAGCCCGGTGGCCACGGTCGTCTTGCCGTGTCCGGAGCCGGGAGCGGCGATGACGATTCGCGCATCCGACGTGCCGCCGGGGCGGGCCGGACGTGCGTCGGCAGTCACCACTCGATGCCCTTCTGCCCCTTCTGCCCGGAATCCATCGGGTGCTTGACCTTCCCGGTCTCCATGACGAGGTCGGCGGCATCCACGAGAGCCTGCGGGGCGTTCCGGCCGGTGATCACGACGTGCTGGTGCCCCGGGCGGTCCCGCAGCGTGGCGACCACCTCGTCCACATCGATCCATCCCCAGTGCAGGGGGTAGGTGAACTCGTCGAGCACGTAGAGGCCGTGCCGCTCGTCGGCCAGCCTGCGGGCGATCTCCTGCCAGCCCTCCAGCGCCGCGGCGGCGTGGTCCTCCTCGGTTCCCTGCTTGCGGGACCAGGACCAACCTTCACCCATCTTGTGCCATTCGACCGGGCCACCCTCACCGGTTTCCTCGTGCACGCGCCCGAGCGTGCGGAAGGCGGTTTCCTCGCCCACACGCCACTTGGCGGATTTCACGAATTGGAAGACGCCGAGCGACCAGCCCTGGTTCCAGCCGCGCAACGCCATTCCGAACGCGCTGGTCGACTTTCCCTTCATCTCGCCGGTGTGGACCACCACGAGTGGGCGGTTGCGGCGCTGCCGCGTGGTCAACCCGTCGGACGGAACAGTGGATGGCTTTCCCTGAGGCATGCCTCGACCCTACGAGCTCGGCGCGGAGTTCGGTTGTACGGGTGACCGTCGGCACGGAGCTCGACCGCAGGACAAGACGACGGCAGCTCGTACGGGGACGTCGTCTCCGGCGCTTGTGCACGAGCCAATCGATGCTTTCTTCGGCGCGTACTACCGGCTCCAATCGGGATCTCATGCTTCATTGATCTCTGCTGGCTGCCGTGTGACGCAAGCGCTCCCGATGGCGCCGTCGATCACGCCACCGTTGTGGAACACCTCCGGGCCGGTCACCACGCGCGCCGAAGCTCTCGGGGCATCGTCGATCAGCTCCAGCGGCTCCCACAGCGCCTGCGGATTGCAGGTCGTCGCCGCCGGGGACCATCTCCACTCGGCCACCGCGTTCGAGCAACGCGGTCAGCGGCTTGGCCAGTTCCTGGATTCCTGCGGCTCTGCTCCGATCAGATGAGCCTGCGTGCCAGGTGTGGTGCGCTGGTGGATCTTGCCCATAGCGTTGCCGGGCGGCGCATCCACGGCCGCGTTCGGATGCTCAACGAGATCATGGAGGGATTCTCTGTGTCTGGTATTAGCGGTGATATGAAGGTAGCGGAGCAGCCGGAAGGCACGCTGCTGACGGCCACCGAGGAGGCGCTGGCCGCCGAGTTGGCGACGGCCACGATGAACTCGGCACCCGAGGACGCGTAAACGCGTGCCATCCGGTGGGGAGCTCGACAGGGCTCACCGGTGCGGGTCGGTTGGGGACACCTCGGCGTTTTCCCAACCGACCCTCGGTGGTGCTGGTCCGGCGACGACGACCATCGAGCAGGTTGCCCTGAGCGTGGGCCTGCGGCCGCGCTGGCGCTCGCAAACCGGTGCGGTGTCTCTGTCGGAATGTGAGCTGATTGATGACGCCGGTGCGCCCGCATCCGGGGCCCACGGCCTCGGCAAAGGACACAACCAGGCCGAAGCGCGCCTTTATGCCTTGAGCGAGGCACTGGAGCGGTACCTGACAGGTCCGGCGAGCCTGGACAGTGCGGCCGTGCGTTTCATCGCCGCCGAGGGGCTCGCCGACGGCGTGCTGGCCAAAGAAGCGAGCGCGCCACTGCTCAGGCAGCTCACCGGCAGCGAAATCGCGTGCTATCCCTACCAGGCACTTCATGCTGGCCACGACGACGCGACAATTCCGCTGTACCTGGGGGCCCCGTGGTATGCGGGTCACGACGGACACGTCTACCGGGACAGCGTCGGCGACCGCGCCGATTACCAGGGGCTGTCCCGATACTCCGTCCAGTCCGGTTACGGCCTCGCACCTACCCTCGATGAGGCCACTGTCCATGCCTTACTGGAAACGGTGGAACGTGACGCGTGCTCACTTCTGACGATCCGCGCCCTCATGTCGGGTCGACCGCCCACCGTCATCGACCCGCGCACCCTCCCGGAAGAGCTCGCCCTGCTCCACACCCAGGCCGAGCGTGAAGTCAGCGCCACGATCTATCTCGTCGACGCCACAACCGACCTGGGAATCCCGACCGTTCTCGCCTACTGCACCCCCAGCGATGGGCCCCGCTATCGCCGAGGCCAAGCTGCCGCGCTCGCCACACGCGACGCCGTCAGCGGCGCGATCACCGAGCTCCTTCAATCCCAAATGCCTCGTACGGCGCCGCCGCCCATTGCCCTGACTCTGCTGAAGCCCTATCCGGCACTGCACCGCTGCGCCCGCTTCGACCTCACCGACGCCTTACGACGGGCGCACACCACAGCGTTCCTCGACCAACCTTCGCCCAAAGCCCCTCGTGCACAATTGGGCGAGATTCTCGCCCGTCTGGCCGCAGTCGGGTTCACCGCCTACCAACGGCACTTAGCTGTACTACCCGACGACGTGAGCGCTGTGCACACCGTGGTACCAGGACTGGAACGGTTTTTTGCCATCGTCAACGGGGCGCTCGTTGTTCCCGGACCCCGCGGCCGAACGTCTTGACGCTCGGGCGATGACTCGGTCGGACCCGGCCGCACCATTTGCACAAGTCAGGTACTGCTGGCCGCGTCGTACTCGGCCAGCAGCCACAGCCGGCTCCGCCGCGAGCACCCGCTCGGAGGTCTCCTGCTCGGGCATCTCCATCGACAGGAACAGCGACGAGACACCCTGATCGATGCTGGCGCTGCGGGCGATGTCCACCGCCGGCGTCGATTTACCGATGCCGGGGCGGGCACCGACCACGACCAGCTGGCCGGGCTGGAGACCGTTGGTGACATGGTCGATGTCTTGGAAACCGGTCATGATCCCGGCCTGGACACCGTTGACGGCGCGGTCCTCGATCGCCGCCAGCGCGTGCGTGAGGTGCTCCCCCAGCGCGGTCGCGGACAGGGCAGAAGAAAGCGCCCCCGCACTCAACCGGCCTGGGGGTCACCGGGAACGCGGGGGCGCTTCAAGGGTCCACCCCTGGGGGTCAGGTGGACGTTATCGATCGTAGCAATCAAGTAGCTGGAGCGGTATGCGACAGGCCGAAACTCGTAACCGAACCGGAATCACGCGACTTTGGCACGGTCGTCCCGGATCGTTCGCACCACGCCGGCGACGTTGTCCGCGGAAAGTTCCTCCAACCGCATGCAATCGGCGTTCAGCGCGGTCGCCACCTGGTTGGCCAACCCCAGCCGAACCATCCCGTGCTCGCAGTCGACGACCACCGACGCCGTGCCGAGATCGGCGAGCAGCCGAGCGGAACGCATCGCGTCCGAAACGGCCCGCTTGGCGCGCGCTCCCGACTCGCTCTCCAGCGGCACCGTTGCCTTGCCGTCGGTCAGCAGCACCACCAGCGGCCGCCGGTGCGGGTCCCGCATCCGTTCGGTCGTGACCACTTTGTGAACTTTGAGCAGTCCGTCCGCCAGTGGCGTCCGCCCACCCGTGCGCAACTGCCGCATCCTGGTGGCCGCGATGTCCACTGAGGATGTGGGCGGGAGCGCGAGTTCGGCGTTCTCACCCCGAAAAGTGACCACTCCGACCTTGTCCCGGCGCTGGTAGGCGTCGCGCAGCAGCGAGAGCACCGCACCGCTGACCGCCGACATCCGCTTCCTGGCCGCCATCGACCCGGACGCGTCGACGGCGAAGAGCACGAGATTGCTCTCGCGACCTTCCCGCACCGCGTGTCGCATGTCCTGACGCTGCAACAACAACCCGGGACCGCTCCGCCCCCGCGACATCTGGTGCGGCGCGGCAGCCGCCAGCGTCGCGGAGAGGTGCAGACCACTTCCCTCCACATCGGAGGATCGGACGACCTGCCCGGATCGGGACTTGGCGCGCGAGCGCCTGCCGGGAGTCCCCTCGCCCACTCCGGGCACTTCCAGGAGTTTGGCCCGGAACGCGGGTGTCGGAGCCGCCGGCGGTCGGTCGGCGGGAGCGTTGCCCGAGTTGTTCTCGTTGTCGTTTTCTTGTGGTTTTCCGCCCCGGGACTGGTCGTCCTGTTCGGGCAAGCCGGGATCGGACTCCTCGGGACGGCCACCGCCGGGGCCCCCGTCCGGCCCGTCGTCTTCCGGACCGCCATCCGAACCGCCGTCCGGTCCCCCGTCGGGGCCGTCATCGTCCGGATCATCCTCCGGCCCGCCGTCACCGTTGGCGTCCCGACCGCCGCCGTCCTGCTCCGCTCCCGGGGTCTCCGGCGATTCACCGCTGTCCTCGGCGTGCTCGGCGGCATCGGACAGCGCCTGCTGCAGCTGGTCCTCCTCCACCCCCGGCTCGTCGAACGGATCCCTGCGGCGCCGGTGTGGCAGCGCGAGTCGCGCGGCTGCCTCGACATCGGCTTCGGCGACGGCATCGGCACCGCGCCAGGCGGCGTGGGCCACCGCGGTGCGCGCCAACACCAGATCGGCCCGCATCCCGTCCACCTCGAAGGACGCGCACAAGGCCGCGATCCGGCGCAGTTCCGAATCCGGCAGCGCGATCGAGTCGACGCGCCCCCGCGCGTCGACGATCCGTTCGGCCAGCGCGGCGTCCTCGTCCGCCCACTTGCGCGCGAACGCCGCCGGATCGTCCTCGAACGCCAATCGCCTGCGCACCACCTCGGTGCGGGTCTCCACCTCTCGCGAGGCCGCCACCTGCACGGTCAGCCCGAACCGGTCGAGCAGCTGCGGTCGCAGTTCGCCCTCTTCCGGGTTCATCGTTCCCACCAGCAGGAACGAGGCCGCGTGCGAGATCGAGACACCTTCGCGCTCGACGTGCGCACGACCCATCCCCGCCGCGTCGAGCAGCAGATCGACGAGATGGTCGTGCAGCAGGTTGACCTCGTCGACGTACAGCACACCGCGGTGCGCCGAGGCCAACAGACCCGGCTGGTAGGCGCGCACTCCTTCGGTCAGCGCCCGCTCCAGGTCCAACGAACCGACCAGGCGGTCCTCGGTGGCACCCACCGGCAACTCGACGAGTTCGGCGGGGCGCGTTCCGGTCTCCGCGCCTTCGTGCGGCCCGTCCGGGCAGCGGGAGTCCGGCTCGGAGGGCGAACAGCCGAACCGGCATCCCGGCACCACGTCGAGTGCGGGCAGCAGTGCGGCCAGTGCCCGGACGATGGTCGACTTGGCCGTGCCCTTCTCACCGCGCACCAGGACACCCCCGATGCGCGGGTGCACCGCGTTGAGCAGCAGTGCCAAGCGCAGGTCGTCGTGACCGACGACGGCGGTAAAGGGGTATCGGGCGGTCGTGCGCTCCACTGGGGAGGCTGTCATGCCGGCAGTTCCTTCCTCGGGTATCGGACGCCCCGAATGTGGCCGCGCGAGCGTGCCGCGCAGCCGGTGTGGACAAGGAGCGCAGCAGTGTCCTGACTCCCGGATCATCGCGTCCCGCCGGCCTTCCCAGGGCTTTCCCGGTGGCTCTCGTGGGAGGTCCGCTCCCCGGTCACAGTGGCGCCGACCGTGCCGGACTCGCACCGGCTTCCTGACTGGCTCCTCGCTGGGACCAGCGTGCATCGTCCCAGAACGGGATCAGTCGACCAAGCTCATTCGCCGTCGACGTAACCCTCGCCACTCCGCCATGCGCCACCCGCGCCTCCAGCGGGCTGCCCGGTGAGGCCCGAAACCGGCGGCTTCGCCCAAGCGGGCGGCACTTCGCTGACCTGCTCCGGTACCGCGGGAAGTGCGCGACCTCAGCGGCGGGTCGTCACGAAGCGCTCCATGTCGACGTGCGGGATGCCGTCCTCCACGTACTCGTCACCGGCTTCGACGAAACCGAAGGAACGGTAGAACTCGACCGTGTCCGACTGGGCCGAGAGCACGGCGGGCGCGCGCTGGATCTCCGCCACGGCCGCCCGCATCAGCTTGCGCCCGAGGCCCATGCCTCGGGCGTTTTTCGCGGTGCAGACCCGGCCGATGCGGTAGGTCCCGTCCGGCTCTTCGAGCAGCCGGACGTAGCCGAGCACACAACCGTCAGCCGAGTCGATCCAGAAATGCCGGGTACTGCCTTCGAGGTCCCGACCGTCCAACTCCGGGTAGGGGCACTGCTGCTCCACGACGAAGACGTCGACGCGCAACCGCAGCATCCGATAGAAGTCCTCGGCGTCGAGGTCGGCGGTGTAGGCGCGGTGCACGGCGGTCGCAAGCGGCTGGAGGGTCACCCTTACCTGGATATCACAACCCGGCGGGCGGACCCGCATTCACCAGCGGTGGACGTTGCCTACGACACGCCCCGGCCCAACACCTCCGGCCCCGGGAACACCTCCGGACGCAGGACACCACTGCTCGGGTCCTGCTGTTCAGTTCCGCAGCTGGGTGGCGATCTCGGGGCTGTAGGTGCTGACCCGGGTGTAGACCCCCGGCGTGTTGGGACGGCCGCAGCCGTTGCCGTAGGAAACGACGCCCGCCAGGCGGCCGTTGACGACCAGCGGGCCGCCCGAATCACCCGTGCAGGCGTCCCGACCGCCCTCCGGCACGCCCGCGCAGAGCATCGCCGCGCCGTCGTACTCGGGATAGGTCGCCTTGCAATCGGCGTCCGCGACCACCGGCACCTCCACCGAGCGCAGCTGCGGCGACGAAGAAGACCACTCGCTCGTCCGGCCCCATCCGTAGACGCGCCCCGGAGTGCCCGCCCGATACGACTCGGCATCCCCCGGCTCCACCAGCGGCAACGTCTCCTGCGGCAGTGGTTCGGCCAGGGTCAGCACCGCGAGGTCCTCGCCCTGGGAGAAATCGGTGTACTCCGGGTGCACCCACACCCGCTCCACATCGCCGACGAAGCCCTCGTTCGTGCGCAGATCCGTTCGGCCCGCCACCGCCTGCAGGGACTCCGGATCCCGCGTCTCCCCCGTCCTCGGATCGACCGTGCAATGCGCCGCCGTGACCACCTTGGTGGCGGAGACCAACGTCCCACCGCAGAAGTGCGCGCCGGTCTCGCCGATGAGCGCCACCGTCCACGGCGCCTCCGCGGTGCTGCTCTCCGCACCACCGAGCACACGTGCCTGCGACCGCGCCCCCGACTCTCCCGAACGAGAATCCGCCGAACCGGGCTCCGCACTCGCAGGAGTGACACCTGCCGACGCGCCGATGCCACCGGCCAACGCGGCGACCGCACCGGTCACGGCAAGCCGCCGCAGAACCGCACCGCCACGCGCCTGCCCACTCCTCCGAGCAACGTCGAATGCCACGTCGTGCCTCCAGCCAACCCAGGGATCTTGTGTCGACCGCAGAGCGTATCGGTTCGTTGACAGAACATTACGAGGCAGAACTCACAAGGTCACAGAAAAAAATCCCGATACAATGGACATACGCGGGAAAAGTTGTTGCCGACATCGCTGTCGGCCGTTGGTCATCTCGATATTGCGTCGACCGTGTCCGCATCCCCGAGCGGTTTACACACGCCCGGGTGAGAGATCACCCCCGATCAAGTGATGCCCGCCTGCGGCGCAGACGGGACCGCACACCAACAGAAGGAGCGAACACGCCATGATGCTGGACCTCACAACCCTGCCGGGCTTCCTGCTCGCCGGCGTCGTCGTGGTCCTGACACCCGGAGTGGACATGTTCCTGCTCCTGCGGACCTCGCTGCGCCAGGGAATCCGCCCCGGACTGCTCGCCCTCGCTGGTATCCACACCGCGACCGCGCTGCAAGTAGCACTCGTGATCTCCGGACTGGGCGCCCTGATCAGCGCGAACCCGGCCATGCTGTCCACGCTCAAGTGGGTCGGTGCGGCATACCTCGTCTACCTCGCCGGAACGATCCTCCGCGGACTGTGGCTGACCAGGAAGGAATCCGTCGACGGTGCGCTCGCGGCGGAACAGACCGACCCGTCCAACCCGTACATGCGCGGATTCCTGAGCAACATCACCAACCCCAAGATGTTGCTGTTCAGCCTGGCCTTCCTGCCGCAGTTCGTCGGAACGGCCGCGCAACCCGCGTTGCAGCTGGTCATGCTCGGAGCGGTTTTCCTCGTGATGGCCGCGATCTGGGAAGTCCTGATCGTGCTGATGGCCGCGCGCATCGCCGAACGGCTCCGTCACCCCCGGTTCGCCCGCTCCCTCGACATGGTCAGCGCAGCGGCATTCATGACGATCTCCGTCGGCCTGGTCACCGCCTGACCGGACCGACCACGCGAATGCGACCGGGCACCGATTCGGGTGCCCGGCCGCATTCGTCAGCGGATCACCGGTCCAACTGTGCCCGCACCTCGTCGTGGTAGGTCGCCACTCGCGTGTAGACACCGGGCGAACCCGGACGAGCACAACCATTGCCCCAGGACACGATCCCGATCAGCTTGCCGCCCGCCACCAGCGGTCCACCGGAGTCACCCTGACAACTGTCCACACCGCCCTCCGGCAGCCCGGCGCAGACCATCGCCACCGAGTCGTAGCCGCTGCCGTAGGCCCGCGAACAATCCTCGTCACTGGCCACCGGCGGGTGCGCCTTGCGCAGGATGTCCGACGACGCCCCGCCCTCGAAGACCGCACCCCAGCCCAGCACCGTGGTCCGCGTCCCCGGCTCGTACAACGCACTGTCCGCGCCGGAAGCAAGCGGCAGCGGGTCCTGAGGCAACTCCTGGTCCAGCGTGAGCACCGCGACGTCGTTACCGGCGCTGGCGCTCTGGAACTCCGGATGCATCCAGATGTCGGTGACCCGCGCCGCCACCCCTTCGTCGCTCGTCTTGTCCTCCCGACCAGCGACCACCTCGAACCCGCCGGGGGACTCGTGGCGCACGCAGTGCGCTGCCGTCACGACCTTGTCCGGGCGGGCGAGCGTCGCCCCGCAGAACTGGTTGCCGTTGTGGTCCGCCAGGAAAACCACCCACGGGTACTCCTGGATGCTCGCGGGTTCGCCACCGACGATTCGTGAGGGCGGTGGCGCGCTCCGATCGGCGGCCGCGGAGAGGGTGGCCGCGGAGAGGGTGGCCGCGGAGAGGGCGGGTGCGGGGACGGCGGGCGCGATCAACGCGACCGCTGCCGCACCGGCTGCGACGGCGACGCCGGTCAACGACCACGTTCGGTGCCGAGTTCGTCCCATCTGGCTGCTCTCCTCCCCTGGAGCGTGGTGGCACGGTCCACGACCGGGCCGCTTCCGGCCGGTTCAGTCTCCACGAGAAAGAGGACCACAGCGCCGGATTCCGTACCGGGATACCGACTCTCCACCCGACCAGGTGAGCCAGACGGGCGCATACCACCCGAACGCAGCAGTCAAAGTCCGAAAAGGACGAACAGGGCGCTCTGCTGCACGGCGGACGGAGCACGCCGCCCTCGACCGTTCAGTACCCGGCCGTCCGATCGACCACTCCCACCAACGGCTCCCCGGCCATCCTGCGGCGCACGTTCTCCCGCACCCGTCGTGCCAGCGCGGGCATCAGCATCGAGCGCGGATTCGCCGAATGCGAGGTGATCAGAGCACGCGGACTGGACCACAGCGGATGGTCGGCGGGCAGCGGTTCCGGATCGGTGACATCGAGCGCCGCACCACCGATCCGCGCCTCGTCCAACGCCTCGACCAGCGCTTCGGTATCGACGAGCGAGCCGCGCGCCACGTTCAGCAACCAGGCGTCGTCCTTCATCGCGGCCAGCGCGTTCGCGTCCACGATCCGCTCGGTGTCGGGAGTCGCCGGAGCGGCAACCACCACGAAATCGGACTCCGCGAGAAGTTCCCGCAACCCGACCGGATCCGAGGCGGGCCACGTCCGCTCCGCGCCGGCAACCGGCTCGCCCGAACGATTGGTCGCCAGTACCCGCCCCCCGAACGGGGCCAACAGTCCGATCAACGCGCGTCCGATACCGCCCGCACCGATGATGCCCACCGTGGCACCGAAAAGCGTGCGGGGACCTCGCGGAGCGGTCCACTCGGCACACCTGGCGTGGGTGTGCAACTCGCGCGCACCCGCGAGCATCATCCCGAGGGCGTGTTCCGCGACGGTGTCCGCATAGCTGCCCACCGCTGACGTGATCGTGATGCCCTCCGGCAAGCTGCCCGAGCCGATCCACGACTCGATTCCGGCGGACGGCAACTGCACCCATTCGAGTCCCGGGTGCACGAGCTCACCGAACCGTTCCGGCCCGGCACCGAACCACACCAGCGCCTGCGCGTCAGCCGCCGAACTGAGCTCCGCTCCAGCGGAGCACACCGCATCTCTTAGCTCGGACGGCTCCCCCGGGCCGATGTGGACCTTCACTCCGACTCCCACCAATCCTGTTGAATCCGACACGTCCGGCCGTCGAGCCTATCGAGAACCGAGCCCCCCTTCGGACTACGCTTGCCGCAGGTGATCTTTCACTCGAACCAAGACCCCATCTCGACGAGGAGGATGACTCTCGATGAGCCTGGAGCGACCGATCGATCCGGACCCGTACTCGCTGCTTCCGGAGGTTCCGTCCTTCACGGTCACCTCCCAGGACGTGGCCGACGGGCAGCCGATGTCCCGCGCCCACGCCTTCGACGGCATGGGAGCGGGCGGCGAGAACCGCTCACCGCAGCTGAGCTGGGAAGGCTTCCCCGCGGAGACCAAGAGCTTCGTCGTCACCTGCTTCGACCCGGACGCTCCGATCCCTGGCGGGTTCTGGCACTGGGTCCTGGTCGACATTCCCCTCTCGGTCACGGAACTGCCCGCCGACGCGGGCAACCGCAACGGTTCCGGCATCCCGCATGGCGCCTTCCACGTGCACAACGACATGGGCGAGCTCGCCTTCGGCGGTGCCGCCCCGCCGCCCGGTGACCGGCCCCACCGCTACTACTTCGTGGTGCACGCGGTGGACGTCGACACGCTCGGGGTGGACGAGAACGCCAGCCCGGCGGTGGTCGGTTTCAACCTGGCCTTCCACACGGTCGGCCGAGCGATCATCACGCCGACCTACGCACACTGATCCACCGGCGGTTTCAACGGAAACCAACGGTGGTTTCCGTTGAAACCGCGCCGTTCCGAGGAGGCCCGCGGTGAGCGTCCGGGTCCTGCCCGCAGTCGTCGCCATTCTTTTCGCGGTACTACTGGCGGTGGTGCTGTTCGTGCCCTTCGTGGCACGCGAACACCGCCGGTACGGGGAACTCCGCGCGGGCACGGTCGTGGTGCGCTTCGCCGCGCTCCTGTATCTGCTGGGCCTGGTGGCCTTCGTGCTCGTTCCGCTGCCCCCCGTCGCACCCGGATTCTGCGAAACGTTCTCGGGCATGACCCCGCAGTGGCAACCGTTCGCCGGATTCGATCAGATCGCCCGGCCGCACACGTGGCACGAACTCACCAACGTGCTCGCGGATCCGACCATCCAGCAGTTCGGTTTCAACGTTCTGCTGTTCGTCCCGCTGGGAACGTTCGTCCGGCACCTGCGCGGACGAGGAATGACGGCCGCCCTGCTCACCGGGTTCGGCGTCTCGATGCTGATCGAACTCACCCAACTCACCGGCATCTGGTTCCTCTACCCGTGCCCGTACCGGCTGTTCGACGTCGACGACTTGATCGCCAATTCCGCGGGAGCTCTGGTGGGCGGGATGCTCGCCCCGCTGCTGCGGCTGCTGCCCGGCCAGCGCAGCGGGATCGAGGCCACGCAGCCGCGCCCGGTCACCGCCACCCGGCGGTTGCTCGGGATGGGCTGCGACCTTCTGCTGCTGTGGTGGCTGGGAACCAGTACCTACCGCGCCACCGATTACCTGCTCCGCCGCGGCGAGGTGGCGATCGGGAACGCCGCGTGGATCGAATCGGGCGCACTGTGGTTCGGACCCGCCGTCCTGCTGTTGCTGGTGTCGCTGATCGGTCAGGGCAGCAGTCTCGGCCAGCACGCGGTCCTGCTCCGCTCGGTCGACGCCCGCGGAAGCCGGAGCAGCCCGTGGCGGACCGGGTTGCACTGGCTTGCCGGGTTGGGCGGGTTCGCCCTGGCCCAGGGAATCGTGCACGTGCTCCTCCCCGCGCTGGGGGCGCTGCTGGCCGTGGGATGGCTGACGATCACCCTCTTCAGCGTGCTGCGATCTCGCGGACACCGTGGAATTGCGGGCCGGTTCGCCGGGTTGGACGTGGTAGACGTCAGGACGCTGCGGCCCGCTCCCGAGCGAACCCCGAGCACCATCGACTCGTGAATCGGCACCGGAAGTCGGCATAGTGAGGTTCAGCGCTGAGAGTTCAACCCTGCGAGTCCGACCCTGCGAGTCCGACCCTGAGTCGGGGTGGTCGGGTGTGCCGTTCCGGCCGGGGTGGTTCCCTCGCGGGAGAGCGTCCCGGACGAAGTCGCTCCGCCACAACTAGCCCAAGCTCCACACCCCCGAGACAGGATGGACCCGTGCGCCACTTCGACCTGATCATCATCGGTACCGGTTCCGGCAACTCGATCCTCGACGATCGGTTCGCCGACTGGAACGTCGCCGTCGTCGAAAAGGGCATCGGCACCAACGACGCCTATGGCGGTACCTGCCTGAACGTCGGCTGCATCCCGACGAAGATGTTCGTCCACACCGCCGACGTCGCGAGCGCACCATCGGCAGGAGACCGGCTCGGGGTCGACCTCGAACTGCGTGACGTGCGGTGGCAGGAGATCCGGGACCGGATCTTCGGGCGCATCGACACGATTTCCGCCGGTGGTCGTCGTTACCGGGTCGAGGACAACGCGAACGTCACCGTCTTCGAGGGTTCCGCCAGGTTCACCGGCGTCAAGCAACTGACCGTGGAGCTGAGCACCGGGCCGGAGACGATCACAGCGGACCGCGTCGTGGTGGCCGCCGGTGGCCGTCCGACGATCCCCGAGATTCCGGGCTGCTCGGACGTCGGCGTCCACACCAGCGACACCGTGATGCGCCTCGAACAACTCCCGCAGCGCATGATCATCATGGGCACCGGCTTCGTCGGCGCGGAGTTCGCGCACGTGTTCTCCTCGCTGGGCGTGGACGTCACCATGATCGGCCGGTCCGGTCGGGCCCTGCGCTCCGAGGACGTCGACGTCTCCGAGCGGTTCACCGACATCGCCGCTCAGAGCTGGGACCTGCGGCTCGACCGCAAGGAGGTCCGGGTGGAGCGAGTCGACGGGCTCGTGCGCCTGCACCTGGAGGGCTCCGAGGGGGCCGAGGTCGTGGAGGCCGAAGAACTCCTCGTCGCGGTCGGCCGGGAGCCGAACTCGGACCTGCTCGACGCCACGGCCGGCGGTATGGAAACGGCGGAGAACGGCAAGATCAAGGTTGACGCCCACCAGCGGACCTCCGTCGACGGCGTGTGGGCGCTCGGTGACATCAGCTCCGAGTACGAGCTCAAGCACGTCGCCAACCACGAGATGCAGGTCGTGCAGCACAACCTCCTGCACCCGGATGCACCGACCGAGACCGACCACCGCTACGTACCGCACGCGGTCTTCTCGTCCCCGCAGATCGCCTCGGTGGGATTGACCGAGCAGGAAGCCCGGCAGCGCGGCATCCCGTACGTCACTTCCACGCAGGACTACGCCGGAGTCGCCTACGGCTGGGCGATGGAGGACACCTCCGGGTTCGCCAAGCTGCTCGCGGACCCGGACAGCGGCGAGCTGCTCGGTGCACACATCATCGGTCCCCAGGCACCGACCCTGCTGCAGCCGCTGATCCAGGCCATGCGGTTCGGACTCGATGCGCACACCATGGCGACGGGCCAGTACTGGATCCACCCCGGCATGCCCGAACTGGTCGAGAACGCACTGTTGAACCTGCCCCTGTCGACGACGTCCTGATTCGCGGAGACCGCTCGGACGGCGGAGCTACCCCCGCGTCTCGTGCTGTCGAGATGCCGTGGGAAGAACCACTCGAACCTGTGGTAACGGCTCTCGGCGATGTAAAACAACATGACCGCCGTGTTAGAGCGGTGTTTCCCCGCCACCAGGTAAGGAGCGTTCATGCTGCACGAGCGGCTGGAGCCGATCTACGAAGACGTGGTCAACCGGAATCGCGGCGAGACCGAGTTCCACCAAGCTGTTCGCGAAGTGCTCGAAAGCATCGGCCCCGTACTGGCGAAGCACCCGGAGTACGCCGATCACAAGACCATCGAGCGGATCTGCGAGCCGGAACGCCAGATCGTCTTCCGCGTGCCGTGGGAAGACGACTCCGGTGAGGTGCACATCAACCGCGGGTTCCGAATCGAGTTCAACAGCGCTCTCGGACCGTTCAAGGGCGGCCTGCGCTTCCACCCGTCGGTTTACCAGGGGATCGTCAAGTTCCTCGGTTTCGAGCAAGTATTCAAGAACGCCATCACCGGGCTCCCCATCGGCGGCGGCAAGGGCGGAGCCGACTTCGACCCCAAGGGACGTTCCGACCGCGAGGTCATGCGGTTCTGCCAGAGCTTCATGACCGAACTCCACCGGCACCTCGGGGAGTACACCGACGTGCCCGCAGGCGACACCGGAGTGGGCGGACGCGAGGTCGGCTACCTGTTCGGCCAGTACAAGCGCATCACCAACCGTTACGAGTCGGGCGTGCTGACCGGCAAGCACCTCGCCTTCGGCGGGGCGCGGGTACGCACCGAGGCCACCGGTTACGGTTGCGCGTTCTTCGTCAACGAGATGCTCAACGCTCGCGGGCTGTCCTTCGACGGCAGGCAAGCCGTGGTGTCCGGATCCGGCAACGTCGCGATTTACACGATGGAGAAGGTGCACCAGCTCGGCGGCACCGTCGTGGGCTGCTCCGACTCGGCCGGCTACATCCACGATCCGCAGGGCATCGACACCGAACTGATCAAGCAGATCAAGGAGGTCGAGCGGGACCGCATCAGCGTCTACGCCGAACGCCGCCCCCGCGCGAAGTACTACGAAGGCGGTCGGCTTTGGGACATTCCCTGCCAGGTCGCGTTGCCTTCGGCCACGCAGAACGAGATCACCGGCAAGGACGCAGCGAACCTCGTCGCCAATGGCTGCATCGCGGTCGGTGAGGGCGCCAACATGCCCACCACCCCGGAGGGCGTACGCATCTTCCAGGAGGCCGGAGTCTCCTTCGGCCCCGGCAAGGCGGCCAACGCCGGTGGCGTGGCCACCTCGGCCCTGGAGATGCAGCAGAACGCCTCGCGGGACAGCTGGAGCTTCGAGTTCACCGAACGGCGGCTCGAGGAGATCATGAAGGACGTGCACACCCGCGTCCACACCACTGCCGACGACTACGGCATGCCCGGCAACTATGTTGCGGGCGCCAACATCGCCGGGTTCACCCGCGTCGCGGACGCGATGCTGCGTCTCGGCCTGGTCTGAGCGGGCCCGGCCTGACCTGAGCTGCTGCGCCGCGGGTGTCGCTCCCTTCACGGATCGGCCCCGCGGCGCAATCGATAACGGTCAGACCGTTCTCGGACGTCCCGCGACGAAACCGACCACGCCCTGCACGAGGACGACGACGAGTGCTCCGACCAGGGAGACCGACCAGCCGCCGGTCACGTCGCGCAGCACGCCGAACAGGAACGGCCCCGCCGAAGCGAGCAAGTACCCGCACCCCTGCGCCATCGCCGAGAGTTGCCCCGTCTCGGCCGCGTTGTTCGTCCGCAGTGAGATGAGCACCAACGCCAGCGGGAACGAGCTCATTCCGATCCCCAGCAGGAGCGCCCACAGCAGCGGTGCGCTCAACGGATCCAGCAACAGCCCGGCGACGCCGCCCGCCCCGGCCACGGACAGCCCCACCGCCCACCACGACTGGCTGCGCGATCGGGTCACCAATGGCGGCAACGCCATGTTGATCGGCACGCCGATCAACAGGAGCACGGCCAGCACGAGCCCGGCAGTGGTGCTGTCCATCCCCGCACCCTTGAAGACCTCCGGCAACCACCCCATGACCACGTAGGCGATCAGCGCCTGCAGCGCGAAGTAGACGGTGATCACCCAGGCCAGCGGGCTGCGAACGAGAGACCGGCGAGGGCCCGCGGTGAGGGGTTCGTTCGGCGGTTCCGGTGGGTTCCGACGCAGCGTGGCAGGCACCCACACGCACAGGGCGGCGAACGACACCACCGCCCACGTCGCCAGCGCGAGCCGCCAGCTACCGGCGGCCGACCGCAGCCACGGCGTCAAGGCCGACCCCAGGGAACCTCCGGCAGCCATCGCGGTCGTGTACAGACCGGTCGCCATGCCGACCCGGTCGGGAAACGATTCCTTGACGACGACGGGAATGAGCACGTTGCAGAGCGCGAGCGTGGCGCAGGCCAGCACCGTGCCCGCCAGGATCGTGGGTGGACCACCGGTCGTGCGCAGCAGCAGTGCCACGGTCAACGCCGCCAGAGCAGCCCCCACGACCCGGTTGTGGCCCCACCGGGCGGCGAGAAGCGGGGCGGTGATTCCCGCGATTCCGAAGCACACCGTCGGGGCAGCCGTCACCGCGCTCGCCCACGTGGTCGATGCCCCGGCCGCCCCCTGGACCTCACCGAGGACGGAGGCGAGGCTCGTGACCGCGGGGCGCATGTTCAGCGCGGCGAGCGCCACCCCCACCAGCAGCAGTCCCCCACCGGTCACCGAGGCGGTACGCAACCCCGGCGTTTCGGGAAGCAGCCCGAGGGTCTGTCCGGGTTCCGCCCGGCGTCTGCCTGCGGTCACGCGTGCGATCGGCTGAGTAGGCAGCTCGGGGAACATTACTGACTAGTAGTATCACAAGCGGTGTCGGGACCGTTGCGGTGCGCCGAGAACCGCACCCGCAGACCACCCCGGAACGAACCGCCCTCGTCGGCCGAGCACCCCACGGACTCGCGAGCCGGTGTGGTGGCCGCCGCCGGAATTTCGACCGCCTGCGCTGGGCCGGCGGATCAGCCGCTGGTCAGCCGGACAGTCCGGTCAGGTAGTCGGTTCCGACGTCGAAACCCGAGTCACCACCGGTTTCCTCCGCGCCGGCCCCCAGCCACGCGCCGGTGATGACTCCGGATGCGATCCCCGCACCCGCTCGGACGTCACCGGCCGGCTGCAGCCGCACCGACGGCGCCCCGAACCGCGTGATCACGATCTCTTCACCGGACTCGACGCGGTCGAGCAAGTCCGGCAACCGTTCCTGCGCTTGCTCTGCGGAGAACTCGATGGCCATATCCCGACGCTACGCGCACGAACGGCGCCGCATCGGCGGGACCGGAGCGCCGATCAGGTGGTGTTGCGGTCTTCAACACCGGTGGAGGTCGTCAGGTTCGGCAGTCCTCGCAGTGCCCCGCCGTCGAGCATCCGCCGGAGCGCGTCGGTGTCCAGGTGCTCCGCCACTAGATCACCCAACAGGTCTAACTGGCCCGAACGCAGCTCGGCGAACGACGTCTTCTCGTCCACCACGAACCCGTTGCGGCCGGCCGTGTCGGCCACCCACCGCAGGAACCGCCGCCGGAACGCGTCATTCTCGAACAGGCCGTGCCAATGGGTGCCTGCCACCGCACCGTCACGCGCGCCCTCGTACGAACCCTCGGACAGCTCGACGAGCGGAGCGAGCGCGTCACCGGTGGCGACGACCGAACCATGGTGGATTTCGTAGCCGTGCACCGCTTCTCCGAAGGCCGTACCGGTCGGGCGGGCCAGGGTCTTGTTCCGCGCGAACTCGATCTCCTGGTCCAGCAGCCCCAGGCCGCCGACCCGACCACCACCGGATTCGACCTCGTCGGTGATCACCTTGCTGAGCATCTGGAAGCCCCCGCAGATGCCGAACACCGGAAGTCCCGCCGCGGCGTGCGCACTGATCGACGCGGCCAGTCCCGTCCCGCGCAGCCAATCCAGGTCGGCCACGGTCGACTTCGACCCGGGCAGCACCACGAGATCGGCGTCGGCCAATCGGGACGGCTCGGTGACGAACCGGACCGACACTCCCGGCTCGGCGGCCAGCGCCTCGATGTCGGTGGCGTTGGAAATCCGCGGGAGTCGCGGCACCGCCACCCGCAGCCACTGGTCACCGCGCGGCGACTCCGGCCTGCCGACGACCCCGTCGGCCACGTACGAGAGCGAGTCCTCCGCATCCAGCCACAGCTCCTCCGCCCACGGGAGCACCCCGTGCACGGCGCGGCCGGTCAACTCGCGGAGCTGATCCAACCCGGGCCGGAGCAGCTCCGGATCACCGCGGAACTTGTTGACCACGAATCCGCCGATCAACGCCTGGTCGGCCGGGTCCAGCAGGGCCAACGTGCCGAAAAGCTGGGCGAACACGCCGCCGCGGTCGATGTCGCCGACCACCAGCACCGGTAGGTCGGCCGCCCTGGCCAACCCCATGTTGGCGATGTCGTTGGCGCGCAGGTTGATCTCCGCCGGAGAGCCCGCCCCTTCGCAGATGACGTGATCGTACTCCGAACGCAGCTCCTCCAGGGTGGCCACCACCGTCTCCAGCAAGCTCGCCTTGCGGTCCCGGTAAGACATGGCGGTCACCTCACCGGCCACCCTGCCGAGCACCACCACCTGGGAGGTCCGGTCGCTTCCCGGCTTGAGCAACACCGGGTTGAAGCGCACCGTCGGGTCGACGCCACACGCGGCGGCCTGCACCGCCTGCGCACGGCCGATCTCCCCGCCGTCGGGCGTCACCACCGAGTTGTTGGACATATTCTGCGCCTTGAACGGCGCCACCCGGGCACCTTCACGCGCCAGCCAACGGCAAATACCCGCCGTCACCACGCTCTTACCCGCATCCGATGTCGTACCGGCGATCAGCAGCGAAGTCACACCGCTTTCTACCTCAGGCCCGCACACCGCCCAGCTCACACCCCGCTGCCCAGGACTGGCACCCCGAAGAGCGCGCCGCAAAGAAGCAAGAACCGACGAGTTCCGGGCGAAGATCAGAGCCGATCACCAAGAACGCAAACAAGCCCGCGAGCAAAGACGGGTTGAACCGGCTCTCAGTCCGACGAGTCCGCGGCCGACTGCCCTGGACGCAGGAGCTCCGGGCGGTGCGTTGAGACCGCCCGTGCGAGCCGCTGAACGGTGCCTCGCCCGGGCAGGTCGACGATGCAGGCCCCGCTGGCGTCGGCCTTCACCAACCGGCGGTGCCGGTCGGTGAAACCGGAATCGTCCGGGAAGAACTCGACCGCCGCGGACAGTGCCCGTGAGTCCGCGTTCTCCTTCTCCTTGGGCTGCGGCTCCCGCGCCCGTACCGCCTGCAGCTCACTCCAGGAGACGAGTTCGGTCGCACCCCAGCCGATGAACCACATCCCGCGGTCGTCGACGTCCACCCGATGTGTGCGGGACAGCATGAACAGCGCGCCCGCGAGCATCAACAACGCGAACGGCCCCACTACGGCGATCATGATCCACGGGATGATCGGATTGAACTCGCGCGCCGCCTGGTCGGGCGTGACCAGGTAGTACACGAACAGTCCCACGAAACTGCAGAGCCCCAGAGCCCCCGCGAACATTCCCCAACCGAAGCGGTACCGGACGGTGGTCGCGTTCTCGCCGGGCGACGAAGCCTCACTCCGCACACGCCCCCCTAAGCCGTTCGACTCCGCCACCCAACCCGGCCACCCAGCCCGCTGGTGGTGACGTCGCGACCTCCACGCGGTGCGCGGCCCAGGTCGCCACCCGCGCGAAAGCCTGCCGGGTCTCCGCAGCACGGCTTGAGCCTCAGAGCTGGGTGAGGATCTCGTTGCCGTCCTCGGTGATGAGGATGGTGTGCTCGAACTGGGCGGTCCAGCTCTTGTCCTTGGTGGTCACCGTCCAGCCATCGGTCCAGATGTCGTACTCGTGCGTGCCGAGGGTGATCATCGGCTCGATGGTGAAGGTCATTCCCGGTTCCATCACCGTCTGCACCGACGGCTCGTCGTAGTGCAGCACCACCAGACCGCTGTGGAAGGAACGCCCGATGCCGTGGCCGGTGAAGTCGCGGACCACGCCATAGCCGAACCGCTTGGCGTAAGACTCGATGACCCGCCCGACCACGTTGAGCTGGCGACCCGGTTTGGCCGCGCGAATCCCGCGCATCGTGGCCTCGTGGGTGCGTTCGACCAGCAGCCGGGCCTCCTCGGAAACCTCGCCCGCCAGGAAGGTCGCGTTGTTGTCACCGTGCACGCCACCGACGAAACCGGTGACGTCGACGTTGACGATGTCACCGTCCTCGATCACCGTCGAGTCCGGGATGCCGTGGCAGATCACCTCGTTCAGCGAGACGCAGCAGGACTTGGGGAAGCCGCGGTAGCCGAGCGTCGACGGGTACACGCCGTTGTCCACGAAGAACTGGTGCACGACCTCGTCGACGTGGTCGGTGGTCACGCCGGGCCGGATCGCGTTCCCGGCTTCCGCGAGGGCCTGCGCGGCGAGCTTGCCCGCCACCCGCATGGCTTCGATGACCTCGGGCGGCTGCACATCCGGGTCCGTGTTCCGGCTCGGAGCCGGCTTGTCCACGTATTCGGGGCGCTCGATCGACGATGGGACCTGGCGACGGGGTGTCTGCACACCTGGCTGCAGCGGGGCTCGTACCGGCATGTCCCTCACTCTAGAACGTCCGGTGCTGCACAGGTCAGGGCAGGTGTCGACGAGGTGCCCACGTCGGCGGCGCGACGCCCATCACGTCCCCGGCGACGCCGTCGCCAGTCCCGCACCCTCGGCGGCCGCGAGCATCGCCGGGTCGTAGGACACGTAGGCGTGGAGTCCCTCCCGCAACTTGCAGGCGGACGCGAGGTGGATCGCCTCCGTCGGGGTCAACGACGACACCCGCAGATCGGTGGCCACGTCGAGCACATCCTGCTTCACCGGCAACTGGTCGATCTTCGAGACGATGATCGACGCGAGATCCTCGGCCGCGGATCCGACCTCGCGGAACGTGCGCAACACGTCGACCTTCGACAGCGCACTGGTGATCCGGGGCTGCTCCCAGCGATCCCGGACCCACTCGCTCAGCGCCTTGCTCTCGGGCTCCGGGGCGATCAACTTGATCAGCGCGGAGGAATCGAGGTAGATCAAAACCGCTCCTGTTCGCACCCGCACCGTTCGGCATCGGCCGTCTCGGAGGTCGCGGGCAAGGGGTCGGGCAACTCGCCGCCGTCACCCGGAACGAGTTCACCGGCGGCCACGAGTTCGTCGTAAAGCGAGAGTTCCCGAGTGGGCGGACCGAGCACCGCTACCGTGCGTCCCCGATCGGTCACCAGGATCGACTCGCCCGCCGCCACCCGCTTGAGATAACGGCTCGCGTGCTGGCGAAGTTCACGCACACCGATCCGCTCCATGAGCTACAACGTAGCACATTGACTTCACTGCGTGTTCGAAAGGAAACTCCGCGCGAGCTGGACAGCGGGTTTGGACGTTCCCGCATCCGTGATCAGCACGGCGAACGCCAGATCACCGCGGTACCCGACGAACCAACCGTGCGAATGCGTGCCGTCACCGAACTGTGCCGTGCCGGTCTTCCCCCCGACGTCCCCAGCACCGGCCAAGGCGGACGCGGTCCCCGAGGTGGCGACCTCCCGCATCATCGGCCGGAGCTGTTCCAGCACCGCACCGCTCGGCGCTTCCGGAGGGGAATCAACCTTTGTCTCGGTACCCCTGATCAGGGTGGGTGTCGGCATGCTGCCGTTGACGACCGTCGACACCGCCAGTGCCATCCCGAACGGACTGGCCACCACCGAACCCTGTCCGATCCCGTTGGCGGCCTTCTGCACGACCTGCTCGGCGGGCGGCGCCTTGCCGGTGATCGTGATCGCACCGGGCATGTCGAAGTCCACGCCAACGCCGAACTTGTGGGCGGTGCTGGTCAGGGCATCCGCCGGTCGATCCACCGCGAGCTGGGCGAAGGTCGTGTTGCACGACTGGGCGAAAGCAGTGTGCAACGGGACCGTGCCCAGCTCGAACTCCTTGTCGTTGGGCAGCTCGCGCCCGTTGAAGGTCTTCTTCGCGGGGCACTCCACGGGCTGGTCGATCCCGGTGGCGCCCACCTCCAACGCGGCGGCGGCGGTGACGATCTTGAACGTCGACCCCGGCGGGTACTGCCCGGTCAGTGCGACCGGGCCGTGCGCGTCCGCGCCCTCGTTCTGCGCGACCGCGAGCACATCACCGTTCGAAGGTCGCATCGCCACGACCATGGCGCCCTTCTCAACCGGGTCGACCGCTTGTTCGGCGGCCCGCTGCACACGGTCGCTGAGCACGGTGTGCAGCGGCTCGGCCTTTCCGGCGGGCTGGTCGTGCAGCACGTCGACCTCGTTGCCGTCGGCGTCCCGCGTGACCACGCGCCAACCCGTCTTGGCAGCGGCTCGTTTCTCGGCGTGCCGGGCGAGCCCGGGCAGCACCTGCGCCCCGTATGTGCGTTCGGGCGCGACCAGTTCGGTCTTCTCCGGGAACCACACCCCCGGCAGCGCATGGATCTCCGATTTGACCTTCTCGTAGTCCTCCTGGCGCAGCGTCACGACCGCGTAGGGCTGGCCGGGGCTCTTCTCCACACCTTCCATGATCGACTCGCTGGTGATGCCCGGGTCGATCTCGCCGAGCGCACCGGCGAGCGTGTCCACCACCTTCGGAACGTCGTCCGCCTGCCGCGGATCGAGCGTCACGGTCACCAGCGGTTCAGGCGACATCATCGACTTGCCGTCGCGATCGAGCACCGGAGCCGGTTCAGGGGCCTGCTCACTGAAGTCGAGGGTCTGGCCGCCTGCCAGGTCCGGATGCACCGCCGACGGCGACCACCGAACCTTCAGGCCGTCTTCCCGCTCGACCAACTCCAGCGAACCCCGGTAATTCCACTCCTTGCCCTCGCCGAAGACCCAAGAGGCGTCGAAGGAAGCCGTGTCGATCTGCTCGCCCTCGGTGATCTCGCGCACAGAAGTCGTGACCGACTGCGGGTCGAGCGCATCGCGGTTCTCCGCCAGCCACGGCCGAGCCACCTCGGGCGCGTCGGTCCTTGCCGCAGCCGCAGCCGCGTCACCTGCGGCGACGGCGTCGAGAAAGCCCGATGCGACCTCTCTGGCCGACGGTCCTGTGTCGAACACACCGCATCCCGACACCGGAATCACCAACAGCAGGCCCGCAAAGAGGGCGTAGATCCGAGATCCCAACACGCCAGAAGTATGCCGAAGATCCACGACGAGGTCACGCGAGATCGCCGGTCAGAACAGGATCGTGCTGAACGATCCCGATTCGTGGAAGCCGACCTTGCGGTAAGCGACGCGGGCGGCGATGTTGAAATCGTTGACGTACAGGCTCGCGGTGCGCCCCAGTCCGCGCACGAGCCGGTCGGCCACCGCGGCCGTCCCCGCAGTCCCCAGGCCGGTACCCCGCCGATCCGGATGGACCCACACGCCCTGGATCTGGCCGACCGACCTCGACAGCGCCCCGATCTCCGCCTTGAAGACCACCTCGTCGCCGTCGAAGCGGGCGAACGCTCGCCCCGCCGCGATCAGCTCGGCCACTCGCGCGCGGTAGCCCGCTCCACCTCCGTCACTGGAGGGGTCGATGCCGACCTCCTCGGTGAACATCGCGACCGCCGCGGGCAGGTAGCGATCGAGCTCGTCCGGACGGACCGGGCGCACCAACGGGTCGGGAACGATGTCCGGCTCACCCGCCAGCACCATCAGCGGTTGTTCCGCCCGCACTTCCCGAGCCGGGCCCCACTCCCGCGAGAGCCGGTCCCACAGCATCATGACCTGCTCGGACGGCCCTACCAGCGAGGAGCAGATCCGCTTGCGCCGCAGAGCACGCTCGGCGAACGCGCGCATCGCGTGCGCATCACCACGCAACGGGATGAGGTTCACGCCGGAGAAGCACAGGCCTTCGAGAGCGCTGCCGTAACCCCACAGCTCACCGCCCAACCGGAACGGGCGGAGCCCCGCGGCTTCTACCCTGGTCGCGACCATGCAGGCAGCGACGGGGTCCGCGTCGAGCAGCGAGCGGACACTGCGTACGTCGCGTTCTTCCAACAACCGCGCACCGGCGAGCTTGAGCACGAGCCAAGCCTGCCAGAAAGTTCCAGCCGTCAACTCGTCAGTCGCTCAGGACTTGCCGGACAACCGAGCGGACTCACCCGATTGGAGTAGATGTGCCCATTCTCGAAGAATCGGCACATCCTGCCGTCACCAACGAACCTGCTCACCAACGAACCTGCCGGCACCAATCAGCAGGCCGGCACCAGTCAGCAGGCCGGCATCAACCGACCGTCACCGTCGGAGCCTCCGAGTCGGTCTGCTCCATGTCCTCGGCGATCCGCATGGCCTCTTCGATGAGCGTCTCGACGATCTTGGCCTCGGGAACGGTCTTGATGACCTCACCCTTGACGAAGATCTGCCCCTTGCCGTTGCCGGAAGCCACGCCGAGATCCGCCTCGCGAGCTTCACCGGGCCCGTTGACCACGCACCCCATGACCGCCACCCGCAGCGGCACCTCCATGCCCTCGAGCCCGGCGGTGACCTCCTCCGCCAGCTTGTAGACATCGACCTGCGCCCGCCCGCAGGACGGGCAGGAGACGATCTCCAGCTTGCGGGGGCGGAGGTTCAGCGACTGCAGGATCTGGGTGCCGACCTTGATCTCCTCGACCGGCGGGGCGGACAGGGACACCCGGATGGTGTCCCCGATTCCCTGGCGCAGCAGCGCCCCGAACGCGACCGCCGACTTCACGGTCCCCTGGAACGCCGGTCCGGCCTCGGTCACGCCGAGGTGCAGCGGGTAGTCGCACTGCTCGGCGAGGATCTCGTAAGCACCCACCATCACCACGGGGTCGTTGTGCTTCACCGAGATCTTGATGTCGTGGAAACCGTGCTCGGCGAACAGGCTCGCCTCCCACAACGCCGACTCGGCCAGCGCCTCCGGCGTCGCCTTGCCGTGCTTGGCCATCAGCCGCGGATCGAGCGACCCCGCGTTCACCCCGATCCGAATGGGAGTGCCGTGGTCCCTCGCGGCGTGCGCGATCTCCTTGACCTGGTCGTCGAACTTGCGAATGTTGCCCGGGTTGACCCGTACACCCGCGCATCCCGCCTCGATCGCGGCGAACACGTACTTCGGCTGGAAGTGGATGTCGGCGATCACCGGGATCTTGGACTTCTGCGCGATCGCGGGCAGCGCTTCGGCATCGTCGGCACTCGGGCAGGCGACCCGGACGATGTCGCACCCGGACGCGGTCAGCTCGGCGATCTGCTGGAGGGTTCCGTTGATGTCAGCCGTGTTGGTCGTCGTCATGCTCTGGACGGAGATCGGGTGCTCACTGCCCACTCCGACTGGTCCGACCTGCAACTGCCGGGTTTTGCGCCGTTCGGCGAGCACCGGGTCGGGTGCTGACGGCATGCCCAGATCGACGGTCATCGATTCCTCTCCACCTTTGCGCTGGCGACTTCGGGTGCGGCGCGAGCCGTACCGGCTACCACGATACCGATACCGTTTCACCCGGTCGGAGCGGGAAACATGGCATCCCCGCCACGTTCCGTATTCGACGTTCGATGTTCACCGAGAGTCCACCCACTGCCGGGAACCGTCTGCGCACTTCCCGCACCGTGCAGGACTGCGGACGGCCCCGAGAGGTGCTACGACAGTGTCACCGGATTCACGATATCGGCCACCAAGACCAGCAACGAGAACGCGATGAACACCAGGCTGACCGCGTAGGCCAGCGGCATCAACCTTGCCGTATCGAATGGACCCGGATCGGGTCGTTTGAACACTCGGGCGAGGTTACGCCGGATCGACTCCCAGGCGGCACCCGCGATGTGCCCGCCGTCGAGCGGGAGGAGCGGCAGCATGTTCAACACGAACAGGGAGAGGTTCACCGCCGCGAGCAAGTGCACCATGGTCACGAGCCTGGCCCCGACCGAAGCCTGGTCCATCGACAGCACCTCGCCGCCCAACCGGCTGGCGCCCACGATCCCGACCGGCGAGTCGTTGGCCCGCTCCTGACCGCCGATCGCGGAGACCAGGCCGGGTATGCGCTGCGGCAGCTCCACGATCTTTTGCGCGGTGAGGCTGATGAACCCACCGATCGTGTCGACCACGCCACCGATGTCCTGGCGCACCAGGTGCGTAGTCGGTGCGAGCCCGAGGAAACCGACTTGCACGAGCTCGTCCTGGTCGTTGATCTTCGGCCGCTCTGTCCGCATCAGTTCGGCGTGCAACGTTTCCCGCTGCCCGTCCCGCTCGACCACCACGGGCACCGTGCCCGAGGAGTCGCGGATGGCCAGCCGCAGCTGTTCCCAGCTCGCGTAGCGCTTGCCGTCGAACTCGACGATCCTGTCGCCCTGCTGGAAACCGGCAGCGGCCGCGGGCGACGGTGGAGCGTCCACCGGGCAGGTACTCGTGTCCTCTGCCGCCGCGGGCAGCACGCACTTGCTCACGCTGGCCACCGTGGTCGTGGGTTCCGCCGTGCCGTAGCCCATCAGCAACCCCGCGAAGAGCCCCACCGCCAAGATGAGGTTCATGAACGGGCCCGCGGCCATCACGATGATCCGCTTCCACGGTTTGCGCTGGTAGAACTGCCGGTGCGCACTCTCGGGGGTGACCTCTTCGGACGACTGCTCGCGGGCGTCCTCGATCATGGCCCGCCAGGGCGCCGACGATGCGGTCCGGCCGTAGTCCTCATCCTTCTTCGGCGGGAACATGCCGATCATCCGGATGTAGCCGCCGAACGGGATGGCCTTGATCCCGTACTCGGTCTCGCCCTTCCGGCGAGACCACACGGTGCGGCCGAAGCCGACCATGTACTGGGTGACCTTGACACCGAACATCTTCGCGGTGGCGAGATGCCCGAGCTCGTGCCAGGCAATCGACAGCAACAACCCGATGAAGAAGATCAGGATGCCCAGAACGACCAGCATCAATTCGCCTTCCCTGCCGCGACGACCTCGCGCGCCTTGGCCCGCGCCCAGTCCTCTGCTGCGAAAACATCATCCACGTCGACCGGCTCGGCCCCCCACTGTTCGGCCGCGACCAACGTCTGCTCAACAGTGTGCACGATGGAGGTGAAGCGGATGTTCCCCTTGACGAACCCGTCCAGGGCTTCCTCGTTCGCGGCGTTGTAGATCGCTGGCAGGCAACCGCCGGCGCGCCCCGCGTATCTGGCCAGCGAAACGGCCGGGAAGGCCTCCTCGTCGAGTGGTTCGAACGTCCACGAACTCGCCGCGTCGAATGCCAGAGCCGGTGCTGCACCCTCGACGCGGTTCGGCCAGTCCAGTCCGAGCGCGATCGGTACCCGCATGTTCGGCGGACTCGCCTGCGCGATGGTCGACCCGTCCACGAAAGTGACCATCGAATGCACGATGGATTGCGGGTGCACCACCACGTCGATCCGGTCATAGCCCACGCCGAAGAGCAGGTTCGCCTCGATCAGCTCCAACCCCTTGTTCATCAGGTTCGCCGAGTTGATCGTGACCACGTCACCCATCGACCAGGTCGGATGCGCCAACGCCTCCTGGACCGTGACGTTCTCCATCTCCGCCTTGGTCCGACCCCGGAACGGCCCGCCGGAAGCGGTGAGAACCAACCGGTCGACCTCGTCGCTCCGCCCACCGAACAGGCATTGGGCGAGCGCGGAGTGCTCCGAGTCCACCGGCACGATCTGGCCCGGTTTGGCCCGCGCAAGCACCAGCGACCCGCCCGCGACCAGCGACTCCTTGTTCGCCAGCGCCAGATCGGCGCCGGTGGCCAGCGCGGCCAGAGTCAACCGCAGCCCCCTGGAACCGTCGACACCGTTGAGCACCACATCGACCGGGACGGATTCGACCAGCTCCTGGGCGGCGTCCGGCCCCGCCAGCAATCGCGGGAGCCGGTACTCGCCGGACGCGTACCCGAGGCGTTGCGCTTCGGCGTAGAGGGCCAGCTGCACGTCCTCGGCCGCGGTTCCCTTGGCCACCGCCACGGTCTCCGCCCCGAATTCGAGCGCCTGGGCCGCCAAGGCGTGCGGATCGCTGCCCCCGGCGGCGATGCCCGCCACTCGGAAACGATGCGGATTCCGCCGGACGATGTCGAGCGCCTGAGTGCCGATCGAGCCGGTCGAACCGAGGACGAGCACGCTGCGTGGCTCGTTCGTACCGCGGTCGGCGCTCGGGTCACTGGTGGGGGTCGCGGTTTCCATCGACGCCCATTGTCCCCGAAGCAGGTGACCCGCAAACGTTCGCGGTGCGGAAATCACCGTAAGACGTCACGATCATCCGAGTAGACCCCAGCGTTGTCACAGCGGTCGCACAGTCAGTCACTCCGGGGCACCATTGGGTGGACCGGTGAAAGGGGGAGGTCATGGGCATTATCGGCTGGATCGTGCTCGGTCTCATCGTGGGGGCCATCGCAAAACTGATCATGCCGGGCGACGATCCGGGAGGAATCCTGGTGACCATGCTGCTCGGCGTGGTGGGGGCCTTCCTCGGCGGCCTGCTCGGCAACTGGATCTTCGGCGTGGGAATCGACCGGTTCTGGTCGCTGACCACGTGGCTGCTGGCGATCGTCGGCTCGTTGATCGTGCTGGGTGTCTATCGGTTGATCGTCGGCCGGAAGGCCGTCAAGGGGAGTTGATCCCCATCGCAGTGTCCTCCCAGGATGTTGCGGAACAGGCCCGGCCTGTTCCGCAACAACTGCGTTCACGCCATCGTCTCCGCAGCGACGGAGACCACATCGGCCGCACGACCGCGTGGCTTCCGCGTGTGCGAGGATGATTCGGCGCGCCGCACCCGGACAACATCGGTGGCGGCAGCCGAATACGGACGAGCACGATCAACGGCCTGGGTGGCCGCTGGCACAGGAGGGTGACGTGGCGAGCACGGAGCTGGAGAAGAAGCCCAGCCAGGCCATCGACCCGGCAGAGGAACCGTCCGCCGAGTGGGGCTGGCACGGCGGGTTCCCGAAGGGCACCCAGATCGCCGGTTGGTTCTCGGCGTTCTCGATCCTGATGATGCTGATCGGCAACCACCAGGGCATCCTCAGCGGCGGCGACTCGTTCGTCACCTCGGACTACTGGCTGATCGGGATCGCACTCGTGCTGATCATCGGCCTGCTGGTCGACCTGCGCCGCAAGCGCTCCGGCTGGCGCAGCTGACATCACCCGCCGGAGCGAGCACTTCCGGCGGCCCGTGCCGGTTCCGAGCCGGTCATTCGGACCGGACGGCACACACCAGCGCTGACGGGCCGGGCAACTCCGGACCAGGCGGCGATTCGCGACCTGCTGCCCGAAAGCCGGGTCGGTGAGTCCGCCGAATCCGTGCCCGCGCGATCTCAGCTCTCGTCGCGGCTATGACCGCATTCCGCGCCCCGGGACCGGCGCGCCTTCCACCACAGGACAGCACAGCCGCCGGCGACCGCGAGCAGAACCCCCGCAACGGGTGCCGTCCACATCCAGTGATCGAACACGAAGCTCAGCACGCGGCGGGACGACGCCTCCGGATCGGTGAGGACGCTACCGGCGAACACCAGCGCCAGGGCCAGGACCGAGATCCACAGCAAATCCCGGAGGCGTCCGAACCTCCGGCCGTGGCGGTGCAGCACGCGCGCCACCTTGATCAACCGCGACACCCGCAGGATCTGGAATGCCGTGACCACTCGAGCCGCGCGCAGGACCTGAACGGGACCGATGGCGAACAGCACCGCCGGGACCGTCACGATGGCCACCAAGGCGACCCACCAGTGCGAGCGGAGCCACGCGATCCGGTCGGAGCTGAACCAGAACAGCAGGACGGACTCGCCGGTCAGCACCACCATCGACACCCAGTTGAGCACCGTTCCGACGATTCCGGCGCCGCCGTCCATCCCCGTGAGGAACACCGCTGGTACGGCGGCCGCCGCCGCGATGAGCACCGGAGCCTGCAGCCGCCGCTCCAGCTCCGACGCTCGATCCGGAACCTCTTCGGAGCTCGCGTTCACATCGGTCATCCTGCCAAAGCACGAAGGCCGAATCGGCCAGGACGGCGCAATTGCCGCCTATCGGACAGCGGGGAGGTTCATTCCTCGGCAGCGAGCTGGCCGCAGGCCGCTGAGATCTCCTGGCCGCGGGTATCGCGCACCGTGCAGGGAACTCCCGCCGCGCGCACTCGCCGGACGAACTCGCGCTCGACCGGTTTCGGGCTGGCATCCCACTCGCTGCCCGGCGTCGGGTTCAGCGGAATGACGTTGACGTGCACGTACTGGCCCAAGTACTGGTGCAGCAGCTTGCCGAGCAGGTCCGCGCGCCACGGATGATCGTTGACGTCCCGGATCAGCGCGTATTCGATCGAGACACGCCTGCCCGTGTTGTCGGCATAGCCACGCGCCGCCTCCAACACCTCGGACACCTTCCACCGGTTGTTCACCGGCACGAGGGTGTCGCGGAGCTCGTCGTCGGGCGTGTGCAGCGACACGGCCAGCGTCACGTTCAGGTTCTCGGCGGTCATCCGCTTGATGGCCGGGACCAGGCCCACCGTCGAGACCGTCACCGAACGCTGCGACAGGCCGAGCCCCTCCGGGGCGGGGTCGCAGATCCGGTGCACCGCGTTGATCACCCGCCGGTAGTTCGCCAGCGGTTCGCCCATCCCCATGAACACGACGTTGGACAACCGGCCCTCGCCACCGGGCACCTCACCGTTGCGCAGCATCGCGGCGGCCGAGCGAACCTGGTCGACGATCTCCGCCGTCGAGAGGTTCCGCTGCAGCCCGCCCTGTCCCGTCGCGCAGAACGGACAGGCCATCCCGCAACCCGCCTGGCTGGAGATGCAGACGGTGGCCCGCTCCGGGTAGCGCATCAGGACGCTCTCGATCAGCGTGCCGTCGTGCGCCCGCCACAGTGTCTTGCGCGTCGTACCGTTGTCGGTGTCGACGTTGCGGACGGTCGTGAGGAGTTCCGGAAGCAGGTCCGCGCCGAGCTTTTCCCTGCTCGCCGCGGGGAGGTCGGTCATGTCTCCCGTGGAGGCGCTGAGTCGGCCGAAGTAGTGGTGCGAGAGCTGCTTCGCCCGGAACGGCTTCTCCCCCAGCTCCGCAACCACCTCCCGACGCTCTTCGCTCGAGAGGTCGGCCAGGTGCCGGGGCGGCATGCCGCGGCGCGGAGCGTCGAAAACCAGGGGAAGTGAAGTCATAACCTCACCATTCTCCCACAGTCGCGAGCTGCGCAGATGGCGCGGGTAAGGCCGGTGTCGCCGCGGATTTCGACCCCGCCACCGGCGGGGATCGACCGGGCCTCGTTTGGGTCGGCGGGCGTCGGGCGTTAGAGTTTTCGTCGTGCCGAAACCGCCATCGACGCGCAGCCGAAATCGAACACTCCTCGCCGCGCTGCTCGCGCTGGCCGGAGTGCTCGCGACCGCCTGCGGAAGCGGCGTGCGCGCTGACGACGACGAGCGCAAACGGGTCGTCACCACATTCACCGTGCTCGCGGACATGGCGCGCAACGTCGCGGGAGACGCCGTCGCGGTGGAATCGATCACCAAACCCGGCGCCGAGATCCACACCTACGAGCCCACCCCCAGCGACATGCTCACCGCGGCGAAAGCCGACCTGGTGCTCGACAACGGACTCGGACTCGAACGCTGGTTCGCCAAGTTCGTCGAGCGTAGCGAAGCCGAACACGTCACGCTGACCAGCGACATCAAGACGATTCCCATCCGCGGCGGGGACTACGACGGCGCGGCAAATCCGCACGCCTGGATGTCGCCCGACAACGCCCAGACCTACGTCGCGGCGATCCGGGACGCCCTCATCCGACTCGCACCCGAACACGCCGACACCTTCCGGACCAACGCGGAGAACTACTCACGTCGGATCGACGAGATCGGCCGGCACCTGCGAGCGGAACTCGCCACCGTTCCCGACGCGCACCGCGCCCTGGTCACCTGCGAAGGAGCGTTCTCCTACCTGGCCAGGGACGCCGGACTCCGGGAGGCCTACCTGTGGCCGGTCAACAGCGAGAGCGAAGGCACCCCGCAACAGATCAAGAACACCACGAGATTCGTCCGGGACAACGGGATACCGACGCTCTTCTGCGAGTCCACGGTCAACGACTCGGCCCAGCGGCAGGTCGCCGACGAGACGGGAGCCCGACTGGGCACCAAGCTCTACGTCGACTCGCTTTCCCGCCCGGACGGCCCGGTGCCCACCTATCTCGCGCTGCTGCGTCACGACGCCGCAGCCATCGTCGAAGGCCTGAGCGGAGGGACCCGATGAGCGCACACCCGTCGCACGGCGCCGACAGCAGCATCGCGATCAACGCCCGCGACGTGACCGTCTCCTACGGCGACCTCCGTGCCCTGGACCGCGTCGACATCGAGATCGGCACCGGACGGGTGTGCGGCCTGCTGGGGACGAACGGCTCCGGCAAGTCGACGCTGTTCAAAACGCTGACCGGACTCGTCCGGCCCGAGCGCGGCGAAGTTCACCTGATGGGGCGTACACCCCGGCAAGCCCGCAAGCAGGGCCTGATCTCCTACGTGCCCCAGTCCGAGGACGTGGACTGGACCTTCCCGGTCACGGTCGCCGATGTGGTGATGATGGGCCGCTACGGCCACCTCGGCCCCACCCGCAGACCGCGAGCGGCGGACCGGGAAGCCGTCGCCCGCGCGATCGAACTCGTCGGCCTCACCGAGCAGGCCCGCAAGCCCATCTACGACCTCTCCGGCGGCCAGCGAAAGCGCACCTTCGTCGCCAGAGGCATCGCGCAGCAGGCCGGGCTGCTGCTGCTCGACGAGCCCTTCGCCGGTGTCGACAAGCGCTCCGAGGCCGTGATCACCGAACTGCTGCTCACCCTGCGCTCGGAGGGAAAGACGATCGTGATCTCCACGCACGACCTGGGCGGTGTTCCATCGCTGTGCGACGAGGCCGTACTGCTGCAGCAGCGCGTCGTAGCGCACGGACCGCTCGACGAGGTGCTCGCTCCGGAGACGCTCGCGCACACCTTCGGCCTGAGCGGAGAAACCCGATGAGCGAGCTCGTCGTCTGGTTGGTCGAACCACTGCAGTTCGGTTTCATGCAGCGTGCCCTGTTCGTCAGCATCGTCGCCGGACTGGTCTGCGCGGTGCTCTCCTGCTGGGTGACGCTGATCGGCTGGTCGCTGCTCGGAGACGCGGTCTCGCACGCCGTGCTGCCCGGCGTCGTGCTGGCCTACGTGTTCGCGGTGCCGTTCTCGGTGGGAGCGTTCCTGTTCGGCGGCCTGGCGGTCGCCCTGATCGGCGCGGTGCGCTCCACGACCCGACTCAAGGGAGATGCCGCGATCGGAGTCGTGTTCACCGGCCTTTTCGCGCTCGGGCTCGTGCTCATCTCGCGCATTCCCAGCCAGGTGGACCTCAACCACATCCTGTTCGGCAACGTCCTCGGCGTCTCCGACAACGACATCGCGCAGGTGCTGGTGATCAGCGCGGTCACCCTGGCGGTGGCGTTGTTCAAACGCCGCGACCTCACGCTCTACGCCTTCGACCCCACCCACGCGCACGCGATCGGGCTCAACCCTCGCCGCATCGGTGCACTGCTGCTGACCATGCTGGCGTTGACCGTCGTGGTCGCCCTGCAAGCAGTCGGCGTGATCCTCGTGACCGCGATGCTCATCACGCCCGGTGCCACCGCCGTGCTCCTGACGCGCCGCTTCTCCCGCATGCTGATCGTGGCCACCGCTGCCTCGACGTTCAGCGGTCTGCTCGGCACGTATCTGAGCTTCCACATCGACACATCCACCGGCGGCATGATCGTGTTGTGCCAGTCATGCCTGTTCACAGCCGCCTACCTGGCCGCGCCCGAGCAAGGGATCATCGCCCAGGCGGTGCGGAAGTACCGCAGGCGGGCCGCTATCGCCGGTTGACGCACCGTCTTCCGCTCGATCTGGGACTCGTCTCTTATCGTGGAAGTCATGACAAGCATGGCTGAGCGCCCGTCGTCCTCCGTCGAGGACTACGTCCGGGTGATCTACGGGCTCAGCGAGCGCGGCGTCGCGGTCACCAACGCGACCCTGACCCAGCGGCTCGGGCTCAGCCCCTCGTCGGTCTCCGGCATGATCACCAAACTCGACCAGCTCGGGCTCGTCACCCACGTTCGCTACCGCAGCGTGGAGCTCACCCACGAGGGCAGGCGGCTCGCGCACGCGGTGCTGCGCAGGCACCGCCTCCTCGAAACGTTCCTCGTCGAGGAACTCGGCTACACCTGGGACGAGGTGCACGAAGAGGCCGACGCGCTCGAGCACGCCGCCTCCGACGAACTCATCGAGCACATCGCTGCCAAGCTCGGCCACCCCACGAAGGATCCGCACGGAGATCCGATCCCCACTTCCGAGGGCGACCTGGACAAGCCCGCGACGAAACTGATCGACAACGTCGAGCCCGGTACCGTCGGCACGATCGCGCGGGTGTGGGACACCGACTCCGAACTGCTGCGTTACCTCACCGACCACGGGATGGTTCTCGGCGCCCGCATCGAGGTGGTCGAACGCAAACCATTCGGCGGCCCGCTGGTGGTCCGAGTGGGAGAACCCCCCGACGACACGACCCACTTCCTCGGCGACGAGATCGCGGCGGCACTGTCCATCAGCCACTACGTCTGATCGAAATCCGGCTACACCGCGGACCCTTGGGCGTGCGCTCGCCATCGCCCCCATCGACACCGGCGGGCCCACCAGCCATGGGCTGCTCCGGCGCGACGAGCTCGGTCAGTTGACGCGGTGGCCGCGCCGAGGAGCCGGTTCGACCGGTAGGAGACGTCCTCGCGCCCGCGAACAGGTCAACGACGGCTGAACGGGCTCCGCTACGGGCTCCTCCCCGTAGATCTGATCGGTGACCAGCCGCCCGTGCAGTTCATCGGTCCGGTGCGCCCCCAGCACGGCCAGCAGCAGATCGAACCGGCTGTCGGTGAGCACGACGGTGACGTAGCCGAAGCCGCCCAGGCCGGTGAACACCAACGCCGCCACCCACCACACCGAAGCCGCCTGCACGAGCAGGATCACGGCGACCGCGAGCGCCAATCCGGACGCGAATGCCACGCCTCTCGCGACCGACACCTGCTTGAGCAGTCCACGGAAACCCGGGTACTCGTCGCAGACCTGACGCACGATGCGCGCCCGCTGCCCTCGATCCATCTGCGCGACCTGGCTCAAACCCGCAGCGACCGGCATACCCCAGCTGAAAGCCATGGCTGCTCCTGTTTGCCGTCGGCGATGCGAAATGTGGCGCACGGTATGTAACACAACCACGAACCGTGCCGATATAAGTCGATCACGGGATGCACGTGCAGACAAGGCGTCATTCGGGGGCGTTCGGATTGCGGAAGAGGCACCGGAACGTAACGCTTTCGCCACCGCGTCAAAACTAGGTCATCCGTCAGTGCCCTCCACCGGCACCCGCCGTGCCCGTTCTGCCCCATCCACTCACGGCGCGTAGTACGCCGGGGGATCAGGACGACGAACCAGGGCGAAGCAGGCACACCGGCTTGGTCCGGGACCGCACCCGGTACCCGACCGGGATCGTGAGCCCCGAGACCTCGGTCGCCGCCCGCCGAGCCACCTTCGCGGAGAATTCGATTCCCAGGACCGCTTCCAAAGCCGCCCGATCCTCGAAGCACCACTGCGTGTCCACCCGCACACTGCGGAAGCCGTGCCGATCGAAGAAGGCCTCCACCGCACGCGGGTCGTAATGTGGCGCATCCGCCCGCATCCAATCCCCATAAGGCGGACACGACGCGTCCAAGTCGACGATCACGATCGATCCGCCCGGCCGCAGCACGCGTTCGGCTTCGGCAAGACCAGGCTCGCAACCGGGCCCGAAGAAGTACGCCGTGCGCGCGTGCACCAGGTCGACGGCGGAATCCGCCACCGGCAACCGCTGGGCAGGCGCTGAGAACACCTCGACACCGGGTTCGCCGGTCATGCGCTGGGAAGCCCGGCTCGCAAGCGGAGGATGCGGTTCGACCCCGATCACCGACCGGGCCGTCGCGGCGAAGAAGGGTAGGTGGAAACCATCACCACAACCGACGTCGACGACGTCGCCGCCACTCCAGTCGCACCGATCGCGGACAGCGGCCCACAGCACCCCACCGGAGTCCTGCGCCCGGTTCTCGACCTCGTAGACGTCCGGCCAGTGCCAGATGTTCGGACTCGGTGTGACCCCCGGCGCCGAGCGAGCACGTTGTCCGCGCATCAGCTCGGCAGCAACCAGGACAGCACCACCCACGCCACCACGGCGGACGGCAACAGCGAATCCATCCGGTCCATCAGCCCACCGTGGCCGGGCAGCATCGTTCCCATGTCCTTGATGCCGAGATCCCGCTTCATCACCGACTCCAGCAGGTCACCGAACGTGGCACTGCAGACCAGAGCCGCCCCGAAGAGCGCACCGTGCCACCACTGCCCGTCCAACAGCAACACGAGCGAAAGCACACCGGCCGTCACACCCGTGAGCATCGACCCCGCGAAGCCCTCCCAGGACTTCTTCGGGCTGATCTCCGGGGCCATCGGGTGACGTCCGAAGAAGACGCCGAACGCGTACCCACCGGTGTCGGAAGCGACCACGCCGATCATGAACGCCAGCGCGCGGAACCCGCCGTCCTCCGGGACCGCGAGCATGGCCGCGAACGCACCGAACATCGGCACGTACGCAGCCGTGAACACCGACGCGGTCACATCCCGCAGGTAGCCCTCGACCCCGGCCCACAACCGCCAGGCCATACACGCCAGCACGGTGCCGGTGAACGCCAGCAACAAGCCACGCAAACCCAGGGGCCACGACAACCACAGCATCGCCTGGCCACCGACCAGCACAGGCACCAGCGAAATCCGGATATCCGCACCGCGCCGCAGCGCACCCGCCAACTCGAAGGTGGAAACAGCCGCGGCAGCCGCCACGATGCCGATGAACACGTGCCGTGACATCAACAGCGACATGATGATCGCCGCACCCAGCACCACTCCGACCCCGATAGCGGCGCGAAGGTCGCGCCCCGCACGGGACGCGGGCGAAGGAGAGCCCGGTACCTCGCTCGACATCCCGGACTCACCTTCACACCGGCTGGCCGTCACCACTGGCAGGTTCTTTCAGAATGCGTTCTGGCGTTGTTCGCGTTCCCACGAGTCCTCATGAGCCTCACTCACTCCGGAACGGCTCGTCAGACCTCAAGAAGCTCGGCCTCTTTGTGCTTGACGAGTTCGTCGATCTGGCCGACGTACCGGTGAGTGGTGTTCTCCAGCTCCTTCTCACCACGAGTGCCCTCGTCCTCGCCCGCTTCGCCGTCCTTGACGATGCGGTCGATCTCTTCCTTGACCTTGCGCCGGATCCCGCGAACGGTGATCTTGCCTTCCTCGCCCTTCTGCTTGGCGAGTTTGGCCATGTCCTTGCGGCGTTCCTCGGTCATCTGCGGAATCGCCACTCGGATCAGCTTGCCGTCGTTGGTGGGGTTGACCCCCAGGTCCGAGTCACGGATGGCCTTCTCCATCGCCTGGAGCTGGCTGGAGTCGTACGGCTTGATGACCACCATGCGAGCCTCGGGAACGCTGATGCTGGCCAGCTGGTTCAGCGGCGTCGGCGAACCGTAGTACTCGACGACAATGCCGGAGAACATGGCGGGGTTCGCGCGGCCGGTGCGGACCGTGGCCAGCTCGTCCTTGGCCACCTCCACAGCCTTCTGCATCTTCTCCTCGCCATCGAGAAGAGTCTCGTCGATCACGGCTGCTCCTTCTAGTGTGCAGGCGGAGTGGACATTGCGGAGTCGGTGCTGCTGCGCGGACCGTCTCCGGTTCGGCGACCCGCGACTCGATCAGGATCCCAGCACGCTCACATCTCGTCAGCGCCCGGGGTCTTGACCAGGGTGCCGATCTTCTCACCACTGACCGCACGTGCGATGTTGCCTTCCACCAGGAGGTTGAAGACGAGGATCGGCATCTGGTTGTCCATGCACAGGCTGAACGCCGTCGCATCGGCAACCTTCAGACCGCGTTCCAACACCTCACGGTGCGTGATGTGGGAGAACAGTTCCGCCTCGGGGGTCGTCTTCGGATCCGCGGTGAAAACCCCGTCGACGCCCTTCGCCATCAGCACCACCTCACAACCGATCTCCAGGGCGCGCTGCGCGGCCGTGGTGTCGGTCGAGAAGTACGGCATGCCGGTCCCGGCACCGAAGATGACCACGCGCCCCTTTTCCATGTGGCGCATCGCGCGACGCGGAATGTAGGGCTCGGCGACCTGTCCCATCGTGATGGCGGTCATGACGCGGGTGTCGATGCCGTGCTCGCGTTCGAGGAAGTCCTGCAGCGCCAGGCAGTTCATGACCGTGCTCAGCATCGCCATGTAATCGCCGCGCGCCCGCTCCATACCGCGCTGCTGCAGCTCCGCGCCGCGGAAGAAGTTGCCACCACCGATCACGATGGCCACCTCGACCCCGTCGGCAACGACATCGGCGATCTGTCGGGAGACCGCACCGACAACCTCGGGATCGATGCCCACACTTCCGCCGCCGAACATCTCGCCGCCGAGCTTGAGTAGCACTCGGCTGTAGCCGCCCGCTGCAGGGTCGTCGTCGGTCACTGTCACTCCTGAAAGGCTCGTCGCGCGAAAACTGTTGTCGGACAGACCCCCGGCGAGAAAGCGCCCCGCCCTCGGTGCGACGAAGGCGGGGCGCGAATGTCGACTCTCGCCGGCGACTGCCACCGACTCGACCGACCGAAGCCGGCAACTCACTACCTAGCAGCTACTGGGCGTGCACGCACGCCGAGCGCCGCTCGTTCAGGACTGGCCGACCTCGAAACGAGCGAACCGGGTGACGGTGACGCCGGCCTCGTCGAGCAGGTCTTTCACGGTCTTCTTGTTGTCCTGGACCGACGGCTGGTCGAGGAGCACGTTCTCCTTGTAGAACCCGTTGAGCCGACCCTCGACGATCTTCGGCAGGGCCTGCTCCGGCTTGCCCTCGGCACGCGCGGTCTCGTCGGCGATGCGGCGCTCGTTGGCCACCACATCCTCGGGAACCTCGTCCCGGTGGAGGTAGCGCGCGCGCAGTGCGGCAACCTGCATCGCAGCCGCGCGGGCGGCCTCCTCGTCCGAGCCGGTGTACTCCAGCAGCACGCCGACGGCCGGGGGCAGGTCCGCCGAACGGCGGTGCAGGTAGGTGGTGACCTGACCCTCGAAGATGACCACTCGGCGAAGCTCGAGCTTCTCACCGATCTTCGCGGCCAGTTCCTTGATGGTCTCACCAACGGTCTTGCCGTCGAGGTCCGCGGCGAGCACGACGTCCACGTCGGAGGAGTTCGTGGCCTTGGCGGCCTTGACGATCCGGTTGGCCAGATCGATGAACTCGTCGTTCTTGGCGACGAAGTCGGTCTCGCAGTTGAGCTCGATCAGCACGCCGTCCTCGGCGGCCACCAGACCCTCGGCGGCCGAACGCTCGGCTCGCTTGCCGATGTCCTTCGCGCCCTTGATCCGCAGGGCCTCCATGGCCTTGTCGAAGTCCCCCTCGTTCTCCTCGAGGGCCTTCTTGCAGTCCATCATGCCGGCGCCGGTCTGGTCGCGGAGACGCTTCACGTCGGCCGCAGTGTAGTTCGCCATCGTGCGTTGTCCGTCCTTCTTCGGAATGTGTACGCAGTGGGAAGTTCTGGGGTCGGGGGATGCCCGGCCGGTTCGCCGCCACGGTCGTCGTACCGGCGACCGTGCGGCGCGCAGTCGGGCCGGGCGGTCACGAAGCCGGTCACCCGAACGACAATGCCCACCTCAAATGCCACGTGCACCGGTGTGACAACGGGCCCCCGAAGCCACGCTTCGCGCCCATCACCGTGGCGATGGGCGCGAAGCTGCAGGTCAGGACTGCGCGGGCTGCTCGCCGGTCTGCGCGGTCGCAGACGCGTCGGAACCGGTCTGCGCGGTCGCGGCGGAATCGGAACCGGACAGCAGTTCCTTCTCCCACTCCGCCAGCGGCTCTTCGGCCACACCGGCCTGGGGCTTCTCCTCGCCCTCGGCAGCACCGTTGGAGCGGCCGCTGCGGGACATCAGGCCGTCCGCGACACCGTCGGCCACCACGCGGGTGAGCAGCGCGGCGGAGCGGATCGCGTCGTCGTTACCCGGGATCGGGTAGTCGACCTCGTCCGGATCGCAGTTGGTGTCGAGGATCGCCACAACCGGGATACCCAGCTTGCGGGCCTCGCCCACCGCGATGTGCTCCTTCTTGGTGTCCACGATCCACACGGCGCTGGGCACCTTGGACATGTCGCGGATACCGCCGAGCGTCCGGACCAGCTTGTCCTTCTCGCGGGTCAGCATCAGAATTTCCTTCTTAGTGCGACCCTCGAAGCCACCGGTCTGCTCCATCGTCTCAAGCTCCTTGAGACGCTGCAGACGCTTGTGCACGGTTTGGAAGTTGGTGAGCATGCCACCCAGCCAACGCTGGTTGACGTAGGGCATGCCGACCCGCAGTGCCTGTTCCGCGATCGCTTCCTGCGCCTGCTTCTTCGTGCCGACGAAAAGGATCGTGCCCCCGTGGGCCACGGTCTGCTTGACGAAGTCGTAGGCGGCATCGATGTAGGACAGCGTCTGCTGCAGGTCGATGATGTAGATGCCGTTGCGCTCGGTGAAGATGTAGCGCTTCATCTTCGGGTTCCAGCGCCGGGTCTGATGCCCGAAATGCACGCCGCTGTCGAGCAGCTGCTTCATGGTGACGACGGCCATAGCCTGTTTCGCACCTCGTTCGTCGGGCGCGTCGCGAGGACGCGCGGTTCGGTTCACGCGACGGGCCGGGTGACCCATCGCCCTGGTGTTCGCCAGCCCCCCACCCGGACCGGGTCCGGGACCGCGAGGAGCCCTGTTCGGGTGCCCGCCGGGCGGTATGCACCAGCCGCTGCCGAAGCCTCGACCACACACCCGCTTGCCCGGCAGACTCCGGATCGATCGACGACCTGCGCCGGTAACCGGAATCGAGAACACCGCGCGAACACGCGAAGTCGGTTCATCTTGCACGAAACCGCAGGGCCAGTGTACTGGACGTGAAAAGTCCCGCTAGGCGTGCCCGCGTGTTATTCACAGACAGGCGGTTTGTCCACAGAATCCGATTTCACACTGTCACTCGACCGGTATTTGACGCAGCGTTGAACCATGCGCTTGCTGATCGTGGCCGCCCTGGCCACACCGCTGCTGGTGAGTGCGGCGCCGCCCGCGAACGAACCGGTCCGCGCCGAGCGATCCGACGCCCGTCCGGCCCCCGCACGCCCCCGGTACGGATGGCCGCTCGCGCCGACGCCCCCCACCGTCTCGCGCCCCTTCGAACGGCCTCCCCACACCTACGGCCCGGGTCACCGCGGTGTGGATCTCACCGGCACTCCCGGTCAGCCCGTGCTGGCGGCCGGCGACGGGCTGGTGCTCTTTGCGGGCCGGGTGGTGGACCGCGACCTGGTGTCGATCGAACATCTCAGCGGTCTTCGAACCACCTACGAACCCGTGGCCCCCAGCGTCCAGGTCGGCGACCTCGTCAGCACCGGCGATCCGATCGGGCACCTGCAACCCGGGCACCCGGAGTGCGCGGCGAGCGGCCCTACGACCTGCCTGCACTGGGGAGCACGCCGCAGACTCGACTACCTCGACCCGCTGCGCCTGCTCGGCACCGGGGGCGTCCGTCTGCTTCCGTGGAACGACGACACCGGTCGGCGCCACCACGGCTGAGAGATCAGGAACTGCTCTCGGTGAGCTTGCTGCGCAAGCGCAACACCGCACGGGTATGCAACTGACAGACGCGGGACTCGGTCACTCCCAGCACCTTGCCGATCTCGGCGAGCGTGAGGTTCTCGAAGTAGTAGAGCGTCACGACGATCCTGTCCCGATCACTGAGCCGCTCTACCGCTTCCGCGAGCTGCCTGCGGCTGTCCCGATCGACCAAGGCCGCCACGGGGTCCTCGGCACGGTCGTCCGGCAGCGTCTCGGCCAGCGAGGCCGCCCCCTTGCCCACACCGATGAGGTCGTCCAGTGCGACGACACTCGTCATCTGTAGCTGAGCGAACAGATCCCGCAACTCGTCGGCCGTGACCTCCAGTTCGTCGGCGAGTTCGCTGTCGGTGGCGGTGCGCTGGAGCTTCGCTTCGAGCCGTTCCAACGCCCTTTCCACATCGCGGGCACGACTGCGCACCGAACGCGGGACCCAATCCTGCGCCCGCAGATCGTCGAGGATCGCGCCCCGGATCCGTTGCATGGCATAGGTCTCGAACTTCAGTCCGCGCTCGGGCTCGAACTTCTCGATCGCATCGACCAAGCCGAAGATTCCCGACTGAATCAAGTCGGAAACCTCGACATGGGAAGGCAACCCCGTGCCGACCCGGCCCGCGACGTATTTCACCAACGGCGCGTAGTGCAGGACGAGACGATCACGGAGGTCCTGATCGCGCTCCTGCCCGAACGCCTTCCACAACGCCACGATCCCGGCTTCGACCTCGTCGCCGTTGCGCAGGTCATCGGGTCCGGCACTGCTCGGTTCGACCGCTTGCGCCCCGGAGTCGGGGGAATACTGGACACGGCCATTCGCGTGGCCATTGGTCGACGCACCCGGATCCGGTTCGCGGGAGGGCGTGCGCTTGGTCGACACCGTGGTGGACCACGCGGTCACCGAGCGGGTACCGCCCCCGGCGTCATCAGGAACGGGGGTGGGTTCGGTCATGGATAGCCTTCAGCCGTTCGACGGTCACGTGGGTATAGAGCTGAGTCGTTGCGAGCGTAGCGTGACCAAGCAACTCCTGAACGCTACGGAGGTCTGCTCCGCCCTCGATCAAATGGGTCGCAGCCGAATGGCGCAGTCCGTGCGGCCCGACATCGGCCGCCCCCGGCACGCTGCCGACCGCGTCGTGTACCGCGCGGCGCGCGGTACGCGGGTCCAATCGTCCACCACGGACACCGAGGAACACCGCGGATCCGGACTTTTCCGTCGCCAACGCGGTCCGCCCGGACGAAAGCCAACGACCGAGCGCACGATCGGCCGGTACGCCGAACGGCACTGCTCGTTGCTTGTCTCCCTTGCCCACGACACGTACGACCCGCAGGTCGTGGTCGATATCCTCGAAGTCGAGTCCGCAGAGCTCCGAAACCCGCACCCCGGTGGCATACAGCAATTCCAGCACCGCGTGATCGCGCAGCGCTACCGGATCACCTTGTTCGGCACCACTCGCCGAAGCCCGCATAGTCGTGGCCGCTTGGTCCGATCGCAATACGACCGGAAGTTTTCGTTGCGGGGAGGACGCCGTCAGCCGCAGCCCGGGGTCCACCGTGAGCAGCCCCGCACGGGTGGCCCAAGCGGTGAAAGCTCGTGCCGAGGCCGCGCGGCGGGCCAGCGTAGCCCGGCTGACCTGCTGCGAGTGCTGTTCGGCCAACCACTCCCGCAAGACGGAAATCGACAGTGCTTCCAGGGTTTCACCGGAATTGCTGCGACGGACATGATCCAGCAACGAGACAACGTCTCCGAGATACGCGCGGACCGTGTGCCCGGACATACCCCGTTCGAAGGTCAGGTGCCGTTCGAACGCGTTGATGCTGGAAACGAGTTGAGCCGGCAGCATCGATCGAGCCGCGCGAATGTCCGGTCTCGGGGAACCACCGGAACGTGTGCGAGCCATGCCCCGACGCTCGTCGCTCCGCCGATCTCGGTCAAGCATCGCCACGCGGCAGGAGGACGCCAACTGAAGCATTATTCGACAAAGTCGCGGTACTCGGCGCGACGATCCGTGCGACGTGGTATCCGGCACGGTCACGATGTGCTCAGCTGCGGGACCACCCGTACTCGGTCCGCACCACGAAACCCGCCATTTCCAGTGTGGGCAGTAATGCGCGCACTTTCCGCAGCGCAAGTCCTGAATCCTGCGCGATCCGGTCGGCACCGGCGTCACCGAGTTCCGCGAGCACGTCGTAGAGAATCCGAGCCGACGGGTCCATGGCGTCCATCGGACGAGTCGGTGACTCCCGCTCCACCTGCGGGTTCGTGCCCAGCGGGCTGATCACTTCGAGGATCTCGTCGGTCGCCGTCACCAGCACCGCCTTACCCGCTCGGACCATTTCGTGACAGCCCACCGACGTGGCCGAGCTCACCGGCCCCGGTACGGCCATCAGTGGACGACCCAACGCTTCCGAGGAATTCGCCGTGTTGGCCGCACCACTGCGCAAGCCGGCCTCGACCACCACGGTGCCTTGCCCGGCCGCCGCGATCAGCCGATTCCGCACCAGGAATCGATGTTTGCGTGGCACGGTGCCGGGTGGATATTCGCTCACCACCGCGCCCTGGGTCGCGATCGCCCGCAGCAACCTTCCGTGTCCGGCCGGGTAATCCATGTCCACGCCGCACGCCAGGAACGCTACGGTGGTGCCTCCCCCGGCGAGCGCCCCGCGGTGCGCAGCACCGTCGATGCCGTACGCGGCCCCGGAGACCACCGTCACACCCGCACTCGCAACCCCGTGGCCGAACTCCGCGGCCAAGTGCTCCCCGTACCCGGAAGCCGCCCGCGCGCCGACGATCGCAACCGAAGCGGCGAACGCCTCCGAAAGCCGGGCACCGCCGCGAACCCACAGGGCAACCGGTTCAGCCATGCCCACCATCCCCACGGTTCTGCCGTCCACGAACTCGCGGAACGACTCCCACGGCCACTCCGGATGTTCGGGGCTGATCAAGCGTGCCCCGACCGCATCCGCCGCCGCCAGCACGCTGTGTCCCGAAGCAGTCGTTCTGCGTGCATCGACCTCATCGGCCACCGACTCCGGTATCGCGCCCTCACGCACCAGCTGAGCAGCCCCGAGTACGCCTTGCTCGGCGATGAAACCGGCGAGCGCGGGCGCAGGCGGCTCGGCGACCGCCGACAAGTACGCACGTGCCACCAGCAGCTCGTCACGCGGATATGTGCTTTCGCTCGTCACCGCACCTCCCCCACTCCGGACAGACCCCGCTCCACTCCGAACCAGCTGCGTTCGAAACCCACCGCACTCCGTCCCGCCCGCACTACGACCGCCGATCCCGGAACTCGAGGGCGGCGGCAACGTGGTCGGCATCCGGACGCGCACTGCCGTCGAGATCTGCCAACGTCCACGCCACCCGCAAGCACCGGTCGGCGCCACGTGCGGTCACCGCCCCGCTGTCCAACCCCTTGTCCAGCAACGCCGTAACCTTCCCGGGCAACACGAACTCCCGGCGCAACACCGGGCCGGGCACCTCACCGTTGGTCTGCCAACCGTGCTCCGCCCAACGTTCGATCGCCGTCGCCCGAGCAGCCTCCACCCGCGCACGCACCATCGCGCTGGATTCGGGTAGCGCTTCGTCGTGGACGGACATGGCGGTGATCGGGCGCATCCGCACCCGGAGATCGACCCGATCCATCAGCGGTCCGGAGAGCTTGCCCAGGTAACGACGCCGTACCTGCGGTGCGCATTGGCAATCAATCTCCCTCGGCGGGGCACACGGACATGGGTTGGTAGCGAGCACCAGCTGGAAGCGCGCCGGATACCGCAAGGTCCCGTCCCGTCTGGCCAACCGGATCTCGCCTTCCTCCAATGCCGTGCGCAGTGCTTCCAATCGTTTGAGGCCGAACTCGCAAGCCTCGTCCAACAACAACGTCCCTCGGTGAGCCCTACTGACCGCGCCCGGTTTCGCCAACCCCGCGCCGCCTCCGACCAGCCCGGAGACGGAGAGGGAATGGTGCGGAGCGACGAACGGGGGCGTGCTGATGAGTGGAGCGTCCGCTGAGAGATCACCGGCCACCGACTGGATAGCGGTGACCTCCAACGCCTCCTGCCGGTTCAAGCCGGGCAACAGCCCGCAGAGTCGCTTGGCCAGCATGGTCTTGCCGGTACCGGGCGGGCCGACCATGAGCAGGTGGTGGCCACCCGCCGCCGCCACCTCCAGTGCCCACCGCGCTTCCGGTTGTCCCCGCACGTCGATCAGGTCCGGCTGTTCATCGGGGCGACCCGACTCCGTCAGCAGCGGCACCTCCGCCAGCTCGTCCGAACCACGAAGCCAAGCGAGGACTTCGCTCAGATGTTCGGCGCCGTAGATCTCCAACCCGTCGACCAGCTGCGCTTCGGCAAGTCCCGCCATCGGGACGATCGCCCGCGGCATCCCGGCCCTGCGCGCTGCCAACAGGCCGGGTAACAGGCCACGCACGGAGCGGATCCGCCCGTCCAGGGCCAACTCGCCGAACAGTGCCGTCCCCTCCAGACGATCCGGAGGTATCTGCTCCGCACCGGCCAGCACCGCGCACGCCAGTGCCACGTCGTAGGAGGTTCCTGCCTTGGGCATCGCGGCCGGGGACAACGCCAGGGTTACGCACGTGTTCGGCCAGCTCTCGCGACAATTCTGAATAGCCGATCGAACCCTGTTCTTGGACTCCTGCAAAGCCGTGTCCGGCAACCCCAACAGTTGCAGATTCGGCAATCCCCCCTTGCGCACATCGGCTTCGATCTCCACCAGAACACCGTCGACGCCGAAAAGCGCCACTGCCCAACTTCGTCGCAACGCCATCCGCGGCTCCCCTTTCCGGCGATGTCGCCTTAATGAATCTTTGACCTGAAGCTCATTCGGACCGAATTGAAGAGCAACCCCAAGGGACCAGTCTCGAAACAGACGCACTGCCGCTCCACGGGGTCATCCCCGGCAGGGACCGCGAGACTCCGGAGAGCGACCGCGGCCTCAGTCAGAAGACTCCTTCGAGGTGATCGATGCGAACCGACCCCCCAAGCGGCCACAACACCGAGACGACGTCGAAACGCACCGGACAACCCACCAGCGACTGCTCGACCAGCCACGCCTTGGCGAGGTTGCGGATACGGCCGATCTTCTCCGGACCAACCGCTTCCAGCGGAGTCCCGTAGTCGACTCCGGACCTGGTCTTGACCTCGCAGAAGACCGCTTGGTCGCCATCCGTGGCGATGATGTCGAGCTCACCGAGGGAACATCGCCAGTTGCGCGTCAGCACCGTCAGACCGTGCTGTTCCAGGCAGGCCGCGGCCAACCGTTCCCCGGCCCTGCCGAGCAGGTGCGTTCCCGCAGCGGTGTCGCAATCGGACAGCACACCCGTGAACGTTTCCACTCGGGCCCCTCGTGACGCCCGCTCCCTTCGCGCCTTTCCTGCCCGCGCAGACCCCGGATGGGGAGAACCCGGTTGCGGTGTCCGCCGCCCTAGCCTGTCCTGCTGGGGCCCGTCCTGCTGAGGCCTGTCCTGCTGAGGCCCGTCCTGCTGAGGCCCGTCCTGCTGGGGCTTTCCCCCGATAGCTCTTTCGTTGGCTGCTTTCTCACGCATGGCTTTCACCGGAGCAGGGAGCTCGCTCATTGGATTCTCCTCGAATCGGTTCCGTCGCGATCTCCACACTGCCCACCCCGCAGACGCTTTTCCAACGCCGATTTCAACTCTGTGGAGAACTTGCCGCCTTGTGCACAACTCACCCGTGATTCACACTTTTGCACACACCATTTTCATGCGAACGTGTGCTACCAATCGGGTGAGCAGCTGAGCGGATCACGAACCGCGAAACCAATCCGACCGAACCATCCGCGAAAACAAAAAGCTCGGCCGGCCACCGCGGTGACCGGCCGAGCTACTCTCGTAGATCTAGCTGCCGAAGGGACCGTTCTCCGGCAATCTCAGGTCAGGCTTGTCCAGTTCCTCGACGTTCACATCCTTGAACGTGATCACACGCACGTTCTTGACGAACCGCGCGGGACGATACATGTCCCACACCCACGCATCCGACATCGCCACCTCGAAGTAGACCTCCGAGTCGGAATTGCGCACCTGAACGTCCACGGCATTGGCCAGGTAGAAACGGCGCTCCGTCTCCACGACGTAGGTGAACTGCCCGACGATGTCGCGGTACTCCTTGTAGAGCTGCAGCTCCATCTCGGTCTCGTACTTTTCGAGATCCTCGGTGCTCATCGCTGTGCGAGCCCTTCCCCATTGCCGACCGGACTATGCCTGCTCATTGTCCACCACGTCCCCCTCCGCAGCATCGAACAAACCAGGTTTGCTGGTGACTGCGCGCGGCGATCTCCGTCCGTGGAGCTGCGCGGCAGCCGCCACGTTCGAATAGCACCAGCGGTGTTGCTCGCTGGGGCCGTGCTCCCGAAGCTGCACCGAGTGCACACCCGTGCAATAGCCCTTGTGCTCGTCGAAGCCGTACATGGGCAGCTCCGCGTGCAGGTCGACCATCATCCGGTCCCTCGTGACCTTGGCCAGCACCGACGCCGCGGCCACGCAGGCTGCCACCAGATCACCCTTGACCACGGCCACACTGGGAGTCGCCAAGCCCTGCACCCGGAATCCGTCGGTCAACACGTAACCTGGATGCAGGCTCAACCGAGCGACCGCACGGCGCATGCCTTCCAGATTCGCCACGTGGATGCCCAGAGCATCCACTTCCTCGGCTTGGATGGCCACGACCGACCAGGCCTGGGCTCTGGCCGTGATCACATCGAACAACCGTTCACGTTCCGACGGGCTGAGGGCCTTCGAATCGGTCAACCCGTCGAACCGCCGCGCATCACCCGGTTTGAGGATGCACGCGGCCACCACCAACGGGCCCGCACATGCCCCGCGCCCGGCCTCATCCACTCCCGCCACCGGGCCGAGCCCGCGGCGGTCGAGGGCGCTCTGCAAAGCCCAGTTTCCCGTGCTCCGACGGATCACCGTCCTCGGCGGACGGAACTCCGCCAGTCTAGCTCCTGCCGTCAGCGTTGCTCCCGCGAATTTCGATCCTGCGTCGCACCCGCGAGCCTACGGCCGATCCACACGACGGGGAATGCACCGGCCACTCCCACACCCATCGGGACCCCAGCCTGCCAGCTCGGGGCGCTCAGGGCCACGTTCTGCGGATTGTCCTCCGAAACGGCACCCCAGCGAGTCGGCGGCAACACGATCACCTGCGTCTTACCGATGACGTTGTCGACCGGGACGGCACCGTTGATGCCACCGCCGCCCTGCACGCGGGAGTCCGCGGAGTTGTTCCGGTTGTCCCCCATCACCCACAGGTGCCCCTGCGGGACCGTAACCGGCTCGAACTCGGCCTGCTGCTGGCCGGCAGGACTGTCCGAATCCCAATGGATGTAGGGCTCCGTCAGCGGCTCACCGTCGACCAGCACGCGGTTCTCCGGGTCGCAGCACTCGACGGTCTGCCCGCCCGTTGCGATCACCCGCTTGACGAAGTCCTTCTCGCCCGGCGCGCCGAAACCAAGCAGCGAGGTCGCGCCCTGAACCACCTTCACCACGGGGTTCGTCGGTTCGGGAACCGTGAACTCGTTCTCCCCCCACGAGTGGGGCCCCCGGAACACGACCACGTCTCCCGGGGCCGGATCGGTGAACCGGTAGGTGACCTTGTCGACCAGCACGCGGTCGTTGTTGCACCCGGAGCACCCGTGCAGGGTCGTCTCCATCGACTGGGACGGGATCACGTACACCCGGGCGAGGAATGCCTGAATGAGCACCGTCAGCACCAGCGCGGTGACGATGAGGATGGGGAGTTCGCGCCAGAAGGAACCCTTCTTGTTCTTGCGGGAACGCCGCCGCGAGCGCCGCCCGGACGCCTCTTCGGCGCCGGGGCCGCGGCCCTCGTCGGCCCCGTCCTGGGGCTCTTCTTCCGGTCCGGAGCGCATGACATCGGCCACCCGGCCAGGCTACTGGAACGCCATCGCACTCCCACGGACTCCCCTGCACAGCAGGTAATCGGGCCCGTTTCCCGCCGAAGTTGCCATGAACAGGGATTTCTCCCTTTTCAACCCAGCGCTTGCCGGCTCGCGCCGGCCTTACCGCTTTCGAATCCCAACTCGCTGCGATCACTCTTCACCCGAAGGTGATCTCCGAAGGGGATGAGCCCCCAGCCCGGACTCCGGTCGGCGGACAGAGGACCCGTCCGAACACGAGAAACGGCCCGGGTGAATCCACCCGAGCCGTTCCGGAAAATCCAGTCGTCGCGCGAAAGCGCGCACGACTCATGCGCGCGAGATCGCGGACTCGCGACGCTCCTTGATCTTGGCGGCCTTGCCACGGAGATCACGCAGGTAGTACAGCTTCGCCCGGCGAACGATACCCCGAGCCGCGACCTCGATCTTGGCGATGTTGGGGCTGTGCACCGGGAAGGTGCGCTCCACGCCGACACCGAAGGAAACCTTGCGAACGGTGAAGGTCTCCCGGACGCCGTCGCCCTGACGGCGGATCACAGCGCCTTGGAAAACCTGGTTCCGCTCACGCGAACCCTCGATGACGCGGACGTGGACCTTCAGCGTGTCGCCAGGCCGGAAAGCGGGGATGTCGGAACGCAGCGACTGGGCGTCCAGCGCGTCCAGGGTGTTCATCGGTGGTCCGTCCTCATCCGTGTCGTTGGCACCCGTGTTCTCGCATATCGATGACCCGACCGATTCGGTGGGCACCGCCTGACACGGGGTGAACTTGCAATGTGCGCGCGCCGGCAACAACCCGGCTGCAGCAACCGGTCCAGTGTGCCAGACGTGCCTTTCCACGCCGAAACCGGCCCCGTATTCAGGGCTGGTGACGCTACGGTCCCGGAGCATCCCGGGAATCGTCGGAGGCTTCCGACTCACGCAGTTTATCGATCCGCATCCGGTCCGCGGCGGTCAGGGCCCCTTCCGGAAGCGAATCCAGCAGTTCGGGCCTGCGTTCGAAGGTCCGCTCCAGCGCCCGATCACGCCGCCAGCGGTCGATGGCGGCGTGATTGCCGGAACGGAGCACATCCGGCACCGCACGGCCGCGCCACTCCTCGGGCCGCGTGTAGCAGGGCCCCTCCAGCAGACCGTCGGAGAACGAATCCTGCTCCGCCGAAGCCGGGTTTCCCAGCACTCCCGGCAGCAACCGGACGACGGACTCGATCATGGTCAGGGCGGCGACCTCACCGCCGACCAGTACGTAATCGCCGATCGAGACCTCTTCGACCGGCATGCGCGTGGCCGCGTCGTCGATCACCCGCTGGTCTATGCCCTCGTACCTCCCACATGCGAACACCAGGCGGGATTCCTGGGACCACCGGACGGCGGTGCGCTGCGTGAACGGCCTCCCGGCCGGGGTGGGAACCACGAGTCGGGGCGGGGGGCCCGCAGTGGGATCGCACACAGCGTCGAGTGCCTCCCCCCAGACGTCCGGCTTCATCACCATGCCGGGGCCACCGCCGTAAGGACTGTCGTCGACCGCGCGATGCACGTCGTGGGTCCAGTCCCGGAGGTCGTGCACGGCAACCGAGATCCGCTCCCGCTCGATCGCCTTGCCCAGCAGCGCTTCCCGCAGCGGGTTGAGGTAATCGGGAAAGATCGTGATGACGTCGATGCGCATGGGCTGCTTGGTGCCCCTCATTGCTCACCTCCACCGCGTCACGGCAGAGGCTCTGGTAGGAAAACACCGGTTCCTCCACGACGGGATCACTCCTCGTCGTCGATGAGGCCCTCCGGCGGGTCGACGGTCAGCCGACCGTTGACGAGGTCGACCTCGGGCACCATCTGCGTGACGAACGGCACGAGCACCTCGCGGCCGTCGTCGGTGTCCACGGTCAACACCTCGCCGGCAGGCGTGTGCAGCACTTCCCGGACCGCGCCGACCTGCTCGCCGCCGACGCGCACGACACGCAGGCCTTCGAGCTGATGGTCGTGGAACTCGTCGGGATCGTCCGGTTGCTCGAGTTCGTCACCGCGCACCGTCAGCACGGCACCGCGCAACGCCTCGGCCGCTTCCCGGCTGTCCACGCCCTCGGCGCGCACGAGAAGCCGCCCGGCGTGTGGCCGGGCGGCTGTCACCGTGAGGCTATCCCGCGTGTCGGCACCGCGCTTCCGCACACCCAGCACGGCTCCATCGGCGAAGCGGTTCTCCGGGGTGTCGGTACGCACCTCGACCACCAGCTCGCCCTGAACGCCATGCGGCTTGACGACCCGGCCCACGGCCAGGGTCAAGGATCGGGGGTCTGCCATGTTCGTGCTCAGCGGTCGGTGTCGACCACGTCGACCCGGAGACCACGTCCACCGATCCCGGAGATGACCGTCCGCAGCGCGGTCGCGGTACGCCCACTGCGACCGATGACCTTGCCGAGGTCATCCGGGTTGACGCGCACCTCCAGGGTGCGACCACGTCGGGTAGTCAAGAGCTGGACGCGGACATCGTCGGGATTGTCGACGATGCCGCGAACCAGGTGCTCCAGCGCGTCCGCGAGGACTGTCACGCCTTGCCGTCCTCGGACTTCGGCTCCTCGGCCTTGTCCGCACCGGCGTCGGCCTTCTCCTCAGCCTTCTTGCCGCCCTTCTTCTTGGGCGTGGTGGCCTCGGTGACCGACTCGTCTCCGGCGGCAGCCAGCGCCGCCTCGAACAGCTCCTGCTTGGACGGCTTCGGCTCGGGGGCCTTGAGCTTGCCCTCGGCACCGGGCAGGCCCTTGTGCTTCTGCCAGTCACCGGTGACCTCGAGGATGCCCTTGACCGGCTCGGTCGGCTGCGCGCCGACACCCAGCCAGTACTGCGCCCGCTCCGAGTCGACAACGATGCGGCTCGGGCTCTCCAACGGGTGGTACTGGCCGATCGTCTCGATCGCCCGACCGTTGCGGCGGGTTTGGGCGTCGGCGACGACAATGCGGTAGTGCGGCTCGCGGACCTTACCGATCCGAGCCAACTTGATCTTCACAGCCACGGGTGCTGGTGCTCCTCAGACTCTCGTTCCTGCTCTGGTGAACGCACCCGTCCGCGTGGGGTTACGAAAAGGAGCGCTCTTACGTCGAATGGCCACGGGCGGTGAGAGGGACCGCTCATGACGAACAGCTCCCCATTCTGCCAGACGCCCGCACGTCGCTCGCGGCAGGACTCCCGGTCAGGTCGGCAGCATGCCGAGGGAGAGCAGCAGCAGGCCCAGCGCGGGCAAGAAGTTGTTCACCTGATGAGCGACCACGCTCGCAGTCAACCGTCCGGTCAACATGCGTGCCACCCCGATCGGAACGGCGATCACCAACAGCAGCAGGGTGCGGTCCGGCTCCAGGTGTCCGATCGCGAAGGTGGCCGTACTCAGTACGAACACCGTCACCTGGCTCCACCTGAGCCGCTCCATCGCACCCCACAGGAGCCCGCGGTAGAGCAGCTCCTCGCAGATCGGCGCGATCAACCACATGTGCAGGAAGATCAACACGGCCAGCGCGGGAGGCAACTGCAACCCGTCCAGCAGACTGCTGACCGTCGAGCTCGCGTTTTCCGGACCGACCCACCTGGTCCACAACATCGAGGCGATCGTCGTACTGATCATGCCGACTACACCGATGGCCAGTCCGGTGGTCACATCCGACCACCGCCACTGCAGGCCGAAGTCCAATCGGGGACCGTTACCGCGCACGAGCGTGATCAGCACCGCGACCACTCCCGCGAGGACGGTGGGCACGATCAGCATCAGGGCGATCGCGACGGCGGTCGTCCGTCCTGGCCCGAGGGAGTCGCCGAAGTACGCGGAGATGGTGACCGACGCGAGCACGAAAACCGCCTGCGCGAGGAAGAAAGCCCCGAAGCCCCACCGATGGGTTCGCACCGGCGTCTGAACCACGGATCCGGCCGTCCGCACAGGTTCCGGCCACGCTCTGCCGGTCGACTCGGGTGGCTGTTGTGCGGGCAAGGGCGCCTCCGTGTTGAGCGAACGACCATCGACAGCGCGGCGACCCCCGGCTGCAGACCGTCGAGTCGTCCGGCGCGAGGCCGATGCGGGTCACCCCGCAGCCAACAGCAGCACCAGCGCCGGAAGGAAGTTGTTGGTCGCGTGCGCGACCATACTGGCACCGATCCTGCCGGTGATCATCCTCGCGACGCCCAACGCCACGCCGCCGACGAACAAGATGGGCATCCGCCACGCCTCGGCGTGCAGAAAAGCGAAGATCAACGCGGTCAGCAGCAGGATCGCGTAGCGCGGCACCCGATGGTGTTCGAGCGCACCCCAGAGTGCTCCGCGAACCAGCAGTTCCTCGGTCAACGGAGCACCCAGGAACGCGAACAGCACGAACAGGACCAGCCAGATGCTGCGTTCCTGCCCCATCAACGCCGACAACCCGGTCTGGGGTGGTGGCCCGGACACGCTGACGACCACGACCGCCACGATTCCCGAGGCAGCCAGGGCGCTACCGCCGCAGGCCAGCCCGACCTTCACGTCGCGCCACGTGGGAAGCACTCCGAAGTCGACCCGCGGGCCACTGCCCCGCAGCCAGGAGAACAGCGCGGGAACGACCCCGAGCAGGAGATTCGGCGCGAACGCCAACAGCAGCAGCGGACCGACGTTCGGCGGCGATGCCGCGTCGAACGTCGAGTGCGCGGGAACGAACGCCCCCAGCACGAAACCGGCGAGGTAGTACGCACCGTAGCCGAGGAAGAACGCGGCGAAACCCCATGCCACACCGGCTGCAGGGGAGGCCTCCAAGAGCGCCGACCAGCGGATGCGGCGTCGCCGCCGCGGCTCCGTTCCGTCTTGCTCGCCCCGCGGATGGACCAATGCTGCCCCCTCTCAGCGGATCCAGGTTAGATCGGGAGCCGATCGGTAGCACTCCGGACACGTTGAGCGCGATACCCCACCGGGGGACCACCTTCGGGAAGGCCGAACAACACACATCCGGTGCCGTTGAGCCGGAACCGCATCGAGGCTGCAGGCCTCGGCCCCGCGACGAAGCGACGGAAAGGGCCGCGACGAGGGAACCGCGACCTCCCGTTCTGCCCCCGGGATCTCGTCGCGGGCAGCGGAATTCGGCGTTCTCGGCGAGATCGGATGTGCCGGTGCACGTGTTCAACGACGGTCGCGCGGACAACGGGCTGGGAGCGCCGGGCGGGTGAGATCAGGCGTCGGAGGAACCACCGCGCCAACGTCGCAACACGACGCAGTGGAGTGCACCGGCTCGGGCCGGCAGCATCGAGCCCGACGACCACCCTCGTGGACGCGTTGGGGAGCGCTGCTCAGGCCACCACTCGACCGCGCAGCACGATCCGCCGCGGATGCCGCAGACTCCTGAGGTCCTTGCGCGGGTCCTCGTCGTAGCAAACCAGGTCCGCCACGGCCCCCTCGCGCAGGCCCGACCAGCCGAGCCACTCCCGAGCCGACCAGGAAGCGGCGGCCAGCGCCTGCTCGGTGGTCAGGCCGACCCGGTGCAGGGCGAGGATCTCCTCGACGATGGTGCCGTGCTCGATGCCACCACCGGCGTCGGTACCCGCGTACACCGCGACTCCCGCCTCGATCGCCTTGGCGACGGTCTCGTCACCACGGCGATACAGATCGTTCATGTGCGCGGCGTAATCCGGGTACTTCGTGGCGGACGACGCGAACGAGGGAAAGTTCTCGATGTTGATCAGCGTCGGAACCAGAGTGGTGCCCCGCTTCGCCATCGCCTCGATGGTGTCGTCGGTCAGACCGGTGCCGTGCTCGATGCAGTCGATGCCCGCGTTGATCAGTCCCGGCAGCGCGTCCTCACCGAAGACGTGAGCGGTCACTCGCGCACCCTTGGCGTGCGCGGCCGCTATCGCCTCGGTCAGCACGCCGTCGCTCCACAGCGGGGACAGGTCGCCGACGGAACGGTCGATCCAATCGCCGACGAGCTTCACCCAGCCGTCGCCGTAATCCACCTGCGCGGCGACCGCCGCGGGCAGTTCCGACTCGTCTTCGAGCTGCTCCCCCAGGTACGGGATGTAGCGCTTCGGTTTGGCCAGGTGCCTCCCTGCCCGGATGATCCGGGGCAGGTCATCGCGTTCCTGCAGCGAACGGGTGTCGATCGGGGCACCGCAGTCCCGGACCAGGAGCGTGCCCGCGTCCCGATCGGTCTTGGCCTGCACGGCCGCCTCGTCCAGCTCGACCGGGCCCTTCGGGCCGATCCCGACGTGGCAGTGCGCGTCGACCAGCCCGGGCAAGAGGAATCCGCCGTCGAAGACGGTATCGGCGTCCGACACCGGCTCGAAGCTGACCAGCCCGTCCCGGACCCACACGTCCCGTCGCTCACCGTCGGGCAGCACCGTCCCGCGAAGATGCAGCGGGCTCATTTCTTCTTCTTGCCGTTGCCGAAGTTGAGCTTGGAGGGGTCGAACCCGGCGGGCAGTTCGTTCAGTCCGCCTTCGATCTTCGACGGGTCCGGCCCACCGGCGCCACCCGGCATCCCGCCGGGAGGCATGCCGGGCATGCCGGGTGGCAGTCCGGGCATTCCGCCGCGCACGCCCTTCGGCGGTGTCGGCCCCTTGTTCTTGCCCTTCTTGCCCTTCTTCCCCTTCTTGCCCTTCTTGCCGCCACCGCCGCCACCGCCGAAGCCGCCGCCGAACTGGCCGGCCATCTGCTGCATCATCTTGCGCGCCTCGAAGAAGCGGTTGACGAGGTCGTTGATATCGCTGATCGCCACCCCGGAACCACGCGCGATGCGCTGCCGCCGCGAAGCGTTGATGATCTTCGGGTCGTCCCGTTCCGCTGGGGTCATGCCCCGGATGATCGCCTGTACCCGGTCCAGGTGGCTTTCGTCGAAGTTCGCCATCTGGTCCTTCATCTGACCGGCGCCTGGCAGCATGCCGATCAGGTTCTGCAACGGACCCATCCGCCGGACCGCCTGCATCTGCTCCAGGAAGTCCTCCAGCGTGAGCTCTCCCGTACCGAGCTTCTGCGCCGCCTGCTCCGCCTGGTCCGCGTCGAACGCCTGCTCGGCCTGCTCGATCAGGGTGAGCATGTCGCCCATGCCCAGAATCCGGCTGGCCATCCGGTCGGGGTGGAAGACGTCGAAGTCGTCGAGCTTCTCGCCGTTGGAGGCGAACATGATCGGCTGGCCGGTGACCTGGCGGACCGACAGCGCGGCACCACCACGAGCGTCACCGTCGAGCTTGGTGAGGACCACGCCGGAGAAACCGACGCCGTCCCGGAAAGCCTCCGCGGTGCCGACCGCATCCTGCCCGATCATCGCGTCGACGACGAACAGGATCTCGTCGGGGTTGACCGCATCCCGGATATCGGCGGCCTGCTGCATCATCTCTTCGTCGACGCCGAGACGGCCAGCGGTGTCGACGATGACGATGTCGTGCTGGGCACGGGTGGCCTCGTCGATGCTCCTGCGCGCGACGTCCACCGGGTCACCCTGGCCGTTGCCGGGCTCCGGCGCGAAGACCGGCACCTCGGCACGTTCACCGACGACCTGCAGCTGGGTCACCGCGTTCGGGCGCTGCAAGTCGCAGGCCGCGAGCATCGGCGTGTGTCCTTGACCGGAGAACCAGTTCGCGAGCTTGCCCGCCAGCGTCGTCTTGCCCGAACCCTGCAGGCCCGCGAGCAAGATCACCGTCGGCGGGTTCTTGGCGTATTCGAGCCTGCGGGTCTCGCCGCCGAGGATGCCGACGAGCTCCTCGTTGACGATCTTGATGACCTGCTGGGCGGGATTCAGGGCCTGTGAGACCTCCGCACCCTTGGCGCGTTCCTTGACACCCGCGATGAACCCGCGCACCACGGGCAGGGCCACGTCCGCTTCCAGCAGCGCGATGCGGATTTCTCGCGCGGTCGCGTCGATGTCGGCATCGGACAGGCGCCCCTTGCCGCGCAGGTTCTTCAGAACCGATGTCAGCCGATCGGAAAGAGTGTCGAACACGGGTTCTCGGGCTCCAGGGTCGATGGATGTCTGGCTACCTCGGTATCCGGGCACCTCGGTACCAGTGCGAGGGTAACCGGCTGGCACGACGTCCCGGGAGGACGCGGTCGTTCATCGTAGTTCACCCGGTCACCCGGCATGGCCACGCAGTCCGGGAGGGCCTCGTGCCCTACGACTCGGACGGCAGAACCGCGCCGACCCGCGCCGTGCTCCTCCGACGACGATACGGGTGCGTCGACCTCCCACGAGATCGACGCACCCGCGTCGGATCAGCTGTGCTCGCGCACCGGCCGCTTGTTGGCCGGGCCGCGTGCGCCGTTGCTCGGCGAGCGCTGCCCGCCCTTGCGCTGCGGCCGTGCCTTGTCCCTGGGCGGCCGCTGCGGGCGGCGGTTGACGATCTCGCCCTCGGCGCGGGCGATGCGCAGGCCTCGCCCGGCCACCTGCGTCTTACCCAGGCGGCGCAGCAGCTCCTCGGGCAGGTCCGCGGGCAGCTCGATGAGGGTGTGCTCGGCACGGATGTCGATGTGCCCGATGTTCTTGCTGGCCAGACCACCTTCATTGGCCAGTGCGCCGACGAGCGCGCTCGGCGTGACCCGGTTGCGGCGACCGACCTCGACCCGGTAGGTCTCGACGTCGGAACTCGAAGGCACGAACGCCGGGCCACCACCTTCGCTCTTGCGACGCGGCTCCTCGACGGGCTCCGGATCGAGCAACAGCGGCCGATCACCCTGAGCCATGCTCGCCAGTGCGGCCGCGATCTCCACGGCCGGCACGTCGTGGGTGCGCTCGTACTCCTGCACGAGGTTCTGGAACAGTTCCAGATCACCCTTGGCGATGGTGTCGGTGATGCTCTTGGCGAACTTCGCGAGCCGCTCGTCGTTGACCGCCTCGACGCTGGGCAGCTCCATCTGGCTGATCGACTGCCTGGTCGCCTTCTCGATCGAACGCAGCATGTGCCGCTCGCGCGGCGAGACGAACAGGATCGCCTCACCACTTCGACCCGCACGACCGGTCCGGCCGATGCGGTGCACGTACGACTCGCTGTCGTGCGGGATGTCGTAGTTGAGCACGTGCGAGATGCGCTCGACATCCAGTCCGCGGGCCGCCACGTCGGTGGCCACGAGGATGTCGACCCGGCCTTCCCGGAGGTGGCCGATCGTCCGCTCCCGCTGTGCCTGCGGGATGTCCCCGTTGATCGCCGACGCGCTGTAACCGCGGGCCTGCAGCTTTTCGGCGAGTTCCTCGGTGAGCTGCTTGGTGCGGACGAACGCGATCATCGCGTCGAACGGTTCGACCTCGAGGATCCTGGTCAACGCGTCGAGCTTGTTCGCGCCGCGAACCGGGATGTAGCGCTGGTTGATGTTGGTCGCGGTGCTCGTCTTCGTCTTGACCGAGATTTCCGCGGGGTCGTTCAGGTAGGACTGGCTGATCGTCCGGATGGCGCGGGGCATGGTGGCCGAGAAGAGGGCCACCTGCCGCTGAGCAGGCACCGACTGCAGGATGGTCTCCACGTCGTCGATGAAGCCCATCCGGAGCATCTCGTCGGCTTCGTCGAGGACGAGGTGCTTGAGATCGGACAGGTCCAGCGATCCCTTGTTGAGGTGATCGATCAGACGTCCCGGCGTGCCCACGACGACCTGCGCACCGCGCTTGAGCCCAGCCAGCTGCGGCCCATAGCTCTGACCGCCGTAGACCGGCAGCACGTGGAAGTTCGGCAGATTCGCGGCGTAGCGCTGGAAGGCTTCGGCGACCTGGATCGCGAGCTCGCGGGTCGGCGCGATCACGAGCGCCTGCGGGCGCTTCGATTCGAGATTGAGCTTGGACAGGATCGGCAGGGCGAACGCGGCGGTCTTGCCGGTACCGGTCTGCGCGAGTCCCATGACGTCGCGGCCTTCGAGGAGCGGCGGAATGGTCTCCGCCTGGATCGGCGAGGGAGTCTCGTAGCCGATGTCGGTGATGACCTGCAGGACGCGGGAATCGAGTTCAAGTTCTTCAAAGCTGGGCATGAGCGTGCGTGAGTCTCCTCGTGGGTCGAGAGAGGCTGAATGATGCGATACGGTCCTGCCCCATCCATCACTCGCGGTGATCGGCAACAGCCAGGTCCGAGGGCAGCTCCGCTGGGCGATCGGTCGCCGCATTGGTGTCGCTGCCTACACATGTCGGGCCGCGCACACCTGGAACGCACACACTGTTGCCAGTCACTCGCAGCTCGATATCTCAGCCAAGGTGCATCCAGGGGCGTTCCCTATGCACCGATGCCCCACACTAGCGATCGAGTCACCGCTACAGCGAACCCACCCGGGTTCAAGGCGATGTAAGTCACCGTTCCGTGCGCAGTCGAAGCCCTCGTTCGAGGTCCTGCCTGCTGAACACCCGAACCACGTTCCAGCCCACCGGAACCTTGCCGGCGCGCAGCGACCGGTTGATGCGTACCGCGCGCCGCACATGTCTGCGGAAGGAGCGCTCGCGGATCAGACGCCCCCTGGCGTACTGCCCGGCGAGTGCTGCCCGCGGGTTCGCATGCAACCACATCAGCAGGCGACGGCGGCCGGTGAGCAGACCGAATACGACGAGCATGGCTCTGGTGCTCGCCCGTGTCGAAGGTTCGTGCGCCACCACCGGACCGCGCGCAACCGCGCAGTACCAAGCGATGCGGGTCCGGTGGATCGCGTGCACGAGTGGGCGGTAACAGCGGTACGGCAAGCTCGCGGGCAGCAGCGAGCGAAGCCTTTTCCGTACCTGCGCGGAATCGAGGGTCACCGCCCCCGGTTCGGCCCGGAGTTTGCCCAGTACCGTGCTCTTTCCCGCGCCGGGCAGGCCTGCGAGGACGACGAATGACCGTCTGCCGACCACGAGGACCGGCGGCGGTTCAGCACAGCTGAGGTGCTCGTTCGAGATTTCCACAACACGATCAGATTACGCTGGAGTGATCCACGCTTTCGGTGCCAGGTACCGCCGGAACCGGGATGGCCCGCCCCCTCGTGCAAGCCATCCCGGGACACCCCCGGCACGCGGCCCGGCCCGCCCGACCCCCAGTGCAACGGGCGTTCCCCTCGCCGGTTCCCCCTGACCGCGTTGATGACCAGTCTGCCGCCCGGCCTTCGCCCCGGGGAGCGTGATGCCCCTCGGATTCGACTGCGTAGTGCTACCCAGATCGCTCTGAGTGGATCCGCCGTCCCGGCCGTCGACGCGAAAGGCCGGGCCGTCATTCGACGGCCCGGCCGGTTGGGGATTGGAGCAAGGGAACCTTTCTGTCACATGTGGAAGAAAGGTTCCCTTGCTCAATCAGATCGCGTCGACGTCCGTCTCCCCCGTACGGACCCGCACGACGGTGTCCACAGAGGTCACCCACACCTTGCCGTCACCGACCCGGCCGCTGCGGCTGGCTTCGACGATGCCGTCTACCACCGCGTCCACCGTGGACTCGTCGACGAGCACCTCGACCCGAAGCTTCCGCACGAAGTCGACCGCGTACTCGGCACCCCGGTAGACCTCCTTGTGGCCCTTCTGCCTGCCGTAACCCTGGGCCTCGCTGACCGTCATGCCCAGCACACCGAGATTGCCCAGCACGTCCTTGAGCGATTCGACCTTCGCGGGCTGGATGATCGCGGTTACCAGCTTCATGCGTTGCTGCCTTCCAGTTTGCGCCCGGGACCACCGGTCGGAACCGGTGCGCGGCGGGATGCACCGCCGTCACCGAAGTCGTACCCGGTTTCCGCGTGTTCGGTTTCGTCGATGCCTTCGACTTCGTCCTCCGCCTCGAGCCGGAAGCCGATGGTGATCCGCACGAGCCACGCCAGTACCAGGCTCACGAGGAACGAGTACGCGAGTACTGCCAGCGCGCCGACGACCTGCCGCCACAGCTGATCGGCACCGCCGCCGTAGAACAGACCGCTCACGCCCTCCGGGGCGCTGTCCGCGGCGAAGAAACCGACCAGGATGGTGCCGACGAGGCCACCGACGAGGTGCACACCGACCACATCGAGTGAATCGTCGTAACCGAAGCGGAACTTGAGGCTCACCGCCAGCGCGCAGATCGCACCGGCGACCGCGCCGATCGCGATGGAACCGATCGGCGTCACCGAAGAACAGGCCGGAGTGATCGCGACCAGTCCGGCGATGATTCCCGACGCCGCGCCGAGGGTGGTGGCGTGTCCGTCGCGCAGCCGCTCCACGAGCAGCCAGGTGAGCATCGCCGCGCTGGTGGCCACGAGCGTGTTGACCACCACCACCGCGGCGGTCCCGTCGGCGGCCAGCGCCGACCCGGCGTTGAAACCGAACCAGCCGAACCAGAGCAGCCCGGCGCCCAACACGACCATCGGCAGGTTGTGCGGCTTGCCGATCTCCTTCGGCCAGCCCTGCCTCCTGCCCAGGACGAGCACCAGTGCCAGTGCCGCCGCACCCGCGTTGATGTGGACGGCGGTTCCGCCCGCGAAGTCGATCGCCGCGAGTCGGTTGGCGATCCAGCCACCGACCGCCGTCACGTTGCCCGCGTCGTCGGTCTCGTCGAACGCGAAGACCCAGTGCGCGACCGGGAAGTAAACCACGCTCGCCCACAACGCCGAGAACAACAGCCACGGCCCGAAGCGGGCCCGGTCGGCGATCGCACCCGAGATCAGGGCCACGGTCAGGATCGCGAACATGGCCTGGAAACCGACGAACGCCATCGTCGGGATCGTGCCGGACAACTCGTCCTCACTGAGCAGTTGCCCCAGGCCCAAGAACTCGACCGGTGACCCGAGCAGCCCGGCGCTGCCGATGTCGGTGCCGAAAGCCGCGGAATAGCCGAACAGAACCCACAGGACGCCGACGACGCCCATCGCGCCGAGGCTCATCATGAGCATGTTCAGCACTCCGCGGGAGCGGACCATGCCGCCGTAGAAGAATGCCAGTCCTGGGGTCATGAGCATCACGAGCGCCGCGCTCACGAGCACCCATGCGGTATCGCCAGAATTCACGTTGCCTCCCCGTGCGTGCCAAGTTGGGGGAAGTCTGGAAAAAGGCTGTTTCAGGCGATCCGCTCGACCGTTTCGGGCTCATGAAATGAGCTGTGCGACGCGTTACGAATGTGTGCCCGGATCGGGCCGGGCGTTACGACCTCATGAACCAGCTGGAGAGTTCCTGATCGTGCTGCTCTGGAACTCCGGCTCTGGAACTCCGGGCCGTCGTGTGCCGGCTCTAACCGCGCTTGACCGACGGCACCTGGCGCGGTCGCCCGGCGAACGCGCCGACCACCAACTCCGCAAGGCAGCAGACGAGCAGCAGACCGAGCGGCACGGTCCAGCCGTCGGTGAGGTCGTGCAGCAATCCGATCGTAAGCGGGCCGGTCGCTGCGATGAGGTATCCGGCTCCCTGCGCCATCCCGGACATCACCGTTGTCGTGTCGCTGTCCGGCGAGCGGAGGCCGAAGAGCGTCAGAGCCAAGCCGAACCCGGCACCCTGCGCGAGCCCGAGCAGCACCGTCGCCGCCCACACCCCGGCGGGCGCCGGTGCCAGCACGATGCCCGCGAAGCCGGTCGCGGTGAACGCGGCAACCGCCATCGCGATCCACCGCTGGTCCCGGAGGCGCCTGCACAGGAGGGGCACGGCCAGGGAACCGACCGCCTGGATCGCGGCCTGAACACCGAGCAGCAGTCCGGCGATTTCCGGGCTCATCCCGCGGGCCTGCACCATCGAGGGCAGCCACCCGAAGACCACGTAGGCCATCAGCGACTGCAGCCCCATGAAGGCTGTCACCTGCCAGGCCAGCGGCTGTCGCCACAGTCCACCCGAGCGTTGCGGCACCGCAGGCGCTGGTCCGGGAGTTCGCCGCAGCACGAACAGGCTGATGATCAGCGCGATCAGGACCGGGACGGCGAGCAGGCCCAGTGGCGCCCGCCACGCCGAACGCAGCGCGTCCGAAATCGGGATCACCGATGCGGCAGCGGCCGCTCCACCGAGGGTCAGGCACACCGTGTAGAAGGCTGTGACGGTAGGGACCCGGTGCGGGAAGTCGCGTTTGATCAGTCCGGGCAGCGCGACGTTCGCCACGGCGATCCCCGCCCCGACCACGACGGTGCCGGCGATCAGAGGACCCGCCGATCCGACGGCCCGCAGCGAGTTCCCTACGAGGAGCACGACCAGGCAGCCCAGCAGGACCCGTTCGTCACCCCAACGCCTGCGGAGCCGGGGTGCGATGAAGGCGAACACGCCGAGGCAGACGACGGGCAGCGTCGTGAGCACTCCGCCGAAACTCGGCGACAACCGAAGGTCGGCCAGCATCCGTTCCAGCAAGGGCGCGATCGCGGTCACGGGCGCGCGCAGCGCGAGCGCGACCAGAAGCACGAGAGCCAGCGTCGCGAAGGCCGGTCCCGTCCGCGCGGTGTTCAACCCGAAATCCTCCTACCCGATCGTTCATGCGACTAACGAATCAGATCAGGTCGGTGCGGACGAGCGCTACGCCGGTGTGATGTCTCGAACCTCCCGAAGCGGCCGGGCGATGGCCCGGGGACGTCCCCGGGCCATCGCGGGCTTCGCAATGCGCGGCTTCAGACAGCCCAGTACCAGAACTGCGCGCCGTAGCCGTATTCGACGCGACTGTCGACGTGGGTGAAGGTGTTGTAGCGGATGATCCCGGAGAAACCTGAGGTCTGCGCGTAACCGATGGTGTCGCTGACGCTCCTGCCGCTGATCACGATGTCGGCGGCGATCCCGTAGGTGTGCTGGCTGTTGGACGCACCACCGACGTTCTCGTTGTGCGCGATGCTGCGGAATCCCGAATTGATGGTGATGGGCGAGTCGCCTGCCTTCTTGCGGACGGCTTCGAGCTTGTACATCAGCCGTCGGACGTTTTCCCGCACGGTGTTCGAACCGACGTTGCCGCCGCTGAATCCCGCACCGTCCTTGGAGTGGAACTCGGCGAAGTCGAAGTGCGCGGTCGACCCGTCGGATTCCTCCAACGCGTTGAGCGTGCCTTGCGTGGCCGAGTCGACCACGCCGCTGGCGCTCAAGCCGTAGGACCGCTGGAAACGGACGAGTGCGGCTTCCGTCGCCGGGCCGAACTGGCCATCCACCGCGACGTTGGTCTTGGAGGCGCTGTCGGCCGCCCAACCCGCGATGCGGATCTGCAGTTCTCGGACATCGCTGCCGCTGTCGCCCCGTGCGAGCTCGCGGGTCCACTCGTAGGCGGCCGCTTCGGGGGCACGCAGGGTCGCGGTACCGGTGAACGCGAGCAAGGCCATCGCGAGCACCGCGCAGAGCTTCGCCAGCGTTTTGGGCATGTTCTCTCCTTCCGCGGGGGTGGCTGGGCACAGCTGTGCTCAACCTCAGCGGAAGGATCATTGCCGGAAACCGACGAACTACGTCCGTAATGTCGTAAATTGCTCACCGGTTGGGACGCCGACGACCCCGCGACGCGACGCGGCCCCCGCACCGCGTGGGATGCGGGGGCCGCGAGGGCTTGAGCCAGGCGGTCAGCGGTCGCCCAGCAGTGCATCGACGAAAGCGCCCGGGTCGAACGGCGCCAGGTCGTCGGCGCCCTCACCGAGGCCGACGAGCTTGACCGGCACGCCCAACTCCCGCTGCACCTGGAAGACGATGCCGCCCTTGGCGGTGCCGTCGAGCTTGGTCAGCACGATCCCGGTCACGTCGACGACGTCGGCGAAGACCCGCGCCTGGACCAGACCGTTCTGGCCGGTGGTCGCGTCGAGGACCAGCAGCACCTCGTCGACCTGCGCGCGCTTCTCCACGACCCGCTTGACCTTGCCGAGTTCGTCCATCAAGCCCGTCTTGGTGTGCAACCGGCCCGCGGTGTCGACGAGCACCGCGTCCACGCCGGTGTCCCCACCGCGGTCCACGGACTCGAACGCCACGCTGGCCGGGTCGGCGCCTTCGTTGCCGCGCACGACCTCCGCACCGACGCGCTCGCCCCACGTACTCAGCTGCTCCACCGCAGCCGCGCGGAACGTGTCGGCCGCACCCAACAGCACCTTGCGGCCGTCCGCGACGAGCACCCGCGCCAGCTTGCCGGTGGTGGTGGTCTTGCCGGTCCCGTTGACTCCGACCAGCAGGACCACGGCGGGTTTGCCGCCGTCGGCCGGGTCGCCGTGCGGCAGCGCCCGAACCGAGCGCTCCATGCCGGGACCGAGGGTGTCGACGAGCACCTCGCGCAGCAGGTCCCTCGCCTGGTCGGAGGTTCGCACGCCACGCGAGACCAACTCACTGCGCAGCCGTTCGACGATCTCGGTCGTGGTCGCCGCACCCAGATCGGCCATCAGGAGGGTGTCTTCGATCTCCTCCCAGGAGTCCTCGTCCAGGTCGCCCGCGCCGAGCAAGCCGAGTAGGCCCTGACCCAGCGTCGTGCGGGACTTCGACAACCGGCCCCGCAGCCGTTCGAGTCGACCCGACGGCGGCTCGATCTCCTCGACGACCTCTTCGGTCTCCGGTGCAGGCTCCGGTTCGGGAACCGGCTCGGCGCGTTCCTGTTCCGGAACCCGCTCGACGGGCTCCGCCGTGGTTTCACCGGGCGCGACCTGGTCCACCGCACCGGCCCGGTCGGCGGTCGTCGGCGCCGAGTCGACCTGCTCCGGAATGCTTTCCGCCTGCTCAGTGGTCCCGGCCTGCTCAGTGGTCCCGGCCTGCTCAGTGGTCCCGGCTTGCTCGGGTGCTTCCACTCGATCGGCCGGTTCGGCCGTGCCGACGGGTCCGGCGCGGTCGGCGGGCTCTTCCGCGGGCTCTTCTCGAGGCACGCCGGTCTCAGCTTCGAGTTCGGCGGTCCCGGCTTCGGGGAGCGGAACGTCGACGATGCCACGTCGCTCGGAATCCCGGGGCACCGATGCGTCGTCACCGACCGCCGGTTGGCCCTCGGTCTCGGTGCGCTCCTCCACCGGATGCTCCGGGGGCGCGGTCGCCGTGGCCCCACCGCTGGACAGGCTGATCCCGCTGTCGGTGCGGTAGCCGCCGCCCTTGACTGCGTCCGATTGCTGCTCTTCCCGCTGGGCAAGGCTGATCCGCCGCCTGCGGCTCAGCAGCACACCGGCGACCACGGCGATCGCCAGCACCACCAGCACGACGACAGCGATGAGAATCAGATTCGAGGTGGTCACAGCCCCATCCTCGCACCTGGTGCGCCTCGAGCCCGGAGGTGGACCCCGGCGCGCGGAGAACGTGCGCCCCTGTCGGAGTCACGTGGGTTACCGACCAGATCCACAGCAAAATTCGGTGGCAATTCACCAACGGACTCGATTCAGCGCTTGCGATTCACCATCCTCGTGCAATACACCACACTGGTGACCCGTGCTCGGATGATCGGACTCCTTTCCGGGACATCGATGGATGGCATCGACGTCGCTGCCGCCGACCTCCACATCGCAGACGACACCATCGAACTCCGCCCGCTCGGCTACTCCGAGATCGCCTACCCGGCAACACTGCGAGACCGGTTGCTCGCGGCCCTCCCACCAGGGGAGTGCAGCGCGCGCGAACTGTGCGCCCTGGACACCGAGGTGGGCCGCTGCTTCGCGGACGCCGCCCAGCACGGCATCGAAGAACTGGCCGGCGGCCACGCCGACGCCATCGCCTCACTCGGCCAGACGCTCTACCACTGGGTGGAGGACGGCCGGGCGCGCGGAACGCTGCAGCTCGGTCAGCCCGCGTGGATCGCGGAGTCCACCGGATTTCCCGTGGTGGCGGACCTACGGGCGCGGGATGTCGCCGCAGGTGGTCACGGAGCCCCGCTGGCCGGCGTGCTCGATGCCCTGCTGCTGGCGGGACAACCGGAGGTGAACGCGGCGCTGAACATCGGTGGGATCGCCAACCTCACCATCGTCGGCGGCCCCGAACCGCTCGCCTACGACACCGGTCCGGGCAACGCCCTCATCGACGCCGCTGCCAGGAAGGTGACCGGCGGCGGCTCCCAACAGGACACCGGAGGGCGGATCGCCGCGAGCGGCTCGGTTCGCCACGACCTGCTGGCAGCACTGCTCGCGGACGGGTACTACGCGCAACCGCCGCCGAAGTCCACCGGCAAGGAGCACTTCAATCACGCCTATCTCGAACGGGTGCTGACCGATGTCGGACCCGTCGACGGCGGCGACCTGCTGGCGACGCTGACCGAACTCACCGCCACCACCGTCGCCGACGCGTGCCGGGTCCACGGGGTGCGGCGGCTGGTCGCATCCGGCGGCGGGGTCGCCAATCCCGCGCTGATCGGCGCGCTCCGGTCTCGGCTCGAATCCTTCGGTGCCATCCTCACCACCAGCGACGAACTCGGGCTTCCTTCGGGTGGCAAAGAGGCGTACCTGACCGCTCTGCTGGGTTTCCTGACCTACAGCGGACTACCCGGAAACGTGCCCGGCACCACCGGCGCCGGCCCCCGCCTGCTCGGCAGCATCACCCCGGGTCGAAGCCCTCTGCGACTGCCCGAACCCGCCGACCGACAACCTCGACGACTGCGCGTGCCGCAAGACAACTCCCTGGAGGCTTGATGCGATCCATCGACCTGATAGTGATCGGGGTCTTCCTCGTAGCGATGCCACTGGTCGGAATCCTGCTCAGCGGGCGCCAACGCACGTCGCAGGACTACTTCATCGGAGGACGCGATCTTCCGTGGTGGGCGGTGTGCTTCTCCGTGGTCGCCACCGAAACCTCCACGCTGACGGTGATCAGCGTGCCCACGGTCGCCTACCTCGGCACGTTCACCTACCTGCAGCTGGCCATCGGTTATATGATCGGCCGGATCATCGTCGCCTTCGTGCTGCTGCCGAAGTACTACGCGGGCAACCTGGTCAGCGCCTACGCGTTCCTCGGTTCGCGCTTCGGCTCCGGACTGCAGGGCACCGCGTCGGTGACCTTCCTGATCACCCGGCTGCTGGCCGACGGTCTGCGACTGTTCGCCACCGCCATTCCGGTGAAGGTGATGCTGGAGGTCTTCAACGTCGACGTCGCCTACTGGCAGATCGTGCTGGGACTGGCCGTGCTGACGGTCGTCTACACCTACTTCGGCGGTATCCGCGCGGTGGTCTGGGTCGACGTGGTCCAGATGAGCATCTACGTCGGCGGCGCCATCGTCGCCGCTTTCATTCTTTCCGGTGAGCTTCCGGGAGGCTGGTTCGCGACCGCCGCTTCGGAAGGCAAGTTCCAGCTGTTCGACTTCGGCTCGTCGATCGTCACCAACCAGTACGCGTTCATCACCGCCGTCGTGGGTGGTGCCGTGTTCGCGATGGCCTCGCACGGCGCGGACCAGCTGATGGTGCAGCGCCTGCTGTCCTGCCGCAGCCTGCGGGACAGCCAGATGGCGCTGATCGGCAGTGGTGTCGTGGTGGCGCTGCAGTTCGCGTTGTTCCTGTTCATCGGCTCGATGCTGTGGTCGTTCTACGAGGGCGCCGATCCGTCGTCGATGGGGATGGCCAGCGACGACGAGCTGTTCGCGCGCTTCATCGTCACCGAGCTGCCTCCCGGACTGGCCGGGATCCTCGTCGCGGGCATTCTCGCGGCGGCGATGAGCACCCTGTCGTCGTCGCTGAACTCGCTGTCGACCTCCACGGTCAGCGACCTCTACGAGCGCTTCACCAAGCACCGGCAGGACGATGCCGCGATCCTGCGCCACGGCAGGCTCTGGACGCTGGTGTGGGCGGCGGTGTTCGTGGGCTTCGGATCGCTGTTCACGAGCACCGACAACCCGGTCGTCGAGGTGGGGTTGAGCATCGCGAGCTACACGTACGGTGCGCTGCTGGGTGCGTTCCTGCTCGGCCTGCTGGTGCGGCGCGCGCGGCAGAGCGACGCGTTGATCGCGTTCGTGGCCACGCTCGTCGTGGTGCTGTACCTCGCGTTCGGGCTGACCTTCCCCGATGGCGAGGGTGGCGAGTCCTCGCTGGCCTTCCCCTGGTACACACCGATCGGCGTAGCGGTGACCCTGCTCGTCGGCGGACTGCTGTCGCTGCGGCACCGCAACGAACCCTCGGACGAGTCCACCGACACGGCGGTCACCTACTCCTGAACACCTGCGGCTCGGGACTTCAGCACGGGACGATCCGGACCGATGAACAGAACGTCGGATTTGATCACCAGGATCGGAGTGGGAGTGGACCGGGGGGAACGTCCGCACGTCGAGGACAAGCTCGACCTCTACGCGGCAGGCGTGCTGGATGGCGTGGACTGGCTGACGGTGCGCACCCACCTCACCGACTGTGAGTCGTGCCAGGACGAGCTGGGCAGGCTGCCGGTGGGCAAGGCCCTGCCCCGACGCATTCCACCCACTGCTCGCCACCACGACGGGCCACCCGGTTGGCCCGTCGTGGTCGGCACCTCGTTCGTCGCCGCACTGGTGGCGTTCAGCGTCGGATACGCGCTGCAATCCGGTCTCTAGCCGCGATCCGCGTCAGCTCGCACCCGCGTCGGCTGCTGCCGCGTCCTCCTGGCCCGCGTCCGTAGCCGCCTCGTCCACTGGCCCGGGATCCACGGCTTCCGCGCCCGGGACGGTCGGCGAGTCGTCAGCGGTGCCACCTGCGGCCGCGCCCGGCAGCGCCACCGCGTCGGCCATCCTCGCCGCCTCCGCCCGCTTGTCCCCGCCCAGTCGCTGCGAGATGACGGTCGTGATGCCGTCGCCCTGCATCGACACTCCGTAGAGCGCGTCGGCGATCTCCATCGTCGGCTTCTGGTGGGTGATGATGATCAACTGCGAAGTGCCGCGCAACTGATCGAGCAGCGTGATCAGCCTGCGCAGGTTGGTGTCGTCAAGCGCGGCTTCGACCTCGTCGAGCACGTAGAACGGCGACGGCCGAGCCCGGAAGATGGCCACCAGCATCGCCACCGCGGTCAGCGACTTCTCCCCGCCGGAGAGCAACGAGAGACGCTTGACCTTCTTGCCCGGCGGGCGGGCTTCCACCTCGATGCCGGTGGTGAGCATGTCGTCCGGGTCGGTGAGCACCAACCGGCCCTCGCCGCCGGGGAACAGCACCGAGAACACCTGTTGGAACTCGGTCGCCACGTCATCGAAGGCCGAGGAGAAGACCTCGAGGATCTTCTCGTCGACCTCCTTGACCACATCCATCAGGTCACGGCGGGTCGCCTTGAGATCTTCGAGCTGGGTGGACAGGAAGCGGTAGCGCTCCTCGAGCGCCGCGTACTCCTCCAACGCGAGCGGGTTCACCTTGCCCAGCAGCGAAAGGTCCTTCTCCGCGCGTTTGGCCCGGCGCTCCTGCGCGGAGCGATCGAACGGCACGGGCGGCGGCTCGGTGACGTCTTCGCCGCGTTCCTTCGCCGTCTCGTACTCGGCGATCTCGGCGGGGCTCGGCGGCACCGGCACGGTGGGGCCGTACTCGTCGAGCAGGTCGTCGAGTCCGATCCCGAAATCTTCGATGATCTTGGCTTCGAGCTGCTCGATCCGCAGACGCTTCTCCGCTCGCACCACCTCGTCGCGGTGCACCGCGTCGGTGAGCTTCTCCAGCTCGCCGCTCATCTCCCGGACCCGGGCCCGCACGGAACCCAGCGCCTGCTCGTGCTCGCTCTGCTGCGCCTGGATCGTGTCGCGTTCCCCGGTTGCCGCGCGCAGCGATTCCGCGATGGTCGCCAGCGCCGTCTCGCAGCCCTCGACCACGGCCTTGGTCACTCGGGCGCCGCGCTCGCGGGCCTCCCGCGCGGCTTCCGCCCGTGCCCGCGCTTCACGTTCCTGACGGGCGGACCGGCGCAGTTGGTCGGCCCGTCCCTGCACGGCCCGCGCCCGCTCCTCGGCGGTGCGCAAACCCAGCTGGGCATCCATCTCCCGCTGCCGAACCTCGGTGAGTTCGCTGCCGAGCCGATCGCGTTCAGCCGTATCGGGTTCGTCCTGCTCCTGCTGCTCGCTCTTCACGGCGGCCAGCCGCTCTTCGAGTTCGGCGAGCTTGACCAGTGCTTCCTCGCGGGAACGCTCAACCTTGCCGCGCTGCTCGCGGACCCGCTCCACCTCGGCCGACGCCGCGTTCGCGGCCTTCTGCAGGCTGGAGAGCCGTTCGGCTCCCCGCGCCCGGTTGACCTTGGCCTCGTTGATCTGCTCCTGCACGACCTGAACTTCGTCCCGGCGCGCCTGTTCTTCGGCCCGTGCGCCCTCCAGCGCGGCCGAGTGCTGTTCAAGGCGTCGCTGGGCCGCGGCCTGCTCGCGTTCGGCTTCGTCGACGGCCGCCTGCACCTCGATGACGCTCTGCTGGTCGTCGGAGCCGCCGGTGGCCCAGTACTCCCCGAGCACATCACCATCGGCGGTGACCGCGCGAACCTCCGGGCAGCGCCGCACCAAGTCCTCGGCGGCGGCGAGATCATCGACAACGGCCATCCGATCCAGCGCCGCGGTCACCGCGCCGCGCAACTCGTCCGGCACCTCCACCAGATCGATCGCCCAGCGGGCCGTGCCGGTCAGTTCCGGCCAACGCGAACGGTCCACATTGGTCGTGGATTCGCCGACCAGCAGGCCGGACCGGCCCGAGTCCTCGGACTTGAGCAGTTCCAGGGCGCTGACGGCGTCGCCGACTCCGCTCACCGCGACCGCATCGGCAACCGCACCCAGCGCGGCTGCCAACGCGACCTCCGAACCGGTCTCGACGGTCAGCAGCGCGGCGACCGATCCGAGCAGTCCGGGCATCCGCTCACCGGAGGCGAGCAGCGCGCCGGCTCCGTCCTTGCGCCGCAGGCCCATCGACAGTGCTTCGACACGCGCCTGCCAGGACGCGATCTCCCGTTCGGCGGTGCGTTCGGACTTGACCAACTCCTCGACTCGTGCGCGCGCCGCGTCCCTGGCCTCCGCGGCGTTCCGATGGCGTTCGTCCAACCCCGCGTCGTCGGACTCGTGTCCGCCGGTTTCGGATTCGGCTTCGGCGAGTGCGTCAGCGGCGTCCGCGGCCCGCTGGTTCGCCTCCTCCAGCGAGGCCGACAACCGCTCGATCTCGTCGGCGGTCGCACCGGACTTGCTGCGCATCGACTCGACCTCACCGGACAGTCGAGCCACGCCTTCCCTGCGGTCGGCGATGGCCCGCACCGCGGCCATGTGCGCCTGTTCTGCGCGCTGGAGCTCGGCTTCGAGGTCGGAGCGGCGCTGAACCACTTCCGAGAGCGCGTCCCGAGCTTCCTCCACTTCCTCGCGGAGTTCGACCTCTCGCTCGGCTGCTTCTTCGGCCTCCTCCTCCAACTGCTCGGGGTCGCGGCCGGTGCGCTGCTCTTCGGGTTCAGCGGTCAGGTGCTTGTAGCGCTCGGCAGCCAATCGCAACGTGCCGCGCAGCCGTTCTTCCAACGCCGACAGGCGGTACCAGGTGTCCTGCGCGCGGGCCAGCTTCGGGGCGTCGGCCGCGACCTTTTCCTCGAGTTCCTTCTCCTCCGACTGCGCGAACTGCAGCGAGCGTTCCACCTCGGTGCGCTTGGCCCGGGCCTCTTCCTGATCCGCCTGATCGCGGGCCAGCTCGGACCGAGCCGTCACGAGCTCGTCGGCGATGAGCCGGAGGCGGGCGTCTCGCAGGTCGGCCTGCACGGTCTGCGCCTTGCGCGCGATCTCGGCCTGCTTGCCCAGCGGCTTCAGTTGTCGGCGCAGCTCGCTGGTCAGGTCGGTCAACCGGGTCAGGTTGGCCTGCATCGCATCGAGTTTGCGCAGCGCCTTTTCTTTGCGCTTGCGGTGCTTGAGCACACCGGCGGCCTCTTCGATGAGCCTGCGGTGTTCGTCGGGTTTGGCTTGCAGGATGGTGGCGAGCTGGCCCTGCCCGACGATCACGTGCATCTCGCGGCCGATGCCGGAGTCCGACAGGAGTTCCTGCACGTCCATCAGTCGGCAGGTGTTGCCGTTGATCTCGTATTCGCTGGCGCCGTCCCGGAACATCCGGCGGGTGATCGACACCTCGGTGTACTCGATCGGCAGCGCACCATCGGCGTTGTCGACGGTCAGGGTCACCTCGGCACGGCCGAGCGGCGCGCGGCCCGCGGTCCCGGCGAAGATGACGTCTTCCATCTTGCCGCCGCGCAGCGCCTTGGCACCTTGCTCACCCATCACCCAGGTCAGCGCATCGAGCACGTTGGACTTACCCGACCCGTTGGGCCCGACCACGCAGGTGATGCCGGGTTCGAATCGCAGCGTGGTTGCCGAAGCGAAGGACTTGAAACCCTTGAGGGTCAGGCTCTTCAGGTGCACGGCTTCGATGGACCTTCCCGCGAGTCGGCGCCGCGTCCGGCTGGACGGCGTTCGTCAGAGACTACCTGTGACATGGGCTTCCACCTCGCGAGAACCGATGATGGCGGCGTGGACGCGTCGCCTCACCGCTCCACGAAACCGGACAGGCCACCCTTGGGGTCGGCCCACTGTTCGGCCACGTGGTCGATTTCGCCCGGTGTATCACCCGACCGCAAGGCCGCGAGCAGCCGTTCGCAAGCCTGCCGGGGCCCCTCGGCGACGACCTCGACCCGGTTCGCGGGCAGGTTCGAGGCACTGCCGACCAAGCCGAGTTCGAGGGCCCTGGACCTGGTCCACCACCGGAATCCCACGCCCTGCACCCTGCCGTGCACCCATGCGGTCAGTCTGACCTGCTGCTCATCAGTCACGTCCGCATGATGCCGCAGGCCAGGTGCCGACCGTGCGACCGGTGGGTGATCATCCGGGCGTGTTTTGCCCGGCTCGGCAGATTCGGCGCGAATACCCACCAGTAGGTATCTCGCCGCCCCGAGATCGGCACGGTGGCGCGTGCGGCTACGGTGTCCGGTGGTCAGAACCCGAGCCACACCCATTCCACACCGAATGCGCCCCGAGTACGCCCTTTCGAGAGCACCACGGAAGCAGGCGCGGCGAGCACGCGGTGACCGCTGCCGGAGCTGTCGCGGCAGCGGCCGAACGAGTAGGACAGGCGATGGACCCGAATCAGCACGAAGACCCGGACGCCAAGCCGAAGCGGCTGGTCGTACTGGCCGGCGCGGGCGTGGTCGTGGCCACCGGCTTCGCGACCATCGCCGCCATGGTCCTGCCCCCGCAGCAACACGACGAGGCTGTGCCCGATCTGACCGTGACACCCACGATGTCGGCAAGCCACACCTACACGACCACCGACGCCTACGGGCGCCCCGGAACGGTGTCGCACACCGCTGACCGTGCGAACGCCACGAGCTCCCTGACCACCCGGTCCCGCACGGGCGCGAGTTCCGCGGCACCGTCGTCGGACGGTGCGCCGCCGCCACCGCCGAAGGAAGGCCGGCCCACCCCCACCGACGGCCCGCTACCCCCGGTGCCTCCGTCGCCGGAACCACCGGACGTGCCGGACCCCGTCCCGCCGGACGACTCGTCGGAGGTCCCACCGCCGGATGGTTCGGACGAGCCGACCGAAACCACCACGAGTTCTTCGGAAACCACCCAGTCGCAATCCCCCGAGGGCTCCGGCTCCCAGGAAACCGAAACCAGCAAGGCGGGCCGGTGACCGCGCTCGCCGCCCATGCCTGCCGGTCGCTGTGCTCCTGGAACCGCACCCCGGCGGATCTCGATGGACTACCGGTGCTGGCCTGCCGCGGCTGCGGGTCGCAGTGGGTCCGTAGCGAACCCTGGACACCGATCGACCACACCGGGCGGATTCCCGACGACGTCCGTGCAGAGCTCAGAAACCGTTGAGGTCCTCCACGACGAGGTCCGCCCGCACCCGGGTGGGGGCGATCAGCGCGGTGTTGGCCTCGTCGCTGCGATGGACCCATTCCCGCGCCTGCTCCGGTGATTTGCCGTAGCGGACGTGGCGGGCGATGAGCCGTTCGATCCGGCGGTCCCCGTCGAGCCCCAAGTACCACACCTCGTCCAGCAGGCCCCGCACCTGCGACCAGGGGTGGTCGTCCAGCAGCAGGTAGTTGCCTTCGGTGATCACCAGTGGGACGTCCGGTGCGACCGGGATGGATCCCGCGAAGGACTCCTCGACCTCGCGGTGGAATGCGGGGGCGTACACCACTTCATCACCCGGATCGCGCAGTCGACGCAGCAGCGCCACGTAGCCCGCCGCATCGAAGGTGTCCGGTGCGCCCTTGCGGTCGGCGCGGCCGAGCCTGCGGAGTTCCGCGCCCGCCAGGTGGAAACCGTCCATCGGCACCGCTGCCGCCGAAGCACCCAACGAGCCGAGCACCGTCCGAGCGATCTTGCTCTTGCCCGCTGCGGGCGGGCCGGTGATGCCCAGCAGGCGCCGTTCGCCGCCGTCCGCGAGCTCCCGAGCCCGGTCGACGAGGTCTTCCAGCCGCATGCCCGTCCTCCCCGTCCGCGAGATCCCGGCGATCGAGGCTACTCGATCTTCTCCGAGTGGCCAGGGGACGCACCGGCGCACCGAGAACTGCTCGACATTCGCTCACCGCGTGCCATCCGCACCCGTCGGGGTGTTCCGGACGAATCGCCCGGTCGGGGTTTTGACCATGCCCACCGCCCTCAGTAGCGTCCCCGTGGACCATCCGCTGTTGTGCACGTCACACCTCCGGTTTCCTCGGGGGTGCGACGAGCGGGGCCGGTGGGCCCGAGGCGATCGGAGGCAGCATGGGAAACAGCGTGGGTAGCGACGTCGCACGTAAGGAGGACGCGGCGCTGTTGACGGGCAGAGCCACCTGGACGGGCGACATCACCCCCGCCGGAACGCTCCACGTCACCCTCGTCCGCAGTCCGCACGCGCACGCCAGGATCACGCGCATCGACACGTCCCAGGCGGTCGCCCGCCCGGGTGTGGCCGCCGTGTTCACCGGCGAGGACCTCGCATCCGAATGGGGCGGCAGCGCGGACCCCGACGCGTCCCCGCCGGGCGGGCCGCGGAGCTTCTGCGCCTGGCCGGTCACCGAGGACATCAAGATTCCCGACCACTGGCCGGTCGCCCGACGCGAAGTGCGCTTCGCCGGTGAAGCCGTCGCCGTGGTCGTGGCCCGCGATCCCGCCGCGGCTCAGGACGCCGCCCAGCTCGTCGACGTGGACTACGAACCGCTGGACGCGGTGCTCGACGTGGACGAAGCGCTCTCCGGCGGGCCGCACGTGCACTCCTCGTTCGGCACCAACGAGTGCTACACGTGGAACCTCGCGACCGGCGACGTCGACGACGTCTTCGCGCGGGCCGAGGTCACGGTGTCGGAGCGGTACGTGGAGCAACGCGTGCAGCCGACCGCGATGGAACCGCGTGCCGTCGTCGTCACCCCGGAGCCCGCGGGCGGCGGGTTCACGGTCCACTCGTCCACCCAGGTTCCGCACATCCTGCGCAGCTTGCTCGCCGCCACCTGCGGTGTGCCGGAACAACGCATGCGGGTCATCGCGCCGGAGGTCGGTGGCGGCTTCGGCGGCAAGCTCAACGTCTACCCGGAGGAGTGCATCTCCGTGGCCGTCGCGCGTCGGCTACGCGCACCCGTCAAGTGGGTCGCGAGCCGGACCGAGGACTGCCACGCCACCACCCACGGCCGTGGCCAGGTGCAGCACGTCGAGCTGGCCTCGACGGCCGCGGGACGACTGCTCGGGATGCGGGTCCGCATCCACGCGGACATGGGCGCGTACCTGCAGTTGCTCACACCGGGAATCCCACTGCTCAGCGCCTTCATCTTCCCCGGCGCGTACAGCTTCGGGGCCTATTCGGTGGAGTGCAAGGGCGTGTTCACCAACAAGACCCCGACGGACTCCTACCGCGGGGCCGGACGCACCGAAGGCATCTACGGCGTCGAACGTGCGATGGATGCTCTCGCGCGACGGGTCGGTATCGACCCGGCCGAAGTTCGGCGCCGCAACTACCATGAGCCGTTCGACGAGCCGACGACGAGCCCGGCCGGACTCGAGATCGACTCGGGCAACTACCGACTCGCTCTGGACAAGGCCCTCGAACTGGCCGGTTACCGGCAGCTTCGGGAGGAGCAACGGCGGCGACGCGAAACGGACGGCACCGTGCAGCTCGGCATCGGTCTCGCCAGCTACACGGAGAACGGCGGCCTGTCACCGTCCAAGATGACCGCCGCGCTCCGGCTCGGGGCACCGGGCTGGGAGATGGCCTCGGTGCGGATGCTCTCCAGTGGAACCGTCCAGGTCGTCACCGGAACCTCGCCGCACGGTCAAGGCCACGAAACCGCTTGGTCCCAGATCGTCTCGGACGCGCTCGGAATCGACTTCGACGACGTCGAGGTCGTCCACAGCGACACCAACGCCGCACCCTACGGACTCGACACGTACGGGTCGCGTAGCGCGTCGGTCGGTGGCGTGGCCGTGCACCTCGCCTGCGACAAGGTCAAGGCAAAGGCGAAAAAGATCGCGGCGCACATGCTGGAGGCCTCCGAAGAAGACCTGGAGTTCACCGGCGGCAGCTTCGCGGTCGCGGGGACGTCGAGCCGGGCGGTCACCATCAAGGAAGTCGCCGGAGCCGCCTACCTCGCCGCGGACCTGCCGGAAGGCGTCGAACCCGGACTCGCCGAGGAGCACTTCTACGATCCGCCCAACTTCACGTATCCGTTCGGAACGCACGTTTGCGTCGTGGAGGTCGACACCCAAACGGGAGCGGTCACGATCCCGTCGTACTACGCGGTCGACGACTGCGGGACGGTGATCAACCCGCGAATCGTGGACGGCCAGCTCCACGGTGGTATCGCGCAGGGAGTCGGGCAGGCTCTCTTCGAAGAAGCTACCTACGACGACTCCGGCAACCTGACCAGCGCGACGATGGCCGACTACCTGGCTCCTGGCGCACCGGAGCTGCCCGACTTCACCCTGGACAAGACGGTTACCCCGTCTCCGACGAACGTGCTCGGCGCCAAGGGAACCGGCGAGTCCGGTTCGATCGCGGCGTCGCCGGCAGTGATCAACGCGGTGATCGATGCGCTCGAACCACTCGGGGTCACGCACGTGGACATGCCCGCCTCACCGATGAAGGTGTGGGAAGCGATCCGACGAGCCGAACCCGTCGGGACCTGACCCGCCCCACCCATCGCCGAGTTTCCCGTGGCTACTGCTCGGTGACCTCCGTGAGGAGTTCTCGAACGTAGTCGGCGATCCGCGGGTTGTCGGCAGGGGCGATCGTGCTCCAGCGGCGTCCGTCCCCGCTCGGGCGCACCGCGTGCAGGTAGCGGCCGGACGGGTTGTCGTGGAAGGCGACGACGCGTCCGGCCCGCTCCGGTGTGCCACCGCGCGCACGGGCACTCTGCGCGCCGAACTGGCCTCGCATGCCCATTCCGTCCGCCATCCGCGCCAACACGGCCGCGTCGTCGAGGGTGACGCCCAGTGCGCGCAGCTCGTCGACGAACAGTTGCCGATCGTGCGGGCCCGCGCGGTCACCGGCCTCGCGCAGCACATCGTTGGGCACACTCACCTGCCTGCCGTCACCGGCAGGACCGTGACCGGCCACCGACACCGCCGCTTCGGCCAGCGAACTCGCCCGGATCGGCGTCAGTTCCACAATGTCGCCGTCGACGATCGTCAGCAGGCCGTCGCCACCGTTGGCCGAGGCCAGTGCCCGGATGGGGCGGTCGGCCCAGATCCGCGCGTCGATGGTGCGCTGCGGGCGGTCGAGCAGCGCCAGCAGGTCGCCGAGATCGACGTCGACCCGGTCCCGGTGCGCTTCGGCCAGTTGACGGGTCCGCAGCCGGGACCACACATCGGCTTCCAGCTCGGCCCGTTCGGAATGGGTCGCGCCCGGACTGGGCACGTCGAGCACCACGTGGCGATGCGCGGTCAGTTTCTCCGCAGAGCACACCACGTCGAATTCGAGTGTGGACAGAACGGTCGGTTCACCTTCGGATCCGGGACGCATGTCAGACCCGGTTCTCTTCGGTCACAGCCCGCTTCTGCCCGTCATCGATCCCGACACCCGCTTCGCCGGCTCCCACACAGGATCCCCCGCCGGGAGGGCGTTCCTCGCCTGGCTGCTGCACCTCGTCTGCGGCTTTCTGTTCTTCGCCTGCGAGGTTGTCCTCGTCGGCGCTGGAACCGAGGACCGGCGGCGCGGCGTGCCGGTTGTCGTCGAACGGAGTTTCGTCGGCGCCGTACCGGTTCTCGTGCTCGTCGTCCGTGTTCTGCCTGGCACCTCGCGTGGCAGCAGGCCCCATCAGTGCGCCGCCACTCGGCTTGCCGGTGGGTGCGGCGCTCGTGGTGCGACCGGCGGTCGTGTCACCGGGTCCACCGCCGATGCCGGACGATCCGCCACGGACGGAGTTGCCCGCGTTGCCACCACCGGGCGGTGTGGTCCCCGCGGCCGGACCACCGAGCAGCTTGCCCGCCGCGACCGCACCGATCCCGGCGACGGCCGCTCCGCCCGCACCGATTCCCAGCACCGTGCCCACGCTCGTTCCGGCCGCTTCGGGATCGTCGTGCGAATTGGGGGCGGGGCCGCCACCGTCCCCGTCGGCGCCACGACCGGGATCCGTCCCGCCGTCGTGGATCCCGGCTTCGCGCTCGCCGGTGTTCTCGCCTCCATGCGGTGCAGCACCATCGTCGTCATCCGGAGGTGTGGCGGGTTGCCCGTGGGGAGCACCGCCCTGCGCGTCGGACCGCGGTTCTCCGGAGCCGGCAGTGGCGAACCCACCGCTGCCGCCGACCGAAGCGCCGACCGCACCGCCTGCCGATTCGTACCCGGCACCATTCGAACTCGCCGCCTGCGCGGTCACCGGCGCGGGTGCCAGCTCCGGCATGGGCCGAAACCGGTCGGCCTGATCCACCGTCGTGTCCCGGTAGGAACCCAGTACGGCCCTCGCCGCGTGCTTCTGCTGATCGGCCTGCTTTGCCGCCGCGTCGTAGTCGCTTTCGTAGCCGAAGGCGCCGCCCGCCCACTCCGCGACGTTCTCCGACTCCTGGTTGCGCATCTCGCCGGGGTCCGGCAACGAGTGCCTCGCCGAGGAGTACCCCTCGCCCTGGGAGCGCACGCTGTTCACCGAGGCCGCCAGCGGTTGCTGGGCTTCGCGCATGGCCGCCACCTGCTCCTTGGTCGCCTCCTGCGCGATGGTGCCCGCGTTGCCCTCCCACGCGATGCTCAACTTGCCGAGCTCGACCCGCAGTGTCTCGTCCAGATCAACGACGACCTGGACCGCTCGTTCGAGGGCGTCGACGGAATCGTGCATCGACTCCGGCCCGTGGCCCTCCTTGATCTTGCCGATCCAGTCGAGGAGCTGGGCGGTGTCCATTCCTTCGAACCGGATGTCCCGGATCGGTTCGGTCTCGTTCACGATTTCCCCTCGGCGTCGTCGACCGTTCCAGGCCTGCCGTCGGCCGGGCCACCCTTGCGGCTCACCGGTTCACCCCTGCTGCTCACCGGTCAGTCCGGGCGCGCAGGTTGCCGACGGCGAATCCCGCCGCCCGCTTGGCGTGTTCGCACATCCGGGCGTTCGACACCGCGCCGGGCACCAGCGGACCGGAGTGCAGCAACATCGTCTGCTCGTCCGCCACGTCGACGGCCACACTGCAGCCGAAGGTTTCCATCCCGGCGTTGTTCTGCGCCTGTTCCGCGGGAAATCCCCCGGCCAACGGGTACGACGCGGCCGTCTCCGGGAACCCTTCACCGAGTTGATCTTCCTTGAACTCGTCGAGGCCACTCGGGACGGCCGACAGCGAGACATCCAGGCCGGTCTCGACGCCCGGTGGGCCGAGCCACGTGCAGCCCGGGTGGTCCGATTCGCCGCCGTCGCCGACCGGCTGCGGTCGCGACACGTCCAATTCGGTCTGTTGCTCGGGCGTGAGCAGCGAGCAGAGCTGTCGTTCCGATTTTCCGACCAGTGCCAGGTCGCTCGGTCGCTGCGCGGTCGATTCCGATGTCGGCGTATCGGGAACGGCCGCGGGTCGGTCCGGTCCGTTCACCGTGCACCCGCTCACCAACGCCACCATCGCCACCGCGACCAACGTGTGTCGACTGCTGCGCCAGAACACGCTCTCCCCTAGAACCGGTCGGCGTGCACTCGGAACGAGGCCGCGATCTCTTCTTCGGTGTAGCCGTACTGCTTCGCGGCTTCTTCGAGCTGCTCGCCCAATTCCTCGACTCGGAGGATGTACTGCATCAGGCGCGCGTAATGGGAATCGGCGTTCGCTTGCAGGTTTCCATTCCAGACACGCGCCGCGGCGACGCTGATCTCGTCCTCGGCCGGCGAGTCGATCATCAGTCCGGGCTGCAATTCCTTCATCCGGCGACGTGCGTCCTCGGTCGCGCGCAGGATGACGTTTCGGGCGGCCAGCACGTTTTCCTCGTCGACCACGAAGGATTGCCGGTCTCCGCCCGGAATCGGCGGGGGCATCGGTGCTGTCATCGCGGAAACCCCCAGCTCGCGGTGGCTGATCACCTGCCTGTCACGGCTACCGTAGCAGCGGCGATCACGGCGGTCAGGCACTTCACGAAAGTTCACGCGGATCACACGTCCACATGCGCGGACACGCATGCCCCGGCACTCCCGGAAAGCGACGAGGAGGATTCGACGAACCATTCGACGCAAAGCGGACGTTTCGGCGCCGTTCGCCCACCGCACGGCGCGCCACTTTCGAGCGGATGCCGGAACACCCGAAGAAACGGAAACACTTGAAGCAAAGCATCCTTGAATTCGAGCGGATGAGCCACGTGTCGAGACGAGGGCCCGCGCGCACGGCACGAACCCTCGAACACTCGAAGGCTCAGGCGCCGATACGCCCCCTGAAGGAACTGCAACTCAACAGCGTGCTCTTTTCGTAGTTGCAGGCCTGGTAATTGATCCAGCCGGACTCCGGAATGGCCAGGTTGTGATCGTAGCACGCACCGTTCTGAGGAGTGGCGTGCTTTGTCTTCAGCCCGGACTTGTCACTGCGGTAGTACCGTCCGACCGGGTGGTGGCCATCCGCCTCGTTGTCGCAGATGTAGAGGTGCTCACCATACGGGTTGAAGCAGACCAAGGATCCACCGTCACCGGAAACAATGGGATAATAGCACTCCGCCGAGGTGCTCACATCGCCGGAATCAGATGCCACCGACACCGTCGCGGACGGCGCGTCCGCGAGGAAATCACTTTCCGGCGCACTGGCTTGAGCAGCCGGAACCCCCATGCTCAGCATCATGCCGAGCGCGGCCACCAAGGACAGTTTGATTTTGTTATTCACCCAGAACTCCCCAGTTCATCTAATCGGATGCTTTCCTGATGGATCAGCGCCGATCGATCGTTCCGTTCATGAACGATCAGAACATTAGCACCCGAACCCGGGGTCGGGTAAACATGATTTTAAAAGATGGGCCGAATGGGATCGGACCGTCCACGGAAAGACCAATCGGACCTGTTTCCGCAATGCGTGCGGCAGCTGACGACACCCGCTTGGAGCAACTCGGTCAGCTCAGCGGGACGAGCACCCGGAAAGTGCTTCCCCCCACGAAGTTCCGGACGAGTTCGGCCCGACCGTTGTGCGCTTCGGTGATGGCCGCGGTGATCGCCAACCCCAGCCCCGTCCCCCCGGCCGAACGCTCCCGGCCATCTGCGACGCGGTAGAAGCGGTCGAACACCCTCGGCGCGTGTTCGGGGTCGATGCCGGGGCCGCTGTCGGCGACCTCCAGGACGCCCATCCGCCCGACAGCACTCGGCTCGGCACCCGTCGCGGCCAGGCAATCGGGACTCGCCGTCCCGAAGTCGACCACGACCTGCACCGGAGCCCCCGGTGCGGTGTGCACCAGCGCGTTCGTCACCAGGTTCGTCAGCACCTGGCACAACCGCGCCGCATCCCCGAGCACGCGAACGGCACCGCCCGGAACCACCAGAGAGATCTCGCGGTCGGGATCGCGAATCCGCGCGTCGTGCACGACGTCGCGCGCGGGAGGGATCAGATCCAGCTCCACCAGATCGATCGTCCGTTCCCGGTCCAGCCGAGCCAGCAGGAGCAAGTCCTCCACCAGCGTGCCCATGCGCACGGATTCGCTCTCGATCCGCGACATCATCATCCGCACGTCGTCCGGACGGGCGTTCTCGCTGCGCCGGTAGAGCTCCGCGAACCCCCGGATCGAGGTCAACGGTGTCCGAAGTTCGTGCGAGGCATCCGCCACGAACCTGCGGAGCCTGTTCTCGGACCGCTCGCTCTGCTGCAGAGCATCGACGAGCCTGCCCAACATCGTGTTCAGCGCCGCACCGAGCCTGCCGGTTTCGGTACCGGGGTCCTGATCGGTGACCCGGCGGTCCAATTCGCCCGAGGCGATGGCGTTGGCGGTGTGTTCTATGCGCGTCAACGGCCGCAACCCCAGCCGCACCGTCGAATTCGCCACCGCCGCCAGCACGATGACCACGAAAGCGCCGACCACCAGTTCGATCACGATCAGTTCGCGCAGCGTCGAATCGACGCTGCCCAGCGACACCGCCAGCGCGATCGCACCCCCGTCCGGCAACGTGACCATGCGGACCCGCCAATCCGAGCCGCCCGAACTGTCCGGCACGGTGCTCATCCCGCGGGACACGTCGCCCTGCCGGATCACCGGTCGCCCCGGGTCGGTCTCCGAGCTGCCGAGCACCGCGCCGGTGGGATCACCGGCCCGGTCGAAGAACAGCACCCGAAAGTCGGTGGGCAGGTCACGACCATCGCCGTCCCCTCCCGACATCGGAGGACCCGGCGGGGGGTGCCGCCCCTCCTCCCACGGTCGCGCCATGTCCGCGAGCTTCTCGTCGACCCGCGCGGTCAACGACCGATCCAGCAACGCGGCGCTGGTGAACCCCATCGCGAACAGGCCGATCACGGTAGCGCCGAGCAGTACCAGCAACAATCGGCCGCGCAGCGTGCGCACGAGGTAGCCCATCAGTCCACCTGCTCATCCGGCGGCAGACGCAGCACGTATCCGACACCGCGGACGGTGTGGATCAGCGGCGGCCGCGCCGAGTCGATCTTCCGGCGCAGGTAGCTGATGTAGGACTCGACGATCCTGCTGTCGCCGCCGAACTCGTAGTTCCACACGCGGTCGAGGATCTGCGCCTTGCTCACCACCTTCTCCGAGTTGATCAGCAAGTAGCGCAGCAGTTTGAACTCGGTCGGGGACAAGCTCGTCATCCGGCCGCCTCGACGCACCTCGTAGGTCTCCTCGTCCAGTTCGAGATCGTGATACCGCAGACGGGGGTCCGGCTCGTCCGCCGTCGCCCGGCGCACCCGCCGCAGGATCGCCCGCAGGCGTAGCACCACCTCGTCCAGGCTGAACGGTTTGGTCACGTAGTCGTCTCCGCCCGCCGTCAGACCTGCGATGCGGTCCTCCACCGCGTCGCGGGCGGTCAGGAACAGCACGGGCACCGAATTTCCCCTGTCGCGCAGTCGCCTGGCGACGGTGAAGCCGTCCTGGTCCGGGAGCATGACGTCCAGCACGATGATGTCCGGTTGGAACGCACCAGCGATCCTCAGAGCCTCGTTGCCGCTGGCAGCCCCGCACACCTCGAATCCGCTCAGCCGGAGGGCCGACGTGAGCAGTTCGAGGATGTTCGGTTCATCGTCGACGACGAGGATTCGTGCGGGAGCGGGGTTCGATTCGGCCACCGGTTCACAATCTCGCAATCTGCGGAGCACACACCGCGCGGTCCTGGTTGGCTCGCGCGGACGGATCGATTGGAGCGGCCCGGGATTCAGCACCCGCCGAATCCCGGGCCACCGGACTCATTCCTCGCGGCAGTCGTAGAGCTGGGAGGATCCGCCCTGATCTGCGCTCTGCTCTGCACCCTCGTCCGCACCACTCCCGGAAGAGCCACCGTACGTCTCCGGAGCCACCGGCGCGCAGAACCGGCGCACCCACTCGGAACGATCACCGCTCGCTTCTCCCGTACCACCCGGCCCCGGCCGGTCGTTGCCGATGGATGGTCCACCGCTGCCCATGGAACCACCGAGCAGCACGTACCCGAGGCGGCCGGACCACTGCCACTCGGTGAGCAGGTCCACCGAGGGGGCGTCATCACCACCGGTGAACCCGCCCATGCCGACCACGGTGACGTCGGAGTCGATGACGTACGCGCTCGCGCGGTTCGCTCCGCCCTCCACCGCCAGCGGGATCTCGGCTTCGCCCGCGTTGTCGACGACGAAGTCCAGGAGAGCGCGCTGTTCATCGCCCAGCGAGTCCATCCCGTCCGGACCGCCCATTCCCCCAGGAGGGCCCATGCTTTGGGCACCGTCCGGAGAATTCGGCGGATCCGCGGCGCCAGCACCGCCGGGCCCGGGAGGCCGGCCGTCGGGGGCTCCGCCGTTCGGACCGCCGGGGCTCCCCATCCCGGTGCTCGGCCCCGCCATCGGGTTCGCCCCGCCCATTCCTCCGGCGAGGGACGTGGAAGCCGACCACACCGCCGGAACCGCGAGCACGGCCGCGATTCCCAGTACCGGACCGATCCGCCTCAACACCGCCCATCGCCGTCCCGCCGCGAGCGCGGCCACCGCGAGGACCGCCAACGCCGCTGCGACGTACCCGACCCATCCGTTCCAATCCGGATCGCGCAGGACGACCACCACGGCCCACGACACCGTGACGAGGACGCCGAACGGGAGCAGCAGCCACGTGCCGCCGTGCGGTTCGCGGTACCAGCCCCACCACCGAACCAGCCCAGCACCCACCACAGCGGCGATGGCCGGTGCCAGCATCGTCGTGTAATACGGGTGCATCGTGCCCTGCGCGAAGCTGAACACCAGGCCGACCACCACGAGCCAACCGCCCCACAACAACCAGCCGGACACCTGCCGACGGTCGACCTCGACCCCACCGCTACGGCGCCGCAGGACCACGAGGAGCATCGAACCCAGGATCAGCGTGCACAGCGGCAGCAACCAACTGATCTGTCCGGCGAGCTCCTCGTTGGCGAAGCGCAGGATGCCCGGCTCACCGGAGAATCCGCCCCCTCCGCCGGGGCCGGGCCCCCCGCCGGAGTTCGCCGCCTGGTCGCCCAGGCCCGGGGCGGCAGGCGGCCGACCACCGCCCATGTTGCCGTCTCCACCGAACACCCGGCCGAAACCGTTGTAGCCGAAGATGAGATCCCAGGCGGAACCGTCCTCGCTGCCACCGATGTAGGGCTTCGGAGACGGCCACAACGCGGTCGCCGCCACCCACCAGAACGAACTGAGGAACACCGCCACGGCCGCGACCCCGAGATCGGCCAGCTTGCGTCCCCAGGCAGCTTCACGCCCGACGAGGTACGCCGCAACGAACGCCGGAAGGACCATCCAAGCCTGCAGCATCTTGGTCATGAAGCCGCACCCCACCAGGAACGCGGCGAGCACCAGCCAGCCTGTCGCCCTCGCCGACGCCGTCCCCGCTTCGACGGACCTCGTCATCGCGTACGCGGCAGCGACCACCAGCAGCACCAGCAGGGTGTCCGGGTTGTTGTCCTGGTTGATCGCGACCGTGATCGGCGTCAACGCCAGGATCAAAGCGGCGAGCAACGCGGCGGGCTCGCCCGCCCACCGGCGAACGGTGCGGTGCAGCACGAAGACGGCGGCAACCCCCGCCAGCGCCTGCGGAAAGAGGACGGCGAACTCGTTGTACCCGAAACCGAGCACCGACAGCACCTGGATCCACAGGGCCATCGGTGGCTTGTCGACGGTCACCACCCCGGCCGGGTCGAACGCGCCGAAGAAGAAGTTCTCGAAGCTCTGCGACATCGATTTGACCGCCGCCGAGTAGTAGCCGTTGCCCCACGAGTCACCGATGCCCCGCAGGTACAACACGGCGGAAAGCAGACAGATCGCCGCCAACGCCCATGCGGGGGCACGCGATCCCGACTCGCGGGCCGCGGATCGTGCCGGATCGCGCCCGGTATCCGGTGCGGCCGAGATCATGCGGATTCCTTTTCGTTGGCAGGTCGGAAAACCCAGGAGCGGAGCAGGACGAACCGGAGGGCCGTGCCGAGCACCGAGGAAACCACGAGCACGATGACCTCCAGCAGGCGCGACGCATCGGGCCACAGCTCCTGCAGGGTGAGCAGAGCACCGGATGTGACCGCGTAGTACAGCGCGAACACCAGCAGGCCCTGCAGGTGGACGAGTCCGGAACCGGGCTTCCGCACGAACGTGAACCGGCGGTTGGCTTCGGTGTTCCAGAGCGTGGTGGCCACGAGCGCGATCAGATTGGCCACCAGCGGCGGCCACCACGTGCGCAACAACGCGTAGAGGACCGCGGTGACCAAAGTGGACGCGATACCGATCACGCCGAAGGACAGGAGCTGCCAGAGCAGACCGTTCTCCCGCTTCGCCAGCACCGCCTGCGGGTGTGCGGGGCTCGGATCCGGTCGCTGCGGCAATCCCGGCACGCGTGCGGCTCCGGTGACCTTGGCGCGTGCGACGCGGATCAGGCCCGCCACATCATCGACGGCTGTCCGCACCACGTTTACCCGAGTATCGACGTCCTCGACCCAGTCGACCGGCACCTCGTGCACCCGAAGACCATTGTGTTCGGCCAACAGCAGCAGCTCGGTGTCGAAGAACCACGCGTCGTCCCGCACCTGTTTCAGCAACGGCCGCACCACAGCGGTCCGAGCGGCCTTGAACCCGCACTGCGCGTCCGAGAAGCGCGCGCCGTGCGTCCAGCGGACGACCTGGTTGTAACCGCGCGAGACCAGTTCTCGCCCACCACCCCGCACCGTCCGGGAACCGCGCGCCAATCGAGACCCGATCGCCAAGTCCGAATGCCCGTTGACCAGCGGCGCCACCAGCGGAAGCAACGCGTCGAGGCCGGTCGAGAGGTCGACGTCCATGTAGACCACCACGTCGGCGTCGCTGTACTCCCAAGCCGTCCGCAACGCCAGGCCGCGCCCCTTGCGGTCGAGGTGCAGCACCCGCACGTCGTCGAACGACTCGGCGAGTTCGTGAGCGACCGTCACCGTGCCGTCGGTGCTGGCGTTGTCCACTACGGTGATCGACCACCTGAACGGGAACCCCTCCCCCAGGTGCGCGCGCAGGACCTCCAGACACCCCCGCAGCGCTCGTTCCTCGTTGTGCACCGGGATCACCAGATCGACGGTCGCGGTCCGCGAATCGCCCCGCCGCGTCCGACCGACCTCCACGTCCGGCATCGCGTTCATCTCCGACACCACCTCTTCCGGCTCGGGACCCCCGGACGGCGGCCCGAACACCATCCAGCCGGACCGATTTGTGCACCCGGTGCACAAGAGGTGGGAAAACGCTGGGAAAAACGGGATGTGGACCCATCGACGACCCCGTCACCAGCGGGTGGGCGAACTACCGGCCGGAGACCGTCCAGGAACTTCCCAGCGAATTCCCAGCTCCGGTCAGGAGCGGAGCGATCACCAGTGCGCGTTGCGGGGAGTCGGCTGACACACCGGACAGGTGTAGGAGGACCGGTTCATGAACGGGTCCCGCCGCACCGACGCGCCACACCGCGGACACGGGGCGCCGGACTGCCCGTAGACGGCGAGCGAACGATCGAAATAGCCCGACTCACCGTTGACGTTGACGTACAGCGCGTCGAACGACGTTCCCCCGGCGTCCAACGCGCCGGTCATCACGTCGGTGACCGCCTCGAGCAGCTCGCGGATCACCGGGCGGGTCAACGTCGCCGTCGGCCGCGCGAAGTGCAGCTTGGTCCGCCACAACGCCTCGTCGGCATAGATGTTTCCGACCCCGGACACCAGGGACTGGTCGAGCAGCGCGCGCTTGACGCCGGTGCGCCGCGCGCGCATCCGGTCGGCGACGGCATCGGGATCGAACACCGGCTCGAGCGGATCGGGGGCGATGTGCGCGACCGAAGCGGGCAACGTCACCGCGTCGACCTCGACCAGGTCCGAGAGGCTCAAGCCACCGAACGTCCGCTGATCCACGAACCGCAGTTCGGGACCGCCGTCGTCGAACCGGAATCGCACCCGCAGGTGCTTCTCGTCCGCGGTGTCCTCCGGCTGAACCAGCAGTTGCCCGCTCATGCCGAGGTGTGTCAGCAACGCATCGCCGGCTCCTGCCGCGCCGGCGAACTCGGTGCTGGTGACCGCACGGGGCCCGTCGGCCAGCTCCAACCACAGGTACTTTCCGCGCCGCCGGGCCGCGCTCAGGGAACGCCCGGTCAGCCGGGCCGCGAAATCTCCGGGGCCGGGAACGTGTTTGCGCACCGCACGCGGGTGCAACACCTCGACAGCCGACACCGTTCGACCGACCGCGTGTTCGGCCACACCACGGCGAACGACCTCGACTTCTGGTAACTCGGGCACGCAGCCATCCTCACCGCACCAAACTGACGCGGCCGGTGAATACGCACCGGGGATACCCCGGTATGTATTCACCGGCCGGGCAGGTCGGTGTCCGGTTCTATTCGCCGGATTCCCCCGAAACGTGGGCACCGTCATGATCGGCGGAGGAGTTGTTGGACCCCTGATCGACCCGTTGCGACAGCTCGCGCCACGCGGTCTCGGCGGCCTTCTGCTCCGCTTCCTTCTTGGTGCGCCCGTCGCCCTGACCGAGGGTGTCCCCGGCTACGGACACGAACGCGCTGAATTCCTTGCGGTGATCGGGCCCCTGCTCCTCCACCCGGTATTCGGGCACGCCCAATCCGGCGGCGGCGGTCAGCTCCTGGAGACTGGTCTTCCAGTCCAGACCGGCACCCCGGTTCGGCGCTTCCGTGAGAAGCGGTTCGAACAACCGGTTGATGACCTCGCGGGCGACGCCGATCCCGTCCTGCAGATAGATCGCACCCAGCACGGCTTCCAAACCGTCCGCCAGGATGCTCGCCTTGTCCCGGCCACCGGTGAGCTCCTCACCACGGCCGAGCAGCAGGTACTCCCCGAGGCCACCGTCGCCCAGTTCACGGGCGACACCGGCCAGCGCGTGCATGTTGACCACGCTGGCGCGCAGCTTCGCCAGTTGTCCTTCCGCCATCTCCGGGTGTTCCAGGTAGAGGCGGTCGGTCACGACCAGACCCAACACGGCATCGCCGAGGAACTCCAGCCGTTCGTTCGGCGGGAGTCCCCCGTTCTCGTACGCGTACGAGCGATGCGTCAGGGCAAGAGTGAGCAGCTCGGCGTCGAGTTCGACGCCGAGCGCTTCGATCAGCGGGGCCCGGTCAACGACCCGGGTGCGTGATTGCTTTCCCCCCACAGCTCTACCGCCTATCAGGCAGGTGAGACGACCTGGCGGCCGTCGTACTGGCCGCAGGCGGGGCAAGCCACGTGCGGAAGCTTCTGTTCCCGGCAAGCGCGGTTGGAGCACTGCACGAGGGTCGGCGCGGACGCCTTCCACTGCGAGCGCCGGTGACGGGTGTTGGAGCGGGACATCTTGCGCTTCGGGACTGCCACGACTAGTTCTCCTCCTCGGTCCCGCCGAACCGCTCTTTCAGCGCGGCCCAGCGAGGATCAATCGTCTCATGCGTGTGGTCGGGGGCGAGTTCGGCCCACTTGGCGCCGCACCCGGAGCACAGCCCCTGGCAGTCCGGCGAACACACCGGCGCCGTGGACAACGACAGCAACATCGTGTCCCGCACCACCGGTTCGAGGTCGATGTGGTCGTCGACAACCCGACTCACCTCGTCCTCGTCGGTGCTGGCATCCGTGGCGCTCTCCGGGTAGGCGAACAACTCGCGGAGCTCGATCTCAACCTCGTCGTGGATCGGATCCAGGCAACGCGCGCACTCACCCACGAGCTTCGCACCGGCGGTGCCCGACACCAGAACGCCTTCCACCACCGATTCCGCCAGGAGGTCGAGCTCAACGGGCTCGCCTTCCGGAACCTTGATCATGTCCAGCCCGAAGCCGGCCGGAGCCGGTGCGCGGCGCGTATAAGCGCGACTGGATCCCGCTCGGTGACCGACCTCCCTGGCGTCAAAAACCCAGGGGCCGGCTTGAACGGCGCGCGCGTCATCGTTGTTCTGAGACATCACAAGTTTCGGAACGGTTCTCGCTCGGGCGTAATTCCAGCCGACCGGTGCTCCGCACCCCCGGAAAGGAGCGCGGCAGTGCCACGATCCAACGAAGAACAGGATCGTCCACGGCCAGCCGGTTCAGGGTACGCGATCGGAGCTGACCGACGGAAATCGCCCCGATCGGAGACCGTGCGCGAGACCGCTCGCGAACGGCGGGAACGCATCTCCCACAGCCCAGCTGGGTAGCCACCGACCGTGGAACCGAACCGGCAACGCTCATTCGTTCGCGGTGCGATCGTCGCTTTGACGCTCGCACCGCTGGTCGCCACCGCCTGCCACCCTCAGGAAGTGCGCGAGAGCTCGACGGTGGGCACCAACGGACAGGTCGGCCAGGTCAAGCTGCGCAACGTCCACCTCCGCGCGACCGAAGAGCCCTACCGGCCCGGCGGGAACGCCGACGCCGTGCTGCACCTGTTCAACCAGGCCCACGAGCAGGACGCACTCGTCGACGTGCGAAGTCCGCAGGCCCGGAACATCGTCCTGCGGTGGGACCGGGGCTGCGACGGGCACGCCGAAGCCGTCCCCCGGATCCCCGTGACGGCGGCGGGTACCGTTCCCGCCGCTCCGGAGGAGCCCGATTCGGCGTCACCCTATTACCTGGAGGTCCGGGAACTCACGCAGCTCACGCGACCGGGCACGACCTTCCCGATCACGTTCACCTTCGAACGGGCGGGCGAGGTGACCCTCGACGCCAAGGTCGAGGCGACCCGAGACGGCGACCAGCCACCACCGTCCCCCTGCACCGGCCAACCGCCCGCTCCCGCATCGACCGCGCCGACTCCCACCGGCGAACCGCCGGCCGGCTCCACGGACAACCACGCGATCACCGTCACCGGCACCGTCGAACGCGCCGACAGCGGCGATTGCCTCCTGCTCGCCGACGAGGGAAGGCCGTACGTGCTTCTCGGCGGCGACCCCTCGGTCGTACGCCCCGGAGCCGACCTCGTCGTTCACGGGCGACTCGCCCCTGAGGCGTCGATCTGTGCGCACGGCGCGGCTCTGCGCGTACTCGAAGCCGTACCGGAGTGACGATGTCGGGCCGCCACTGACCGCACATGATCACGCGTACGACCGTGGCCGTGCGGGTAGTCACCGGCCATGGGACGGAGATGCCGACAACCGCTCGGAACACGCTTGCCGATCTTGGCCGCGGTCGTGGCGACGGTCGCCGCGTGCACCGGTGCGCAAGAGCCGTCGCAAAGCGTTGCCCCGGAGCCGAACGGGCGCCCGGGCGAGATCACCATCGTCGGCACCGTCGAGACCGGCGTCGAGTCCGGCTGTCTGGTACTCGTCGGCGGCGACAAGCCGCACCTGCTGTTGGGGGGCGATCCGGCCGTGGTCCGGCCCGGCGCGCACCTGCTCGTGCGGGGCCGGCCCGACCCGGACCTGGTGACCACGTGCATGCAGGGCGAGCCGCTGCACGTCAGCGAAGCGAATCCGGCCTGACGCCGCAGCCCCCGGTGGCGTTCACTGTTCGCGACCGACCGCCTGTTGCGCGGAGGGCTTCCACTCCTCGTAGTCGAACGGCGCACCCATCGGACTGCGCAACTGCTGGCGCCCCTTCCCGATGGTTCGCAGGGTTCGCCCGAGCAAGTCCTCGAACTCCTCGAGGCGCGAGTCGACGTAGGCGTCGCATTCGCCGCGCAGCCGCTCGGCGTCCTGGTTCGCCTCTTCGACGATCTGCTTGGCCTCCCGGTTGGCGGCCTGGGTGACCTCGGTGTCCGAGACGAGCCTCGCCTGCTCGGACTTGCCCTCGTGAATCGACTGCTCGTAAGCCGCCCGCCCGGCCTGCACCATGCGATCGGCCTCGGACTGGGCCCGGCTCACGTAGTCCTCGTACTCGCGACGACCGTTGTTGACGGTCTGCTCGGACTGCGCCTGCGCTTCGGCGACCAGCGCATCGGCCTGCTCACGCGCCTCGGACAGGAGCCGGTCGGCCTCGGACCGGGCCGAGGAGACCGTCTTCTCGGCCTCGGACTTCGCCTCCGTGAGCGTCTGGTCGGCCTGGGCCTGTGCTTTGGACACGACATCGTCGCGGTGGTCCAGCACGTCCTGCGCGTCGTCCAGTTCCGATGGGATCGCGTCGCGCACGTCGTCGAGCAGTTCCAGCACGTCGCCTCGGGGTACGACGCACCCCGAGGTCATCGGTACGCTTCGCGCCTCCTCGACTGTCGTGACGAGCTCGTCGAGCGCCTCGAACACCCGGTACACCTCGATCTCCCTGCCGTCGTAGCCGTCCGGTCAAGCAAGCATCGCACCCCTGCCCGGAGCCGGCGATCACGGGTTGTCCCCACGACAGTGTGACTCCCACACTCGCCACTGGGCGGGATCTCACCGAATTCCCGCGTGTCCGGAAACGAAACAGCGGCACCCGCTCCGAACGGATGCCGCCGAGGATCGCCTGACGGGTTTCCCACGTCTCAGGCGTTGGTATCGGTCAGCCGGAAGCTCTCGTAGTGATCGTCCGTGTAGAAGTACTCGCCGCCATCGCCGACGACGAACCGGCGGGCGCCGCGATCGTCGCTGCCGGGTGTATCGACCGTGTACTCCTTGTAGTAGCCGTCCGCGCAGTCCGGCAGGATGCCCTCGCGGTTCTGGAAGGTCGTGCCGTCCTGCGGATACGGGTACGGGCCGCCCTGCCGGATCAACTCGACGGTGTCCGTTGCCTCCGGTGGCAGCGCCGAGAGATCGACCCGTTCGAACCCGGAAACATCGCCGCATTCCGGCTGTGCGAGCACCTGCACCGGCGCGGGCGCCTCCACCGGTGCGACGGGCGAGGCCGCGATGGCGGCACCCGCTTGGAATCCGAGCAGGCCGACGACCGCGAACAGACCGGCCAGGAATGTCTTCAGTGTCTTCGACGAGATCTGCGTCATGCCCGCGAAGCTAGCCCGCCGGCATGATCAACCGCCGGATGTGTCGTGAACGCGCCGTGACATCTCCCGCTCACGGGGGAGAAGGACCGCCCGGAAGCACCACCGGAACCGACCGGCACGTCAGCCCGCGGGCAGCACCGGTATCAGCTCCCGGCGTCGATCTCGGCCAGGCGCTCCAGAATGCGCTGCTCGATCACCGGCGGCACCAGCGTCGAGACGTCACCGCCGTAGGTCGCGACTTCCTTCACCAACGAGCTGGCCAGAAAGCTGTAGAGCGGATTCGTCGACATGAACAGCGTCTCCACCCCGGAAAGCTGCTGGTTCATCTGCGCCATCTGCAGCTCGTAGTCGAAGTCGCTGACCGCGCGCAGGCCCTTCACAATCGCTCCGATGCCGTGCTCCCGGCAGTAGTCCACGAGCAGGCCGTGCCAGAAGTCGATCCGCACGTTCGGCCACTTCGAGGTGATCTCGCGCAGCATCTCCATTCGCTCGTCGACGCTGAACAGGCTCTTCTTGCTCTTGTTGACCAGCACAGCCACGACGACCTCGTCGAACAGCCCCGAGGCTCGTTCGATGATGTCCAGATGACCATTGGTAACCGGGTCGTAGGAACCTGGACAAACGGCACGCCTCATGGGCCGGGACGGTAGCACCACGCGGTTGGGCCACCCATGTTCGCGTGGCGGGAGTCACGGGTGGAACCCGATGGACGGATGGGGCGCGGTGCGGATCAGGGCGCGGTGTGAATAAGGGCGCCGTGCGGATCAGTCCGCGTGCACGGCCCAATGCACCGCCGTGTCCCCGTAGCGCCGGGTGCGCGATGCCTCCAGCGGGTCCGGCCAGTCCGGGTCCCCGTCCCGTACCGCGCGTTCGACCACGACGACGCTTCCCGGTGCGGTCCAGCCGTACTCGGTCAGCGAGCGCAGCACGTCCCGCAGCCGTGCCGAGTCCAGGTCATAGGGTGGATCGGCCAGCACGACCTCGTAGGGCTCGGCCGGTTCGGCCGCGAGCGCGGTTTCGACCTTCGCCTGTTCCACCCGCACGGCCCGGAACCCGAGCCCCTTCGCGTTCTCTTTCAGGATGCGGGCCGCACGCCGGTCGGATTCGACGAAGGTGGCGTGCGCGGCGCCCCGCGACAGCGCTTCGAGCCCCAGCGCGCCGGAACCGCCGTAGAGATCCAGCACGCGCGCTCCGGCCAGTTCGGTCGCCGACTCCAGCGCGCTGAACAGCGCCTCGCGAACGCGTTCGGAAGTGGGTCTCGTGCCGCGAGGAGGCACCTCGATCCGTCGTCCCCCGGCCGTACCGGCCACGATGCGTGTCACCCGGACATCGTCGCGCACCCCGCTCGGGACCCCATCGACACCCGGCATTCTACTCGGCCGCCCCGATGCGTCCGGTTGCTGGGAGCACCCGACTGCGTTCGCCCGGAAGTCGTACCCTCTGTGGCCGATCACAGCGAGACCGGGAGCGGTGAGTGTCCGAAGCGTCCACCAGGCAGGCCGAGATCGAGGCGGAACAGACCCACGTCGATCGGGTGTACGTCCGACTCGGCGAACTGCGCAGCGAAGCCGCGGAGATGCGGGACAAGAGCTACGAGCACGGCCGGGAAGCGACTCCCGAAGCGCTCTACGAGCGCGACGTGATGGTGCACCACGCGAATCGCACGTTGCAGGCCCTCGACGCCGAATCCGAGGGACTCGTCTTCGGGCGCCTGGATCTGGCCGACGGGGACGTGATGCACGTCGGCCGGCTGGGTATTCGAGACCAGCGGTTCGACAATCTGCTCGTCGACTGGCGTGCACCCGTGGCCGCCGCGTTTTACCAGGCCACCCCGGAGCAGCCGCTCGACGTCGTGCGGCGAAGGGTCATCCGATCGTCCCGCCGGACCGTGGTGGACGTCTCCGACGATCTGCTCGACCCGGCACGCGCCCCGGAGGACATGCCGGTGGTCGGCGACGGCGCGCTCATGGCGTCGTTGAGCCGGGCTCGCTCCGACGCGATGCGCAACATCGTGGCCACGATCCAGAAGGAACAGGACGACGCCATCCGTGCCCCGTCGGGCGGCGTCACCGAGATCACCGGCGGCCCGGGCACCGGTAAGACGGCCGTCGCGCTGCACCGGGCGGCCTACCTCCTCTACCGCGACCGAAAGCGGCTCGGAGCAGGCGTTCTCGTCATCGGCCCGTCTCCGGTCTTCATGTCCTACATCTCGCGGGTGCTTCCTTCGATGGGTGAGCACGACGTGGACCTGCGAGCGCTCGGAGAGGTGCTCGACGGCATCGCGGCCACTGCCGTGGACGACCCGGCGACCGCCGAGATCAAGGGGTCGACGCGGATGCTGAAGGTACTGCGGCGGGCACTGCGCCTCGCGCCACCGGAGGCACCGGACGAGCTCCGGATCTTCTACCGGGGGGCGGTCCTGAAACTGGAGGCCCGCGAGCTCGACCGGATTCGCCGTTCCCTGCACGCCAAGAGCGGGCCACCCAACCGGGGCCGGATGCGGGCGGCCGACGCGTTGTTGGAGGCGTTGTGGCGGAATGCCTCCCAACAGGCCGGTGGGGAATTCCAGCCGGACCGCGAGCGACTGATCACCGAAATCGGTGAGCGCATCGAGTTCCACCGTTTCCTGGTTTCCTGGTGGCCTCCGCTGTACCCGGCGCAGGTGTTGCGCGGCCTGTCGGATTCGCAGCGGCTGTCTCGCGCGGCCCGCCGCCGGCTCTCTCCACACGAGGTCGAGCTGCTGGCGAAGTCGTGGGCGGAAACCGGATCGGGCTGGACCCCGGCCGACATCGCGCTGCTCGACGAAATCCGGGTCGCCACCGGTCCCCCGCCGAAACGGCGAAGGGACGCGCAGCAGAGCACCGCCGACCTCGCCGCGTTCGCCGATCGCCCCACCGAGCAGCCGCACCGCCGCCCGGACCACTACGACGAGTACTCGCACGTGGTGGTCGACGAGTCCCAGGACCTGTCCCCGATGCAGTGGCGCATGGTCGGCAGGCGCGGTGGTTACGCGAGCTGGACGATCGTGGGAGATCCGGTGCAGTCGTCCTGGCCGTTCCCGGACGAAGCGGCCGAGGCTCGCGACGAGGCGCTGGGTTCGGCACGGACGCACCGCCGCTTCACGCTGCGCACCAACTTCCGCAACTCGGCCGAAATCTTCGACGTCGCCGCCGACGCGGTGCGCGATCTGGTTCCCGCCGACCAGCTGCCTTCGGCCGTGCGATTCACCGGCATCGAGCCGTCGACGCGGGAGGCGCTCGCCGCGGACCTGCCCGAGGTGGCCGGAGAAGCCGCCCGCGAGCTGCTGGACGCGACGGAGGGCACCGTCGGAGTGATCACGCCGTCGGCCCGCCGGGACGAGGTGCGCGAATGGCTGGACGAGGTGGACGCCGAGCGACTGCGGGTCGCGGGCAGCCTGGAGGCCAAGGGCATGGAGTACGACGGCGTCCTCGTCCTGCGACCGGACGAACTGGCCGCCGAATCGGCCACCGGCCGCCGTGCGCTCTACGTGGCGCTGAGCCGAGCAACCCAGCGGTTGACAGTCGTTCGCACCGTGGACCGGGAATCGGCGGACGAACCCCGGGCGTCACCGCCGGAGCAACTCGGGCTGTTCGGCTGAGTCGGCCGCCGATCCGCTGAGTCGACCACGAGCGACATCCGGGGGGTCAGGGCACCACCTGGACCTCGTCGTTGGGTTGGAGGGAGTCGAAGAACTTCTTCGCGGCCGTGGTCGACAAGTGCACGCAGCCGTTCGACTGCTCTTCGAGGCTCCCCTCGTGGAACGCGACTCCGGTGTTGGTGAAAAACACCGCGTTCGGCATCGGGGCACCACCGAACTCACCGCTGCGGTGATCGGCGTCCTTCCACTGCACCTGGAAGACACCCGTGGGCGTCTCGGATCCGGGCCTGCCGGAGGTGATCGGCACCGGTCCGTAGCTGGTGTTCCCCTCCTGCTGCAGCCACGCCTGGTTCGAGGAGAGGCTGACGCACGCCTTGGCGGTCGGTTCGCACGGACTGGGGCTGCCACCGGTCGCCTGCGCGGCGCCTCCGGTGAACAAGCCACCGCACACCAGCACAGCGGTGGTCAATGCCGTGGATTTCTTGATCCGCAAGGAGTTCTCCTTCACTCGAGCGGGCCTTTCTTCCACGATGCCACGGGCACGTCCCGACTCCGCCCGCGCGGCGATCATCGCTCGACGGCCGACCTGGGTGGACGATCGGGCGCACGGTGCCGCACGAACATGCAGAGCCGGGGTGACCAGCGAAGACGACGGGAGGCAACTGTGCTCGACGTCACTGGCGGGGTAGCCGCCGGGACCGGCCGCTACTGGCCACCGCTCCTGTCCCGCTCCCGCTGGATCTCGCGGCGGCGCTGCTCCTCGCGATAACCGTAGGCGGCCTGGCGGACGGCCTGGTCCGATTCGAAACTGGTCCCCAATGCGCCGGCGACGATGCCCATCGTGGTGAATCCCCACGCCATCGTCAGGTAGGTGGTCAACGCGGCCGGGTGGCCGAGACTGCTCGCCAGCAACGAACTCGGCACGACGAGCCAGGCGATCCCGAAGTTGATCGCGAACAACAGCAGGTACATGCACCCCACGCCGATGACCAAGCTCAGCACCGTCGAGAGGTTGTAGAGCACGACCTGTTCGCGGTCCGGCGTGCTCTGCCGCCCCCGCCGCTCCCACAGGTCGTGCGCGACGATCAGCCAGAACACCAGCGCAGCCACCGAGATGAGGGCCGCGGTCACCTGGCGTGCGGCGTTGAGTTGGTCGCCGATCTGCCAAATGGTGCTGGAGGAAAGACCGAAAGCGCTGGTGGCCAGCGCAGCGGCCAGCGCGCTGGAGAGCCCGAAGACCAGCCGCCACGGACGGTTCGTGCGGACCATCCCGGTCAGCAGCCGCAGTCGTCCACGCCGCCGCGTCGCGACGTAGCGGACGTCCACATCACCGTTCTCGTTCGCGGTCTCGCGTTCGATCGGAGCGAGCAGACCGGTGAGCGCGCTCTGCAGCCCGTGCCGTTGACCATCGGACTCGCCGCTTGCCGATTCACCTCTGTACGCGGTGAACTCGTCGAGCAACTGGACGATGATCTGCCGCGCTCGCCGGTAGGGCTGGGCTCCGCCCAGTGCTGGCAGCGACACCACCGCGACACACGCGTCGAGATCGAGTTCGGCGAGTACCGGACGGCCGCCCCGCCGCACCGGGAGGTCGGTCAGGCAGATCGCGTAGTCCCAACTCTGCTCCCCGAGGCGGTCAGCAGCAGCCCGCAAGATGTCCAGGGTCCCGTGCCTTCCCGCCGTCACCGGGTCGACCTCGAACGCCACGTCCCATTCCTGGCCCTCGTGGAGATGCTTGGGCAACTCCTCGGTCAAATGCTCGGCCAGCTGCTCCGGGAAGTCCGGGTCCGCGATCAGACCGAGCCGGTACTCCTGCTTGCCGCCGTCCTCACCCACGTCGCTGCTTTCCCTCCCGTATCTCCGGTGTATTCGACGACACTAACGCTTCCGCAGTGCCCGGACCGACCGTCAGGCACGCCGCGGTGTGGCGACCGACACGGGACGGCGACGGCCCGCGATCCCGCCACACTCCCGTTCAGGCTGGCATCATCGCGAAATGAGCCGCCGAATAGCGCTGTTGCGCGGCATCAACCTGGGCAAGCACAACCGGATCGGAATGGCCGAACTGCGCGGGATGGTGGACGAACTCGGCTACACCGATGTGCGCACGCACCTCCAGAGCGGCAACCTGATTCTCACCGGGGCCGACTCACCCGAAGGAACCGCGCGCAAGATCGAAGAACAGATCACCCGACACCTGGGGCTCGAGATCCGGGTCATGGTGCGGACCCGCGACGAGATCGCGGCGATCGTCGAACTCGATCCACTCGGCGAGATCGTCACGGACCCGGCCCGGTACCTCGTCACCTTCTTCGCGGAAGTGCCGGACCCGGCCCTGCTGCACCGGATCGACCCGAGCGCGCACGCCCCCGACGTGTTCCGCGTCGACGGCCGCGAGATCTACCTGTGGTGCGCCGGGGGCGTGCGCAACACCAAGTTGGGCAACGCGTTCTGGGAGAAGCAACTGGGGGTCGCCGGGACCGCGCGCAACTGGAACACCGTCACCAGGTTGCTGTCGCTGGCCGATGATTGAGCCCGCAAGGGACGGAGCAGTGCGCTCCGCCTCAGGGCCGTCGACGCGCTTCGCCGCTCAGGGACCGTCGACCCGGACGAACGCCTGCGCTGAAGGCGCCCAGCGATAGTACTCGGTCCAGGTCCGCTCGCTCTCCCAATCGGTGATGGCCACCGCGATGTCCCCGTACCAAACCATGTGGTCGCTGGGCACCTGCGTCCACACGGCGGGGCTGGCGACCGTGCCCAACGGCCGCACCGAATCGCCGTCCTGGTCCGTGGTCATCGCGATCAACGCGGTCGAGTACTCGGAGTTGCGCGGGCCGCAATCCATCAGGATCAGCGCGTCTTCGACACCGTCGCCGGTGACGTCGGCGTAGGTGATCTCCCGATTCGGGGTGAAGCGGTAGACGGAATCGCCCGCCGTGCCCGCACCCTCGCTGAATTCGACGTGATTCCTGGGACAACCGCTCATCGCGGGCACGGTGAACGACGCCCCGTGCCAGTCGACGTCGCGCACGCCCTGCCCGGGAGCACCGACCGATTGGGCCGAAGCGCTTCCCGCACCCACCACGCTCAACACCGTAACCGCGGCAAGAACGGCTCGGCACCAGATCGACTTTCTCATCACGCCCCCAACTCCGCTCGCGCGGAAGGCCCATCACCTCCGCAACCGAGAATACGCAGATGCACACCATACGGTTGCCTATCTCGACACGACCCAGCGAACCGAAGGGTTGAGCGGCGGGGAGGAGAACGGGCCGCCCGCCCCGGCAGGAGTCAGGACGAACGGCCCGTTCGGTTCGGGGGCTACCCGGTCAGCCGAGTTCGAGGAGCAGGTCGCCACCCTCGACCTGCTGCACCTTGCCGATCGCGAGGCGCTTGACCGTGCCCGTGCGGGTTGCGGTGACCGCGGCTTCCATCTTCATCGCCTCGATCGTGGCAACGGTGTGGCCGGCTTCCACCTCGTCGCCCTCGGAGACCGCCAGCGTCACGACACCGGCGAACGGTGCCGGTACGTGGTCGGTGTTGTTCCGGTCCGCTTTCTCGGCCACCGGCAGGTCCGAGGCCACCGAGCGGTCCCGCACCTGGATGGGGCGCAACTGCCCGTTCAGCGTGGCCATCACGGTGCGGAGTCCCCGCTCGTCGGGTTCGCTGATCGCCTCCAGGCCGATGAGCAGCCGGACACCGGGTTCCAGGTCGACCGAGTACTCCTCCCCGGGCCGCAACCCGTAGAAGAAGTCCTTGCTCCGCAGCAGCGAGGTGTTCCCGTACGCCTCGCGGTGCTCCTGGAACTCCTTGGTGGGCTTGGCGAACATCAACCGGTTCAGCGTCGTCCGGCGGTCGTCGGCGAGTCCCTTGTGGTCTTCGTCGGACAGTTCGGCGATTCCGACACCGTGCGCGCGTCCCTCCAGGGCGCGAGTCCGGAACGGCTCCGGCCAACCGGCGGGTGGCTCACCCAGCTCACCCTGCAGGAAGCCGATCACCGAGTCCGGGATGTCGAACTTGCGCGGCTCGGCTTCGAATTCCGCCGGGTCCACGCCCGCACCGACCAGGTGCAGCGCGAGGTCGCCGACCACCTTCGAGGAAGGCGTCACCTTCACCAGCCTGCCGAGGATCCGGTCGGCGGCCGCGTACATCGACTCGATTTCCTCGAACTTGTTCCCGAGGCCGAGCGCGATGGCCTGGGTGCGCAGGTTCGACAGCTGGCCGCCGGGAATCTCGTGCCGGTAGACGCGTCCGGTCGGCGCGGCCAGTCCCGCTTCGAACGGCTGGTAGACCTTGCGGACCGCTTCCCAGTAGGGCTCCAGGTCGCACACCGCGTTCAGGTCGATGCCGGTCGCGCGTTCGGTGTGGTCGGTCGCGGCCACCACCGACGACAGCGCGGGCTGCGACGTGGTCCCCGCGAGCGGGGCCGATGCGCCGTCGACCGCGTCCACGCCCGACTGGATCGCCGCGAGGTAGGTCGCCAGCTGTCCGCCAGGAGTGTCGTGCGTGTGCAGGTGCACCGGAAGGTCGAACTCGCTGCGCAGGGCGGTGACGAGCCGGGCGGCTGCCGGCGGGCGCAACAGACCCGCCATGTCCTTGATCGCCAGCACGTGGGCGCCGGCGTTCACCATCTGCTCGGCCAACCGCAGGTAGTAGTCGAGGGTGTAGACCTGCTCCGTCGGATCGGACAGGTCGCCGGTGTAACACAGCGCCACCTCGGCGACCGAACGTCCGGTGTCGCGTACCGCCTGGATGGCCGGGCGCATCTGCTCGACATCGTTGAGGGCGTCGAAGATGCGGAAGATGTCGATTCCGGTGTCGGTGGCCTCCTGCACGAAATGCTCGGTCACCTTCGTCGGATAGGGCGTGTAGCCGACGGTGTTCCGACCGCGCAGCAACATCTGCAGGCAGATGTTCGGCACGGACTCCCGCAGCTTCGCCAGCCGCTCCCACGGGTCTTCGGCCAGGAAACGCAGTGCCACGTCATAGGTGGCCCCGCCCCACCCCTCCAGGGAAAGCATCTCCGGGGTCATCCGCGCCACGTGCGGCGCCACCGCGAGCAGATCGCGGGACCGCACTCGAGTCGCCAGCAGCGACTGGTGGGCGTCCCGGAAGGTCGTGTCGGTGAGCCCGACCGCGTCGGAGCCGCGCAGCCACTGGGCGAAGCCCTCCGGGCCCAGCTCGGTCAGCCGCTGCTTCGAACCGGCGGGCGGCTCGACCCGAAGGTCGGTCTCCGGCAGCTTGTTCGACGGGTCCGGAGCGCTCGGCCGTTCCCCGTTGGGGTGGTTGACCGTCACGTCCGCGAGGTAGTTGAGCAGCCTGGTGCCGCGGTCGGCCGAGTGCCGCGCGGTCAGCAGGTGCGGGCGCTCCTCGATGAACGAGGTGGTGACCTTGCCCGCCGCGAAGTCCGGATCGTCGAGCACCGCCTGCAGGAACGGAATGTTCGTGGCGACGCCGCGGATCCGGAACTCGGCGACCGCGCGCCGGGCCCTCGCCACCGCCGTGCTGAAGTCCCTCCCGCGGCAGGAGAGCTTCACCAGCATCGAATCGAAGTGCGCGCTGATGCTGGTTCCCGCGAAGGCGGTGCCGCCGTCCAGCCGGATACCCGCGCCGCCCGGCGAGCGGTAGGCGCTGATCATTCCGGTGTCCGGGCGGAACCCGTTGGTGGGGTCCTCCGTGGTGATGCGGCACTGCAGAGCCGCACCGCGCAGCCGGATCTCGTCCTGGGTCATGCCGAGATCTTCGAGGGTCTCGCCTGCCGCGATCCGCAGCTGGGACTGGACCAGGTCGGCGTCGGTGACCTCTTCGGTGACGGTGTGCTCCACCTGGATGCGGGGGTTCATCTCGATGAACACGTGCCTGCCCCGCTCGTCGACCAGGAACTCGACGGTTCCCGCGTTGACGTAGCCGATCTTGCGCGCGAACGCCACCGCGTCGTCGCAGATCCGCTGCCGCAGTTCGGGATCCAGGTTCGGCGCCGGTGCCATCTCGACGACCTTCTGGTGCCGCCGCTGCACCGAGCAGTCCCGCTCGAAGAGGTGGACCACGTTGCCCGCGTTGTCGGCGAGGATCTGGACCTCGATGTGCCGGGGGTTGACGACCGCCTGCTCGATGATCATCGTCGGATCGCCGAACGCGGACTCGGCTTCGCGCATGGCCGCTTCGAGGGCCTCGCGCAGGGCTGAGATCTCGTCGACCCGGCGCATCCCGCGCCCACCGCCGCCCGCGACGGCCTTGACGAACACCGGGAACTGGATGTTCTCGGCCGTGGCCATCAGCTCGTCGATGTCGGCTGATGGTTCGGACGAGTCCAGCACCGGCACGCCCGCTTCGCGCGCGGCCGCGACGGCGGTGGCCTTGTTGCCGGTCATCTGCAGGATCTCGTGCGCGGGGCCGACGAACGTGATGCCCTCGCGGTGGCACGCCTCGGCCAGGTCCGGGTTCTCGGAAAGGAATCCGTAGCCCGGGTAGATCGCGTCCGCACCCGCCTGCTGGGCGGCGCGGACGACCTCCTCCACGGACAGGTACGCGCGGACGGGGTGTCCGGCCTCGCCGATCTCGTAGGACTCATCGGCCTTCAGCCGATGCAGCGAGTTTCGGTCTTCGTACGGGAACACCGCGACGGTGCCCGCACCGAGCTCGTATCCGGCTCGGAAGGCGCGAATCGCGATCTCGCCACGGTTGGCGACGAGGACCTTGCGGAACATGCCGACTACCTCCAGGCAGGTGGCGGACGATGCGGGGAACACTACCTTGAAAATTCCACGAACCGAGAGTCTCCCTAGTGTGACCCAACTCATTCAGATTCATGACCTGGACAAACCAGAGGCAGCGCAAGATCACACCACGAAGAAACTTCGCAAATTTTCCGGTTATGCGAAATTTATCCTTCTCGATTCAGTTACAACGCGCTCCGCATTCCCGTGCAACAGGCTCGACCCCATCCGCGGATCCCGCAGTGTGGACCACCGGACGGCGAGAAAGCTAGCTCTTCTCCAGGAACTCCGCGCTCTCGGCGTCGACGACCTCGGCCACCATCCGCGCCAGTCCCGGATAGCCGCGCAGGTTCGGGTCCTCGGCGACGAACGCCTCCGCCCGCTCGCGGGCCAGCGAGATGACATCCTCGTCGCGCAGCAGCGAGAGCATCTTCAGGCCGGACTTCCGCCCGGACTGGTTCGCGCCGAGGATGTCGCCCTCCCGGCGCAGTTCGAGGTCGAGGCGGGCGAGCTCGAAACCATCCGTCGTCGAAGCCACCGCGTCGAGCCGCTCCCGAGTCGACGTGCCGCCCATCGCCTCGCTGACGAGCAGGCACAATCCGGGCGCGCTGCCGCGGCCCACGCGTCCGCGCAGCTGGTGCAACTGGCTGACGCCGAACCGATCCGCGTCCATGATCGCCATCACGGTCGCGTTCGGCACGTTGACCCCCACCTCCACGACGGTGGTGGCCACCAGCACGTCGAGCTCGCCCTCGGCGAACTCGCGCATCACGGCATCCTTGTCGTCCGCGGGCAGCCTGCCGTGCAGCACGCCCAGCCGCAGCCCCGACAGCGGACCCGCACGCAAACTCGCGACCACGTCGAGCACCGCCAGCGGCGGTCTGCGCTGCTCACTGCCCTCGTCCGGCGGCGGTTCCTCGGTGCCGTCCGCCACCTCGCCGGACGACTTCCGGCCACCGTTCGCGGCTCCCGCCTCGTCGTCCCCGATCCGGGGACACACGACGTAGACCTGATGGCCGGCGGAGACCTCCTCCCGCACGCGCTCCCACGCGCGGTCCAACCACGCCGGTTTCTCCGCCACCGGCACCACACTCGTGCTGATCGGCGAACGCCCCTGCGGCAGCTCGCGCAGCGCCGACGTCACCAGATCGCCGTAGACGGTCATCGCGACCGTGCGCGGGATCGGCGTCGCGGTCATCACCAGCACGTGCGGCGACACGTCGTCGCCCGCGCGCGCCCGCAACGCGTCCCGTTGCTCCACCCCGAACCGATGCTGCTCGTCGACCACGACCAGCCCGAGATCGGCGAACGAAACCCGGTCCTGGATCAGTGCGTGCGTGCCGACCACGATCCCGGCCGCACCGGAAGCCGCCTCCAACAACGCCTTCCTGCGCTGCGCGACGGGCATCGAACCGGTGAGCAAGGTGATGCGGGTGGCCTGGTCGGCGGCCCCCAGCTCGCCCGCCCTTCCGAGGTCGTCCAGCAGTTCGGCGAGCGAACGGGCGTGCTGCGCGGCGAGCACCTCGGTCGGCGCGAGCATCGCCGCCTGCCTGCCCGAGTCGACCACCTGCAGCATCGCCCGCAACGCCACCAGGGTCTTGCCCGAGCCCACCTCGCCCTGCACGAGCCGGTTCATCGGATGTTCCTCGGACAGATCGGCCGCGATCTGTTCTCCGATCTCCAGCTGCCCGGCCGTCAGTTCGAAGGGCAGGCGCTGGTCGAACGCGGCGGCGATGGCGTCGTCGGCGGGCGGGCACGCGGGGGCGGGATGCGACCGGGCGGCACCCCGCGACCGGGCCAGCGCCAGCTGCACCGCCAGCGCCTCGTCCCACTTCAGCCGCTCCTGCGCGGTGGACACATCGCCGAGATCACGAGGCAGGTGGATCTTGCGCAGAGCCGATTCCAGGCCCGTCAGCCCGAGATCGACACGCAGGTCCTCAGGCAGCGGATCATCGCCGCCGTCCCACGTGTCGAGTACCTGGCGGACGCATCGCGCCACGGACCACGAAGGCAATCCCTGCGCGGCCGGGTAGACCGGAATCAGACCGCCCGCGAACTCCTCCACAGCCGAGGAGGAGTCGTCCTCGTCGCCGGTGAACAGCTGGTACTCCGGGTGAGCCAGCTGCAATTGCCCCCGGTACGCGGTCACTTTCCCGGCGAACATTCCCTGCCTGCCGGGCACCAACTCCCGCTCACGCCAAGCCTGGTTGAAAAAGGTGCAGGTCAACGAGCGGTTCCCGTCGGTGATGCTGGCCTCCACGATGGTGCCCCTGCGGGATTTCATGCTCCGCTTGGCTACCCGCTGCACCTGCGCGAGCACGGTTGCGTGCTCCCCGATCTCCAGACCGGCGATCGCGGTGAGCTCGCCCCGCTCGGCGTACCGGCGCGGATAATGGCGCAACAGATCACCCGCCGTGGCCAGCCCCAGTGCGGAATCGAGCGCCTTGGCCGTCTTGGCCCCGAGCACCCGGTCGAGCTTCGTATCCAACGTGGTCACTGCCTCACCAGCTCCGGTTCCCGATCCGCTCGGCGCAAATTATCCGACACCACCGACAACGCCACTCCACGTCCGCGCACTCACTCCACCCCCAGCAACAGCACCGCGGGCAGCTCGCCTCCCGGATAGCGGGTGAACTCGACTTCCGGGTGGGTGCGACGCAGGTGTTCGGAAAGCGCTTCGCCCACCGAGTCCGGTGAATCACCCGCGAGCAACGCGGTCACCAGCTCACCGCCCGCGGTGAGCATCCGGTCGGCCAGTTCACAAGCCGCGGCCATCGGGTCGTCGGTGATGAGCACCACTTCGCCGTCGATGAGACCGAGCACGTCGCCCGGCTGGCACCGACCCACCCACGTGAGCGCCTCGGCATCGGCCACGCGCAACTCCCCCCGACGGGTCGCGGCCGACGCCTCCGCCATCGCCACGGCGTCGTCGGCCCGCCGCCGGCTCGGGTCGTGCACGGCCAGCGCCGCCAGGCCCTGAACGGGTGAGGCGGTCGGGATCACGACGGCATCCCACTCGGCCTCCGCCGACCGGGCAGCGGCGTCTTCGGCGAGCGCGGCCAGTGACGGATCGTTGGGCAGCAGGACCACATGGGCGGCCGCCGTCTCCTCGATCGAGGCCATCACCTCGCCGACCTCCGGCGGGTCGTCTCCGTCGGCGAGGAACACCGCGGCGCCCTCATCCCGGAAGAGTTCCGCCACGGGGCCGCTGCGAACGCAGGCGAGCACCGCGTGCCGTGCTGTCGGCGGGCGCCACGCCTCCGGGTGCTGCTGGTCGGCGAACCGCACCACGCGGATCCGATGGGCCCGCCCCGCTTCGACACCCGCTTCGATCGCACCACCGATGTCATCGCAGTGCACGTGAACGGCCCAGGAACCCGTGCCGTCGGCGACGACGGACACGCAGTCGCCGAGCTCCCCGAGCTTCGCCCGCAGCGAGGCGACGTGCCCCGCGGACGTTCCGTCCAGCAGGTACATGACCTCGTACTGGTACGGAACCGGCTGGTGCGGACCGGCGACGCGTTCACCGGTCGGTTGGTGCCCTCCAGCGGTAGCCGGGAGCGCCGCGGCCGGGGCAGCCGGTGCGAGGCGCTCACCGTCCCGCACCACCGCGTGCAGCGCGTCGAGCACGAGGACCAACCCGCGCCCACCCGCGTCGACCACGCCCGCCTCGGCGAGCGGGGGCAATTGCCGGGTGGTCTCGGCCAGCGCGTCGACGGCCGCCAACGTCGCCTTGTGCACGACCAGATCCAGCCGAGACGATCGGCTCGCGTCGGCTGCCGAGGCGGCCGCGTGCAACACCGAGAGCAGGGTGCCGCGCACCGGGTCGGCAACCGCGCGGGTGGCGAGCTCGTCAGCGCGCAGCAACGCTGTCCGGAACTCCTCACCGCCCATCTCGTCCACGTTCCGCGCCTGTTCGGCTATCCCGCGCAGGACTTGCGAGAGCAGCATTCCCGAGTTGCCCCGCGCACCCGCCAGAGCGCCTCGGGCGAGTGCGCCGAGGAGGTCGCCGAGCGTGCCCGCTCGCGGCGATCGGGCGGCTTCCACGGCGGCGCGCATGGTGTGCACCAGGTTGGTTCCGGTGTCGCCGTCGGCCACCGGGTAGACGTTGATCCGGTCGATGGCCGCACGGTCTTCGACCAGCGCCGCCACGCACGCGTCCGCCCACCTGCGGGCAGTCGCCTCGTCCAGCGCCTGCAGCACGTCGGACCTCCACTTCACGGACCTGACCGCCCGGGTTCGCCCGGGAGCTCGGTCTCACACCCGTGCGCCGGTACCCTGCGAGCCTAGCGCCCTGCGCGGCGAGGACTCTCGCCGCCGCGCGGAGGTGGGCGTCGGGGACCAGCACGCGGTGGGTTACACTGATCCGGTCCGGGTGCGATGACCCTGGACAACCATGCCTTTCGGGATGGTGCCGTCGATCGGACGGTGAACAGCAAGCGCGGTCCACCCCTGGGTGGCAAGAACTCCACGCGAGTGGGAAACGCTTGCGTGGCGCTCATCGCTGCAATCGAAGTGAGGCTCTCCGGCGCCAACCGCGCGGAGAACATCGAACACGAAGTTAGGGGTGTCTGACGTGGCTGCCGTCTGCGACGTCTGCAGTAAGGGGCCGGGCTTCGGCAACTCGGTCTCCCACTCCCACCGGAAGACCAAGCGTCGGTGGAACCCGAACATCCAGACCGTGCACGCGAAGATCGGCCTTTCCCAGCGGAAGCGGATGAACGTGTGCACCTCGTGCTTGAAGGCGGGCAAGGTCGTGCGTGGCTGAGTGCGCCACGATCTCGCGCGTCAAAAACCCCGGGCCGGTCCGCCGCCCCGGGGTTTTTGCTGTTCACGGCCGCTAGCCGCCGCACCGAACAACTGAAGCTCTTTCGGTGGCCTGTGGCCTGCGCCGGAATCTGCCTGGATGTCAAGCGGCACCAGCCGCTTAAACAATGCTCTTCCACCCCGAACGAAGCGAAACCACCAGCGGGTTCTCAGGGGCCTTCTCGCGAGGACGGGCTCCGACGCCATGTACGGGCCATACCCCAGTCGGAACTCCCGGAGCGAGAAGGCCCCTGAGGTTCCGCCACTCGACCACCACACTCCCGGCCCGAGGACAGGCTCGCGCCGTTACAAGGTGTGATTTCGCCACCGGGGCTCGATCCACTCCCACTCGGCTTCCCACGCGGCCAGCCGTCTGCGGTTGACCCACCAGCTCAGTCCGCTCAGCGCGAGACCGGTGACGACGGCGGAACCGATGAGCACGCCCGCGCCGGCGGTTCCCGAGGCCTGGCTCGCTTCCGCACGCGTCTTCGGCGGTGGCATCGGCTGCTCGTCCGGCCCCAGCCAGATCGGAATCGTCTCGCCGACTTCCGCGCTGGCCGCCACCCGCACGGTGGCGAACCGCTCATCCTCGGGTGCTCCCCACCGCACTGCCACCAACCGCGCGAGCGACCCCTGCTCCTCGGTCTCGGTCAGCACCTCGGCCACGACCTGGTGCCGGTTCGCCTGCTCGGCGCGCACCTGCTCCAGTTGATTCCGCAGAACCATCTGCGAGGTGGCGACCGAAAGCACCACCGCTACCAGCATGGCCATCAGCGCCCCGAACACCGCGCACGCCTCGAACCAGTCGGTGCCCCGACGGAGGGGGTTCGACCCCGGCCACACAGTGCGCAAGCGGCGGTGGAACGCACCGCTCTTCCGGTCTGCCCACATGACGCGCCTGCCTTCTTCGGCGAGCACATGTTTCCGGTGGTGTGAGGACAAATGTACGACCGGTGGCGGTCGAAATCCAGTTGCTCCGGGCCTCGGCAGGCACGCGCGGGAGCGTACGGATGTTCGGCGCGAGCTAGTCAGAACAGCTGGCGGGCGGCGGGGTGTCGATGCGCGGGCTCAGGGCAGCTTCCAGTCGACGGGGTCGGCGCCCTGCCGCTGCAGGATCTCGTTGGTCCGGCTGAACGGACGGCTGCCGAAGAACCCGCGGTCGGCGGACATCGGGCTGGGGTGTGGTGACTCGATGCACTCGACCTCGGGCATCAGCGGGCGCAGCTTGCGTGCGTCGTTGCCCCAGAGGATCGCCACCATCGGCGCGTCCCTGGTCGCGAGGGACCGGATGGCTTGGTCGGTCACTTCTTCCCACCCCTTGCCTCGATGTGCCGCGGACTTGCCCGGCTCGACGGTCAGCGCACGGTTGAGCAGCAGCACCCCCTGCTCGGTCCAGGGTGTGAGGTCGCCGCTGGAGGGCTGCGGGTGACCGAGGTCCTCGGAGTACTCGCGATAGATGTTGACCAAGCTGCGGGGCGGCCGGACGCCGGGCGCGACGGAGAAGCTGAGACCGACCGCGTGTCCCGGCGTCGGGTAGGGGTCCTGGCCGACGATGAGCACCCGGACGTCGTCGAAGGGCTGTTGGAAGGCGCGCAGCACGTTCTCGCCCGCGGGCAGGTATTGCCTGCCCGCGGCGACCTCCGTGCGCAGGAAGTCCCCCATTGTGGAGACCCGGTCGGCGACCGGGTCCAGCGCCCGAGCCCATCCGGCTTCGACTGTTTCACTCAAGGGCCGTGCCGTCATGAGCCCACCCTAGAGGCCTTCTCCGGGCGCGCGGTCCGGGGTTGTGGCGAGCGGTTCGACGGATTCTAGCTGCTCACGCAGCACCGTTCGACCACTTTTCTTTCTACGCCTGATGCCATCCGCGCACCCAATCGACACGAGAACGTCAACACGGTTACCGCATCGCAACATTTCGGTTCGAGATTTCTGCCACTACCGCCCTGGCGTTCTCCGTGATCCATTTCGCACCGCTCGCAGCAATCTGTCCAAACTGCGAACAGGGCATCCGGCGAAGCGGGCGGCGAGGCCCGGACTTTCTCGTCCCGAGCAATTCTGACGCCTATGCCTCGGTGATCCGGGACCGGACAAAGCCGCACGACCGTTGCCGCTCGACGCCGCGGGGGAGCCAGCAGGCCCGTTCCCACGATCAGATCCCTCCTTCGCCCCCGGGGCACGGGGCGGGTGCACGGGGGACGGGCTGCCGCTCGACCTGTCCCCCAGGCGGGTGACTCGCCTCGATCCCACCGAACTGATGACGAACCGCGATTCGGCCCCGTAAGGTGACGCATCCCGAACTCCATCAGAACGGATGCATCCCGGCGTACGGTAGCCACGTTTTGTTCTTTTGCCAGGTTTTACCCGCTGAATCCCGTACGCCGTGGAGGGCACCAAACCGGAGGTGGCTCGCAGAACCATGAGTTTCCAGGACCAAGCCGAAGCAACGCCGCCCCAGAAGTCCCTTCTGCGGCGCGCGGTCGGCGCAGCGGCAATCGGTAACTGCACCGAATGGTACGACTTCGGCGTCTATGCCTACGTGGCGGCTTACGTGGGCCACCAGTTCTTCCCCGGACCACTGGCGACCGTGTCCGCCTTCGCCGTCTTCGCGATCTCGTTCGTGTTCCGGCCGTTCGGCAGCTTCTTCTTCGGGCCGCTGGGAGACCGGATCGGCAGGCAGAAGGTGCTGGCCGTCACGATCTTGCTGATGTCCGGGTCGACCTTCATGATCGGACTCCTCCCGACGCACAGCACGATCGGCATCCTCGCCCCCATCCTCCTGCTGTTGTGCCGGGTGTTGCAGGGATTCTCGACGGGTGGCGAATACGGCGGCGCGGCGACCTACATCGCCGAGTTCGCCCCCGACCGCAAGCGCGGCTTCTACGGGAGCTGGTTGGAGTTCGGCACGCTGGCCGGTTTCGGCCTCGGCGCGCTGGTGCCGACCATCCTCATCCTGAACCTGTCGACCGAGTCGATGGAGGCGTGGGGCTGGCGCGTCCCGTTCCTGCTGGCGGGGCCGCTCGGCCTGATCGGTCTCTACCTGCGGCGCAAGCTCGAAGACACGCCGGCGTTCAACAACCTCAAGGCGACCGACAACATCGCGAAGTCCCCGGTGAAGTCGCTGATCGTCCAGCACTGGCAGCAGTTGCTGATCCTGATGGGCATCGTGGTGCTCATCAACGTCGCCAACTACACGATCCTGACCTACATGGAGAGCTACCTCTCCGAGACGCTGTCGATCCCGTCGGGGCAGGAGTACCAGGTGCTGGTACCACTGCTTCTCGTGGTCGCGGTGATGATGATCGCGGTCACCCCGGTTGGCGCCCTGTCCGACCGAGTCGGTCGGAAACCGCTGTTCTTGTCGGCGGCCATCTGCTTCATCGTGTTGCCGTACCCGGCCTTCCTGCTGATCTCACAGGGGACGATGCTGACCACGCTGGCCGGATTGGTCCTGCTGGGTGTCGGGCACGTGCAGCTCATCGGCCCGCTCGCGGGCACCCTTCCCGCGATGTTCCCGACCAAGGTCCGCTACGCGGCCTTCTCCATCGGGTACAACGTGTCCACCGCCGCGTTCGGTGGCACCGCTCCGCTCATCAACGAATCCGTCGTCACAGCGACCGGAAACTCGTTCTTCCCGGCGTTCTACCTGATGGGCGCCGCGATCATCGCGCTGGTTCCGATCCTGCTGATGAAGGAGACCGCGGGCAAACCGCTGACCGTGGACGAACAGGCGAAGACCGCCTCCGTCTGATCCGCGGACCATCGGGGCCGGTGACCGGGGCACCTCGCCCGGCCACCGGCCCCGTCGTTTCGTCCGGGCGGGACGTCAGCGCCAGTGTTCCCAGCCGGACGGCCCCTGGTACTCGCCACCGTCGACCGTCACCCCGGTGCCCTCGGCGACCGAGCCGATCGCGCGCCAGCCCTCCGGCAGCTCCCGTTCGGCGGGGAACGTCGCCGCGAGCGCCTGGTCCTCGCCGCCGGTGAGCACCCAGTGCCGCGCGTCCGCGCCCAGCGCCGAAGCGACCTCCGTGAGCCGCTGCGGCACGTCCAGCATCTCGGTGCGGATGTCGACGGCCACCTTCGACGCCTTCGCGATGTGCCCGAGGTCGGCCAGCAGTCCGTCGGAGGTGTCGACCATGGACGTCGCCCCCGCCGAGGCGGCTCGCGGTCCCGCCGCGTACGGCGGTTCCGGTACTCGTTGGGCGCCGACGACGGCTACCGGGGAGCGGAAACCCCGGCCCAATACCGCCAATCCGGCGGCCGCCCATCCGAGTCGGCCCGCCACCGCGAGGACATCGCCCGGACGCGCGCCCGAGCGTCGGACCGGTTCCCGGCCCTGCAGATCGCCCAGCGCGGTCACCGAGATGGTCATCGTCGACGCGGTCACCATGTCGCCGCCGACCACACCGATGCCGACGCCGCGGGCCTCTTCCCACATGCCGTCCGAGAGTTCGTCGACCACGCTGGTCGCCAGATCCGGCGCACACCCCAGTCCGACAAGCACGCCGGTCGGTACCGCACCCATCGCCGCGATGTCGGACAGGTTCACCGCGATGGCTTTGCGTCCCACTTGCTTGGGCGTCGACCAGTCGAACCGAAAGTGCACGTTCTCCACGAGAACATCGGTGGTCGCCACCACCCGACCGTCCGAAACCGCCAAAACGGCGGCGTCGTCGCCGGGGCCGATGAGCGTTCCGGCGGACTGCTCCCGCCCGGACGTCACGCGGTGAATGAGACCGAACTCACCCAGCTGGGATACGGTCTGCGCGTCCTGCGATGCATCCGGACCCACTTCAGACCTGCCTTTCTTCAGCGCTCGCTCGGCCCGATGGGGTAGCTTTTTGCCAGTTTCCTACCTCGCACCCAGGCACAGACGAAGGGGCACGCCGTGGTTCAGGCATACATCCTCATCCAGACAGAGGTCGGCAAAGCGGCTGCGGTCGCCACGGAAATCTCCGGATCTCCGGGTGTCATCAGCGCCGAAGACGTCACCGGACCGTATGACGTCATCGTTCGGGCCGAAGCGGAGAACGTCGACCTGCTCGGGAAGATGGTCGTCGCCAACATCCAGAACGTCGAAGGAATCACCCGCACTCTGACCTGTCCTGTGGTGCACCTGTGACTGCTCGGAATGAGCCGCCAGGCGCGAAGACCCTAACCGAGGTGTGAACGAAGTTCGCATGCCGGACCACACGCGAGGTCACACAACCGATGGCCGCCGCACTCGCGCTCGCGCCCGCATGCTGTAGTGGACGGCGTGATGGACCAGCAATCGACACCCGGGGTCCCCCGGCCGGTGCTGATCGTGGCGATCACCCTCGCGACGTTGCTCGCCGTCGGCGTCGCCGGGATCGGGCTGCACTCCAAGTACGTCGCGGGCAAGGAACGTGAAGCGGAGCAGGCCCGACTGGAAGCCCGACGCACCGGACCGCTCGCGCTCCCGCCGGTACCCGCTCCGGAAGCCGGTTCGCCGGAGTGCGCCACCGTGTTGGCCGCGCTCCCCCGCGAACTCGTCGTCAACGGCGACCCGGTTCCCCGGCGCGAGATCGCCGAACCCGCCCCGCAGGGAGCCGTCGCTTGGGGCGATGCGCAACACGACACGATCACCCTGCGTTGCGGCATCGACGCCCCCGCCGAGCTGACGCCCGCCTCCGAACTCGCGGAGATCTCCGGGGTGAGCTGGTTCGAGGTCGTGGAGGGCGGCAAGTCCTCGTGGTTGGCGGTGGACCGGCCTGTCCGAGTGGCACTGACCGTTCCGGACGGTTCCGGCACCGGACCGGTGCAGGACATGTCGAAGCTGCTGGGGGAAAAGCTGCCCGAGCAGCCGGTCTTCGGCTGAACCGTCCGCCCGTCCCGAGTGGCCTTTCCGAGCGGGCTTCCTGCCCCGGGCGGCTTCCCGTAGCGTCCCCGGCCCAGACGGAGCCGAGGTCAGCGCAGGCCGGTTCCCCGTGCGAGAGCGGTGTCGATCAGCGTGGTCAGCAGGGCGGAGTACTCCACGCCGGTCTGCGCCCACATGCGCGGGAACAGCGAGATCGACGTGAAACCGGGCATCGTGTTGACCTCGTTGACGATCAGCTCGCCGTCGTCCGTGAGGAAGAAGTCGACCCGCGCGAGCCCCTGGCACTCCAGCGCGCGGAAGGCGCTCACCGCCGTCTCGCGCAGCTGCTCGATCGCCTCGTCCCCGACCTTCGCGGGGATGTCGAACTCGGTGACGTCGTCGAGGTACTTCGATTCGTAGTCGTACCAGTCGGCACTACCGGTCACCCGGAGTTCGGCGGGCAGCGACGCTTCCACGCGTCCGTCCGGGAACTCCAGCACGCCGCATTCGATCTCCCGCCCCGAGACCGCCGATTCGATGATGACCTTGGGGTCGGTACGGCGAGCCTCGGCGATGGCCGCATCGAGGTCGGCGTAGTCGGTCACGCGGGTGATGCCCAACGACGAACCCGCGCGGGCGGGCTTCACGAACACCGGCAGCCCCAGTCGCTCCCGCTGCCGATCGTCCAACGTGTCCTGATCACGCCGCAGGATCTCGTAGGTCCCCACCTCGATCCCTTCGGCAGCCAGCAGCTTCTTGGTGTACTCCTTGTCCATGGACACGGCGCTGGAGAGAACTCCGGGCCCTGCGTAGGGCACGTCGGCCATCTCCAGCAGACCCTGGATGGTGCCGTCCTCGCCGAACGCCCCGTGCAGTGCCGGGAACACCACGTCGACGCCTGAAAGCACCTCGCCACCGCGACCGGGTTCCAACAGCACCAGATCGCGTCGGGTCGGGTCGCCGGGCAACGCCACCGCCGTTCCGCCGGTGACCTCGGGCTCGGTGCGATCCCGGATCTCCAGTTCGCCGGGGTCGCCGGAACCCAGCACCCAGCCCCCGTCCCGGGTGATCCCGACCGGCAGCACTTCGAAGCGTTCCCGATCCAGGTGGGCGAGCACGCTTCCCGCCGAAACACACGAAATGCCGTGTTCGGTGCTTCGTCCGCCGAAGACGACCGCGACCCGAGTCTTGCGCTGTGTCATGCGCCGGACCCTACCGGGCGAGTCCGGAAGCCCGGCCGACCTCCTCGCCACACGAGGCGGCCAACAGCGGCAGGACCCGCTCCAGGTCCGCCCGCGAGCAAGCCGCGTAGCCCAACGCCAGCCCGAACCACTGCTGCGGGCCGTCGTGGTGGCGCCGCAGACCGTCCAGCGCGATGCCGTTCCGACGCCCGGCCTCGACGATGCGATCCTCCGCCGCGGCGTCCGGCAGCGGGAGAACCACATGCGCCCCGGCCTGATCGCCGAACACGTCCACTCCGGCGGAGGCGAGCCGATCGACGAGGAGCGCGCGACGTTGCGACAGTTCGCGGCGCAACCGGCGCAGGTGCCGCCCGAGGTCGCCGTGGCGGGCAAACTCGACGAGAACCCGTTGGCCGGCCTGCGAAGGGCTCGTGCCGGTCCACTCCCGGTGCTCGACCACGCGGGAGACCACGTCCTCGGGGCCCAGCATCCAGCCCACTCCCAGCGTGGGTGTGAGGATCTTGCTGGTGGTGCCGAGATGCACCACCACGTCGGGAGCCATCGTCGCGAGCACCGGCAGGGGCGCCACGTCGTAGCGGAGTTCGCCGTCGTAGTCGTCCTCGAAGATCAGCCAGCCTTCGGCGCGAGCGCGCTCCACCAGCGCGATCCGGCGGTCGGCGGGCATCCTGCCCCCGACCGGGTACTGGTGCGCCGGCGAGCAGTAGACGGCGCGCACCCCGGTGGGAATGGCATCGAGCAGGATTCCCGAGTGGTCGACCGGGACGGGCACCACGCGAACGCCTGCCGCCCGGAATGCCCCCACCGCCCGTTGATAGCCGGGTTCCTCGACCGCCACGGTAGCTCCGGGCCCCAGCGCGGTGGCCGCCAGTTCACCCACCGCAGCCGTGGTTCCGCCGGTGGCCAGCACCGTGTCCACCTTCGGCTCACCCACGACGAGCCCCCGGTGCCGCAGCAGGTGATCGACGACCGCCGAGCGGTACTCGGCCAAGCCCGCCCGCACCGGTCGCGACGAAGGTTCGGTGTCCGCCGCCGCGCGCCAGGCCCTGCGCCACGCGGCCCGCTCGATACCGTCCGCCCACGGTGATCCGGGGGTCAGGCTGACCGCCGGACCGTCCTCGGGGCTGTCCCGGTGCGGAGCAGGGGGGGCGGTGGAGGCGACGGGGGCAGCCGGTGTGGTGGTCACGAACGTGCCGGAGCCGTGCTTGCCCGCGGTCCACCCCTCCGCGTGCAGCTGCTCGTAGGCCGCGGCAGTGACGGTGCGGCTGACCTCGAGGTGCCGCGCGAGAGCACGCGTGGACGGCAGCCGATCACCACCTCGCAGCTGGCCTCGGGTCGCGGCGTTCCGCAACGCGGCCGCCAACTGCACGGCGAGCGGCCGCGGGTCGTCGCGCCGCAGCTCTATCGGCATCTCCAGCAGGGGCGAACTCGCCGCGGGTACCGGATGTGGCATTTCGAGAATCTCCTTGATTGGCACTTCGATAATGCCACTGTTCGGTTGATCCTGTTGAACATGACCACCGCACCGCTGTCCCCCACGCCCCGCAGCTCACCTCGCCGCCACAACGATCGCGCCGCCGACGACCCGGCCGAACTGCGCTCGATCCTGGACGAAGCATTGATCTGCCACCTCGGACTGCAGGTCGACGGTGCACCGCGGGTGATGCCGACCGGGTACGGACGCATCGGCGATCAGCTCTACATCCACGCGTCCAGTGGGGCGCGCGGACTGCGGGAGGCCGCCGAGCGCGTGGAAGTCTGCGTCACCGTCACGCTCCTGGACGGAATCGTGTACTCCCGCGCCGCGGCGAATCACTCGATGAACTACCGCTCCGCCATGCTGCACGGTCCTGCCCGCGCGGTCACCGAACCCGACGAGAAGTGGCAGGCGCTGCGGGCACTGACCGAACACCTCGCTCCCGGCTCGTGGGACCACACCCGGAAGCCGAGCAAGCGTGAACTCGCCAAGACCGCGGTCATCGCGGTGGCCCTCGACGAGGCCGCCGTGAAAACCCGCATCGGTGGCCCCGGGGACGAGGACGCCGATGTCGCGGACTCCGACACGTGGGCGGGCGTGCTGCCGTTGCGGTGGAACTGGGGAGAGCCCGAACCCTGCGTGCAGCTGGCCGCCGATGCCGAGATTCCTCGGCACGTGCGCGACCGGGTGGGCGGGTGACCGCCGGATGACGGGCATCGACCCCCTGTCATCCGGACCGCGGGAACGGTTCACCTCCGCGAGAGGCCCTCGATCGGGTCGAGGTCGTAGAGCCGCATGTCCGAACGCGCGGGCCGGTACACGTGGATGCTGATCGCCGGATCCGGGCCGTCGTTGCGCACCTGATGCACGTAATTCGGCCCGAACACCCGCGACTTGCCCGCGTCGAGCGAGTTCAGCGTCTCCGCCGAGCGCGCGCCCTCGGAGCGGATCACCCGCTCGCCGAGGTGTCCGGACACGACGGTGAACGCCCCGGTCGCACCGCCGTGGTCGTGCAGTTCGGTTTGCTGGCCGGGCAGCCAGCTCAGCAACCACGCCTCGTGCTCGGCGGTCCGTTCGAGCAGGCCGAACCAGCGCTGTTCGGGATCGTAGCGCAGCAGGTGCGCCCAAGAGTGGCGGTCGGCGGCGAACTCGCGAGCGATGCGGACCGGGTGCGCGATCGCGCGGTCGGCGGGAACGGCGATTGTTTCCGGCGGTACGGCGAACAAGGGTGAGTCCTTCGGGATCCTGGCTTCGCGCGGGCGAGCCGGTGCACGACCGCACGGTCGCACCGATCACCCCGCATGGACGGGACAGATCACCGAGAAGGACAGAGCGCGCTGGCAACGCGACGCAGGTCGATATGACCCCGCCGGACAGCCATCGCACGCATCAACACACCGACGACGAAACCAGTGCGGGACGAGCGAGTCAAGCCCGCCCCCTTCCGGCGCGGCGCACATCACACATCCGAAGGCCCCGGGCGAGTGCGGTTACTGGAGCGCCCGCACGACATCGGCGACCAGGTCGCCGGGATCCTCGCAACCGGCGGAGAACCGGACGAATCCCTCGGGAACCGGGTCGCCCCACTGCGCGCGGCGGTCCGCCGTGCTGTGCAACCCGCCGAAGCTCGTCGCCTCGACAACCAGACGGGAGCGTCGCACGAACTCCGTCACCGCGCCCGCATCCGCGAGCTCGAATCGCAAAACCCCGCCCCAACGGCGCATCTGGGCACGGGCGAGCTCGTGCGCGGGATCGTCCGCCATCCCCGGCCAGCGCAGTCCCGACACGGCCGGGTGCCCCCGCAACGCCTCCACCAGAGCCGCCGCGTTCTCGGCCTGCCGCGCCAACCGGAGGTCCAGCGTGCCCATGCTGCGGTGCGCCAGCCAGGACTCGAACGGCCCCGGGACCGCACCGGAGAGGGTCCGTGCACGCACCAGCCGTTCGGCCAGCCGCTCGTCCCGCGTCGAAACGTGGCCGAGCACCAGGTCGCTGTGGCCGCTCAACGCCTTGGTGTCGCTGGCGACGACGACGTCGGCACCCAGTTCCAACGGCCGTTGTCCCAGTGGTGTGGCGGTCGTGTTGTCCACCGCCAGCAGTGCGCCCGCCGCATGGGCACGGCGGGCCAGGTGGGCGATGTCGCACACGTCCCCGCCCGGATTCGACGGTGTTTCCAGCAGGACCAGGCGTGCACCGTCGAAAACCCGCTCGTCCCAAGGCCCGGCGGTGGCGATCTGGCGCACCCGCAGGTTCAGCTCGGCGAGTTCGTCCTGCACGAAAAGACGGGTCGCGTAGTAACCGTCGGAGGGCAACACCACCGCATCCCCGACGCCCAGCACCGTCCGCAGCAGCGTGCTGATCGCGGCCATCCCCGAGGGCAGCAGGACACAGTGTCCGCCGTCCAGATCGCCTATCGCGGCCTCCGCGGCACGCCAGGTGGGATTTCCCGCTCGGCCGTAGAAATCACCGTCACCACCCAGGTGGTACGGCGCGGCGAAGACCGGCCCCGGTGACAGCGGTGCGCCCGCTTCGGCCTCGGGAAGTCCACCGTGCACGCACCGCGTGCCGTCCCCGAACATCCCGACGTTCCCGGCGTCGTCCGATTCGACCGGCACCACGGCGAACTCCTTCCCCCACTCACTGCGGCTCGCGATCACTCCGGCTTGCGCTCACGCCCCAGGAGCGCGGCAGCCGCGGGCCCGGGCGCGAGTCCCTCGTGGCACACCCCGTGCACGACATCGGTGATCGGCACCTCGACTCCGCACCGCGCGGCCAGTTCCCGAATCGAGGAACACGACTTGACCCCTTCGGCGACCTGCCCGTGAGCGGCGTCCTGAGCCCGCCCGAGCGTCTCACCACGCCCCAGCCGTTCACCGAAGGTCCGATTCCGCGACAGCGGTGACGCGCAGGTGGCGACGAGATCTCCGAGACCGGCCAGGCCCGCGAACGTCATCGGTTCCGCCCCCAACGCCACTCCCAGCCGGGTCGTCTCGGCGAGCCCCCGCGTGATCAGCGAGGACATCGTGTTGTGCCCGTATCCGAGACCGGCGGCCATCCCGCAAGCGAGCGCGATGACGTTCTTGCACGCACCAGCCACCTCGATGCCGACGAGATCGGTGTTGGTGTACGGGCGGAAATAGCCGGTCGAGCATGCCTGCTGCAACGCGACCGCGCGCTCGTGATCGCTGCAGGCGACTACGGTCGCAGCCGGTTGCTCATCGGCGACCTCCTTGGCCAGGTTCGGTCCCGAAACCACCGCCACCTGCTCCATCGGCACATCGGCGACCTCGTGGACGACCTGGCTCATCCGCTTGAGCGTGCTGATCTCCACGCCTTTGGCCAGACTCACCAGCGTCGCCTCCGGCGGCAGCAACGGCTGCCAACCCGCGAGGTGTTCACGCAGGTTCTGGCTGGGCACCGCGAGTACGACCGCGTCGCAGCCGTGCACCGCCTCGGCAGCGTCGTCGGTGGCCCGCAACGATTCGGGCAGCGCCACGCCGGGAAGGTATCCCGGGTTGCGGTGCCGCTCGTTGATGTCGGCGGCCACCTCGGCGCGGCGCGCCCACAACGTCACATCGCTTCCCGCGTCGGCCACAACCTTCGCGAACGCGGTTCCCCAAGAACCCGAGCCGAGCACCGACACCTTCCGCACGGTTCGCTCAGGCATCGTCGCCTTCGCCCCGATCGCGCATGCGGCGCACCGGCGAGTAGAACTCGGTCGGCGCCTGCTCCTCACGGATATCGGCCAGCAGCTCCCGCACACGGCTCATGGTGAGATCGGTGACCTCCCGGAGCAACTGGTTGTTGACCTCCTTGTCCCGGTAGGCCGACAGGTCCACCGGTTCCCCGAAGTTGTACGTCACCTGCTTTCGCGGCAGGGGGCGGAACTTCTTCTCGTAGTGGTCGTAGATGGAGCGGGTGCCCCACCTGGCGGCCGGGACGACCGGCACGTCGTGCTCCAGCGCCAACCGGGCGACCCCGACCCTGGGGTTCATCGGCCAACCATCCGGATCCTTGGTGATGGTGCCGTCCGGGTAGATCAGAACGACCCGGTCCTCCTCCAACGCGTTGTGCGCCTCCAACAGGCTCTTCTGCGCGTCGGCGGTCCCCCTGAACACGGGAATCTGCTGCACTCCCGAAAGCACGCTCTTGAGCACGGGCACGTTCCACAGCGTGCTCTTGGCCAGGAAGCGCGGAATCCTCCCCGTGCGGTGGACCGCCACCGCGTCGTAGATCGGATCCAGATGCGAGACGTGGTTGAACACCAGCAACACGGGCCCCTCCGCGGGCACGTTGCGGAGTCCGATCGACCGTGTCCGGGCCAGCAGCCCGGACACCGGGTAGAAGACGAACGCGGCCAGGCCGAGCCAGAACTTGCCCAGGCCCCTGGCCTTCTCCTTCGTCTTCCGCCGCTTGCGCCTGAGGTTGTGTTCTTCGACCACGGCAACTCCCTTTCGGTGGTGGGCGGCTGCAAAGTTACCCGCCCCGATCCGAACCCTTCGGCCCGACCACTGCGACGAACGCGCCTGGGCGGGCAGCGTGCGACGCCGACCTCGCCCGGGCACCTCCACTTCCCGGTGGTCGAAGTCGGTCGAAAACGAAGGCGCAAGATGGTCCCATGACCGCAGGCGTGCACCTCCTGGTACCGATCAAGCCGTTGCACCTGGCCAAATCCCGGCTGCGGGCGGCCTCGGGCGACATGCCCGCGCGAGGACACGCCGAGCTCGTGACCGCTGCGGCCCTGGACACCGTGCTCGTGGCCCGGCGAGCGGCCGGGGTACGCGACGTGGTCGTGGTGACTTCGGACGCGGCCCTGACCACCGCGTTCACCGCCGAGGGCGTCGACGTGCTCCCCGACGTTCCCGCCGATGGGCTCAACGCCGCGCTCCGGTACGGCGCAGAGGTGTTGCGGGACCGTACGGGCACGGTGCGGGTGGGAGCTCTCCAGGCCGACCTGCCCGCGCTGCGGGCCGCCGAACTGGACAGTGCGCTGCGGGCCGCGGGCGGAAGCCGCGCGTTCTGCCCGGACCGGCACGGCACCGGCACCACACTGCTGCTCGCCGGCTCCGGTCAGCCCCTCGACCCCAGGTTCGGCCCGGATTCGGCCCGGGCGCATTCGGCATCGGGCGCGATGCCGTTGCGCGGTCGGTGGGAATCCTTGCGGTGCGATGTCGACACCGGCTCGGACCTGCGCCGAGCCGCCGAGCTCGGGCTGGGGCCGCGCACCTCCGCCCGCATCACGGCCCGCATCACCGCCGAGACGCCCGAACGTCCCGGCGAACGCGGGTGTTCCCGCTCGCAGTAGTCGAGCACCGCGACCACCATGGGAGACAATGGTCCACGTGAGTACGGACAGCAGCGCTCCGGAACCCGGCAGGCCGACGAGTCGAACGGACGATCCGGACGTCACTCGTTCCCCGAGCGCCACGAACTCGGGACAGACCGCGCGGGACCACAGTTCCGAGGACCGTCACGACGCCCCGGACCCGATCGAGTCCCCCACCACGGACGAAGCCGCGACTACGCGCATCCCCGAGGCGCCGCCGGCGGTCACCCGGGCAGCGGCGAGCACCGATCTGCCCGACGACCGCTACCTCAACCGGGAGCTGTCCTGGCTGGACTTCAACGCGCGCGTGCTGGCCGTCGCCGAGGACCAGTCCCAGCCGTTGCTGGAACGGGCGAAGTTCCTGGCCATCTTCGCCAACAACCTCGACGAGTTCTACATGGTCCGGGTAGCGGGCCTGAAGCGGCGGGAGGAAACCGGGCTTTCGGTGCGCAGCGCCGACGGACTCACCCCGCACGAGCAGCTGACCCGGATCGCGGCCCGCAACCAGGACCTCTCCGAGAAGCTCGGCAGGGTGTTCCTCGACGAGCTGCTCCCGGAACTCGAAGCGGCCGGCATCCGCATCCTGCCGTGGGCGCAGCTCGAAAACGCCTACCGGCAGCAGCTCACCTCGTACTTCGAAGACCACATCTTCCCCGTCCTGACCCCGCTCGCGGTCGACCCCGCCCACCCGTTCCCCTACATCTCCGGACTGTCGCTGAACCTGGCGGTCACCGTGACCGATCCGGATGCCGGGCTCAGGCGGTTCGCCCGCGTGAAGGTCCCGGACAACGTGCCGAGACTCATCCGGGTGGAAAGCGAGCGGGACAACGAGCAGGCTACGTTCCTGCCGCTGGAAGAGCTCATCGCCGCGCACCTCGACAAGCTGTTCCCGGGCATGGAGGTCAGCGAACACCACATCTTCCGGGTCACCCGCAATGCGGACCTGGAGGTCGAGGAGGACCGCGACGAGGACCTGTTGCAGGCCATGGAGCGCGAACTGGCGCGTCGCCGTTTCGGCCCGCCGGTGCGGCTGGAAGTCACCGACAGCATGAGCGAGACGATGCTCGAACTCCTGCTGCGGGAACTCGACGTCGACCCGCACGACGTGGTCGAAGTTCCGGGACTGCTGGATCTGTCGTGCTTGTTCCAGCTGGCCAAACTGCAACGGCCGGACCTCCGACCCGCACCGATGGTGCCCGCGACGCACCCGGCATTCGCCGAGGGGCAGACGCCGAAGAGCATCTTCTCGACGCTGCGCGAGGGCGACGTGCTGCTGCACCACCCCTACGACGCGTTCTCCACGTCCGTGCAGCGCTTCATCGAGCAGGCCGCGGCGGATCCGCACGTGCTGGCGATCAAGCAGACGCTCTACCGCACCTCCGGTGACTCGCCGATCGTCAACGCGCTCATCGACGCCGCCGAGGCCGGCAAACAGGTGGTCGCACTGGTGGAGCTCAAGGCACGCTTCGACGAGCAGGCCAACATCCAGTGGGCACGCACCCTCGAACGTTCCGGGGTGCACGTCGTCTACGGCCTGGTGGGGCTCAAAACGCACTGCAAGACCGCGCTGGTGGTCCGGCAGGAGGGTTCCACGATTCGGCGCTACTGCCACCTCGGGACCGGCAACTACAACCCGAAGACAGCACGGGCCTACGAGGATCTCGGGCTGCTGACGGCCGCTTCCGAGGTGGGTGCCGACCTGACCGACCTGTTCAACGTCCTCACCGGTTATGCCCGCCACGGCACTTACCGCCGGATCCTCGTCTCACCGCAGGGAATCCGCAGCGGCATCGTCGAACGGATCGAGGCCGAAAGCGAGCTCGCCCGCGCGGGCAGGCCCTGCGGGATCCGGATCAAGGTGAATTCGCTGGTCGACGAGCAGATCATCGACGCGCTGTACCGCGCCTCGCTGGCGGGTGTGCCGATCAGCATCATCGTGCGCGGCATCTGCTCGCTCAAGGCCGGGGTGGAGGGCCTCAGCGACAATATCCAAGTGCGTTCGATCCTCGGTCAGTACCTGGAGCACTCGCGGATCTTCCACTTCGCGGGCATCGACGAGCACTGGATCGGCAGCGCCGACATGATGCACCGCAACCTCGACCGCCGGATCGAAGCCCAGGTGCGGGTCACCGAGCCGAAACTGACCGAGCAACTCGACGCGGTGCTCGATTCGGCGCTCCATCCGGCGACCCGGTGCTGGGTGCTCAACGCCAAGGGCGATTGGGACGCCTCGCCGCGTAGCGGTGAGCAGGTCAGCGACCACCAGGTGGAGATGCTCCGCCGACACGGAGCGCAGGTGTCATGACCGTGGGCGCATTCGGCGGGATTCGCCGGACACGGCCGGAGAGCGGCTCGGAAGTCCTTCCCGTGACTGTGCGGGTGGGGTGGGTCGGGGTCCCGCACCGCGAGCGGCCGTGGCCGCTGGAAAGCAAGGTCCCGGGGGTGGATTAGTGATCGAGAACACGAAGGTTCCGGCGGAGGGCGAGCCGTCCCGGACCGCCACGGCGGTCGTGGACGGCGAGATCCGCGCGGCCGGTGCCGTGCTCTGGCGGGAAGGGCCGAACAGCCGCCCCGAGGTGGCGGTCGTGCACCGGCCGCGCTATGACGACTGGTCGCTGCCGAAGGGCAAACTCGACCCGGGCGAAACCGCCGTGCACGCGGCGGTCCGGGAAGTCACCGAGGAAACCGGCTTTCACGGAGTGGTCTCCCGGTTTCTCACCCGAATCCGTTATTCGGTCCCGGCCGCCGGTGGCGGCCGGGCCGACAAAGTCGTGGACTACTTCTCCGCAAAGGTCCACAACGGCCGCTTCGACCCGAACAACGAAGTCGACGAGATCCGCTGGCTGCCCACCGACCGCGCCCGCGAGCAACTCAGCTATCCCGACGACAGCCGAGTGCTCGACGCATTCGAACGCCTTCCCATCGATGTGACGACCGTGCTGTTGGTGCGGCACGCCAATGCGGGGAATCGGTCCGAATGGTCCGGGGACGACACGATTCGACCACTGAGCGAATCCGGATGTGAACAGCGCGACGCATTGCATTCACTGTTGCCGTTGTTCGGTCCCGAACGCGTTTACACCGCGCCGCGCCTGCGGTGCGAGCAAACGGTGCGCCCCGTAGCGGAGGACCTCGGGATCGAACTGGAGGCCGATCCCTCGCTGTCCGAAGAAGGCTATCTCGCGGATCCGGAGGCAACCGTCGAACGGGTGCTGCGAATCGCGGCGGGTACCGGCACGGCCGTCATCAGCAGCCAGGGCGGGGTCATCCCGGACCTGGTGGCTCGCCTGTCGGAATCCGCCGGGATCGAACCGGGCGAGGTACGCAGCGCGAAGGGCAGCGTCTGGATCCTGACGTTTCGGCACGATGCCCCGTCCGGCAACGGTTCCGGACCTTCCCCGCAGCTCGGCAGTGCGACCTACCTGGCCGACCCCCGCCCGTGAGCGGGTCCGACCGGCTGCACTGAGCGGGCGGCGCGGCGCACCGGTGTGGACTGCCGCACCACCCGCTCAGGCCCGAAGCGCAGCTCGCTCAACCAGCGAGTGTTCACTTCTTGGTGGTCTTGCGGGTAGCCGGCTTCTTGGCGGCAGCACTCGTGGACTTGGTGGTCGTCGAAGCCTTGCCGGTCGACTTCGCGGCCGTCGACTTCGACGCGGTCCGGGTGGTGCTGGCCTTCTTGGGTTCGGCCTTGGCGGTGCTCGCCTTGGTCGTGCTGGCCTTGGGCGCGGCCTTGGCGGTGCTCGCCTTGGTCGTGCCGGTCTTCGCCGTGCTCGCCTTGGTCGTGCCGGCCTTGGCCGTGCCGGACTTGGCGGTACTCGCCTTGGTCGTGCCGGCCTTGGTCGTGCTGGCCTTGGGCGCAGCCTTGGCAGTGCTCGCCTTGGCGGTGCCGGTCTTCGCCGTGCCGGCCTTGGTGCCGGCCTTGGCCGTGCCGGACTTGGCGGTACTCGCCTTGGTCGTGCCGGCCTTGGTCGTGCTGGCCTTGGGCGCAGCCTTGGCAGTGCTCGCCTTGGCGGTGCCGGTCTTCGCCGTGCCGGCCTTGGTGCCGGTCGAACGGGTCGCGGTGGACTTCGACGTGGTCGACTGCGACGTCGTGGACTTGGTGGCGGTCGGCTTCGCGGCCGTGCTCTTCGTCCCCGCCGTGCGAGTCGCGGTCGTACGAGTACCGGCGGTCTTGGTCGAGGTCGCCCGCGGGAGTTTCCGGCTGCCGCCCACGACTTCCTTGAACTGGGTTCCGGGGCGGAATGCGGGAACGTTGGTCTTCTTGACCTTCACCGCTTCACCGGTGCGCGGGTTGCGAGCCGTGCGGGCAGCACGCGCACGCTTCTCGAAAACGCCGAAACCGGTGATGTTGACCTTTTCGCCCTTGTTGACGTTGCGGACGATGAGATCCACGACGTCTTCCACCGCCTGACTCGCGGTCTTCTTGTCTCCGAGGCGTTCTGCCAGAGCCTCGATGAGTTGGGCCTTGTTCACTTCAGTCCCTCCCAGGACAACAACGGCCCCGTCGGGCCGACTCAAGGCCACGGTAAAGCCCCAAACAGGCAAATGCCATTCGCCACGCCTCATTTTTTCGTTGGGGCGTGGGCTAATCGGTCCTGTTCGGGGCTTCGGGAGAGCGCCGCGATCGACTGTTCAGTTGTCTTCCAGCGGACGCGCTTTTCCCATCGCTTCAGGAAAAACGCGCCCGCCGGGAGTCCATCGGTCAGTCCGCGCGAGCGGGCAGCGTGGCCGGTTTGAAGCTCGGCCGGGTTTTTTCAAAAGTGTCGATCGTCTCGACCTGACGAAGCGTCAACGCGATGTCGTCAAGGCCTTCGAGCAACCGCCAACGGGTGTACTCGTCGATCTCGAAGGGCACGGTGAGGTCCTTCGCGTGCACCGTTAGTTGCTCCAGATCAACGGTAACCGAAGTCCCCGGCTCGCTCTCCAGTACTTTCCAGAGCAGTTCCACATCGGACTGCTCGCACTGGGCCGCCAGCAACCCCTGCTTTCCCGAATTGCCGCGGAAGATGTCGGCGAACCGGGAGGAGATGACCACACGGAAGCCATAGTCCTTGAGTGCCCATACGGCGTGCTCCCGGGATGACCCGGTTCCGAAGTCGGGACCGGCCACCAGAACGCTGCCGTTGCGGAATGGCTCCGAGTTGAGCACGAAATCCTCGTCACCGCGCCAGGCGGCGAACAGGGCGTCCTCGAACCCGGTACGCGACACCCGCTTGAGGTAGACGGCCGGGATGATCTGGTCGGTGTCCACGTTGGACCGGCGCAGTGGGACGCCGACCCCGGTGTGCGTCTTGAACGGTTCCATCGTTACTGCTCCTGCGTTCGTGGTCGGTCAGTCCAGGTCTTCGGGCGAGGCCAGCGTTCCGCGCACCGCCGTCGCGGCCGCCACCAGTGGCGATACCAGGTGCGTACGGCCACCCTTGCCCTGCCTGCCCTCGAAATTCCGGTTCGACGTCGAGGCGCTGCGTTCGCCGGGGGCCAACTGGTCCGGGTTCATCCCGAGGCACATCGAACACCCCGCCGAACGCCATTCCGCGCCCGCGTCGGCGAAAACCCGGTCGAGCCCCTCGGACTCGGCCTGCAACCGGACCTTCATCGAGCCCGGAACCACCAGCATTCGGGTGTCCGCGGCCACCTTGCGACCCTCCACGATCGCCGCTGCGGCTCGGAGATCTTCGATCCGGCCATTCGTGCAGGATCCGAGGAAGACCGTGTCCACGGAGACCTCACGCAGCGGCATGCCCGCTTCCAGGCCCATGTAGGACAGCGACTTCTCGACGGCGAACCGTTCGGACTCGTCGGCGATCAGTTCCGGGTCCGGAATCCGCTCGCCGAGCGGCAAACCCTGACCGGGGTTGGTGCCCCAGGTGACGAACGGGGTCAATTCGTCGGCGTTGAGCGTGACCTCGACGTCGAACGCGGCGTCCTCGTCGGTGTGCAACGCCGCCCAATCCGCCTTGGCCGCGTCCCAATCCGCGCCCTGCGGGGCGTGCGGACGGCCCTCGATGTAGTCGAACGTGGTCGCGTCCGGCGCGATCATTCCGGCCCTGGCGCCCGCTTCGATCGACATGTTGCACATAGTCATGCGCGCTTCCATCGACATCTGCCGGACGGCCTCGCCCCGGTACTCCAGGACGTAACCCTGCCCGCCGCCGGTCCCGATCTTTGCGATGACCGCGAGGATCACGTCCTTGCTCGTCACTCCGGGACGCAGCGTTCCCTCGATGTTGACGGCCATCGTCTTGAACGGGCGCAGCGGAAGCGTCTGCGTCGCCAGCACGTGCTCGACTTCCGAAGTGCCGATCCCGAAGGCCAGCGCGCCGAACGCACCGTGCGTGGACGTGTGGCTGTCGCCGCACACCACCGTCGTGCCGGGCTGGGTCAGCCCCAGCTGTGGCCCCACCACGTGCACGATGCCCTGTTCCGCGTCGCCCATCGGATGCAGGCGGATGCCGAACTCTTCGCAGTTGCGCCGCAAAGTCTCCACCTGAGTCCTCGACACCGGATCGACGATCGGCAGATCGACTCCGGTGGTGGGGACGTTGTGGTCTTCGGTGGCCAGCGTCAGATCAGGACGGCGAACCTCGCGGTTCGCCAGTCGCAGCCCTTCGAACGCCTGCGGACTGGTGACTTCGTGCACGAGATGGAGGTCGATGTAGAGCAGGTCGGGCTCGTGCCCCTCGCCACGACGCACGATGTGGGCGTCCCAGACCTTCTCCGCGAGCGTTTTGCCCATCGCTCCTCCCCGTCCGAACTGTGGTGACCCGTTGCCCGAGTCACGTCTCAAAGAGTGGACTTCCCAGATTCCGGGAAGCTAGTATCGCTACGTGGGACAGCATAGCGGTATCGGAGTATTGGACAAGGCAGTGGCCGTGTTGTGGGCCGTATCCGAGGAGCCGTGCGGCCTCGCCGAACTGTGCAGCCGGACCGGGCTGCCCAGGGCAACCGCACATCGCCTCGCGGTCGGCCTGGAGGTGCACCGCCTGCTGCGTCGCGGCTCCGACGGTCACTGGCGCCCCGGTTCGGCCCTGGCGGAGCTTTCCGGCGGTGCCGTAGACCCGCTCCTGGAGGCAGCGTCGACAGTACTGCCCAAACTCCGGGACATCACCGGTGAGAGCGTCCAACTGTACCGGCGGGACGGCGCTCACCGGCTGTGCATCGCCACCGCCGAACCACCCTCCGGCCTACGGGACACGGTTCCGGTCGGCACCTCACTGCCGATGCACGCCGGGTCCGGCGCGAAGGTACTGGCCGCGTGGGCCGACCCGGCGACCCAACGCACGGTCCTGTCCGAGGCCGTCTACGGCGAACGCACGCTGATGGAGGTCCGGCGGCGCGGATGGGCGCAGAGCATCGCCGAGCGCGAATCCGGGGTCTCCAGCGTTTCGGCTCCGGTGCGGGACACGGGCGGCAACGTCGTCGCGGCCATATCGGTCTCCGGCCCCATCGACCGGATCGGCCGCCGCCCAGGAGCACGATGGGCCGCCGACCTGCTCGCCGCCGCCGACGGACTGCAGAATCGTCTCTGATCGAGCGGCGAAAACGAACGAGGCCGGTGCGGATTCACCGCACCGGCCTCGCCCATATGTAGTCCCGACGGGATTCGAACCCGCGTTACCGCCTTGAGAGGGCGGCGTCCTAACCTCTAGACGACGGGACCTCGCCAACGACCGAAACTCTACATCACCCGAAAGACACTCCGAACACCACCCCGGGTATCGGCCGACAAAGCACCGAACACCAGCGATTATCGGAGCCCCTTTCGGGAATGAACGGAGTTCGGGACAGGTCCAGCAACCGACACCTCGCCTCCGGGGGCACCAGCCGGAACCGAACCAGCCGGGACCGAACCAGCCGGGATGGCCAGACGCGGATGAACCCATCAGACAAAACAAATCCGGCACGTGCCTGCTGCACGTGCCGGATTTGTTCGCGTAGCCCCGACGGGATTTGAACCCGCGCTACCGCCTTGAGAGGGCGGCGTCCTAGGCCGCTAGACGACGGGGCCAGGACTGAGAGATCCACAATGCTGAGATCGCCTTGTGAATCCTCTCGCTGGGGTACCAGGACTCGAACCTAGACTAACTGAACCAGAATCAGCCGTGCTGCCGATTACACCATACCCCACCGCTTTGACGGCCAGCCGTCCGCTACCCGGATTCTCTCGAACTCCGAATCTTGCGAACCGCTGTCCGTCGTCGGTAATGAAAATACTAGACCATGCCCCGTGAGCCCGTTGAAACACCCCCCCATTCGGGGTGAACCAGCAGGTGAAAGCGGCAATGCGACCCACGGGGCGACCAAGTCGGCGAGTGCGGTCAGCGGACGTCGATCAGCGAACGCACGCCTGCAGCGGATCTCGTTCGTCTGCGAACCAGTCCCCCGGGGCGAGTGGGACGCCCGGCAGGTCACACACGAGCAGTTCCGGCAGCTCATCGAGGCTCTCGATGACCGAGACGCCTTCGGGGGCCGTCTGGGCCTCCCGGTCCCGGTTGAGCCACACACCGCGCATCCCTGCCCGCAGGGCCCCTTCCGCGTCGGTGTCCAACCGGTCGCCGACGTGCACCACCTCGTCCTGGCTCAGCCCCAGTTCCCCGCAGGCGAGATCGAAGATCCGAGTGTCCGGTTTGGCCACTCCGTGCTCACCGGAGATGACCAGCGAGTCGAACATGCCGGCGAGCCCCACCGAGGAGATCTTCTCGCGCTGGTAGGAACTCGGCGCGTTGGTGATGACCGCCAATCGCAATCCGACGCCCCGAAGCCACTCCAGACACGGCAGCGCGTCGTCGAACAGCTGCCAGGCGCGCTGCATCGCGGCCATCCGGAACCGTTCGCGGTCAGCCGCCTGCTCATCGCTGAGGCGCTCACCGAAAGCGGCGAAGAAGGCGCGGGTTCGCTGGGTGCACATGACGTCGAAGTCGATCTCACCGGCGACGAACCGCGCGTAGTACTCCTCCGTCGTGGACCGCCACACCGGCCAGGCCGCATCGTTTCCGATCAATGCTCTGAGGCCGGCTCTCGACGAACTCGCGTTGTCCATCAACGTGTCGTCGACGTCCAGGCAGACGGCTTTGATCTTTCCAAGGTCGTGCGATGTCGAAACTTCAAGCGCGGATGTCACTCCGAGAGGCTAGGCGTTCACCCCATGCGTACGACTCGCCCAAGGCGGTGACACTTGTGTACCTGACACGGTTTAGAACTCGTCCCAAAATCGCGGCCGACTGCGCTCTCCGCCGCTGCCCTGGTGAGAACGACCTCGCCGTACACGTGCTCACCTGCATGAAGAGATCCGGTTGGGATTGCGCGGTGTCAGCCGCCACGTTTCGAAAGCACTTTTCCGGACAAACACGAACAGCCGGGTATCAACCCGCGATACCCGGCTGTCCGATCCGATTGGCCACACCCGATCGCCGTGGCGGCCACCGAGGCGGTCAGTCCTCAGTTCAACGCGTTGCGCATGCGACGCAGCGAAACCTCGCGCCCCAGCAGTTCCATCGACTCGTACAGCGGCGGCGACACCGTGCGACCCGTGACCGCGACTCGGACGGGCGCGAACGCCTTGCGGGGCTTGATCCCCAAGCCCTCCACGACGGATTCCTTGAGCGCGCTCTCGATCGCATCCGTGCGCCATTCCGGCAGCGCTTCGAGTGACGCGATGGCCGCCTCCAGTACCGGGCGCGCGTCCTCCCCCAGCGCCTTGTCCGCAGAGGACTGCTCGGGGGCGAAACCGTCGCCGGCGAACAGGAAGCTCATCATCCCCACCGCGTCCGACAGGACGATCAACCGCTCCTGGACCAGCGGAGCGGCCGCCCGCACCACGGAGAGCTGCTCGTCGGAGGGCTCCGCAGGCAGCACACCGCCCTCGACGAGATACGGCACCACGCGGTCGACGAAGTCATCGGGCGCCAGCGCGCGAAGGTGCGCGGAGTTGATCGCGTCCGCCTTCTTCTGGTCGAACCGCGCCGGGTTCGCGCTGACCCGGCCGATGTCGAACGCTTCGACCATCTCGTCGAGGGTGAACACATCGCGATCCTCGGAGATGGACCAGCCCAGCAGCGCCAGGTAGTTCAGCAGCCCCTCCGGCAGGAAACCCCGGTCGCGATGGTGGAACAGGTTCGACGAGGGATCGCGCTTCGAGAGCTTCTTGTTGCCCTCCCCCATGACGAAGGGGAGGTGACCGAACTCCGGCGTGAAGTCCGTCACCCCGATGCGCTGCAGCGCCTCGTAGAGCGCGATCTGCCGGGGCGTGGACGAGAGCAGGTCCTCCCCGCGCAGGACGTGCGTGATGCGCATGAGCGCGTCGTCCACCGGATTGGTCAGCGTGTAGAGCGCGTCACCGCTGCCGCGCACGAGCACGGGGTCGGGAATGCTTCCCGCGGGGAACGTGATCTCACCGCGCACGAGGTCGGTGAAGGTGATGTCCCGATCGGGCATCCGAAGCCGCAGCACGGGAGCGCGCCCTTCCGCGCGGAAGGCCTCCCGCTGTTCGTCGGTGAGGTTCCGGTCGGCGTTGTCGTAGCCGAGCTTGGGGTCGCGTCCGGCCGCCTTGTGCCGGGCCTCGACCTCTTCTCCGGTGGAGAAGGCTTCGTAGAGCTCACCGGCTTCGAGCAGCCTGCGCGCGATGTCGGTGTAGATGTCGCGACGTTCGCTCTGCCGGTAAGGCCCGTAGTCACCTCCCATTCCCGGGCCTTCGTCCCAGTCCAGCCCGAGCCAGCGCAGCGCGTCCAGGAGCGCCTGGTAGGACTCCTCGCTGTCCCGGCTCGCGTCGGTGTCCTCCACTCGGAAGACCAACTTGCCGTGGTGGTGGCGGGCGAAAACCCAGTTGTACAGGGCGGTCCGGATCAGGCCCACGTGCGGAATCCCGGTCGGCGAAGGGCAGAACCGGGCTCGGACCTGGCGGGTTTCGGTGGCGGAGGTGACATCTGGCGTGCTCATAGCACGTCAAGCGTATCCGAGCGGTCTCCGGGCGTTGACCAGTACGTCCCGACGAGGCATTCTGGTAGTTATTCAACGCGCGTTGAATAATCGCAAGCACGTTCGACGAACCACCCGACTCCGCAAGACCGGCGGACGAACTGGGGAGTGATCGCAATGGAGCGAACCACGTGCTGCATCATCGGCGGCGGACCGGCCGGAATGGTGCTGGGGCTACTACTGGCCCGGAGCGGCGTCCGAGTGACCGTGCTCGAAAAGCACGGCGACTTCCTCCGCGACTTCCGGGGCGACACGGTCCACCCGACCACCCTGCGACTGCTCGACGAGCTCGGACTCTCCGAACGGTTCGCCGAACTGCCGCAGCGCAGGCTCGAGGAGGTACGGGTACCGCTCGGGGAAAGCGGGGAATTCCTCACGCTCGGCGACTTCCGGTCACTGCCGATCAAGCACAACTACATCGCGATGGTCCCGCAATGGGACTTCCTCGACCTGCTCGCCGACGAGAGCAAACAGGAACCCACCTTCGAACTCCGGATGAACACCGAGGTGATCGGACTGGTCCGCGAAGGCGGCCGGGTCAACGGAGTGCACTACCGCACCAGCGACGGTGTCACCGGCCAGATCCGTGCCGACATCACCGTCGCCTGCGACGGGCGCAGTTCCCTCGTCCGCGATCTCCCCGAACTCGGGCTGCAGGACTTCCCCACCCCGATGGACGCGCGCTGGTTCAAGATCCCGCGTCGTCCCGAGGACCCGGCAGGGGGCATCGGGCTGATCAAGGATCGGAGTTTCTACGCCTTGCTCGACCGGGGCGACTACTTCCAGGTCGCTTCGATCATCGCCAAGGGGACCGACGCCGAGAACCGGGCCGAGCCGATCGAGGAGTTCAACCGGACACTGGCCCGAAACCTGCCGTGGTTCGACGACGGACGCGAACTCGTGCCTTCGTGGGACGACGTAAAACTGCTGCACGTCACGCTGGACCGGCTGCACAAGTGGCACGTCCCGGGGTTGCTGTGCATCGGCGACGCCGCGCACGCGATGTCGCCGGTGGGTGGTGTCGGGATCAACCTCGCCGTGCAGGACGCCGTGGCGGCCGCGCGCCACCTCGCCGATCCGCTGCGCGAACGGCGCCTTCGACGCAGGCACGTGGTCGCCGTCCAACGGCGGCGGTGGCTGACCACCGTGCTGGTCCAGCGACTGCAGCGCGTCGTGCACGACAACGTCATCGGGCCCGCGCTGCGCGGTGAGATCGACTTCGCGGGGCCACGCGTGCCCCTGCCGCTGCGGCTGCTGACGAACGTCCCGTGGTTGCGGATGATCCCGGCCTACCTGCTGGCCTACGGCGCACTGCGCGAACGTCCGCCCGCGACCGCATTGCGCTGAGGCACGACCGCGCAACGGTGCGCGGTCCCGGTCTTCATCACCGGCACCGCGCACCGCTCCCCGGCGTGCCCGGGGGCGGTTCGTCAGCGCTGCTGCACCGGGTTCGTCAGCGTTCCCAGGTTGTCGATGGATACCGAGACCTTCTGCCCGTCCTGCATCGGCCCGACACCGGCAGGCGTACCGGTGAGGATGACATCGCCGGGCAGCAGGGTCATGATCCGCGAAACCCACGCGACCAGCGCCGACACGTCGTGCATCAGCAGCCCGGTGCGCGACTCCTGCTTGAGCTCACCGTCGAGTTCGGTGCGAATTCCGAGGTCCGCCGGGTCGACCTCGGTGTCGATCCACGGCCCGAGCGGGCAGAACGTGTCGTACCCCTTGGCGCGGGTCCACTGCCCGTCCACCTTCTGCTGGTCCCGAGCGGTGACGTCGTTGGCGATCGTGTAGCCGAGCAGCACCTCCGTGCCGCGGGCCTCGGGGACGTCCTTGCAGGGCTGCCCGATGACGGCGGCGAGTTCGCCCTCGAAATCGACCTGCTCGGAGTTGTCCGGCAACTTGATCGGCACGTTCGGCCCCGTCACCGCAGTGGAGGGCTTCATGAAGATCACCGGGGTCTCCGGTGGTTCCCCGCCCATCTCCCGGGCGTGGTCGGCATAGTTCTTTCCGACGCAGATCACCTTGCTCGGCAGGATCGGCGCGAGCAGCCGAACATCGGCCATCGGCCACTTCCGGCCGGTGAACGTCGGCTCGCCGAAGGGGTGCTGGTCGATCTCGATCGCGAGCACCTTCTCCCGAGGTGCGGCCGGATCGGGTTCCAGCGCGACGAACGAGACGCCCTCGTGGTGGGCAACGCGGGCCAGGCGCAAAGCAAGACCTCCAGGATCCGGCATTCATCGAGTGTGGACGGTGCACCAGCCTAACCGGCCCGCCCGGCCGGGTTCGTCAACCGGCGAGCACGGCTGTGCGACGGGACGCCTTGAACGCGAGCGCATCGCACAGCGCCAGCCAGCTCGCCTGCACGATGCTGCCGTGAACTCCGACGGTCGTCCACTCTTCCTGCTCGTCCCGGGACTCCACCAGGACGCGGGTGACGGCGTCGGTGCCCGAGGCGTCGGTGAGGATGCGCACCTTGTAGTCGACCAGCTCGACCTCGTCCAGCCACGGCAGACTCGGCACCAGCGCCTCCCGCAGGGCCGCGTCGAGGGCGTTGACCGGTCCGTTGCCCTCCGCCGTGGCGATCACCCGCTCACCGCCGACGTAGATCTTGACCGTCGCTTCGGAGACGACCGTTCCGTCCGGCCGGTGATCCAGCAGCACCCGGTAGGACTCCAGCTCGAACGGCGCGCCGTGGGCGTCGGTGTCGCCGTCCTCGGCTGCCGCGATCTCGCGCCGAAGCAGCAGTTCGAGCGACGCATCCGCGGCCTCGAACGACCAACCGCGGGCTTCGAGTTCCTTGACGCGGCGCACGGCGCCGGTCACGGCTTCGGGGCTCCGGGAGAGGTCCACGCCCAGCTCCGTGCCCTTGAGCTCCAGGCTGGCCCGGCCCGCCATTTCGGTGACCAGCACCCGCATCCCGTTCCCGACCGTGGCCGGGTCGATGTGGTTGTACAGCTCGGGGTCCACTTTGATCGCGCTGGCGTGCAGCCCGGCCTTGTGCGCGAAGGTCGACGTGCCGACGTAGGCCTGGTGGGTGTCCGGAGCGAGGTTCGCGATCTCGGCCAGTGCGTGCGACGTGCGGGTGAGTTCGTCCAGTTTGCCGTCCGGCAGCACCGGCATGTCCAGCTTGGTCGCGAGGTTGCCCACGACCGTGAACAGGTCCGCGTTGCCCGCGCGTTCCCCGTATCCGTTGGCGGTGCACTGGACGTGGCTCGCACCGGCCTGCGTGGCGGCGACGGTGTTGGCGACCGCGCACCCGGTGTCGTCCTGGCAGTGGATCCCGACGCGGAAACCGGTGCGGTCGATCACTTCCCGAACCGTGCCGGCCAGTTGCGTCGGCAGTTGGCCGCCGTTGGTGTCGCACAACGTCACCACGTCCGCGCCGGCCCCGGCGGCGGCGTCGAGCACGCGCAACGCGGTGTCCGGATCGTACGCGTAGCCGTCGAAGAAGTGCTCCGCGTCCAGGAAAACCCGGCGGCCTTCGCCGACCAGGAAGCGGACGGTGTCGGCAACCATCGCGCAGTTCTCGTCCACATCGGTGCGCAGTGCGCGTTCGATGTGCCTGCGGTCCGATTTGGCCACCAGGGTCACCACTGGCGCCTGGGAGTCGAGCAGCGCCCGAACCTGCTGGTCTTCGTGCGCGAGCGTGCCCGCCCGCCGGGTCGCGCCGAAGGCGACCAGCGCGGCGTGCCGGAGTTCGAGTTCGCCCTCGGCCGCGTGGTGGAAGAACTCGGTGTCCTTCGGCAGCGCCCCCGGCCAGCCGCCTTCGATGAAGCCGACCCCGAGCCCGTCCAGCAACTTCGCCACCGCGATCTTGTCGGTGACCGAGTAGGAAATGCCCTCTCGTTGGGCGCCGTCCCGCAGCGTCGTGTCGTAGACGTGGAAGTCATCGCCCAGAGGTGTTCCTGCCGGGGTGGTGCGAGTCACTGGTTTCTCCCGTCGGCTTGGGATCGAAGATGGTGGTTGCCTCATGCGGGGTTCTGCGAGCACAAAAAAGACCCCCCGCGGATGCGAGAGGTCTGCGCGCCGGGGGTGCGGAGATTCACCCGGCGCGCGAACGAATAATGGTCACGCAGAAGCAAGCCACATTCGTATGCTGCCACAACCCGATACGGCTTCACCACCTGGGCCAGGATTCCCACCATGCGGACCACGGCCGGACAAGGTGACCCCGGCCCCGCGGACGTTCCCGGAAAGATCGGTTCCCGCACAGCAGTGGGGCGTCCACACCGACTGGTGTGGACGCCCCACTGGTTCCGCTGCGTGCTGGCGCCCTGGTGCGTGCCGGCGTCAGCAGCGATCTACGCCGCTGCGTTCTAGGCCTGCTGGGCGACCTCGTGCGAGGAAACCAGCGCGGCCAGCCGGTCACCGATGGCGAACGTCGCACCCGGCGCCGCGTGATCCCGGGTCGCCAGGTCGAAGGCCACCGAAGCCTCGACACGGCGGGCGGCTTCGCTCTGGCCGATGTGGTCGAGCAACAGCGCCACCGACAGCACCGCCGCCGTCGGGTCCGCCGCTGCCTGACCGGCGATGTCCGGTGCACTGCCGTGCACCGGTTCGAACATGCTCGGATTGCGGCGGGTCGCGTCGATGTTCCCGCTGGCGGCCAGTCCGATACCGCCGGTGATCGCGGCCGTGATGTCGGTGATGATGTCGCCGAACAGGTTGTCGGTGACCACCACGTCGAACCGGCCCGGGTCGGTGACCATGTGGATGGTAGCCGCGTCGACGTGCTGGTAGGCGACCGTCACGTCCGGGTACTCCAGCGAGATCTCCTCGACCACGCGGGACCACAACGAGCCCGCGTGGGTGAGCACGTTGGTCTTGTGCACCAGCGTGAGGTGCTTGCGCGGGCGCGAAGCCGCACGCGCGAACGCGTCCCGGACCACCCGCTCGACACCGAACGCGGTGTTCAGGCTCACCTCGGTGGCGATCTCCTGCGGGGTGTCCTTGCGCAGCAGACCACCGTTGCCCGCGTACGGCCCTTCGGTGCCTTCGCGCACGACCACCATGTCGATCTCGCCCGGGTCGCTGATCGGGCTCTTCACGCCCGGGTACAACCGGCCGGGGCGGAGGTTGACGTGGTGGTCCAGTTCGAACCTCAGTCGCAGCAGGAGGCCGCGTTCGAGAATTCCGCTGGGGACCGACGGATCTCCGACCGCGCCGAGCAGGATCGCGTCGTGCTGCCGCAGTTCACCCAGCACGGACTCGGGCAGGAGCTCCCCGGTCGCGTGCCAGCGAGCGGCTCCCAGGTCGTAGCGGGTGATCTCGGTATCGGGAACGACCTCACCGAGGACCTTGAGCGCCTCGGCCACTACCTCCGGCCCAATCCCGTCACCTGGGATCACAGCGAGCCGCATGTACACACCTCCCGAGTACCACCCCGACCCGGCCGGGGCTCGAAGCCATTGCGCCGAAGGTTACCGCCCAGGCTCTCGGCACCAGCACGCCGGACCCACCAAGTGGTTGATGTGTCCCGCTTAGCGGGACACACGTACGTGGGAATTCGCGAAGATCTCCGAAACGGACGGTCAGACCGGAGGGATCATCCACTCGGTGCAACCACTTCCGCAAGTATTCCCCAAAACAGCGCAAGGGCCGCCACGAACGCATCGTGACGGCCCTTGCGCTCACCACAGCCCGGCGACTGTCGATGTCGGTGTATCCCGCGGCCTTCGACTCGCGGCAGAGCTCACTCGAAAGTGACGGTCCGGACGATCCTGGCGCCCACGGCGGCCCCGATCGGTTCCAGCACGCCCGTCTCGACCGGGCGGTCCACCCGAAGCAGCATGATCGCGTCGCCGCCCTCGGTGGTCTGGCTGACCGTCGCGGCCTCGATGTTGACCCCGACCTCGCCGAGCAGCGTGCCGACCTTGCCCATCACGCCGGGACGGTCCGGGTACTCGAGCAGCAGCACGTTGCCCTCGGCTCGCAGGTCGAAGTGCCTACCGTTGACCTCGACGAGCTTCTCCACCTCGTTCGAACCGGACAGCGCACCCGAGACGACGGCGTAACGGCCGTCCCCGAGCCCTGCGCGAACCCGGACGACGCTGCGGTGGTTCGGGCTCTCCGGGGAGGTTTCCACCTCGACGTTGACCCCGAGGTCCTCGGCCAGCTGGGGCGCGTTGACGAAGGTGACCTGGCTCTCCACCGCGCCGGAGAAGACTCCGCGCAGCGCCGCGAGCTGCAGCACCGAAACGTCCTCGCCCGCGAGCTCGCCGCGCGCCTCGACGGTCACCGACGTCGGGGTGGCCCCCAGCAGAGCAGACAGCAGCTGGCCCAGCTTCTGGGTCAACGGCAGGTACGGGCGGACTTCCTCACCGACCGCACCACCCTGGACGTTCACCGCGTCCGGCACGAAGTCGCCGCGCAGCGCCAGCAGCGCGGAGCGCGCCACATCGGTTCCCGCGCGGTCCTGGGCCTCCACGGTCGAAGCCCCCAGGTGCGGGGTGGCGGTGACGTTCTCGAGCTCGAACAACGGGCTGGAGGTGGTCGGCTCCGACTTGTAGACGTCGATGCCCGCACCACCGATGTGGCCGCTGCGGATCGAGTCGGCCAGGGCTTCCTCATCGATCAGTCCGCCGCGGGCGGCGTTGACGACCAGCATGCCCTTCTTGGCCTTCTTGAGCTCCTCCGCACCGATCAGACCCAGCGTCTCCGCGGTCTTCGGCAGGTGGATGGAGATCGCGTCGGCCCGCCCGAGGAGCTCCTCGAGGCTGACCAGCTCGATGCCGAGCTGCGCGGCACGGGCGGCCGACACGTAGGGGTCGTAGGCGATCAGGTGAGTACCGAATGCGGCGACCCGCTGAGCGAAGAGCTGGCCGATCTTGCCGAGGCCGACCACACCGACGACCTTGCCGCTGAGCTCGACACCCCCGTAGGAGCTGCGCTTCCACTCGCCGGCCCGCAGGCTGGCGTCGGCAGGGGCGATGTTGCGGGCGACGGCCAGCAACAGGGCCATGGCATGTTCGGCGGCGGACACGATGTTCGAGGTGGGCGCATTGACGACCATCACGCCGCGCTCGGTGGCGGCGGGTACCTCTACGTTGTCCAGGCCGACGCCGGCACGGGCGACCACCTTCAGCTTGGTTGTCGCGGCGAACACCTCGGCGTCGACCTTGGTCGCAGAGCGGACCAGCAGCGCGTCGGCGTCGGCGACGGCGTCGAGCAGCGCCGGGCGGTCTGTGCCGTCCACGTGGCGAATCTCGACCTCGTCTCCGAAGGCGTCGAGCACGGATGGGGCCAGCTTCTCGGCGATCAGGACGACGGGACGGCTTGCGTTGGTCACGGGCGCGCTCCAGTAAGAGAGATCACGGTCGAAGCAGGGCACGGCGTTGTGCCCGGACAGTCGGAGTTTAACGGCGGATTGAGAATCTGTTCACAAGGGTGTGACGCAGCCCAAGTTCACGCCTTCTGGCGACCCCACCGGGGAAAGTAACATTGCAAACCCACTCGTCGCAGGTCATTGACCTTTTTGGTGGTCAAATCACGGCGGTTTCAATTCAGGATGAAAGATGGAAAGTTGACTTCCTCCCAACGCCTAAAGGCGGGGGATTCCAACCAGCGCTAAGCCAGGCTTGCTCAGTTTTGGCGTCGGCGAGCTGGGGGGCTTGTTCGTTGTAGTTGATCCACGCGCCCCGCCGCCGGTGAGCGTCAGGGCTCGTCGAACTCCCCGTCCTTGGCCCCCTCCACGAACGCGTCCCACTCCTCTGGGGTGAACACGAGCACCGGTCCGTCCGGGTCCGCGCCGTTGCGCATTCCGATGTAGCCGTCGACGAACGCGACCTCAACACCGGGCTCGTCGTCATCCTCCGTACTGGTGATCCACTCCGCGTCGCCGAAGTCGAGCCTGTGCCGGATGTGCGCCTTGTCGTCGACCGGACCGTCTCCGATCGGGCCGTCGGCGATCGGGCCGTCGTCGATCGGGCCGTCTCCCCCGGCCGAAGCCGTTGGCCCCGGACTCGTCGCCGCGGAGTTCATCGCCGCGGGTTCGGTCACAACGGGATCGGTCGCCCCGGCGTCGGTTACCGCGGCCTCGGTTACCGCGGGGTCGGTTACGGCGGGTTCGGTTACCGCGGGGACCGTGTTGTCGTCGTTCACGATCACAACCTTATCGTCACCCGCTGTAGTTCGATATGCCTCTCCGGTCACGGCCCGTTTTGCCTGCGAGAACCTTCCCATCAAGATCCTTGCCATAAAGATCCTTGCGGGCGGGTTCTCGCCGACGAGGTCCTCGGCGAGCACCCGGCTCTCGCGCGAAAGGCCCGGCTCACCGTTGTGCGGCAGCCGGGCCTTTCGGTACCGGCGGGCGCCGGGGTCACCGGCCCGCCGGGGTTCTCCTCAAAGCGGAGACGTCACTTCTGGGTCCAGGACATCAGCCCGCGCAGCTTCTTCCCGACCTCTTCGATCTGGTGGGCGTTGCCCGCGTCCTGCAGCTTGTTGAAGTTCGGGCGCCCGGCCTCGTCCTCGGCCACCCACTCCTTGGCGAAGGTGCCGTCCTGCACCTCGGCCAGGATCTTGCGCATCGACTCCTTGACGTGGGCGTCGATCACGCGCGGACCGCGGCTGAGGTCGCCGTATTCGGCGGTGTCGCTGATGGAGTAGCGCTGGCCGGCAATGCCGCCCTCCCACATCAGGTCCACGATCAGCTTCAGCTCGTGCAGCACCTCGAAGTAGGCGATCTCCGGCTGGTAACCGGCCTCCACGAGCACCTCGAAACCGGTCTGCACGAGGGCGCTGGCACCGCCGCAGAGCACTGCCTGCTCACCGAACAGGTCGGTCTCGGTCTCCTCGGTGAAGGTGGTCTTGATAACCCCCGCGCGCGCCCCGCCGATGCCCGCGGCGTAGGCCAGCGCCAACGCCTGGGCGTTGCCGGTGGCATCCTGCTCCATCGCGATCAGGCACGGCACGCCCTTGCCGTCGACGAACTGGCGGCGAACCAGGTGTCCCGGTCCCTTCGGCGCGACCATCGCGACGTCCACATCGGACGGCGGCTTGATGAGGCCGTAACGGATGTTGAACCCGTGCCCGAAGAACAGCGCGTCACCGCTCTTGAGGTTCGGGGCGATGTCGTCGGCGTAGATCTGACGCTGCTTGGTGTCCGGCGCCAGAATCATGATCAGATCCGCTTCGGCCGAGGCCTCGGACGGCGTGACGACGCGCAGGCCCTCGTCCTCGGCCTTGGCCCGAGACTTGGAGCCCTCGGGCAGGCCGATCCGGACGTCCACGCCGGAGTCGCGCAGGCTCAGCGCGTGCGCGTGCCCCTGGCTGCCGTAGCCGATGACCGCGACCTTGCGGCCCTGCACGATGCCGAGGTCTGCGTCGGCGTCGTAGAAGATCTCACTTGCCATGATTGATTCCCGTATTCCTTTCGCGGACTTGTCCGATTGGCCCTGTGGCGGTGGCCGGCCAGTGGCGACCGGTCTGCTGGTCAGCGCACGGCGGTCGCGGTGATGGAGCGCGGCCCGCGCCCGATGGCGATCGTGCCGGACTGCACCATCTCCCGGACACCGTAAGGCTCGAGCATGCGCAGCAGCGCGTCGAGCTTGTCGCGGTCGCCGGTGGCCTCGACGGTCAACGCCTCCGGGGAGACGTCGACGACCTTGGCGCGGAACAACTGCACGGTCTCCAGGACCTGGCTGCGCACCGACGAGTCGGCCCGCACCTTGACCAGCAGGAGTTCCCGTTGCACCGACGCGTCCGGTTCCAACTCGACGATCTTGATCACGTTGACGAGCTTGTTGAGCTGCTTGGTGACCTGTTCCAGCGGTTGCTCCCCGACGTTGACCACGATCGTCATTCGGGAGATCTCCGCATGCTCGGTCGGACCCACCGCCAGTGACTCGATGTTGAAGCTGCGCCGGGAGAACAGCCCCGAAACCCTGGCCAGCACACCCGGCACGTTCTCCACCAGCACGCTGAGCGTGTGTCGACTCATCGGCGCGCTCACCCCTCGTCCTCGTCGAACAGCGGGCGGATACCGCGCGCCGCCATGATCTCGTCGTTGCCGGTTCCCGCGGCCACCATCGGCCACACCTGTGCGTCCTTGCCCACCACGAAATCGATCACGACGGGTCGGTCGTTGATCTCCATCGCCCGCTGGATGACGCTGTCGACGTCCTCTTTGGACTCGCACCGCAGGCCCGCGCAGCCGAGGGACTCGCTCAACAGCTTGAAGTCCGGGATGCGGTGCTTGTGGGTGCCGAGGTCACTGTGTGAGTAGCGCTCGGCGTAGAACAGGCTCTGCCACTGACGGACCATACCGAGGTTGCCGTTGTTGATGACCGCCACCTTGATGGGCAGTCCCTCGATGGCGCAGGTCGCCAGTTCCTGATTGGTCATCTGGAAACATCCGTCCCCGTCGACGGCCCACACCGTCGTGTCCGGAACACCGGCCTTGGCGCCCATCGCGGCGGGCACGGCGTAGCCCATCGTGCCGAGGCCACCCGAGTTCAGCCAGCTGCGCGGGTTCTCGTAGCCGATGAACTGCGCGGCCCACATCTGGTGCTGGCCGACGCCGGCGGCGTAGACGGCGTCCGAGCCCGCGATCTTGCCGAGCCGCTCGATGACGTACTCCGGGGAGAGCGTTCCGTCGGCGGGTTCGTCGTAGCCCAGCGGGAAGCGGTCTCGCCAGTCGCTGAGCTGGGTCCACCACGCCGTCAGGTCCCGCGTGCCGTTCTCCTCCGTGACCGAGGCGACGGCCTCGGACAGTTCTGTGATGACGTCCTTGCAGTCGCCCACGATCGGCACATCGGCGTTGCGGTTCTTGGAGATCTCCGCCGGGTCAATGTCGGCATGGATGATCTTTGCCTCTGGCGCGAAGGACGACAGCTGGCCGGTGACCCGATCGTCGAACCGCGCGCCGAGCGTGATCAGCAGATCGGAACGCTGCATCGCCGCGACCGCCGACACCGTGCCGTGCATCCCGGGCATCCCGAGGTGCAGCTCGTGCGAGTCCGGGAAGGCTCCGCGAGCCATCAGCGTGGTCACCACCGGGATTCCGGTGGCCTCGGCCAGCGCCCGCAGCTCCGCGGTCGCCTCCGCCTTGAGCACACCGCCACCGACGTACAGCACCGGCCGCTGCGCGGAAGTGATCAGTTTGGCCGCTTCGCGAACCTGCTTGCCGTGCGGCTTGCTGGTGGGCCGGTACCCTGGCAGCTTCATCTCCGGCGGCCAGGAGAACGAGGTCATCGCCTGCTGGACGTCCTTCGGGATGTCCACCAGCACCGGTCCCGGACGACCGCTGGCCGCGATGTAGAACGCCTCGGCGATCACCCTGGGGATGTCCTCGGCCTTGGTGACCAGGAAGTTGTGCTTCGTGACAGGCAGCGTGATGCCGCAGATGTCGGCTTCCTGGAAGGCATCCGTTCCGATCAGACCGGTGGCCTGCTGGCCGGTGATGGCCACCACCGGAACCGAGTCCATCTGCGCATCGGCCAGCGGTGTGACGAGGTTCGTCGCACCGGGTCCCGACGTCGCCATGCAGACCCCGACCTTGCCGGTCGCCTGGGCATACCCGGTCGCGGCGTGGCCGGCCCCTTGCTCGTGACGGACCAGCACGTGCCGGACCTTCGTGGAGTCGAGCAGCGGATCGTAGGAGGGAAGGATCGTGCCGCCCGGAATCCCGAATACGACCTCGCAGCCTGCGGACTCCAGGGAGCGGACCAGCGACTGCGCGCCGGTTGCCTTCACTGGCACACCGCTGGGCGGGGTTGGCTTCGGGCGGGGCCCCGGCGGCGGAGCCGGGACGGGATTCTGCCTGGTACTGGCGCTGGTCATCGGTTCTGCCTCGTGGTCGGTAAGTGGGCCGGGCACGAAAAAACCCCCGCCGGTCACACGGGACCGTACGAGGGTTGGCGCGTCGTCGCTGCGAAATTCCTCAGGCGTCGACGCGCCGGGGAATTACGAGAAGGTCGTGCAGTCGCAGCATGTGGTCGACAGTAATCGCATCAGGTCCACAACGTCAAACTATGCGGGATGGCTTTCCCGCATCGTGGACTTCACCTTTTCACTCGCCGGGCACGGACGTCGTGGTCATGTGGTGCACCTCTCGGCCACGAGAACGGGTTCAAGCCACGGTCGGAACGGCAAAACCCCACCGTGTGAGGCTGCGACCGGCTCTAGTGAGAACATCGGCAACGTGAGCGAGCCTGTTTCCGAACCCGACCAGTCCCGTGACGAGCACCCCGGGGGCGAGCGCCCCGACCGTGCGAACCCCGATCGTGCGCACTCCGACGGCGAGCACCCCGAAGACAAGCGCCCCGAAGACGAGCAGTCCGGCGACGGGCACTCCGACGAGCGCGCGCTCCCGGAGTCGCTGACCTTCCGGATCCTGCCGACCGCGTTGCTCGCGGTGCTCGCGATCGCGGTCTGCGTCACCCCGTTGGCGTTCGCACATCCGGCGCTGCTCATGCTGTTCCTGCTTCCCGTGGGCTTGGCCTACTGGATCCTCCGGCTCAAGACCGTGGTCACCCCGGACCGGATCACCTCCCGCATGCTGCTGCGGACGAGGGAGATCGATTGGCAGGACGTCCGGCGGATTCGCCTCAACGAGCGCCGTTGGCTGCGCGCGGTGCTCGATTCCGGACAGGAGATCCTGCTGCCTGCCGTCCGCGTCCGGGACCTGCCGCGGGTCGCCGCGATGAGCGGTGGCCTGATCCCGGACCCGACAGCCACCTCGGAGCAGGACCGGCCCACCGAGCAGGCCACCGACGCCCCGCAGGCTGCCGGGATCGAGCCGGACACCGAGACCGGACCAGAAACCGAGACCGAGCAGCCCACCGAGACCGGGCAGGACACCGAGACCGGTTCGGCGAAGACCACCGAGGACGGCCGCGACCAGCGGTGACCGGCCCGCTTTCACCGCGACCGGGGCCGACCAGTCGTCACCCGCTCGCGGGGCCGGAGTAATCTCGCGTTCACCGCGACCGCTCGCGCACCCACAAGGTGCCGCACGTCCCTGCCTCGGCGGATCGGTTCGATCCCCGGCAGACTTCACGAACCGAGATGAAAGCTATGCCCCAGCTGCGCTCCCGAACCACCACGCACGGCCGCAACGCGGCAGGTGCCCGGTCGCTGTGGCGGGCCACCGGCATGACCGATGACGACTTCGGCAAGCCGATCGTGGCGATCGCCAACTCCTACACCCAGTTCGTTCCCGGACACGTGCACCTCCGGGACCTCGGTGACGTGGTCGCGGAACAGATCCGCGAAGCAGGCGGCGTACCGCGCGAATTTCACACGATCGCGGTCGATGACGGCATCGCGATGGGGCACAGCGGGATGCTCTACTCGCTGCCTTCCCGCGAGATCATCGCCGACTCGGTGGAATACATGGTCAACGCGCACCAGGCCGACGCGCTGGTGTGCATCTCCAACTGCGACAAGATCACCCCGGGGATGCTCAACGCCGCCATGCGGCTGAACGTTCCCACCGTCTTCGTCTCCGGAGGGCCGATGGAGGCGGGTAAAGCGGTCGTGGTCGACGGTGTCGCGCAGGCCCCCACCGACCTGATCACCACCATCTCCGCCTCCGCCAGTTCCGAAGTGGACGATGCCGGGCTCGACGAGGTCGAGCGGTCCGCGTGCCCCACTTGCGGGTCCTGCTCCGGCATGTTCACCGCCAACTCCATGAACTGCCTCACCGAAGCGCTGGGGCTGGCCCTGCCGGGCAACGGCTCCACCCTGGCCACCCACGCGAAGCGCCGCGCGCTGTTCGAGGAGGCCGGCCGCACGGTCGTGCGGATCGCCAAGCGCTGGTACGTCGAGGACGACGAATCCGTGCTGCCCCGATCGGTGGCCAGCAAGGAGGCGTTCGAGAACGCGATGGCCCTGGACATGGCGATGGGCGGCTCCACGAACACGGTCCTGCACACCCTCGCCGCCGCCCAAGAAGGCGAGATCGACTTCGCGCTGGAGGACATCGAGGACATCAGCAGCCGGGTTCCGTGCCTGGCCAAGGTGGCCCCGAACTCCAACTACCACATGGAGGACGTGCACCGGGCGGGCGGAATCACCGCTATCCTCGGCGAACTGGACCGGGCGGGGATGCTGCACCGCGATGTCGCATCCGTGCACAGCCCGAGCCTCCCCGACTGGTTGTCCACTTGGGACATCCGAGGCGAGTCCCCCTCGGCCGAGGCACTCGAGGTGTTCCACGCCGCACCCGGGGGCGTGCGCACCACTCAGGCCTTCTCCACCGAGAACCGGTGGTCCTCTTTGGACACCGATGGCGTGAACGGCTGCATTCGCGATGTCGCCAACGCCCACACCTCCGACGGCGGGCTCGCGGTTCTGCGCGGCAACATCGCCGAGGACGGCGCCGTGGTCAAGACCGCGGGCGTCGAAGAGGAGCTGTGGCACTTCCGCGGCCCGGCACGCGTCCTGGAGAGCCAGGAACAGGCCGTTTCGGCCATCCTCAAACGCGAGATCCAGCCCGGCGAGGTTCTGGTGATCCGTTACGAGGGTCCCGCCGGTGGCCCGGGCATGCAGGAGATGCTGCACCCGACCGCGTTCCTGAAAGGATCCGGTCTCGGCAAGAAGTGCGCGCTGATCACCGACGGCCGGTTCTCCGGCGGTTCCTCCGGGCTCTCCATCGGCCACATCTCGCCGGAAGCGGCCAACGGCGGCGCGATCGGACTCGTCGAAGACGGCGACGAGATCCTCATCGACGTCCGGGAACGCGCGCTCCGGCTGCTCGTAGACGACGAAGTGCTGGCCGAACGGCGAGCCAAGATGGACGCCGCCGAGCACCCGTGGCAGCCCATCGGCCGGGAACGCACCGTCACCTCGGCGTTGCGCGCCTACGCTCGACTGGCCACCTCCGCGTCCTACGGCGCCGTGCGCGACGTCGACAAGTAAGCGGAGTCGACCGCAGTACGAGAGCACCGCAGTACGAGAGCACCGCACGACAAGAGCGGGGGCGGGTTCCCGACGGAACCCGCCCCCGCACCACGTTCAACGGGTCAGCGCAGCAGCAACAGCACGGCCGCCGACGAGCCGGCCGCGATCAGCAACGCCACGAATCCGCTCACCAGCGGATGCCGGAACCAGGAACGCCCCTTGTCCAGCGCGACCCGTCCCGGTCCGGTGAACATCAGCGCGAGCGCGGCGACGCCGAGCACAGCCTCGAACTCGAAGCCGCCCTGGGCCGCGAAGAACCCCGAGTCGAGCTTCGTCACGACCGCGCTGGCCATGACGCCGAGCAGTCCCGCCGCGGCCAGCGGCGTGAACAGGCCCAGCACCAACAGCGCACCCGCGCCCAGCTCCGTACCACCGGTGACCAGCGAGAGCACCGCGCTCTCGCGGAATCCCATCCGGCTCAGCGCCTGCGCGAACCCGTCCGGCCCCGGCCCGCCGAACGCTCCGAACAGCTTCTGCGCACCGTGGACGATGAACAATCCGCCCAGCGCCAGTCGCAGGACCAGCAGCCCGAGGTCGGCACCGGCGTTCCAGCGGAGCTGCTTGCTCTCCCGCTCCAGTTCCTCGTAGTAGTCGTCGGACCGGCCACGGATCAGGGACGTGCCCTCGCCGTCGCTGTAGCCGGCGTCATCGTCGTAGTAGTCGTACCCGTCGAGACCAGCGGGGCCCTGCGACCCGGCCCCGGCCGAGGAAGTCCCGCCGAAGTTGCGGTCATCGGGGTAGCCGCCCTCGCCTCCGGGGCGATCATCGTGAGTTCTCACGGCCGAGAAGGCTAAGCCATGGTCATTGCGGTGTGCGACCCGTTCTCCCAAAAACGGCCCCGCCGAGTTACGGGTCCGAGACGAAACAACGGCGATTCGCCCGGCGCCACGGCCGGATGGCCCTCGCGACCGGGGCAGGTCTCACCCACCGTTCACCACCGAGCGGATAACCTCGGACACCGTGGCAGTCACCTCGCGCAACCACCCACTCGGTCGGCCTCGCTTCCTGCTGACCGCGACCGTCGCGGTCGGGGCACTGCTGACTGGCTGCGCGCAGTTCCCCGACGAACACCCGAACGCCTGGCAGGACCAGCCGTCGCTGGAACCGCAGACCGCGCCGCAACCGTCGATCGAGGGCGAACAGCCACCCCCCGAAACCGGAACACCGCAGGACCCGGAGCCTCCCGAAGGCTGCCACGACCCCGACCCCGCTGTGGTGGCCGCCTGCCTCGATCCGGTGGGGGCGGTCGCACCACTTCCCGACGGCCGGAGTGCGCTGGTGGGTGAACGAGCCACCGGGCGGGTGCTGCTGGTGCGGCCCGATGCCGACCCCGTCGAGTTCGCACGGCTCCCCGTGGACGCGACGGGTGGTGGCGGCCTGACAGGTCTGGCGCTGTCCCCGAGCTACCACGAGGACGAACTCGTCTACGCCTACGTCACCGCCCCCGACGGCAACCAGGTCGTCCGGATCGCTCCGGGTGACCGGCCGAAACCCGTCCTGACCGGTATCCCCAAGGGTGGTTCCGGCAACGCGGGCGCGCTGCTCGACGACGGCGGGGATGCGCTGCTGGTGGCAACCGGCAACGCGGGCTCGCCCACCGCCGCCGCCGACCCCACCTCGCTGGCGGGCAAGGTCCTGCGCATCAACGGCTTCGGCGATCCGGCGCCGGACAACCCCGACCCGTCCTCGCCGATCGTGGCCTCCGGTCTGACCTCACCCGGCGGACTTTGCGCCAGCCCGGAGACCGGCAGCTACTGGGTGACGGACCGTGGTCGTTCGCAGGACGCGCTGTTCCGGGTCGAACCCGGCAGTCCGCTCGGGTCTCCCGCCTGGACCTGGGCCGACCGCCCGGGCGTCACCGGCTGCGCGGCGGGCCCGGCAACGGTGATCGTGGCCCTCAACGACGCTTCGGCGCTCTACACCATGCATCCGACGCCGGACGGCGCGTTCACCGGCGAGCCGACCAAGGTCCTGGAGAACACCTACGGCAAGTTCTCCGCCGCGGCGCTCGGCCGGGACGGCATGCTGTGGCTGGGCACCACCAACAAGGCCGGCGGCGACCCCGTACCCAGTGACGACCGCGCCCTGCGCATCGAACCGCCGACCAGCGGAGCCGCGGGCAAGGAGTGACATCGACTCCGCGCCGCACACACCTTCGTGCGGTGTGACCGACGAGAAGCCACGACACGTGGTGCACTCGTACTCCCAGGCCGGACCGCTCGGGGATTCGATGAGCTTGCAGCAGTTGTACGTGGCGATGCTCGCCGGTGGTCTCGTGCTGCTCGCCGGTGTGATCGCCGCCCAGTTCGCGACCCGTCTCGGGTTGCCGAGCCTGCTGATGTTCCTCGTCGTCGGAGTGGTACTCGGCGAAGACGGTATCGGGCTCCAGTTCGACGACGCCCGGCTCGCGCAGAACCTCTGCACGGCGGCGCTGGCGATCATCCTGGTCGAAGGCGGTCTCACCACCAAGTGGTCGGAGGTCCGGCCGCGATTGTGGCCGACTACCGCACTGGCCACGCTCGGCGTCGTGGCCAGCGTGCTGGTGACCGCCGCGGGGACCCATCTGCTGCTCGGGCTCGACTGGCAGCTCGCGCTTCTGCTCGGCGCCATCGTCTCCTCGACGGATGCGGCCGCCGTGTTCTCCGTGCTGCGCACGCTGCCGGTGCCGCGGCGGCTGGCCGGGTTGCTGGAGGCCGAGTCGGGCTTCAACGACGCCCCGACGGTCATCCTGGTGATGCTGTTCAGCACCACACCGCTGCTGCTCGACCCGGTGTCCACGGCGGCGAACCTGCTCTACCAGCTCACGGGTGGTGCACTCATCGGGCTGGTCCTGGGCAGGCTCGGCGCGGTGGCGTTGCGGCGTTTCGCGCTACCAGCTTCGGGCCTGTATCCGCTGGCCACCTTCGGCCTGGGCATGGTCGCCTTCGCGGCGGCAGGATCGGCACAGGCCAGCGGGTTCCTCGCTGCCTACATCGCCGGAGTCGTGCTGGCCAACTCCGGGGTGCCGCACCGGGCGGCGACCAGGTCGTTCGCCGAAGGACTCGGCTGGCTCGCGCAGATCGCCCTGTTCGTGCTGCTCGGTCTGCTGGTTGCACCCCACGAGTTGCTCCGTGAACTGGTTCCCGCGCTGGTCACCGGACTCGTCCTGCTGCTGGTGGCCAGACCGGTCTCGGTGGTGCTCTCGATGGCGGGGTTCCGGATTCCGTGGCGCGAGCAGGCGTTCCTGTCCTGGGCCGGGCTTCGCGGGGCGGTGCCGATCGTGCTGGCCACGTTCCCCGCCGTGCAAGGCGTGCCGGGGAGCGACCGCCTGCTGAACATCGTCTTCGTGCTGGTGGTGATCTTCACCCTCGTGCAGGGCCCCAGTCTGGGACCGCTGGTTCGCGGGCTCGGTCTGATCCGTTCGGACCTCGCCTTCGAGATCCAGGTCGAATCCGCGCCGCTGGACGTGCTCGACGCCGAACTGCTCACCTTCGAGGTCCCGGACGGCTCGGGTCTGCACTACGTGATGGTCATCGAACTCCGGCTGCCCGATCCGGCGGTGATCACGTTGATCATCCGGAATGGGCACACCTTCGTCCCACAACCGGAAACCCGGCTGCTCTCCGGGGACGAGCTGCTCATCGTCACCACCGCAGCCAAGCGCGAAGCGGCCGAACGGCGCCTGCGCGCGATCAGCAGGCGCGGAAAGCTCGCCCGCTGGTTCGGCGAACACGGCGAGCCGGACTGACCGCCCGCCAACCGGCGCCTCCCGGGACGCGCGATTTCTCGCGAAACCGACACGCCCCGGGTGACCGGCAGCTACTGGCCGCAGGCCGCCAACACCAGTTCGCGGACGCGCTTGGCGTCGGCCTGGCCCTTCGTGGCCTTCATGACCGCGCCGACGACCGCCCCCGCTGCCTGCACCTTGCCGCCACGGATCTTGTCCGCCACGTCCGGCTGCGCGGCGAGCGCCTCGTCGATCGCCGCCTGCAGCGCGGAGTCGTCGGAAACGACCTCCAGACCCTGCGCGGCCACGACGTCGTCCGGTTCGCCCTCGTCCTCGAGCACCCCGTCGACGACCTGCCGCGCGAGCTTGTTGGTCAGCTTGCCCTCGTTGACCATCGCGACCACCCGCGCCACCTGCTTCGGCGTGATCGGCAGCTCCGCGAGCTCGACACCGCGCGTGTTGGCCTGCTGCGAAAGATAGGCCACCCACCAGGACCGCGCCTCATCCGGCGTGGCACCCGCGTCGACGGTGGCGGCGATCAGGTCCAGCGCACCCGCGTTGACCAGGTCGCGCAGCTCCTCGTCGGAGAGCTGCCAGTTCTCCTGAACCCGCTTGCGCCGCTCCCACGGCAGCTCGGGCAGGGTCTTGCCCAGTTCCTCGACCCACTCCTTGGAGGGGGCGATGGGCACGAGGTCGGGCTCCGGGAAGTAGCGGTAGTCCTCCGAGGTCTCCTTCGGGCGGCCCGCCTGGGTGGACCCCGTCGACTCGTCGAAGTGCCGGGTCTCCTGCACGATGCTTCCGCCGCCGGTGAGCACCGCCGCGTGCCTGCGCATCTCGAAGCGCACCGCGCGTTCGATGCTGCGCAGCGAGTTGACGTTCTTCGTCTCCGTGCGGGTGCCGTACTCGTCGGCGTCCTTCGGCTTCAGCGACACGTTCGCGTCGCAACGCAACGAGCCCTGGTCCATCCGCACATCGGAGACCTCCATCGACCGCAGCAGGTCGCGGAGCGCCGAGACGTAGGCACGCGCCACCTCGGGAGCCCGGTCACCGGCACCCTCGATCGGCTTGGTGACGATCTCGATCAGCGGCACGCCCGCGCGGTTGTAGTCCAGCAGCGAGTGCTCCGCGCCGTGGATGCGCCCGGTGGAGCCACCGACGTGCAGCGACTTGCCGGTGTCCTCCTCCATGTGCGCGCGCTCGATCTCGACCCGGAACGTCTCGCCGTCGTCGAGTACGACGTCGAGGTACCCGTCGAACACGATCGGCTCGTCGTACTGCGAAGTCTGGAAATTCTTCGGCATGTCCGGGTAGAAGTAATTCTTCCGGGCGAACCTGCACCATTCCGCGACCTGGCAGTTCAGCGCCAGACCGATACGGATCGCCGACTCCACGGCCTTACCGTTGACCACCGGAAGCGCACCGGGCATGCCCAGGCACACCGGGCAGACCCGAGTGTTGGGGTCGGAACCGAAGGCGTTCGCGCAGCCGCAGAACATCTTCGTTGCCGTGGACAGCTCGACGTGCACCTCGAGGCCCAGCACCGGGTCGAACCGCTCGAGGACCTCGTCGTAGTCCATGATCTCGGCGACGGCGGTCACTTGTCCTCCCCCTTGCGCAGGGCGCGCACGGCCAGCGCGGTACCGGTGATCAGGCCGAGCGCGGTGAAGATCGAGTCGGCCAGCGCCAGCTTGTCGTCGTTCCGCCGGGCGTCCCGGAAGCTCGCGCGCAGTCCGAAGACCGCCGATGCCGCCGAAACGAGCTGGAACACTGCTTTCATCTTCGGACTCATCACGCCACCTCCAGCTGAGGAACACGGTCGAGCAGGCTGCCGCCGTCGGCGGCGTCGCGGGCTGCCTCGTAGGCAGCGCCGACCCGGTAGAGCCGGTCGTCGGCCAATGCCGGGGCCATGATCTGCAGCCCCACCGGCATTCCGTCCTCGTCGGACAGTCCACACGGGACACTCATGGCCGCGTTGCCCGCCAGGTTGGACGGGATCGTGCACAGGTCGGCGAGGTACATCGCCATCGGGTCGTCCGCCCGCTCGCCGATCCGGAACGCGGTTGTCGGCGTCGTCGGCGAGACCAGCACGTCGACCTGCTCGAACGCGCTGGCGAAGTCGCGGGTGATCAACGTCCGCACCTTCTGCGCCTGGCCGTAGTACGCGTCGTAGTAACCCGACGACAGCGCGTAGGTGCCCAGCATGATCCGCCGCTTGACCTCGGGGCCGAATCCGGCCTCGCGGGTCATCGACATGACCTCCTCGGCACTCCGCTCGCCGTCGTCGCCGACCCGGATCCCGTAACGCATCGCATCGAACCGTGCCAGGTTCGACGAGCATTCGCTCGGCGCGATCAGGTAGTAGGCCCCGAGCGCGTAGTCGAAGTGCGGGCAGGAGACCTCGACGACCTCCGCGCCCAACGCCTCGAGCTGGGCGACGGACGCCTGGAACGCGCGCTGCACGCCCGCCTGGTAGCCCTCGCCGCCGAGTTCGCGGACCACGCCCACGCGAACGCCGGTCAGGTCACCGGCGGCGCCCTCTCGAGCCGCGGCCACCACCTGGGGGGCCTCCGCGTCGATCGAGGTGGAATCCATCGGGTCGTGACCCGCGATCACCTCGTGCAGCAGCGCGGCGTCCAGCACCGTCCTGCCGCACGGGCCCGGCTGGTCCAACGACGAGGAGAAGGCGACGAGGCCGTAGCGGGACACACCGCCGTAGGTCGGCTTCACACCCACCGTGCCCGTCACCGCACCGGGCTGACGGATGGAGCCGCCGGTGTCCGTCCCGATCGCCAAGGGCGCCTCGAAGGCCGCCAGTGCCGCCGCGGAACCGCCCCCGGAACCGCCCGGGATGCGGTCGGTGTCCCACGGGTTGCGGGTCGGCCCGTAGGCGGAGTTCTCCGTCGACGAGCCCATCGCGAACTCGTCCATGTTCGTCTTGCCGAGGATCACCACGCCCGCTTCGCGCAGCCTGCGGGTCACGGTCGCGTCGTACGGCGGCTGCCACCCCTCCAGCATCTTCGAGCCACAGGTCGTCGGCATGTCATTGGTGGTGAAGACGTCCTTGAGCCCCAGCGGAACACCCGCCAGCGGCGACGCAGCCCGGCCCGCGGCACGATCCTCGTCCGCCTTGCGGGCGGCGGCCAACGCGCCGTCCGCGTCGAGGTGCAGGAACGAATTCACGGCCGGTTCGGCGGCGGCGATGCGGTCCAGGTGCGCCTGCGTCACCTCGACGGCCGTCACCTCGCCCGCCTGCAGCTTCTCGGCGATCCCGGCGGCGGTCAGCCGGGTCACCGCCGAGCCCTCGCCCGATGCGGTCGTCGTCATCACGCCTCCTCGCTGAGAATCCGCGGCACGCGGAAACGGTCCTCTTCCGCTGCGGGCGCACCGCCGAGCGCCTGCTCCCGGGTCAACCCCTGGCGGACCACGTCCTCGCGGAAGACGTTCGTCACGGGTACCGCGTGGGAGGTCGGTGGGATGTCGTCCGCGGCGACCTGCCCGACCTTGGCCACCGCTTCCAAGATCTGGTCCAGCTGGCCTGCGAAGGTGTTCAGTTCCTGCTCGGTAACGGCCAGTCTGGCCAGGCCGGCGAGGTGCTCCACCTCGTCACGGGAGATCTTGGACACTGCGAAGGCTCCCTGGTCATGTCCGGTATCACGGGTTTCCCCCAGTCTATTGCGGGCCCGGGGCGACTCCCGTGGAGGGGGCGTGCCCGCCGGTGCGGACAACGCGTCCGAGTCGTGATGCGCAATCCCTACACTGACGGTGGCCTCACGAATAGACTGCTGTGTCTGCCACAATTTCCCCGGCCTGCTCGGCGCATGTCGCCCACCGGGCGCGGTAGTGCGCCGCGAGGAGCGCGGACGGCAAGGTGCCGCGCACGAAGCTGGAGGCAAGATCCGGTGTCCTTCCTGATCCGGGTGCAGATACCGGACCGTCCGGGAATTCTCGGAGCGGTCGCCACCGCACTGGGTGAGATCGGGGCCGACATTCTCAGCGTCGACGTCGTCGAGCGCGGCAATGACGTCGCCATCGACGACCTGGTCGTCGAGATGCCCTCCGGCCGACTGCCCGACGGCCTGATCACCGCCGCCGAATCCATCGACGGAGTCGAGGTCGACGCGGTACGCCCCTACTCGGGCGTGCTGGACACCCACCGCGAGCTGGAACTCGTCGAGGAGATCGCCGCCGAGCCCAGCCACGGGCTGCAGATCTTCGCCGAAGGTGTACCGAAAATCATCCGTTCCGGGTGGGCGATCGTGTTCGGCCATCACTCCGGCGGGGCCGAACAGCTCGCCGCCAGCGGCTCCGCCCCGCAGCAGGGCTACCTTGAGCTCCCCTGGCTGCCGCTACCGCGCGCCACCATCCTCGACGGGGACGAGGGCTGGGTGCCCGAGACCTGGCAGGAACTGGGCACCGAGCTGGCCGCGACTCCCATCGGCAAACCCGACCGGGTGCTGCTGGCCGGCCGTCCCGGCGGGCCGATGTTCCGCGCCGCCGAGGTCGCCCGGCTCGCCCACCTCGCCGGGATCGTCTCCGTCGTCCTCGACGACTGACCCGCCGGATCGATCGTCCTCGACGACTCCCGGCGGCCCGGTCACACCGGTTCGAGGGTGTAAGCGATCAGTTGCAGGCCTGGCACGGGCTGCCAGTCCCGATCGACGGCCCGACGGAAGCCCAGGCTCTCGTAGAGCCGGTGGGCGATGGTCATCGACTCCTGGCTGCTCAGCACGACGCGGTCCAGGCCCTCCGCACGGGCCCGGTCGAGCACCGCACGTACCAGTTCGCGGCCGACACCGCGACCAGCCGCTTCCGGGGCGACCGCCAACATCCGGAACTCCAGCTCACCGGGGCCGGCTATGTCGGCGTACCGGTCACCGTGGCGGGCGACGGTGACCGAACCGAGCACCTTGTCCCCGTCGACGCACACGAGCAGTTCGGCGTTGGCTGCCCGGTGGCCCGCATCCCGCAACACCTGCCCGTAGTCGGAGGTCTCGGAGATGTGCCCGCCTTCGAGGTAGGCGTGCGCCGTCAGCTCCCCGACGGCTTCGAACTCTTCCGGCCTCGCGGCCCGAATCATCGCCATGCTCGCCTCACTCCGCGGGCAGTGCCGCGTCGACAGCGGCTTCGGGGCCTTGTTCGAGCAGCACCCGGAAACCGTTCTCGTCGAGCACCGGAACCCCCAGCTGCACGGCCTTGTCGTACTTCGACCCCGGAGCGTCCCCGGCGACGACGAAGGCTGTCTTCTTCGACACGGAACCGGCCGCTCGGCCACCACGGGCCATGATGTATTCCTTGGCCTCGTCCCGGGAAAACGTCGGCAGCGAACCGGTGACCACGATGGACAGTCCGACCAGGTTTCGCGGCACCGATTCGTCGCGTTCATCGGCCATCCGAACCCCGGCCTCGCGCCACTTGCGCACCACCTCGCGGTGCCACTCGACGCCGAACCACTCGCGCACCGCCGTAGCGATCGTCGGCCCGACGCCGTCGATCGCGGCGAGCTCTTCCTCGCCCGCCGACTCGATCTTGTCCAGCGAACCGAACTCCCTGGCCAGCGCCTGCGCGGCAGTGGGACCGACGTGCCGGATCGAGAGCCCGACCAGGACCCGCCACAACGGCTTCTGCTTGGCCGTTTCCAGGTTGTTCAGCAGCTTCCGGCCGTTGGCCGACAACGCCCCGTCCTTGGTGCGGAACAACGCGGTCCCGAGCAGCTTCTCCTCGTCCAGCGAGAAGATGTCGCCCTCGTCGTAGACCACGCCCGCCGACAGCAACGCGGATGCGGCCTCGTACCCGAGCACCTCGATGTCGAAGACCTTCCGGCTGGCCAGGTGGAACAGCCGTTCCCGCCGCTGGCCGGGGCAGGACCGCGCGTTGGGGCAACGCTGGTCGACGTCGCCCTCCTTCTGCCGATACAGCTCCGCGCCGCACTCCGGGCACTGGGTGGGCATGACGAACTCGCGTTCGCTGCCGTCCCGGGTGTCGACGACCGGCCCGAGGACCTCGGGAATCACGTCACCCGCCTTGCGGATCACCACGCGATCACCGATCAGCACGCCCTTGCGGCGCACCTCGTCGGAGTTGTGCAATGTCGCCATGGATACCGTCGAACCGGCGACCTTGACCGGCTCCATCACCGCGAACGGCGTGACCCGGCCGGTCCGCCCCACGTTGACCTGGATGTCGAGCAGCGTGGTGTTGGCCTGTTCCGGTGCGTACTTGTAGGCGATGGACCAGCGCGGGGCACGCGAGGTGGTGCCGAGCCTGCGCTGCAGGGGCACTTCGTCGACCTTGACCACGATGCCGTCGATCTCGTGCTCGGCGGAGTTGCGGTTCTTTCCCCAGTAGCGCACGTGATCGAGCACTTCGTCCACACCGGACAGCACCGCGGTGTGCTCGGACACCGGCAAGCCCCAGGCCCGCAGAGCCGCGTACGACTCCGACTGCCGGTTCGGCTCGAAACCCTCCCGCCTGCCGAGCCCGTGGCAGATCAACCGCAGCGGCCGGGTACGAGTCACCCTGGGGTCCTTCTGCCGCAGCGAACCGGCCGCCGCGTTGCGCGGGTTCGCGAACGGGGGCTTGCCCGCCTCTACCAGTGCCGCGTTCAGCTCGGCGAACTCGTCTACCCGGAAGAACACCTCACCGCGGATCTCCACCAGCTCCGGCACCGGGTATTCGCCGCTGCCGTCGAGTTGTTCGGGAACCTCGTTCATGGTGCGGACGTTGAGCGTCACGTCCTCGCCGGTGCGGCCATCGCCCCGCGTCAACGCTCGCTCCAGCACGCCGTTCCGGTAGAGCAGGTTGATCGCCAACCCGTCGATCTTCAGCTCGCACAGGTAGTGCGCGGACGACCCCACCTCGCGCTCGACCCGATCCACCCACGCACCGAGTTCCTCGGTGTCGAACGCGTTGTCGAGACTGAGCATGCGCTCGAGGTGGTTCACCGCGGTGAATTCGGTGGAGAAGGTCCCGCCGACGGCCTGCGTCGGCGAATCCGCGCCCCGCAACGCGGGATGCTCGGATTCCAGCCGCTGCAGGTCGGCGAACATCCGGTCGAACTCGCCGTCGGAGATCGTGGGCGAATCCAGCACGTAGTAGCGGAACTGGTGGCCGCGGACCTCGTCCACCAGGTTCGCGTAGTGTTCGCGCACCTCGGCCGGAACGTCCTCGACGCCTTCGGCCTGCTGCGCCGCCGCCGGGTCCCGCATTTCCTGATCGAGCGCCTCGTCACCCATGCGGGCGTCGTCCCGATCGGTCGCGGCGTGCCGGTCCTGCCCGGCGGAGTCCTCGCTGGTCACGTCCCGAGCCTAACGAGCCATCCCGACACTCGCGCACATCGCCTCTCCGGGAAGGAGCTTCAGGCCCCGCCCCGATCCGTCGGTTCCTGTCCCGACGAGTCCTCTCCCGCAACGTCCTGCCCCGCGGAACGCCGCTCGTCGGCGTTCCGCTCCGGCGAGTCCGGGCCGTCGGATCCGGACTCCTGTTCCGGCGAGTCCTGCTGCGCGGCTGCCGAGTCCGGGACGTCGGTTGCCGAGTCCGGGTCATCTCCCCGGTCGAGGCGCCGGACCAGCTCCCGGAACTCCAGCAGGTCGATCGAGCCCTGCGGTTCCCGCACGGCCGTCTCCACCCTGCCGATGCGATCGGCCGCCAGCCGCTCGCCGAGCGCGGCGTCCAACGGCAGGAAGGTCAACGCCTGCTGCGCCGCGTCCTCCAGACCGTCGAATCCCGGGTGGTACACGGCGACGTCGACCAGCCCCGCCCCGGAATCCACCTGCGGGGCCAACCGGACCTCCGCCAACGGGTACTGCTCCCCGCGCAGGTTGACCGTCACCTCCGTCGGGTCCGGCACCGCGGGGATCGAGTCGTGGTACTCGAACAAGGTGTCGGGCTTCGGGGCCGCGGCGATCCACGCATCGGTGTAGGGCCGCAGTTCCGGGTCCGCCTGGGCGGTGAGGACCAGCGCGTAGACCGCGGTCTCGCCGCGTTCGATCGAGAACTTCAGCTCCGGGTGCACCCCGGCAAACATCTGCGAGAGCTGGTGGTCGACGCGCTGCGGCATGCTGTCGCCGAGTGCAGCGCCCACCTCGGGCAGGAACTCGTCCCAGCGCCGCCAGAACGTGGCGGCCCGGACGGCGGCGTCCCGCTCGACGTCGATCTCCCCGGTGGCCTCCGGTTGCCCGGCGTTCTTCTCCGCGCGGCGGCGCCGCAGGAAATTCAGCATGGGCACCATTGTGCCGCCTCGCCCTCGGTACGCGCGCCGACTCGGCGAAACCTGAACCCACCGAGTCGCCCAGCCGGGACGGTGATCACTCCTCGGCTTCCTCGGCGAACATCCGTCCGAGCTCACCGGTCAACTCGATCGCCCGCTTCGCCCAATCCGGGGAGGCCCCGGCCAGTCCGCACGACGGGGTCGGCACGCTCGCCCCCGACAGCACCCGGTGATGGAACCCCAATCGTTTGGCCAGGGCGAACGCGGGCACGGCGAGATCACGCAGCCCCGGTTCCACGGCCGGTCGCACGCCCGGGACCAGGCCCAGCAGCAGCACCACGCCCTCCTGCCACGCCTCGCCGAGCTCGTCGGCAAGCGCCCCGGATACCTCACCCAGCCCGGTCGCGTCCAACGAGACGACCCCGGCCCCGGACTGCCGTAGCAGCTCGACCGGCGGGCGGGGCGCGCAGCAGTGCACCGCGACCGACGCCCCGGTCGCCGAGGACAGCCGGTCGATGGTCTCGGACAGCAGCCGCCGCACCTCCGGCTCGGGCACGGCGGGAACCTTGCCGTAGCCGGACGGCGTCGGCAGCGCCCCCCGGAGCACCGCGGGCAGCGTGGGCTCGTCGAGCTGGATGACGACCCGCGCGCCGGTCCGGGCCGAGACTTCGTCCGCGTGCGCGAGCAATCCTTCGGTCAGTGATTCGGTGAAGTCCCGCAACGCCCCGCGGTCGGTCAGCACGCGGTGACCTCGTTCGAGTTCGATACCGGCCGCGAGTGACCACGGTCCGGCCGCCTGCACCTTCACGGCCTCGGGTGCGCCGGCCTCACCGACCGCCTGCTCGATCGCGTCGGTGTCCCAGCGCAGCAGGTCGCGTGCGCGGCGCTGGTCCCTCCCCGGCCGGGACGCGACCCGATACCCGGAGGGCACGACCTCGACGGCGATGTCGACCAGCATTCCGGCGGTGCGCCCGAGCATGTCGGCGCCAACACCCCGGCGGGGCAGTTCCGGGATCGGAACCAGCCTCGGCAGTTCGCCGACGACGAGACGGGCCGCCTCCAACGGGTCGTCGCCCGGCATCGATCCGACGGCGGTGGCGGTCGCGGAGGTCCACGCTGCGTTGCTCACGCCACCATTGTCCGGGATTCGGGCACACTCACCCGACGGGGCGGGGTGCGCGGCACGTCGCCCCGTTGCCCGAGCGGATCAGGCGGTGAACTCTTCCCGCAGCACCCGTTTCAACAACTTGCCCGCGCTGTTGCGCGGGAGGTCGTCGACGAACCGGATCCGCTTGGGCATCTTGAACCCGGCAAGCTCGCCGCGCGCGTGCTCGAGCAGTCCGGACTCGTCCACTTCGGACCGTGCGACCACGACCGCCGCGATGCTCTCGATCCACTTGTCGTCGGGCACGGCGATCACCGCGACCTCGGCCACCGCCGGGTGGCTGTAGAGGGCGTCCTCCACTTCTCGGGACGCCACCAGCACGCCACCGGTGTTGATCACGTCCTTGATCCGGTCGACGACGTAGAAGAAACCGCCCTCGTCGCGCCGCACCAGATCGCCCGAATGGAACCAGCCGTCCCGGAACGCTTCTGCGGTGTCCTCCGGCTTGTCCCAGTAACCGGTGCACAGCTGCGGTGACCGGTAGACGATCTCGCCCAACTCGCCGGCGGGCACTTCCTCTCCCCGGTCGTCGACGACCTTCGCCTCCACGAACAGCGCCGGAAGACCCGCCGAATCGGGACGGTCGGCGTGCTCCTCCGGTCGTATAACGGTGGCCAGTGGCGCGATTTCGGACTGTCCGAAGCAGTTGTAGAAGCCCAGCTCCGGCAGGCTCTCCCGCAACCGCTGCAGGACCGGTCCCGGCATGATCGATGCGCCGTAGTAGGCCTTGCGCAGCGAGCTCAGATCGCGCGGGCCGAACTCGTCGTGGTTGGCCAACGCCACCCACACGGTGGGTGCGGCGAAGAACGCACCGATCCGCTCGTTCTCGATCCGCCGCAGGATGTCGAGCGGGTCGGGGGCTTCCACCAGGCGATTGGTGGAACCGATCATCAAGTGCGGCATCAGGAACACGTGCATCTGCGCCGAGTGGTACAGCGGCATCGCGTGCAGCGGATCGTCATCGGCTTCGAAATCCAGCCCCACCACGCACGAGAGGTACTCGTGCAGCAGCGCGCGATGGGTCATCATCGCGCCCTTGGGCCGCGAGGTGGTTCCGGAGGTGTAGAGCAGCTGGACGAGATCGCCGTCGGCGACCTCCGCTGCCAGCTCCGGGACCGGCCCGTCCAGTGCACCCGCCAGCAACGACCCCGCCGCGTCGCGCAGCGGGATCAACCGCCGGACCGGGGTTTCGGCCCGCACCTCGGCGATGTGCTCGGTCATTGCCGGGTCCACGAGCGCGATCGTGGACCCGGACTGGTCGAGCAGGTAGGTGAGTTCGCCACCGGTGAGGTTGTAGTTGATCGGCACGTGCACCAGTCCGGCGCGCGCGCAGGCGAGGAAGCCGATCAGGTAGGCGTCGGAGTTCTTGCCATAGGCCGCGATCCGGTCGCCGGTGGCGGCACCTTCCGCGAGGAGCATCCCCGCCGCCCTGGTGACAGCCGCGTCGAGTTCGGCGTAGGTCCACGCGCGCTCGTTGCCCGCGCTGTCGGCGAACCGCAACGCGACGCGGTCGGGAACTCGTGCGGCACTACGCCGCAGCACGTCGGAGACCGTGCTGGCCCGGATATCGCTCATGGACACTCCTTCGTCGCAGTGAGCGCACGACACTAACCGGGCGTTGCTGCCGACACCAGAGCGTTCCGGCCGGGGCAACGCGCCTCAGCCCTCGGCGTCGCCAGGAGTATCGGGATTGCAGGAATACTTGTCGATCAGCCCCGGGTCGGGTTTGTAGTTCTCGGGGGTCGGGATCGACTCCAGGTGCTGTTCGAAGAGCGTCGACCATTCCGACGAGGTGACGAACTCCTTGCTCACGTTCTTGATCTTGGCGCAGTCCTCCGGCTGTCCCTCGGGGATGGCGACGCCGTATAGGTTCGGCGCGTCCATCTTGATCCCGGGAACCAACTTGAACTCGGGGTACTTCTGCACGAACCCGTACAGGATCATCTGATCGGTCGAGATCGCATCAGCAACGCCGTTGCGCAACTCATCCACGCACTGGGAGAAGTCCTTTCTCCCGAGGGGGATGATGCCCGCGATCTCCTCAAGCTGCTCGAGCGAGGTCGTCCCGCCCGCGGTGCAAACCGTTCTGCCGTCGAGGTGCTCTGTTCTCCGGATTCTGTCGTCGCCCCTCCGCACCATCACGCCCTGCGAGGTGACGGCGTAGGGCCCGATGAAATCCACCTCGTCCTCGCGATCAGAATTGATCGAATAGCTTGCAACCACCATGTCGGCAAACAAGAACGCTGCGGAACAGCACGGGACTTCCTCTCATTTGCTCAGCACCGCAGTGGCCACGGCGACGTTCACGACCGCCCCGGTACATAGCGGTTCGGCTTTCAACCGCACGGTAATCGGATTGCTCGCCAGGTTGGGGTCGATTTCGACCTCTTTCGACTCACCTGCTTCCAGCGTGATCGACTCTTCCCTGATCCCCGAGACCTCCAGCGACATGACAGGGGCACAGAACTGAAATCCCGCCCGCTCCTCGGGGTCGGTGATATGGAAACCGACCTCCAGATTCTGTCGGCCCTTCGGATCCCCCCCCGAGATTCACCTCGGCCTGCTCCCCCACAGCCAGCGTGGCGGGTTCGACGGAGGCCTCCTCCGTGAGGTCGATGCTGCGGTAGTTCAGGTACAACACGTACACCCCCGCGATCAGCGTGACAATGCCGATCGCGATACCCATCGTCTTGACCAAGGGCAGGCGTTGCCCGCCGCCTGCCCTTGGTCAAGACCAAGGGCAGGCGTTGCCCGCCGCCTGCGTTGGCGATGAGGAGAGCGAGCACGGCGACGGCCAGGCTCAGCACGCCGGCGATCTGGGCACCCCGGTCCTGCAGTCCGAGAAGCAGTGCCGTGCCAACGAAAACGCCGAGCAAGGTCACCGCGAGCCACCCGGACGGAAACTGCTTCGACGGTCTCGTCATGCGCACTACTCCACTGTCTGTCTGTCGAGCGACCCCCCGCTCACGAAGCAGCGATACGTGCTCCCCCAGGAATTGCTCGCGTAGTGCTCGCGGACAAGATCCCGTTCTACCGTGGTACCGGATCGCCGTGGCTCGTGCCACAAAAACCGGGGAAAACATGTACCACCCGAACGCTTCTCGACAGGACGCACCGCAACGTGCTAATCACAGAGAGCGATCTCCGCAGCGTGTGCAACAGAAGCCAGGGGTGAGGCCAGCAGTGCTCTACGGCATCGACATCTCCCACCACCAAGGTGCGTTCGACCTGCACCGCACGGCCCGCGAAGGTTTCCACTACGCCTTCCTCAAGGCCACCGAGGGAAGTTCGTTCGTCGACAGCATGTTCGGGCGAAACCTCGGTGACGCGCGTGCCGCCGGGCTCATCACCGCCGCCTACCACTACCAGCGCGGTGATTCCTCCGCCGCCGCGCAGGCCGCCCACATCAGAAACGTCGTTCCGGTCGACGTCCCCGTCATCCTCGACGTGGAAGCCAACGGCGGCCATCCCGACCTGTCCCGCGACATCATCCGGCGGCTCGTCGACGCCGGATACCGGTCGCCGCTGCTGTACCTGCCCCAGTGGTACTGGCAGCAGATCGGTTCACCGGACCTCCGCGGCCTGCCGCCGCTGTGGTACTCGCGGTACGCCAACAACGAGGGCGGCTACGCGAGCGAGATCTACGAACGCAACGCCGATTGGTATGCCCAGCACTGGGGTGGATACGGCGGCCTTCCGGTAGCCGTCCTGCAGTTCACGTCCTCGGCGACGGTCGCGGGGCACACCCCGGTCGACGCGAACGCCTTCCGCGGCACCCGCGCCGAACTCGCCCACCTGATCGACAGCACCGCAGCACCCGGAGGGATCGAAAGCATGGCACTGGACACGCCGTTCACCGACAGCTTCGGAAACACCCAGACCGTCGAGTCGTTCATGGTCGAGGTGATGCGCAAGCTCAACGACATGCACTTCCCCGCCGTCGTGCCGGGTTCGGTGCCCTCGCGCATCCCGGGCGATCAGAACAAGAGCAATGTCTTCGACATGATCAAGGACTCGGCGTCGTGGACCAACCAGATCCTCGGTCTGGTCGCGCGGATGCAGGCGGGCAACACCACCGATCCGGACGAGATCGCCACGGCGTTGCGGCCGGTCATCGCCGAGGTCGTCGGGCCTGTCGTGCAGGAGTCCGTGAGGGCGGCACTCGGTGAGGACAACAACGCGCAGGCCGAGGCGATCGTCGACCAGATCGCCGAGCGACTCGCCGCTCAGAAGGCCCCCGACGCAACGATTTGAGAACCACGCTGAGAACCACGCGCGGAGGGTTCCTACTGGCCGGTGGCCGCGATCAACCCGCTGCCCAGCACCAGATCGCCCTCGGCCTCCGGCCGGTACAGCACGATCGCCTGACCGGGTGCCACCCCTTGCAACGGATCGCGGAGGCGCACGCGGATGCCGTCGGGGACGGCCTCGGCGACGGCATCAGCGTTGCCGCCGTGCGCGCGCACCTGGATCACGCACTCCGTCGGTCCGTCCAGCGGCTCCCCGGACGGCCAGATCGGACGTTTCGCCTCGATCTCGGTGACACCGAGGCGTTCGGCGGAACCGACCTTGACCGTGCCCGAGACCGGTTCGAGCGAGAGCACGTAGCGCGGGCGGCCGTCGGCCGCGGGCGCGTCGATGCCCAGGCCCTTGCGCTGCCCCACGGTGAACCCGTGCACGCCGGTGTGCTCACCGAGCACGTCACCGGTCTCGTCGTCGACCAGCTCGCCGGGACTCTGCCCGAGCTTGGATTCCAGGAACTTCTTGGTGTCACCGTCGGGAATGAAGCAGATGTCGTGGCTGTCCGGCTTCTGCGCCACGGCCAAATCGCGTTCGGACGCCTCGTCGCGCACTTCCGACTTCAGCGATCCGCCGAGCGGGAACATCGAGTGCCGCAGCTGCTCGGTGGTCAGCGACGCGAGCACGTAAGACTGGTCCTTGCCCTCGTCCCGGCTCCGCCGGAGCACCGGCACGTCCTCCACGATGGACAGTTGCGCGTAGTGGCCGGTGCAGACCGCGTCGAAACCGAGCGCCATCGCCTTTTCCAGCAACGCCTCGAACTTGATCTTCTCGTTGCACGTCATGCACGGATTCGGGGTGCGTCCCGCCGCGTACTCCCCCACGAAGGTCTCGATGACCTCCTCGGTGAAACGCTCGGCGAAATCCCACACGTAGAACGGGATTCCGAGGATGTCGGCCGCACGGCGAGCGTCCCGCGAATCCTCGACCGTGCAACAGCCGCGCGCCCCCGTCCGCAGGGTGCCGGGCTTGGCCGACAGCGCCAGATGGACACCCGTCACGTCGTGACCGGCTTCCACCGCTCTCGCGGCGGCTACCGCGGAATCGACTCCGCCGCTCATGGCTGCCAGTACTCGCACGCCTCACACCTCCGTCTGGGCGGCCGTGGCCCCCGCAGCAGCCTTGCGCAACCCGGACATTCCCGCGTCACGCGCTCGTCGCACCACCGGCCCGATCGCATCGGTGAGTGCCTGAACGTCCTCCTGGGTCGAGTTGTGCCCCAGCGAGAACCGCAGCGAGCCCCGCGCGGACCCGGCACCAGCTCCCATCGCCAGCAGCACATGACTCGGTTCGGCGACCCCTGCCGTGCACGCGGAACCGGTGGAACACTCGATCCCCTTGGCGTCCAGCAGCATCAGCAGGCTGTCGCCCTCGCAACCGGGGAACGTGAAGTGCACGTTGCCCGGCAGCCTGCCCGGTACGGCGCCGGGCTGGACCGGGCCCGGATCCCCGTTGAGCACCGCATCCGGAACCGCGGCCAGTACCCCGTCGATCAGGTCCGCGCGCAACCGCAGCAGTTCCTGCACGTGCCGGTCCCGCACCTCGACGGCTTCCCGGACAGCGCTGGCCAGTCCCAGCACCGCCGGGGTGTCCAGCGTCCCGGAACGTACTTCGCGCTCCTGGCCGCCACCGTGCAGCACCGGGGTGCAGGTGACGTCCCGCGCCAGCAGCAGCACCCCGACCCCGTACGGGCCGCCGATCTTGTGTCCGGTCATCGTCAACGCGGAGGCCCCGCAGGCGGCGAAATCCACCGGAACGGTATCGATCGCCTGCACCGCGTCGGTGTGCAGCGGAACGCCGTAGCTCTCGGCGACCGCGGTGAGTTCCGCGATCGGATTGACGGTCCCGACCTCGTTGTTCGCCCACATCACGGTCGCCAGCGCCACATCGTCGGGTGCGGAGCGCAACGCCGCTTCCAGCACTTCCGGGTGCACCCGACCGTGCTCGTCGACCTCCAGCCAGGTGACCTCGGCACCCTCGTGCTCCACGAGCCATTCGACGGCGTCCAGCACCGCGTGGTGCTCCACCGCCGAGGCCAGCACGCGCCTGCGCGCGGGGTCGGCCGCCTTGCGCGCCCAGTAGATCCCCTTGACCGCGAGGTTGTCGCTCTCGGTGCCGCCCGCGGTGAAGAGCACTTCCGACGGCCGCGCCCCGAGCGCGGTCGCGATCGTCTCGCGGGATTCCTCCACCGCGCGACGCGCCCGCCTGCCCGAGGTGTGCAGTGAGGAGGCGTTGCCCATTCCGGTCAACGCCTCGCTCATCACCGCGACCGCTTCCGCCCGCATCGGGGTGGTCGCGGCATGGTCGAGATAAGTCATCGCCCTGCCAGGATAAAGCAGGCGGATGAGCCTTCGTTCCGGCGGTCGTTTCCCGAACCCGCAGGTCAGGACCGCAACCCGGTCGCGGCCGGGAATCGCGGGACAACGCGGGCCCCAACGCTTCGCTGCGCGGGCGCAAACGCGGGCTCAAGCAGCCAGCCGCTGCTCCTCCCGGTGCCCGGATGCCGGGAGGTTCGCGCCTGCCACGTCGGCGGTGGCGGCTTCGACACGGCGGGCGAGTTCGCGCCGGTCCGCCACCTCACCCGCGTCGAGGTCGGCCAGCAGGAACATCTCGACGACCAGGTCGCGGGCCCGCGCCACCTCGAGGACGGACTCGATGAGGTTCGCCTCCCCGACGAACGCGGCGACCGTGGTCGGGTCCCCACCGCCGGATCGATAGCGCAACGCCACCGGCTGCACGCGCGTACCGGCGTCCACCGCAGCCTGGAACACGGCCGGGCGGTACCGGCCGGACGACAGGCCACACCAGGTCGTTCCTTCCGGGAACACCCCCACCACCGACCCCTCCCGCAGGGCATCGGCAATCCCGCTGACCGCCCGCGGCAACGTGCGCAACCGGTCGCGGTCGATGAACAGCGTTCCCGCCCGCGCGGCGAGCGCACCGACCAGCGGCCACGAACGCACCTCGGACTTGGCCAGCAGGCGCATCGACCACACCGACTGCAGCACGGCGATGTCCAGCCAGGAGACGTGGTTGCTGACCGCGAGACCGCCTTCGGCCAGGCGTGCCTCGCCGTGCACGAAGAAGCGCACGTCGAACGCGCGGAGCAGCGCTCGGTACCAGCCCCGCACGAGACGTCGCCGGAGGTCGGCGGGCAACACCGCGAGCACCAGGGCGAGCCCGGTACCGAGCAGCAGCACGCACACCGCCCTGCTCAGCCGCAGCACCACCCGGTGCGCGCCCACCGTCGGCACGCGCTGCACGCAGCCCGGCCCGCACGGCGAGGTCGGCATCCACTGGTGGGTCATGACTCCCCCAGAAAGAACCGCAGGTAGCGCTGGTCGATCCGGCTGAAGTCCAGCAACACGAAGAAGTCCGCCACCCCGAAGTCCGGATCGTGCGCGGGTGGACCGCACACCCACGCGCCCAACCGCAGATAGCCCTTCAGTAGCGCGGGCATCGGCCCGCGCTCGGGCCGAACGTCCGGTGCCGGACTCCACGGGCGGTACGGACGCACCCGGAACTCCTCGGGCGCGAGGTGCTTGGCCGTCACCGTTTCGTGCACCCGCGCGGCCAGCGTGCCGCCGTCGTCCAGCGGCACCGAGGCGCATCCGGCCAGCCAGGTGTGGCCGTGGAGGAGCATGTACCGGGCGATGCCGGCCCACACCAGGCTGACGACCGCGCCGCTGCGGTGCTCCGGGTGCACGCACGACCGCCCGGTCTCGACCAGTGCCGAACGCAGCGGGTCCAGCGCGGCGAGTTCGAACTCGGTTTCGGCGTAGAGGCTCCCCGCCGCCGTGGCGCGCTCCGGCGGGAGCATCCGGTAGGTGCCGACGACGTCGCCGTTGCGGTCGTCGCGGACGATCAGGTGATCGCAGTGGTCGTCGAAGGGGTCGGTGTCGACACCGGCGCCGTGGACGGTGGCGCCCATCTCCCCGGCGAACACCTCGTAGCGCAGGCGCTGGGCCGCCAGCACGTGCACGGGGTTCCTGGTGACGAGCAACGAGTAGTGGGCGGCGTCGGTCGAGTTCGGAGAACCTGCGGGCGCGGTGCTGACAAGCAGCTGCGACTCGGACATGCTGCAGGTGTATCGCCGCACATCGGACGTCCAGTAGGCCCACGGGTGACACGACGCCGGAACATTCGGTGAATGCCCGGTACCTGCGCGGACCGTGCTGTGCTCGCCACGTTCCGCTGAGCGGTTAGATTGCTGCGCATGGAGCATCAGGTGGCGAAGCTGGGGCAGGAACACGTCGATCTGTTCACCGACGGCGCGTGCAGCGGCAATCCGGGGCCCGGCGGCTGGGGCGTGGTGCTGCGCTACGGCAGCCACGAGCGGGAATTGCACGGCGGCGAGCGCGCCACGACCAACAACAAGATGGAACTGACGGCGGTCATCGAGGGGCTCGCCGCGCTGACCCGCCCCGTTCCGCTCGTTCGCGTACACACCGACAGCACCTACGTGCTCAAGGGCATCACGCAGTGGTTGGCCGGGTGGAAGCGCAACGGCTGGCTGACCTCCGCCAAGCAGCCGGTCAAGAACGCCGAGCTGTGGCAGCGGCTGGAGGCCGAATGCGCACGCCACGACTCGGTCGAGTGGGAGTGGGTCAAGGGTCACAGCGGTCACGCGGAGAACGAGCGCGCCGACAAACTCGCCTGCCGGGGGCGTGACGACGCGCGCGAGGGCGTGAGCTGAGCACCGTTCGCACGCGCGCGAGGGCGGGTCGCACCGGAGTGCGACCCGCCCTCGAACCGATCCGGCGGATCAGGACTTGCGCTTGGTGACCTCTTCGGTCAGCTGCGGCGCGACGGTGAACAGGTCACCGACGACACCGAAGTCGGCGATCTCGAAGATCGGAGCCTCGGCGTCCTTGTTCACCGCGACGATCGTCTTCGACGTCTGCATCCCGGCGCGGTGCTGGATGGCACCGGAGATGCCCAGCGCGATGTAGAGCTGCGGCGAAACCGTCTTGCCGGTCTGGCCGACCTGGAACTGGTGCGGGTAGTAGCCGGAGTCCACGGCCGCACGCGAAGCGCCGACCGCGGCACCGAGCGAGTCGGCGAGCTTCTCGACGACCTCGAAGCTCTCGGCCGAGCCCACACCGCGACCGCCGGAGACCACGACGGAAGCCTCGGTGAGTTCGGGGCGGTCCCCGCCCTCGACCGGCTGGCGGCCGGTGACCTTGGCGTTCTTCGCGGGGTCGACGGCGGGAACCTCGACGGATTCCTCGGCGCCGGCACCCTGGGTCTGCTCGGCTTCCACCGCACCCGGCAGGGCCGTGACGACCGGCGTGCCGGAGACGACCTGTGCCTTCGCGTCGTAGGTGCCGCCGAACAGCGAGTGCGAACCGACGGCGTCGGCGTCGATGTCGACGACCTCGGACAGCAGGCCGGAACCGAGCCGGAGCGCGAGACGACCCGCGATCTCCTTGCCGTCCACGGAAGCCGGGATCAGCACCGCTGCCGGTGAAGCCGTGGAGGCCAACGAGGCCAACACGTCCACCTGCGGGGTAACCAGGAACTCGGTGGCCTCCGCGGACTCGGCGGCGTAGATCTTCTCCGCCCCGTGGGACGCCAACGCGTCCTTGAGCTTGCCTGCCGTGCCGGGCTCGCCCACCACCACTGCGGAGGGCTCACCGATCCGACGTGCGGCGGTCAGCAGCTCGAATGTGACCTTCTTCGCCTCGCCACCGGCGTGGTCGACGAGGACCAAAACCTCGGACATGTCTTATATCTCCTCGTGAACCCTGTGCCTCAGACGAGCTTCTGGCCGGCCAAGAACTCGACGACCTGGGTGCCACCGGCACCCTCGTCGGTCACGCGCTGACCCGCTGCCTTCGGCGGCTTCGGCGCGGACTGGACGACCTTCGACCCGGCATTGGCCAGACCGACCTCGCCCGGCTCGATGCCCGCGTCGGCGATCGTGAGGACCTGCACGGGCTTCTTCTTGGCCGCCATGATGCCCTTGAAGGACGGGTAGCGCGGCTCGTTGATCTTCTCGGTGACCGAGACCACGGCGGGCACGTTCGCCTCGGCGTTGACGATCCCCGCGTCGGTCTCCCGCTCGACCTGGACGGTCGAACCATCGGTGGTGACCTTGCGCGCGTAGGTGAGCTGCGGCATGCCGAGCGCCTCGGCCAGCATGGCGGGAACGGCACCGGCGCGACCGTCGGTCGCCTCGTTGCCCGCGATCACCAGGTCGACCGAGTCCACGGTCCCGACGACCTTCGCCAGCGCCTTGGCGGTCTGGACCGCGTCGGAGCCGTGCAGGGCCTCGTCGGAGAGGTGGATCGCCTTGTCGGCGCCCATCGACAGCGCCTTGCGAATCGCGTCGGTCGCTCGATCCGGACCCATCGCCACGACGGTGACTTCGCCGCCCTGCGCCTCCTTGATCAGCAACGCTTCCTCGACCGCACGTTCATTGATCTCATCCAGCACGGCGTCCGCCGACTCGCGGTCGAGCGTGTGGTCCGCGTCAGAGAGCTTGCGCTCGGACCACGTGTCGGGCACCTGCTTCACCAGGACGACGATGTTCATGGGTCCTCTTCGACCTCCTGCGGACTGACGACGGCTTGTTGTTGCGGAAATCTTCGTGTCCCCGGATCCCCACCGGGAAGGTTGACCTTGCCATGCACCCTGGGGAATAGCACAGTGACGCCAACCACTGTCGATGTTACTTGCCAGTATCCCCTGCGCAATAAGGTTCCGTACGTGACGGTACTCACCACGGAGCCCTCGTCGCCGCCCCCGGGCACCACATCTTTCGGTCGTACTCGCGACGCGCAGCGGCGAGCCCACCCGAAAATCGGGACACCAGTGCGAAAAACATTCACAGAAAAGTAGTCTGAAGCGCATGAGTCAACGCGTCGCCATTGTGACCGACTCGACCGCGTCCGTCCCGGTCGACGTCGCCGAAAGGTTGGGCATCAGCATCGTCCAGCTCGAACTCACCGTCGGCGACGAGCCCAACGACGAGCGCCGGGTCCCGCAAGCCCAGCTCGCCGAGGCGATGCGCGCGGACACCCCCGTCGGAACCGCCGAACCGCCCGGCCCGGCGTTCTTCTGGAACTACATGGACGCCGCCTCCGCCGGCGCCGAAGCGATCATCTCGGTACACATCTCCGAGGGGCTCTCGAAGACCTGCGAATCGGCCCGAGCCGCCGCGTCCGAGATGGGCATTCCCGTCTACGTCGTCGACTCGCAGCTCGTCGGACTCAGCCTCGGCTACGCGGTGATGGCCGCCGCCGAGGTCGCCGCCACCAACGCGACCGTGCAAGGCGTGATGAGCGTGCTCGACGCACGACTGCGCGGCACCACGCAGCTGGTCTACGTGGACACCCTCGAATACCTGCGACGCGGCGGTCGAGTCAGCCGGGTCCAGGCGGCTCTCGGTCAAGCCCTGTCCGTCAAGCCGGTCCTGATGCTGCAGAACGGCAAGATCGAACCACTGACCAAGGGAATCGGCCCGGACCGCGCACTGAAGAAAGCGCTCACCAGCGCGGCCCAACGAGCCGGCAACGGACCGGTCGACGTCGGCGTGGAGCACTTCGATCTCGAGCACCAGGCGAAGCAGGTGCTCACCGAACTGCAGCACCAACTCCCGGACACGCGCCGCGCCACTCTCGCCGAGACGAGCGCGATCATCGGCGCGCACACCGGACCCGGCGCTCTCGGCATCACCGTCTCCCCGGTGACCTAGACCGGCGGAAACGCCGGAAACGGCCGAGCTCGGTAGCGCAGGCCGCCACACGAAACACGATCACAGCTTGTCCATGGCTCGGTGGATGCGCTTGGTCGACACCGGCTGCGGCGTGCCCAGGTTCTGGGCGAACAGGCTCACCCGCAGCTCTTCGATCATCCATCCCACCTGGCGCAACGATTCGCTCACCGGTTTGCCGTCCGGCACCGCGTCGATCAGGTCGAAGTACCTGTTCTGCACCTCGGCCACCTGATCCATCCAGTCCTGGTCGCGCTGCGGATGGGTGGTGATCTTGTCGAGCCGCTGCTCGATGGCCCGCAGGTAGCGGGCAAGGTCGGGCAGCCGGTCCCACCCGGTCGAGGTCACGAAACCGGGATGCAGCAGACCGGCCAGCTGGTCGTCGATGTCGGCCAGCGCCTCCGGCGGCAACGACCTTCTGGCCTCCGACAACGCCGAATCGACCCGCTGTCCCGCGAGCAGCACCTTCTCCACTCTGGACACCGTGTTGGCGACGGCGCTGCCGTACTGCGCCCGCGCCTTGCGCTCCAGCTCGGCGTGCCCGGCTTCGGTCCACGCCGGACCACCGTGCAGCGAGATGAGCTTGTCCACCGCGCAGGAGAGACAGTCGTCGAACACGCCCGCCGCTTCGCCGTGCGGGCTGCTGCCGAATACCAACCGGGTGCTGCTGCTCATACCGCGCTGCAGCGACTTCAGCGGTGACGGCAGATTCAACAGCAACAGCCGCCGAGTACCGAGCCACTGTGCGTGCCGCTGTTCCTCGGCGGTGTCGAACATGCGGACCGCGACGCTCTCGCCTTCGTCCACCAGGGACGGATACGCCTTGACCGCGTGTCCGGCACGTTCGTTCTCGTACGTCTGGGGCAGATTCCCGAAGTTCCAGGTGCGCTGACCGCTCTGCTCGATGTCGTTGGCGGCGGCCGAGATCTCGGCGCGCAGTTCCGGCTTCAACTGCCGCTTGAGCGGAGCGAGCTCGCCCGCTTCGGCGAGCTTCGCACCGTCGCCGTCGATGACCCGGAACGTCACCTTCAGATGGTCGGGAACCCGGTCGAGATCCCACGCATCCGGCGGAACCGTGGTGCCGGTCATGCGCCGCAACTGCTCGCCGAGGGCTCCCAGCAACTCACCCTGCTCGGGGCTGATCCGGTCGAGCGCGGCCTTTGCGAAGTCGGGTGCGGGCACGAAGTTCCGACGGATCTGCTTGGGCAGCGACTTGATCAGCGACACCACCAGTTCTTCGCGCAAACCGGGGATCTGCCAGTCGAAGCCGCGCTCGTCGATCTGGTTGAGCACCGGCAGTGGGATGTGGACGGTGACACCGTCGGCATCCGAACCCGGTTCGAACTGGTACGACAGTGCGAGCTGGTGGCCGCTCTGCCGCCAGGTGTCCGGGTAGTCCTGGTCGCTGATCGCCGTCGAATCCTCGTTGATCAGCATCGACTTCTCGAAGTTCAGCAGGTCCGGCTGCTCCCGCCGCACCTTCTTCCACCACGAGTCGAAGTGCTGCCCCGACACGACTTCACTGCCGACCCGCTGGTCGTAGAACTCGAACAGAGTCTCGTCGTCGACGAGGATGTCGCGCCGCCTGGCCCGCTGTTCGAGGTTTTCCACCTCGGCCAGCAACGCCCGGTTGGTGTGGAAGAACTCGTGGTCGGTGTCCCAGTCGCCTTCCACCAGCGCGTGCCGGATGAACAGCTCCCGACACAGTTCCGGTTCGATGCGCCCGTAGGCGACCTTGCGGGCGGCGACCAGCGGAACCCCGTAGAGGGTGACCTTCTCGAAGGCCATCACCGCCGCCCGGTTCTTCTCCCAATGCGGTTCGCTGTAGTTGCGCTTGACGAGGTGCCCCGCGAGGTTCTCCACCCAGTCCGGTTCGATCCGCGCGACGACCCGCGCCCACAACCGCGAGGTCTCGACGAGTTCGGCCGCCATCACCCAGCGCGGTGGTTTCTTGAACAGCGACGATCCGGGAAACACCGCGAACCGGGCGTTGCGCGCCCCCACGTACTCGCCCGGTCCCTTGCCGGACTGGCCGGACTTCTTCTCGGTGTCCTTGAGCCCGATGTGCGAGAGCAGGCCCGCCAGCAGCGACTGGTGCACCCGCGCCGGGTCGGCAGGCTCGTCGTTGAGCGACATGCCCATCGACTTCACCATCTGGCGCAGTTGCCCGTAGAGGTCCTGCCACTCGCGCACACGCAGGTAGTTCAGGAATTCCGCCTTGCACAGCTTGCGGAACTGGTTCGCCGAGAGGTCCCGCTGCTGTTCCCGCACGTACTGCCACAGGTTCAGGTAGGCCAGGAAATCCGATTCCTTGTCGGTGAATCGCGCATGCTTTTCGCCTGCGGCCTGCTGCTTGTCGGTGGGACGTTCCCTCGGGTCCTGAATAGACAGTGCGGCGGCGAGCACCAGCAGTTCCCGCACGCAGCCGTTGCGCTCGGCCTCCAGCACCATGCGCGCCAGCCTGGGGTCGATCGGCAACTGCGCGAGCTTGCCACCGATCTTCGTCAGCCGCTTGCTGGTGTCCTTCTTGGCCGGGTCGATCGCGCCCAGCTCGTGCAGCAGGTTGATGCCGTCGGTGATCTGCCTGCGATCCGGTGGCTCCAGGAACGGGAACGATTCGATCTCGCCCAGGCCCAGCGACGTCATCTGCAGGATGACCGAGGCCAGGTTGGTGCGCAGAATTTCCGGGTCGGTGAACTCGGGCCGCGCCTCGAAGTCCTGTTCGGAGTACAGCCGGACGCAGATGCCCTCGGACACTCGACCGCAGCGCCCTTTGCGCTGGTTCGCCGAAGCCTGCGAGATCGGTTCGATCGGCAGCCGCTGCACCTTGGTGCGGAAGCTGTAACGGGAGATCCGCGCCGTACCCGGATCGATGACGTACTTGATGCCCGGCACGGTCAACGACGTTTCGGCGACGTTGGTGGCCAGCACGATGCGCCGCCACGCGTGCGTTTTGAACGCCCGGTTCTGCTCGGCGGTCGACAACCGCGCGTACAGCGGCAGCACCTCGGTGTTGCGCAGGTTCTGCTGGTTGAGGGCGTCGGCGGTGTCGCGGATCTCCCGCTCGCCGCTGAGGAACACGAGGATGTCGCCGGTGCCTTCGACCGACAGCTCGTCGACGGCGTCGCAGATGGCCTGGGTCTGGTCGCGTTCGACGTCCTCGTCCGGATCGGAGTCGTCGACCAGCGGCCGGTACCGGACCTCGACCGGATAGGTCCGGCCGGAGACCTCCACGATCGGCGCGTCCTCGAAATGCCGGGAGAACCTGTCCGGGTCGATGGTCGCCGAGGTGATGATCAGCTTCAGGTCGGGCCTGCGCGGCAGCAGCTGCTTGAGATACCCCAGCAGAAAGTCGATGTTCAGGCTGCGTTCGTGGGCCTCGTCGATGATGATCGTGTCGTACTGGCGCAGCAGCCGGTCACGCTGGATCTCGGCGAGCAGGATGCCGTCGGTCATCAGCTTGACCAACGTGTCGTCACCGGAGCGGTCGGTGAACCGCACCTGGTAGCCGACGGCGCTGCCGAGTTCGGTGTCTAGTTCCTCGGCGACGCGCTCGGCCACCGTGCGGGCCGCGAGCCTGCGCGGCTGGGTGTGCCCGATCACGCCCTGCACGCCGCGCCCCAGTTCGAGGCACATCTTCGGGATCTGGGTGGTCTTGCCGGAGCCGGTCTCACCGGCCACGATCACGACCTGGTTGTCCCGGATCGTGTCGAGCAGATCGTCCCGGCGCCGGCTGACCGGTAGAACCTCGGGGTATTCGATCTTCGGCACGGCGGCACGGCGTTGCTCGATCCGGATCTCGGCGGCCTCGACATCGGTGCCGATCTCGGCGGCCACCGATTCCAGGGCGTGCGGATCGCGGATCTTGCGCGCGCCGTCGATCCGGCGACGCAAGCGCCGCTGGTCCTGCGGCATCAGGTCTGGAAGGCGATCCCGCAACGCGGCCAGCGGCGATCCCGAAGATGACGTACCCATACTCCGTCCAGGATAATGAAGCCTTCCGGCCGGAACGGCATCGAGCCGCACCGGCCGGTGAATTGTGGGGTGATGCTGCTCTCCCCGTCCAACGTTTTTCGCGGTTTCCGGCCGGTGCACCGCCCGGTCGCGGGCCGAGTGGCCGGTGTCCTCGGCGCTGGTTCCCAGCCCGCCTCCCGCATCCGGACCGGACTCACTCACCGGCAGGTGCCCCGGTCTCCAGCAACCGCCCCTCCGCGAGCCGCAGCCACCGATTCACCCCGATGTTCGCCAGGAACCGCTCGTCGTGGCTGACCACCACGAACGCACCCCGGTACGCGCCCAATGCGCTCTCCAACTGCTCGATGCTGACCAGATCCAGGTTGTTGGTCGGCTCGTCCAGCAACAGCAGTTGCGGCGCCGGTTCGGCGGACAGGACGCAGGCCAGGGTCGCGCGCAACCGCTCACCCCCGGAAAGTGCCCCGATCGGGAGATGCATCCGAGACCCCTGGAACAGGAAGCGGGCCAGCAGGTGCATCCGCCGCGTCTCCGGCATCCCGGGTGCGAACGCGGCCAGACTCTGCGCCACGGTGCGGCCCGGGTCCAACAGATCCAGCCGCTGGGACAAGTAGGCGATGCGGCCGTCGACCCGCTTGATCCCACCGCCGTCCGGCTCCAGATCACCGCTGACCGCCCGCAGCAGGGTGGACTTGCCCGCCCCGTTGGGACCGGTCAGCGCGATCCGCTCCGGCCCGCGGACCGCCAGGTCGACACCGCCTGCGGCGAAAACATCCCGATCATCGCGCCGAACCCGCACCCGCTCGCCGTGGAACACCGTGCGCCCGACCGGAACGTGGGTGCCTGGCAAGTCCAACGCGATCTTCTGCTCGTCGCGCAGCGTCCGCTCGGCCTCGTCCAGCCGAGCCCTGGCGTCGCCGACCCGCGCGGCGTGCACATCGTCCGACTTGCCCGCCGACTCCTGGGCACGCCGCTTCATCGCCCCGGCAACGATCTTCGGCAGGCCCGCTTTGTCGATGTTGCGGGCCGCGTTCCCCGCCCGGCGCGCCGCCCGTTCGCGGGCCTGCTGCATCTCCCGCTTCTCCCGCTTGACCTCCTGCTCGGCGCTGCGGACGTTCTTCTCGGCGACCTCACGCTCGGCTCGTACGGACCGCTCGTAGTCGGTGAAGTTCCCGCCGTGGAACCGGACCTCGTCGCGGCCCAGTTCGGCGACCCGGTCCACCCGGTCCAGCAGCGCCCGGTCATGGCTGACCAGCAACAGGCACCCGTTCCAGTCGTCGAGCACCTCCCGAAGCCTGCGACGGGCGTCAAGATCGAGGTTGTTGCTCGGCTCGTCGAGCAGCAGCACGTCTGGGCGCTTCAGCAGCTGCGCGACCAGACCGAGCGAGACCACCTGGCCACCACTGAGGGTGTGCAGCCGTCGGGTGAAGGACATGTCCCCGAGACCGAGCCGACCCAGCTGGGCGCGGGTGCGTTCCTCGATGTCCCACTCATTACCGATCGCTGCGAAGTGCTCTTCGCTCGCGTCCCCCGACTCGACGGCGACCAGCGCGCGGAGCACGGGGGCGACCCCCAGCACTTCGGCCACCGTCGGGTCGCCGAGGTACGGCAGGCTCTGCGGGAGGTAACCGAGCACGCCTTCCACCGACGTGCTCCCGTCGCCAGGCTGGTACTCGCCTGCGATCAACTTGAGCAGCGTGCTCTTACCGGCACCGTTCGGCGCGACGAGACCCGTGCGCCCGCCGCCGACGGTGAACGACAAGCCCTCGAAGACCGGGGTGTCGTCCGGCCACGAAAAGGAGAGGTTGGAACAGATGATGGACGCATCGGACATGCGAAATCCTCGGGAAATGTGAAGCGGGCGCAGCGGAGCCGCCCGGCTGCGAACAGAGATCAGTGAAAGAGAACGACGAACCGGCCACAGCGGCAGCGCTTCCGCGCGCCTTCCGGTGGCTGATCACTTCCCGGGCTACCCGAAGATCGGGGCTCACCCGGAGATGTCGTCGTCACTCATCACGTCTGGTCTCCTCGCAGGCATCACACACGAGCCACCGTAGCAGCGGAATCCCGGGCTACGCGCTCACTTTTTCGGGCGATGCGGCGACGGTCCACACCGGGCGATCTCGCGGCGACCTCGGGCACGTTCGACCACGCCCCATCGCGAACGAGCAGCGAGATCCACCCGTGGGGCACCGGAGGCATCGGTCACGTCGACTGGTCGGCGTAGACGGGGACAGCCGAAATCACCTTCGGCTCCCGCAGGAAGGGCAACAAGCTGATCAGCGCGAGTAGGGCCAGGCCCGCTCCTACCCACAGCGGAGAGGCGAGACCGAGCAAGCCGCCGAGCACGATGGACGAAGCCCGACCGCGCAGGTCAGGCCCCACGAGGTCCGCGCAGGTCGCGAGCGCGACACCGAAGAAGGCCGACGAGGCGACACCCGTCACGACCCACGTAACGAACATCATCTCGCACCCGGTGGCCAACGCGCCCAAGCTCTGACCGACGACGTAGACGCCGACCAGAATCAGCAGCGCGTCCTTGCGCGACACCCTCAACAAACCGAACGTCAGCACGGGCCGCCGACGATCATCCCGATCGCGTATGCGAACACCAGGTAGCCGATCGACGCGATCGACACCCCAACAAGGACGCCAGAACCGGCATCATCCCGGACACCGAACTCGCTGGTCGTCATCGCCGGCCTTCGTCCCGCCGAGCCTGAGGCCCACACCCGGGACCGCTCGACGAACGCTCAGAATCGCTCAGCGCGACAGAGGAACGCCCAGGACACCTCACCGATCCGGGTCAGCACGACGGTCGCCTCGCCCGAACCCTTGAGCTTGAGCCGCTTGCGCAGCGCGTCCGGGTCGACCCCGACACCGCGCACCATGATTTCCAGCCGCCCCACCTCGTGCTTGCGCAACAGCGCGCGCAGCGACTTCTCGCTGAACCTGCCGTGCTCCAACACCCGAAACGCACGCACGCCCGGCGGCGGCGAATCCCCGGTGAGGTAAGCGATCCGGTGGTCGAGCTGACCCAACCCGTGCCTCGCCGCGTAGTGGCGGACGAGACCCGCCCGGACCACCGCGCCATCCGGATCGACGATCCACTGCCCCACCTCGCCGACGGGACAGTCGTCCGGCTCCGCATCCGTGATCGTCCACTGTGACTCGTCCGCGCCGATCACCGTCGCGCGCCGCCGCGCCGAGCCGGCCAACTCCCCCAGCCACATCGATGCTTCCCGCACCTGCCCGGCCAGCGATACGACCTCGACCTCCGCCTGCTCCGGAACCAGTTCGAAATCCAGGCCCGGTGCGCACTTGACCACCAGGTCCCGCCCGGCATACACGTCGAGCAGCTCGTCCAGCGGTGGCACCAGATCGGCCGGGTTCCAACGTCGCCGTCCCGCCGAGTCCCGCCTCGCCGGATCGGCCAGCACGGCCGTCCCCGCAGTCACCGGCCGCAACGCGTCCGCGCGCACCAGCGCGGCCGACCGATCGCCCACCGCGAGGTTGTGCCGCGCCATCAACAGCCGCACCGGATCCAGATCGGAACCGACGCAACGCTCCGCCACCGCGGCGATCTCGTGGAGGTCCGCGCCGATCGAGCAGGTCACATCGTGCACGGCACGCCCGGCCAACCTGCGAGCACGATGCCGGGCAACCGGGCTCGCCGTCGCCTGCTGCAAACCGTCAGCGGTCAACAACCAGTCCGCTCCGAGGTCCAACTTGGACATCGACCGTCCTTTGAGGACGGCGGTTTCCAGTGCGGCCGCGGCGAATCGCGCACCGGCCAGCTCGCGGGCCGCACCGGCATCGGCCAGCCGCGAAGCCGCCGTCAGCGGCCTGCCCGCCAGCTCGGCAACGGCCTGCCGACCGTCCCGCGAACGCAAGAACGCCACGTCCTCGACATCGAACGCGTAGGACACGTGACAAACCCTTCCGAACCGCGGTCAGGAACACCGGGAATCCGACGGTTTGAATCCCCGTCCGGAACCGTACGGGGTGCGCTCGGCATCACCGACCCGGCCGTGTACCGACAGATCCAGCGACCCGGCGTTGCGCAACACCACCTCGACAATTCACGGCGAGAGATCGGTGCCCGCCGCCGCTCGACCACCCCGCCCTGCATCAGGTTCAGCAGGAGGAAACCGCGAAAAAGAGGTGGGGTGCGACGGACCCGTCGCACCCCACACTGATGTTGCCGGACATCCGCTCGGCAACATCGAACGATCCGGAGTACCTCGTGGGTAGCAGCGCTCACGGATCACCGCACGCGGTGAGCAGTCAACCACCCAGGACGCACCCGGCCACCGTCACTCGCCCGTGAACTCCGCCTTGCCCGGCCCGTTCTCCAGGAACGAACGCATCCCGATCTTCTGGTCCTCGGTGGCGAACAAGCCGGTGAACAGGTGGGTCTCCTGCTTCAGGCCGCTGTCGAGATCCACGTCGAGACCACCGTCGATGGCCGCCTTCGCCGCGGCCAGCGCCCTGGCCGGGCCGTTGGCGAACTGCTCGGCCCACCGCAGAGCGGCCGCGTAGACATCGTCCGGTGCGACGACCTCGTCGACCAGACCCAGCGACAACGCCTCCTCCGCCTTGACGAAGCGGCCGGTGTAGACGATGTCCTTGGCCTTGCTCGGACCGACAAGGCGCGCCAACCGCTGCGTACCACCCGCACCGGGGATCACACCCAGCAGCACCTCCGGCTGCCCGACCTTCACGTTGTCGCCCACGATGCGCCGGTCACAGGTCAGCGCCAACTCGAAACCACCACCGAGCGCATAGCCGGTGATCGCGGCCACCGTCGGCTTCGGGATCGCGGCCACCGCGCTCATCGCGGCCTGCAGGCCGTTCTGCTCCTTGGCCGCCATCTCCGCATACGACTTGTCCGCCATCTCCTTGATGTCGGCACCCGCCGCGAAGACCTTCTCGCCGCCGTACACGATCACCGCGCGGACGTCGGCTCGATCGGTGGCCTCCTCGGCCACGGCCCGCAGCTCCCGCTCGATCTGCCGGTTCAAAGCATTCATCGGAGGCCGTTCCAACCGGATGATCCCGATCGCGCCATCCACTTCGAGCCTGACGAATTCACCCACGCCGCAACCTCCTCGTCGAACTGCGCTTGCGCGGCAGGTTATCGCGCGTCACAACGGGCGAGCAGTGTTCTCCGTCTCAACGACCGGACCACCGGCACTCGGGCGCGCGACCACCGTCAGCCGCGCCTGCGCGCGAAGAAGCGGTCACCGTCGCGCCGCAGCTCCAGGTCCTGGTCGAACGTCTTGGAGAGATTGTCCTCGGTGACCACGTCGTCCAACAGACCCTGCGCGACCACGGCGCCATCGCGCAGCAGCAGAGCGTGGGTGAAGCCCGGCGGGATCTCCTCCACGTGGTGGGTCACCAGCACCGACGCCGGGGCGTCCGGATCCATCGCCAGTGCCGAGAGCCTCGCGACCAGGTCCTCCCTGCCACCCAGGTCGAGCCCAGCCGCCGGCTCGTCGAGCAGCAGCAGCTCCGGGTCGGTCATCAGCGCCCGAGTGATCGTCACGCGCTTGCGCTCGCCCTCCGACAGCGTCGCGAACCGCCGGTCGGCCAGGTGCCCGATCCCCAGCAGGTCGAGCAGCTCTGCCGCCCGCTCCGTGTCCATCTCGTCGTACTCTTCGCGCCACCGGCCGACGACCGAATAGCCCGCACTGATCACGACGTCCCGGACGATCTCCTCGCCGGGAATCCGCGCCGCGTGCGCTGCCGACGACAGGCCGATCCGCGGACGCAGCTCGAACACGTTGGTGCGGCCGAGGCGCTCGTCGAGCACGTCGACGGTTCCCTCCGAGGGGTGCAGCTCGGCGGCCGCCATCTTCAACAGCGTCGACTTGCCCGCGCCGTTGGGGCCCAGCACCACCCAGCGCTCGTCCAGCTCGACCGCCCAGCTCACATCCTCGACCAGGGTGGTCTCGCCGCGCCGGACACCGACCCCATCCATCCGGATGACCAGGTCGTCCACGTCTACCTCCAGCCGTCGCGCCACGGTTTCTCCGCGCAGGACCGCCGCAGGTCGCGGGCAGGTCCCCTCCGGCGGCCATTCTGCCCGTTGCCGCCCACCCGCGGGAGCGGTGGGGAGCATCCGCCCGGGTACACCCTCCGAGGCAGCCTCCCAGCACCACACGCACTCGATTCGACACGGACCGTGATCACCCGGTGAAGTCGGCGGCTCCGCAGGGCGAGCAAGGGAACCTTCCTCCCACGCCATTCTCGGAAAGTTCCCCTGCCCTCACCCGACACCGCACTGTGCGAGCACTCGACCTTTCTGCCACAGCGCGTGACGTGCGGGCAAGGAAACTCGCCCCGCGGCGGGCGTGTTCCACATCCCTTTCCCGGAACGGTCGCCCCAAACCGCACCTCGACTCGGCGGGCGTCCCGTAGGGTCTGGTCCTCGTGCGAACGCTGCGTCGATCCTTCCGCCCCTGGATGGCCATCACCCTGCTGGGACTGCTGGCCACCGGCGTTTCCGAGACCGTCGCAGGCAGCGGCTTCAGCGGGTTCTGCCTGGCCACGCTGGGTGCACTGGCCGGTGTGATCCTGCTGCCGATGATCACCCAACTCGGGTTGCTCGCGGGCGCGTTGCTGTTCGGCCTTCGCGTCCGACACGTCGTCCTCGGCTCGATGCGACGACTCGGCGCCTGGCGGTTCGGCCGGGTGACACTCACCGTGCGGGCACTGCCGGTCACGCTCGGCTCGGAGATCGGACCGTGGCGCAAACCGGTGATCCTGCGCTGCTGGCTGGCGGGCGCGGCCTCCGCGCTCACCGGCATCGGGCTCGTACTGTTCGGCTGGCTGCTGCTCGACGGCGCGTTCGGACGCGGCTTCGCGATCGCGGCGACCCCGTTGATGCTCTACAAGCTGTGGCCGCGTCGCGTGCCGATGGCGACCTCCACCGGATGGCTGCTGTTCGGCTTGCCCAGGATGCCGGAACCCAAGCGCACGGAGTTCTGCGCAGGACCTGTTGCCGCCCGAGCGCACGAGGCGCTGCGCGACGGCGACATCGAGCGGGCCCAGGCCCACGTCGACGAGCTGATCGCCGAGCATCCGGAGCTCAACGCGACCACTTCCTGTCGCGTGACGATGCTGGAGGCGCGCGGCGAGTACGCGCAGGCGGTACTACTACTCGTTGACCAAATTTCCAATTCGGACATTCCTCCTCGCGAGATGTCCTACACGCTCGCCGGACTCGCCGGCCTCGGATTCGCCGCCGTGGAAGCCGGCCAACTACCTCCGGACGACCTACTGCCGATGGCCCGCAGAGCACTGGACGACTCGATCGACCTCGGCTTCCCCGCGTTCGAACTCAGCGGCACCCGCGGCCTGCTCGCACTGCTCGAAGGCGACGCCGACGAAGCCGCCCGACTGGCCGCGATCGGCGCCGACCACGGCACCTCGCCGCTGTCGAGGGCCGACGACTACGCCACGCTCGCCCGCGCGCACATGATGCGGCACGACAACACGGCCGCCCGGGACGCCCTCGCCCACGCGGAGGAGCTGGCCGCCTGGTGGCCACGAGTCCGAACCACCCGCGAGCGCCTGTCGGTGGCCTGACCGGCCGCCGAGCCCCTGCCACGCAGCCAGCGGACCGCCGAACCAGACCCCCGAAGGCGCTGAAAGAGAACACTTTCAGCGGTAGCCAAAGCCCTTTCAACAATTGTCATCACAGTGCGTAATTCCTCATTGCCAAAAACGAATACCGTGCTACCCTTCAAATATCGCACGGTCTGACTCGGGCCGTGTTCTTTCGTATAGAAACACAATCCGAGTCCACTTCCCTTCCAGGTAGGAACCGTTGTATTCGAGGAGTGGTGGTCATGAGCAGCTCTACCTTGACATGGCTGACACAGGAGGGTTACGAGAGCCTTTCCGAGGAGTTGAGCCAGCTTCTCTCGAATCGCGCATCCCGCGGTCAACACCGCGACGAGGGCGACGACATCGACCTCGATGAGCGGCAATGGCAGAAGATGCGGATCCGGCAGCTCGAAGATCTGCTGCGCACCGCCCGGGTGGGCAGCTGCCCAGCGGACGACGGCATCGTCGAGCCGGGCATGGTCGTGACCGTCCGCTACGCCGACGACCCGGAAACCGAAAGCTTCCTGCTGGCCACGCGCGCGGCCGAACACCACAGGGACCTGGAGATCACCTCGCCCGACTCCCCGCTCGGTCTGGCCCTGCTCGGCGCGCGAGAAGGCGAAGAACGCGAGTACACCTTGCCGCGCGGAGGCACCATGACGGTCACCCTGGTCAAGGTCGAACCCTTCCACGGGGGTCCCGCCACGGTGCCGGAACAACGGTAACCCCCGCGGGGCAGCACTCGTTTCGCCGGCGGCGAACAAATACCTGCCCGGACTCTTTCAGGAGTAGAGTGGACCGTTTTCGCCAATTGTGGGGAAAACGGTCCACTCTACGATTCAGCTGTATTTCGAACCCGGCGGGACCGCCACTCATCCCCCGGCCAACACCACTTTGCCGAGCTCGGCCGGACCGGACAACAACGGATGCTTCGGCAGCACCCGCACCGTGTAACCGGCAGGGCCCGCGTGCGGCAACGTCACCCGCACCTCATAACGCCCCTCGTCCACCGGCCGCATCGACTCCGCCACGAAGTCGTACAACTCGTCGGAATCGTTCACCCGACCCACCACGACCTCGACGTTCACGTCGTCCGGATCCAGCCCGGCCAGATCCACCCGGGCACGCACCGTCACCTCACCACCCAGCAACGGGGTGCCACCATCGGCGACCACCATCTCCGTGTCGCTCACCCGCACCCACGTCCACGCGGCCTGCAACCGGATGCGGTAATCAGCGACCTCCTTCGCGCCCCTGAAACCGTCCTCCGCCAACGCGCGCTCCGACCTCGCGGCCGGCGCGTAGTGCTGGTCGACGTACTCCCGGACCATCCGTGAGGACTGCACCTGCGGGCCGAGCGTGGCCAACGTGTGCCGCACCATCGACATCCACTTGCCCGGAACACCGTCGGCATTGCGCTCGTAGAACATCGGCGCCACCCGCGTCGAGATCAACTCGTACAGCGCCGCCGCCTCCAGATCGTCCCGGCGGCTCGGGTCGGTCACCCCACTGGCGTTCGGGATCGCCCAACCGTTCGCACCGTCGAACATCTCGTCCCACCAGCCGTCCCGCACCGACAGGTTCAAACCGCCGTTGAGCGCCGCCTTCATCCCCGACGTCCCGCACGCCTCCAGCGGCCGCACCGGATTGTTCAACCACACGTCGCAGCCCGAAACCAGGTAGCGGGCCAGCGCCATGTCGTAATCCGGCAGGAACACGATGCGGTGCCGCACGTCGGCCTGATCGGCGAACTCGATGATCTTCTGGATCATCGCCTTGCCACCCTCGTCCGCCGGATGCGACTTGCCCGCCACCACCACCTGCACCGGACGGTCCGCGTCCAACAGCAGCTCGCGCAGCCGCTCGGTGTCCCGCAACATCAACGTCAACCGCTTGTAAGTCGGAACCCGCCGGGCGAAACCGATCGTCAGCACATCCGGATCGAACACCGAATCGCACCACCCCAGCTCCAGGTCCGAGGCACCACGCGCCAGCCAGGCCTGCCGCAACCGGCGCCGCACCTCACCGACCAGCCGCTGCCGCAACGAACACCGCAACTCCCACAGCAACGGATCGCTGACCGGCTCCATCCCGCGCAACCCGGCGTTGCTGTCCATCTCGGACTCGCCCAGGAGCTTGCCCAGCTCGCGCGCCGACCAACTCGGACCGTGCACACCATTGGTGACCGAACCGATCGGCACCTCCTCCACCCCGAAACCGGGCCACAACGCGCTGAACATCTTCCGGCTGACCTCACCGTGCAGCTCCGAAACACCGTTGGCCCGCTGCGCCAGCCGAAATCCCATGTGCGCCATGTTGAAGATGCCCGGCTTCTCCTCGGCCCCCAGCGCCACCACCCGATCCGTCGGCACTCCGGGCAGCAACGCGGGCGACGACGCGTCGTCGAAGTAGTGCCGAACCAGATCCACCGGGAAGCGGTCGATTCCGGCCGGAACCGGCGTGTGCGTGGTGAACACCGTCCCCGCCCGGACGGCCACCACCGCCTCGTCGAACTGCAGGCCCTGCTGCTCCCGCAACTCCCGGATCCGCTCCAGCCCGAGATAACCCGCGTGTCCCTCGTTGGTGTGAAACACCTCGGGCTCCGGATGACCGGTCAGCTCGCAGTAGGCGCGCACCGCCCGCACCCCGCCCACACCGGCGAGGATCTCCTGGCGGATGCGGTGGTCGGCGTCTCCCCCGTAGAGCCGGTCCGTCGTACCGCGCAGATCTTCCTCGTTGTCCGGCAGGTCCGTATCCAGCAACAGCAACGGAACCCGCCCGACCTGCGCCTTCCACACCCGCGCGAGCAGCGTGCGCCCCGCGGGCATCGCCACCCGGACCAGCAACGGCTCCCCGGATGCATCGATCAGCGTCTCCAGCGGCAACCCGCGCGGATCGAGCACCGGATAGTGCTCGACCTGCCACCCCTCCGTCGACAACGTCTGACGGAAATAACCGGACCGGTAGAGCAACCCCACACCGATCATCGGCACCCCGAGATCCGACGCCGACTTCAGGTGATCCCCGGCCAACACCCCCAGACCACCCGAATAGTTCGGCAACGCCTCGGCCACCCCGAACTCCATCGAGAAGTACGCGACCGCATCCGGCAACCCGTTGCCCTCGGCCTGGCGCTGCTGGTACCAGCGCGGCACCGTGAGATAGCGGCGCAAATCGTCATCGACTGCGCGGGTGCGGGCGAGGAAGTCCTCGTCGTCGGCCAACCGGCTCAACCGCTCCGCGGGCACTTCGGCCAACAGCCGGAGGGGGTCAGCTCCCACCTCCGACCACAGCTCGGGATCAACCGCCGCGAACAGGTCCTGAGTGGGTGGATGCCAGGTCCAACGCAGGTTGGTCGCCAGCGTCCCCAACGCGGCCAGCGGCTCCGGCAAATGGGCTCGAACGGTGAAGCGGTGGACGGCTCTCACGCGTGCGAACACTATCGCGCCGCCCACCGGAACGAGAGCCGACGCCGCGCCCCGCTCCACCATGAGCGATGCGAAGCTGGTCACGTGGATGTGCGGCGAATCATGACGACGATCATCTGCTCCGTACTGCTCGTGTCCACACCGGTCGCGTGCACATCCGACAGCGAACCCCCCAGCAGCGAACCCCCCAGCAGCGAACCCCCCGGCAGCGGAATTCCCGGCAGCGGCGAACCCGGCATCGTGACCGGCCGGGCCGAAGACCCCGGATTCCTGCACGGCACCGACCACTCCGGAATCGACCGGCTCGCCGCCACTGTCGTCACCGACGTGCAGCACTACTGGACAACGGCGTTCCCCGAAACGTTCGGCGAACCATGGCAGGAGCTCGACGGCGGCTTCTTCTCGGTGGACACCACGAGCCCAGGCAGCGCACCGCCCTGCTCCACGTCGACGAGCACCGTCGAAGGCAACGCCTACTACTGCGCGTCCGTCGACGCCATCGCCTGGGACCGGACCGCCCTGCTACCCGTGCTGCGCGAACGCTACGGCGAAACAGCCGTGGCCATCGTCCTCGCCCACGAAATCGGACACGCCGTGCAGCAGCGCTCCGGGACCGACCGCGGGAAACCGGCCCGAATCGAGGCCTCCGCCGACTGCCACGCCGGCGCGTTCACCCGCTGGGTCGCCGACGGGAACTCCGCGCGCCTGCACATCACCGAGCCACAACTCGACGACGCCCTCCGCGCGCTCATCGTCTTCCGCGACCCGATCACCTCCGGGCAGAGCGCCACCGACGCCCACGGGACCGCGTTCGACCGGGTCACCGCCTTCCAGGACGGCTACCGGCACGGCCCCGGCACCTGCTCGGACGTGGCCGCGGCGAACCCCCGCCCCACCGGCGATGAAACCGAACGCGCCCAGCTCGACGCGGCCCACGACATCGACTCGTACTTCGCCGAAATCGTGGAGCGCGTCGGCGGACACTGGCAAACCCCCGGGATCGACCCCTCGTCGACCACCTGCCCGGCCCGACCGGTCGCCTACTGCGCGCGACCTCCCGCCATCACCGTCGACCGCGGCCGACTCGCCGAGACCAACTACGACATCGGGGACCAGGCGGGACCGACCCTGCTGGCCTCCCGGTTCGCCCTCGCCGCGCTCGCCGACCTGAACCAGCCCACCATCGGGCCCACCGCGGGTGAACGGGCCACCTGCCTGACCGGGTCCTACACCGCCTCCCGCGCCGGATCGCTGTCCCCCGGCGACCTCGACGAGACGATCAGCGTCCTCCTGTCCAGTGATCAAGCCTCCCGCGACGGCGAAGGAGCCAACGAGCTCAGCGGCTTCGACCGGGTCACCGCGTTCCGCGCCGGGTACGGGGGCGGCCACCGGGCCTGCGGGATCCCGACACCCACCGCACCCGGCCACCCCGCGTGAACAACACCGATCCCTCCTGCCACTCGAATCCACCCGATAGGCTGCTTCCCGACACCGGTTCGGGGCGAAACGAGCGAGCGGACTCGCCAGCAGCGATGGCGAACCTTCAGCAGGATGGACACGGCAGTGGTAGCGGTATCGACAGGCAGCCGTCGACGCAAGCGGATCACGAGTACAGCGGTCGCCGCGATCGTCTCCGTCTCACTCGTCGGCGGCTGTTCCCAAGCGATCAGCGGAATCCCCACCACCCTCGGGAGCTACTCCACGACCGAAGTCGCGGGGCTACCCGCGACCAACGGTCCCAGCGGCCCGAAGGACGGCGCACCCGAATCGAAACTCCGCGTGGCGGGCACCGACCACGGTGAGATGGACGGACTCGCCCGCGACGCGGTCGACGACGTCCAGACCTACTGGAAGGAAGCGTTCCCGGAAACATTCGACGACGCGGACTTCAAACCGGTGAAGCGACTCGTTTCGTTCGACTCGCGCGGCCGCGGAACAGACCTGTGCGGAACGAACACCGCCCGCCTGGCCAACGCCTTCTACTGCCCGCCCGAAGACACCATCGCCTGGGACCGGGCCGAGCTCCTGCCCAAACTCGACAAGAGCTTCGGCCCGATGGCAGTCGTCACCGTCATCGCCCACGAGATGGGCCACGCCGTCCAGCACCGGGCCAAAACCGCCAAGGCCGACGACCCGGTCATCGTCCTGGAACAGCAGGCGGACTGCTTCACCGGTGCCTACTACCGCCACGTCGCCGAAGGATCGTCCGAACACTTCAGGCTCTCCACCGGTGACGGCCTCAACCAGGTCATGAGCGTGCTCAACTACGTCCGGGACGTACCGGGGCACAGCGACTTCACCGGCAACGACGCGCACGGCAGCGCCTTCGACCGGATCACCGCTTTCCAACACGGGTTCAGCTCCGGGCCGCGACGATGCGCCGAAATGGACGCCGACGAAGTCAAGGAGCGCACCACCCAGTTCCAGTTCTGGAAGGACGAGCAGGAATCCGACCTGCCCGTGAGCGAAAAGCACCTCGCCGCCGTCGAGCGGAGCCTCCGCCAGGTCTTCCACGACTCCGGCGCCGAGCCACCGTCGATCAGGACCGGAACCACCGGCTGCGACAACACCTCGACCACCTCTCCGGCCACCTATTGCCCGGAGAGCAATGCGGTGTCGCTGGACCTCGACGAGCTCCAGGAAATCGCCGAAGCACCGGAGAAGGGCGGCAAGGGCTACGGCGATTTCGCCGCGTACGCGCAGGTCGCGTCTCGGTACGTGCTGTCGGTGCAGGATGCCGCAGGCATGTCGTTGGACGACGACGCGGCAGGCCTGCGCACGGCATGCCTGGTCGGTTCCTGGAGCGGGCTGCTGGTCGAAGACCCCATCGGACGGCGCAACCCCGTCGGCAAGCTCCGCGTCGCACCCGGCGACATCGACGAGGGAGTGGCCGCCATGCTCGGTGAGGACAGCTTGATCGCCGCCAACGTGCGGGGTGAGCAGGTTCCTGCCGGATTCGCCCGCGTGGAAGCGTTCCGGATCGGCTTCCAGACAGGATCCGGCCAGTGCACCACCAAATACTCGGGCTGAGTTCCACCTCGAACGTCCGGGACGACACGAACGGCCCCTTCCCGCCGTGGGAAGGGGCCGTTTCAGTCATGATCAGCGTACTCAGAACAAGGCGTTCGCCAGTCCTCGGCGCGCCGCGAGGACGCGCTGGTCATTCTCGGGGAAGAGCTCGAACATGGCGACCAGATGTTCGCGAACCCGGTTCCGGTCGTCACCGGAGGACAGCTTCACCGTGCGCACCAGGCGGTTGAACGCCTCTTCCACCTGTTGGACGGCGAGTTCGGCATCCGACGCCGCGATCTGAGCGTCCACGTCCTCCGGAGCGGCGTTCGCCCGCTCGATGGCCGTCGGATCGGCGTTCTCCGCCCGAGCCGTGAACCGGACCTGTGCGAGGGCCGCCTTCGCCTGCTCGTTGTCCGGCTCCGCTTCGAGGATCCGGAGGTACGCCTGCTCGGCGGCTTCGTAGTCACCGTTGCCGAGGGCCTCCTCCGCCGCGGTGAACCGAGGGTCCTCGGGCTCTTCTTCGGCCTCTTCCTCGGCACCGGCCGCCTGCTCGGCGGCGTTGATTCCGGGGAGCTGGTCGCGCAGGCCGTCCAGCAGCGAAGTGATCCACTGCCGGATCTGCGGTTCCGGCTGGGCACCCGCGAACGCTTCCACCGGCTGCCCACCTGCGACGGCGATCACCGTGGGCACGGACTGGACCTGGAAAAGCTGTGCGATCCGCTGGTTGGCGTCCACGTCGATCTTGGCGAGCACCCAGGTTCCGCCGCTTTCGGCGGCGAGGCGTTCGAGGACCGGGGAGAGCTGCTTGCAGGGGCCGCACCAGGTGGCCCACAGGTCCACCACGACCGGCACCTGCATCGAGCGGTCGATGACCTCTGCCTGGAACGTGGATTCGGTGACGTCGACGACCGACGGATTCGCGGAGCCGGCGGGGCTCCCTCCTTCGGCAGGGGCCGAAGGGCCTGCCTGGTCGGGGGTCGTGTCCGCCTTGTTCTTGAGCGCCGACAGGTCGACTGCGCCCGCCATCGAGGCGGACATTGCTGCGTTCTGGCGTGGATCGGGCCTCGTCACACCTCCATCCTGACACGCCGGGCGAGGTGCGTGGTGTACGGGCGTCCGATCAAGTCGGGGTGCGCGAGCAGGTATCCGCCGATCGTTCCCGCCCGGTCCGATCCGACAGGGGCAACAACCAACCTTGAGCCACTCGAACAGGTGGCAGAAGCAACTCGAAAGGGTGGCATCAGCGGAAAGTCCTCAGGTTTCGCGACCTTGATCGTCGAAACAGTCACCGAGCCCGCGACGAGATCACCATCTCGCTGCGAGCCCGTGGAGGCCTCTTCGCGAGGCCCCCCTGCCCGAAGTTCGACGAGAGGTTACAGACAGTGCGTATTGCAACCCGTGTTGCCGGAGTCGCCGGCGCAGCCGCCCTCGGCATCGTGACGATGGGCTCCACCGCGTTCGCCGACAGCGCCGACAACGACGGCGTCAACCTGCTGGACGACAACAACATCAGCGCCGTGCCGGTGCAGCTCTGCGGCAACAACGTCGGTGCCGTGGTCGGGATCGTCGTTCCCGTTCTGTCGCCGCAGACGAACGAGTGCGTCAACGCCCCCGTCGTGGACCACCCCTCCGTGAAGGGCTGACACCGCGCGAGTTGAGAAAGCCGGAGGCGCCCAGATCGCGCCTCCGGCTTTTCGCGCGGTCGCTCAGTCTTCGGCCAACTGCTCCTCGACGCGCCGCACCTTCTCGTCCAGCTGGCCGGTGTGCCCGGGACGGATGTCGGCCTTGATCACCAAACTCGTCCGGGGCGAGCGCTCCGACACGGCCTCGGTCGCCTGCCGCACGACGTCCATGACCTCGTCCCACTCTCCCTCGATGGTCGTGAACATCGACGTCGTCTCGTGTGGCAACCCCGATTCGCGCACGACGCGCACGGCAGTCGCGACCGCCTCGCTCACGCTGTCACTGTCACCGGCACCGCTCGGTGCCACGCTGAACGCCAGCAGCACTGCACAACTCCTTACCTATCGAGTTACCGGCCCCACCAGCACCACAGAAGGCTCGGAACGCCTCGCATCATCGCGACGGCGCCGAGGGGCACGGCTGTCACCACCAAACGAGTACCCGCTGCTAGCGTCAATCACCATGAGCGCCCGAAGTCCGCTGCCTTTCGACCCCATCGCACGTGCAGCCGAACTCTGGTCGGAGCGGATCGGCCCGTCAACCACCATGGCTGCGGTAACCAGCGTGATGCGCGTCCAGCAGATCCTCCAGTCCGCCGTCGACACCGCGCTGCGCCCGCACAACCTGACCTTCGCGCGCTACGAGGCACTGGTGCTGCTCACCTTCTCGCAACGCGGAAGCCTACCGATGCGCGTCATGGGCGACCGGCTGCAGCTACATCCCACCAGCGTCACCAACATCGTCGACCGCTTGGAGCAGGACGGGCTGGTCCAGCGGGTCCCGCATCCGACCGACCGCCGGACCACGCTCGTCCAGATCACCGAAGGCGGCCGGGACCAGATGGAGAAGGCCACCGAGGCGGTCAACGAGATCGACTTCGGACTGCGCGGGGTGACCGAACGGCAGACCCAGCAACTCAACGAACTGCTCGGCAAGGTCCGGCACGCGGCCGGCGACTTCTGAGCGAGCCCCCGAGCGGGAGGGAAGCACTCGGCCGTCCTGGCGGTCGGTCCCCTCCCGCGCACGCCGGTGCGACCAACGCAGGCCGCTGCAGCGGGCGCGGGTCGGTTCAGCCGCGAGTCCCCGCCACCTGCTCGGCGACGGAGGGCTCCACCGAGTCACGGCTCATGTGGCCACGCCGGTTGGCCCAGACGTCGAATACGACCGAGCCCAGCGGGGGCACCGACGAGATCAACGCGAGCGCGAGCACGCTCAAGCTCCAGCGCAACGGCCAGAAGAGGGCCAGGCACGCGAGCACGTAGACGACGAACACTCCGCCGTGGATCGAACCGAAGATCGTGACCGCCAGCGGCATGTCGAACCCGTACTTGAAGACCATCGCGATCAGCAAACCGATCCACGACAACGCCTCGGCCACCGCGACCAACCGGAACCAACCTGCATACGTACGCGGCACGATCCACCCTCTTCGTTCACGGCGCCAAACCGGCGTCGACATCGCCTCGTCCTCCGCAGTGTGCCCGAGGCGCCGATCGCACCGGCAGCCGGTGTGATGGGCACCTCGCGACCACGTACCGGCGGGCCCGTCGTCGCCGACGAGGAACTTCCGTTCGATGCCCGGACCACGCGCGGCACACCTCCCCGCCGGAAGCTGCCGTCCGCCCGGACTGGTTCCGGCCGGCACCCTGACGACAGCGCCGCGCCGGCAGACAACGTTGTCACCCCGAGCACCGGTAAATCGCCCAAGGCACGTGACGACGCCTCAGTTCAGCCCTTTTACCACCAGTATTGACACCGAGCACTGCGTCGCGATCCAATCGCGGACATCATGACAACGTTGTCCGAGAATGCCCGGCGGGCCACGATGAGCGATGTGGCCCGGTTGGCCGGTGTCAGCACCAAGACGGTCTCGCGAGTCGTGAACAACGAAGGCGGCGTCCAGCGGGAAACCGCCGTTCGCGTACACACCGCGATCGAACAACTCGGATTTCGACGCAACCTCGACGCACGCAACCTGCGCCGGGGTTCGAAGACGGCGACGTTGGGCCTGGTGCTGGAAGACCTCGCCAACCCCTTCTACTCGGTGCTGACCCGCGCGGCCGAAGAAGTCGCCCGCGCACGCGGAAGCCGGGTGTTGGCCGGCTCGTCGGACGGAAACCCCGCTCGCGAACGCGAGCTGGCGCTGGAATTCTGCGCGCGCCGAGTGGACGGGCTGCTGATCGTCCCCGCAGGTGACCAGCACGGATATCTCGCGGCCGAGAACAACTCCGGCACACCCGTCGTCTTCGTCGACCGCCCGGCCGGAAATATGGACGCGGACGCGGTCCTGATCGACAACAGCGGTGGCACCGCGCTGGCAGTGCGACACCTCGCCGCACACGGTCACCGCGCGATCGCATTCCTCGGCGACTCTCCCGGGATTCACACCGCCGACGAGCGGCTCCGGGGCTTCCGAGAAGGCTGCGCCCAGGCAGGAGTGGCGTTCGACCCCGACCTCGTCGTGATGGGAGCACCCAGCGCTGATTCCGTCGCCGCTGGTATCGACGGGCTGCTCGACCGCGCGACGGCATTCGTGACCGGCAACAACCGGATCACGGTGCACGCGCTGCGGACGCTGTCCGGCAAGTCCCACCGCCCGGCACTGGTGGGTTTCGACGATTTCGAACTCGCCGATCTACTCGATCCGCCGATCACCGTGATCACCCACGACACCCGAGCTCTGGGGTGCAGTGCGGCGGAACTGTTGTTCGCGCGGCTCGACGGCGACACCACGCCGCCGCGCCGCCAGGTCCTACCCACGCGGCTCGTGCCGCGTGGTTCCGGGGAGGCAAAACCGTGACACCTGTCCACCAGGTTCAGTCCGATTCCGTCGCGACACCGGCACCGACGGTGCTCGCGGCCAACCAGCCGCAGCAGTTCTACCGGGGCGGTGCCGCCATCGCCGCCCTGCGCGGTGTGGAGGACGACGGCGATTTCGGCCCCGAGGACTGGGTGGCCTCCACCACCACCCGGTTCGGGCAGGCAGAAGCCGGCCTGTCCCGGCTCCCCGACGGACGGTTGCTGCGCGAGGCGATCTCCGCACAACCGGCGGAGTGGCTCGGGCTCGACCACGTCGACGAATTCGGCGAGAACACCGCGCTGCTGGTCAAGCTGCTCGATGCCGGCCAGCGACTCCCGGTGCACTGCCATCCGAGCGACACCTTCGCCCAGCAGAACCTCGGATCCCGCTTCGGCAAGACCGAAGCGTGGATCGTCGTCGGCACCAGCGGACCCGACCCCGTCGTGTACCTCGGCTTCCGTTCCGACGTGGCATCCGAAACCGTCGACCACTGGGTCGCCACCCAGGATTCAGCGGCCATGCTCGACTCGCTCAACCGGATCCCGGTCCAACCCGGCGACACCGTGCACGTTCCCGCCGGAACCCCGCACGCGATCGGCGCGGGCGTGTTCATCGTCGAACTCCAACAACCCACCGACTTCTCGGTCACGCTCGAGTGGCAGGGCTTCCTCGCCGACGCTGAAAGCGCCTTCCTGGGCATGAACCACCACACCGCGTTGCGCACGGTCAACCGCAAGGGTTTCGACGACACCGCTCTCACCCAGTTGATCAAGCACACCGCACGGCGCGACGAACCACGGGTATCGCTGCTCGCTCCCGACGCCGCTGATTTCTTCCGCGCCGACCGGCTGCATCCACGTGGCGGCCTCGATCTCGAAGCGTCCTTCGGCGTACTCATCGCCCTCGACGGCAACGGCCTGCTCCGGTGCGCCGACGGCAGCGAAGTTCCCGTGCACCGAGGCAACACGCTCGTCATCCCACACACCGCCGGTGACGCTCAGCTCGAAGGTGACGTGGTCGCCGTGCACTGCCGCCCTCCCCAACCCTGGCGCACCTGACTCGGTCGCGGCGCGCGAGCAAGGGAACCTTTCTGTCACATCCGAAAGAAAAGTTCCCTTGCTCTCACCACTGCGCCAGCCAGCTCCGGGACCGGTAGGTCCGCAACACGGTATGGTGGGGAAATGGCCGCGCACGGCGAACTGTTCCCAGGCCGCAAGCTCAAGTACGAGGGCGACCAAGGCTCGCCCGGTCGCGAACACGACCCGGGTGGCCCTCTCGATCTGGACCGGGGTGTCGTCTTCCTCGCTCCTCCCCAGCAGGATGACCAAGCTCCGCCTGCGGAAGAACCTGGGGACGGACCCGACTGATCCCTGGCCCGCACACTGCTGATCGACACATTCCTCCGCGCCGTGATCGGTAACTCGGCTACGGTTCCCACCAACAGGTGACAAATCGCGACGGTTTTCAGCTCGTCGGACGTGCCGAACCGTCGCACCATGCCCTAGCGCGTGAGTGGAGGAACGACGCCGTGCAGCCGGACAAGGTGAGTGGAAGCGGCCTGGACGAGGCCGAAGCCGTGGAAGACGGCACCGCGCTGATCGGCGTGGACCCCGAAAAGACCGACCGGATGGGCGACACGCCCGGCGCGAACCGTCGCCACGCGGAAGTCGTCGGGGCCGACTGGAACCGCATCAGCAGTCGCATCGCCGAACTCTTCGCCAACGGGGTCCCGGAGAACGATCCGCGAACCCAGGAGATCATCAACGACCACTATCACTGGCTCTGCAACTTCTGGACGCCTGACCGCGACTCCTACCTGCGGCTCGCGGGGATGTACGTGAACCAGCCCAAGTTCCGCAAACGCATCGAACGCAGGAAACCGCAGGGCATGGCCGGCTACATGCGGGACGCGATGACCGCCTACGCCTGGGCACACCTGCGCTGACGCCACGTGGCAGCAAGGGAACTTCTCTGCCACATCTGGCAGAAAGGTTCCCTTGCTCGCATCCACCCGGACGAACGCGCCACCAGCCGTGGGCGCTGTCGGCGGTATCTCGTTCAATGGACACATGGCGAGGTGGGTACTGCACATGGACATGGATGCGTTCTTCGCGTCCGTGGAGCAGCTCACCCGTCCCACCGTCCGCGATCGACCGGTGCTCGTCGGCGGTTTGGGGCCGAGAGGAACGGTGGCGGGGGCCAGTTACGAAGCCCGCCAATACGGTGCCCACTCAGCCATGCCGATGGCGGAGGCCAGGCGCCGCTGCCCGGTCGCGGTGGTGCTGCCGCCACGAGGCCGCGTGTACAAGGCAGTCAGCAGTCGCGTCTTCGATATCGTGCGCGAGATCGCCGACGTGGTCGAGCAGGTCTCGATCGACGAAGCGTTCCTGGAACCCACCGAACTCGCCGGTGCGGGAGTCGAAACCGTCGACGAGTTCGCGAGCAGGTTGCGCAGCCGAGTGGCGCGTGAAACAGGTGTGGTCGCGTCGATCGGGGCGGGCTCCGGAAAACAGCTCGCCAAGATCAGTTCGGGGTTGGCCAAACCGAACGGGGCGATGGTCGTCCCACCCGAGCAGGAGGAAGAGCTCCTCACCGGGTTGCCGGTGCGGAAATTGTGGGGCATCGGCCCGGTGACGGAATCGAAGTTGCACCGCATCGGTGTGCACAGTGTCGGAGAACTCGCAGCACTCCATCTCGGGGACGTCACGTCGCTCCTGGGCCAAGCGCACGGTGCGGAGTTGCATCGGCTGGCCCACAACGTCGACGAGCACCCGGTCGCGGAACGCGCCGAAGCGAAACAGGTCAGCGCGGAAACCACGTTCGACACCGACATCACCGGCCACGCCGAGCTGACAGCCGAAGTGGCGGACATGGCCAGGTCCGCACACCGCCGGATGAGCACGTCCCACCGGGCCGCCCGCACCGTCACCGTCAAGGTGCGCGACGCCGATTTCAACACCATCAGCAGGTCGGAAACATTCTCCACCGCCACGAGCGACCTCTCCGCACTATCCGCGGCGGCATTCAGGCTCACGACGGTGGCGGTGCCACCAGGCACTCCCATTCGGCTGGTCGGGGTGTCGTACTCGGGCCTCGCCACCTCCGAGCAGGAGCCGCTGTTCGACAATCCGGCAGATCAGGACGCGCCTGCGACGACCGGAGATGCCGGTGCGACCGCCGAACCGGCACTGGGAGAGCCCCGAACGGTCACCACCCGAGATGCCCACACGTGGCGAGCCGGGGACGACGTGCACCACACCGAGCACGGGCACGGTTGGGTACAGGGGGCCGGGCACGGTCGTGTCACCGTTCGGTTCGAAACCGCGCGCACCGGCCCCGGCAGGGCACGAACGTTCGCCATCGACGACACCGACCTGCGGGTCGCCGACCCACTGGACAGCCTCGGCTGGTGATCTCAGTGGCGCACCGACTCCGGGAGTTCACGCCGGTAGTTCCCGATCCACTTGTTCGCTGCCACCGACCGGACCGCCCCCTCCAGTGCACGCGGCAGTCGGGTGAACGGCGGTAGGTGGAACCGGTAGCGAACGTGCGGGAGACCCTGCATCGGCGCGGCCTGCTCGATTCGCCACCGGTCGAACTCGGGATGCCGGGCCGCGAAACCCGGATCCGCCGGATACAGTTCGAGCGCTTGACGACGTTGCGGATTCACCGGCCGCTTGTGCTGGATCCACGGCAGCGTGCCGATGCCCATCGCGTGGATCTCGTTCCACGGAACACCGACGACTTCGCCCTTGGTGCGCGCGTAGAACGCGGTGTTGTCGACCAGGAAGCCTCGACTGGCGAACATTCCTCGCGCAGCGGTCACGAACCAGAAGAACACCACGGCCGACACCAGCTGCCAGAACCACATGCCGGGGCTGTTGCCCTTGCTGGCGATGATCGCCGCGCACACCACGGTGGCGAACCCGCTGATGCCTCCGCCGATGAGCAGCATCCGGAAGCTGCTTGCGCTGACGTCGACATCACGAGTCTGCTCGCTCAACGCCGTACGCGCCTGCGCCTCCGGCCGGTCGTTCATCGAGAGAGCTCGGGTGGCCTGTGCCTGTTCCGAGTACCGCGCAGTGCTGCGGGTTCCCTGCGGTGTGGTGCGACGTTCCCTGTCTGCCCGTTGCCATCCCCCTGGAAGCCACTTCATGTGTTTCAGGGTAGCGCCGAGGCGAAAAGTCGATCTCGGCGCTGCCGCTGACTCCGGGTCATTCCGGGCGTGCCGTCAGTCCGGGCGTGCCGTCAGGCGAGCAGCTCACCTCAGGGAACTCGCACGATCAACGCGTCACCCTGACCGCCACCACCGCACAGGCCGGCAGCTCCGACACCACCACCGCGGCGCTTCAGCTCCAGCCCGAGGTGCAGGGCGAGTCGAGCGCCCGACATGCCGATCGGGTGGCCGAGCGCGATGGCGCCACCGTTGACGTTGACCTTCTCCTCGTCGATGCCGAGTTCACGGGTCGAGACAATGCCGACCGCGGCGAACGCTTCGTTGATCTCCACGAGATCCAGCGTCGACGGGTCCACACCGTCCTTCGTGCAGGCGGCCTTGATGGCGTTCGAGGGCTGCTCGTGAAGACTGGCGTCCGGGCCGGCGACGACCCCATGCCCGCCGATCTCGGCAAGATAGTTCAGCCCGAGTTCTTCCGCCTTCGCCTTGCTCATGACCACGACCGCGGCAGCACCGTCGGAGATCTGGGAAGCCGAACCCGCTGTGATCGTGCCGTCCGGCGCGAACGCGGGACGCAGCTTTCCGAGTCCTTCGGCAGTGGTGTCGGCGCGGACGCCTTCGTCGGTGTCGACCACTACCGGGTCACCCTTGCGCTGCGGGACGGTCACCGGGGCGATCTCCTCGGCGAACACCCCGTTCGCCGACGCGGCTCCGGCGCGCTGGTGGGAGCGGGCCGCGAACGCATCCTGCTCGGCACGCGTCAACTCGTAGCGGGAGTTGTACTTCTCGGTCGACGATCCCATCGCGACCTGGTCAAACGCGCAGAACAGGCCGTCATGAGCCAGGTGGTCGAGCATCTGCACGTCGCCGTACTTGAAGCCGTCCCGGGACTTCGGCAGCAGGTGGGGGGCCTGAGTCATGGACTCCTGGCCGCCCGCGACCACGATGTCGAACTCGCCCGCCCGCACGAGCTGGTCGGCGAGCGCGATCGCGTCGAGGCCGGACAGGCACACCTTGTTGATCGTCAGTGCGGGCACCTCCATCGGGATGCCCGCTTCCACCGCGGCCTGCCTGGCTGGGATCTGGCCGGCACCCGCTGTCAGCACCTGCCCCATGATCGTGTAATCGACCTGGTCCGGTCGAACACCGGCGCGTTCCAGCGCGGATTTGATGGCCACTCCGCCGAGCTGGGCGCCCGAGAAATCCTTGAGAGAACCCAGCAGCCGCCCCATCGGGGTCCTGGCTCCGTCCACGATCACAGAAGTTCCCACTGCAGCCTCCCGGTCAAGGTTCGTCGTTCGCCGGGTTCGCATTTCTCCCGGTTCCGCCACTGCTCTGGCGTGTCCGCTCCATCATGAGCCGAGCACGCCGTCGGGACCATACCCATGCTGGCACTCGGTGCCAGCTGTGAGGCGACTTACAGCCACGGCGTCGCGGCGGTGCGAGCAAGGGAACCTTCCTGTCACATGTGCGCGGAATGTTCCCTTGCTCGCACGGCTCAGTGGGCCCTGCCCCACAGCGCAGCCACATTTCGCGCACCCGACGACCACCGGAACGCGATACGCTCCGCCGCATGCAACAGGAATTGAACGGGCTGGTTTCCGCGATCGACCACGTCGGGATCGCGGTCGCCGACCTGGACGCGGCGATCGACTTCCAGCGGGAGACCTTCGGCCTCGTCCTCACCCACAGCGAGACCAACGAGGACCAAGGGGTGCGCGAAGCGATGCTCGCCGCTCCTGACGACACCAGCGGCGCAACCATGATCCAGCTGCTGGCCCCGCTGCGGGACGACTCGGCGATCGCGAAGTTCATCGACCGCAACGGACCCGGTCTGCAGCAGTTGGCTTACCGGGTCAGCGATGTCGACGCCGCCGGAGAAACACTCCGGGCAAAGGGGCTACGGCTGCTTTACGACGCACCCCGACGAGGCACCGCGAACAGCAGGATCAACTTCGTGCACCCCAAGGACGCCGGTGGTGTGCTCATCGAACTGGTCGAACCCGCGAAATGAGAACCGACCGAGGCGCGCGGCCCCGCGAACATCAGCTGGTTTCGCGCAGCTGCGCCTCCCGGCTACACCCCCTCGAGAACGGGACGCGTGCGATGGCGGTCCGCTCGAGTGGGAACCGCGGGTCAGGCCGGTCGGGCCCGGTCGCGCACCGCGCCGAGTTCGAGCGCTCGTGCGACGAAACCGATCTCCCGTTCGAGCTCGTCGTCGTGTTCACCGTGCCTGGACTCGGAATGGCGGTGGCTGATCACCCGCGCCAACAGCCGAGCGGCGGTCTCCACGTCGGGCCCGCGGAACGCCACCACCTTCTCGATCACTGAGCTGATCTGCTCGGCCACCGTGAGGAGACGGCTCTGCAGAGCCTGTCGAACCACAGCATGCGTATCGGCCTCTCGCCACAGCAAGTGGCTGAGCAGCAGTGAGGACTCCACACGGGTGTCGAGTTCACGCACGAGCCTGCACAGGCTGGCCGTCAGGTCTCCGTGCACGACGATCAGCCTCGAGTCGACCGTTTCGTCCGGCAGCCGGTCGACCAGCGCGACCAACAAGTCCTGCTTGCGGCGGAAGTAATAGTGGATCAGCCCTTTGGGGACCTCCGCTTGCTCGGCGATCCTGGAAGTCGGGGTGGCGTCGAATCCGTGTTCTGCGAACAGCTCGCAAGCGGCGCCGAGGATGCGTTCACGAGCAGGAACACACTGCTCGTCACCGACCCCAGCGGCATGGCTACCTTTCGAGGGGTCTCCACCCTGCGCGCCCCGTGTCATCGACACGACCTCCAGCCTTCCAGTCGGCATCCCCGACCAGAAAAATACAGCGCGACCCGGAAGGTTTCCGGGCCGCGCCGCATACGCACGAACCGCACCGAGTTCGCGCCGCGAATCAGTGCTGGCCGGCGACGCCGCTTCCGCTGTGCGCGGCGTTGGCTTCCGGCAGCGCCGCAGCGCCAACGACCACAGCCAGCACACCGACGACCCAAGAAGTCCACGCAGCACCCATCAGGGCGGCGTAGCCCAGCGCCCACGGCGAGATGAACAGCAGCACGCCGAGGAGCATGTGGGCGTATTCGCTGGTCATCGACCCTGGTGCCGCGAGCGACCACGCTCCGGTGATCACCAGGAGCGCACCCAGGACAATCATCGCCGACATGGCGCTTCCCGTCGTCATCGTCCACAGCGTCGCCAGGACCGTGTAAGCACCGATTACGACAGCACCCCAGTCCTGCCAGCGCGTCCACGGCTTGGCCGCCGCGCCACTCGACCTACCAGCCACCGCGATCACCTCCACTGACCTCGACTTACACCCTAATAATCACCTTGGTTGGCCAGCCGGTCAAGGCATTTGGTCCTGATATCAGCAGCGCACGAGCCAACGACACCGCCGTGATTCGGAAAAATTTCCCGCCGGGCGGCATGCACCGCCAACAACCAGGCCGTCTTCGAGGTAGCGTTAGGCACATGGGCCTTGCCGACGACCGTGACTTGCTACCCCTGGGATCAGGCTTCGACATCGTTCGAAAGAACGGCTACGACCGCGCCCAGGTAGACGAGCATCTCGAACGAGTCGACGCGGACCTGCGCATCCTCACCTCCGATCGGGACGCCGCGGTCTCCCAGGCCGGTGACCTGTCGAAGCAGCTGGAAGCGAGCCGCTCCGAGATCGAGAGCTTGCGCGGCCAGGTCGAACGACTCTCCAAACCCCCGACCACGCTCGAAGGTCTCAGCGAACGGCTGCAGCGAATGCTGCGCCTCGCCCAGGACGAGGCCAACGAGATTCGGACACGCGCGGAAACCGACGCGGGCCAGACGCGCGCCCGCGCAGAGTCAGAAGCGAGCGCGCTCCGCACCCGCTACGAGAAGCTGATCGCCGAACTCGACCAGCGCCGCAGCGAAATGGAGACCGAGCACCGCACGCTCATGGACAAGGCCAAGGCCGATGCCGAGCGGATCACCCGGGAAGCCGAGGAGAACCGCGAGCGCGCCGACCAGGAATCCGAAGCACGCCGGGCCCAGGTCGAAGAAGACTTCGAAATCGCGATGGCCGCTCGGCGCACCGAATCGATGCGCACGCTCACCGAGCAGGAAGCCACCAGCAAGGCCGACGCCGAACGGCGCGTGCGGGAAGCCACCGAAGAAGCCAACCGTCGACTCCGCGAGGGCACCAACGAGGCGCACCGACGCGTCAAGGAAGCCACCGAGGAGTCCGAGCAGCGCATCACCGACGCCACCAACGAAGCCGACCGTCTCGAACGGGAGAGCACCGAGGCCGCCGAAACGCGGGAGCGGGAAAGCACCCAGGAAGCAAAGCGGCTGGTTACCGAGGCCACCGAGAAGTCCAACGAGATGGTCCGGGAGTCCACCGAGGAAGCGAACCGGCTGGTCACCGAGGCCACCGAGAAGTCCAACCGGATGGTCCGGGAGTCCACCGAGGAAGCCACGAGGCTACTGGAAACGGGCAATCGCGAACGGGATCGCCTCATCCGCGAAGCCCGCACGGACGCCGAACTGCGCTTGGGTGCGACCACCGAGGAAGTTCAGCGACGGCTCAACAAGGCCGATGACCAGGTCACCTCGTTGACGGAACTACGGGACACCATCGCCGCGAAATTGCGGGACGCCGCCGAACTGCTCGGGCAAACCACGCCGTTGCTGCAACGACTCGACCAGGACGACGCCGACGAGGCAAGGCTCCGCGAAGCCGCCGCCGAAGCCCGCGAGAAGTCCCGCACCGCGGCGGAAGAAGCCGTCTCCAGGGATGGTCTCGCCGAATTCGTTCCGGACTCCGGGAGCGTTTCCGCATCGGACTCGCAAGCCGAAGCCGACGCGGAAACGGTCGCGGCCGCGAAGCCCGCAAAACCGGTATCCGTCGATGGGCCCACCGAGAAGATCGAGCACGGCGCGATCCCGGCCGGCAATCCGCACGACCAGCCGACCCGGCGGATCAAACTTCCGACGACGGACGCGGGCGAACAGTCGAACACCACCAAGTTCGACACCGCCGACCGGTCGAGCTGAACAACCGCACGAACATCGTCGCCTGAGGTGCCCTGCGGGCGCACCTCAGGCGACCAGCCGGTCGAGTGGCCGAGGCCGTTCCTGCTGGTCAGGTGATCCGGCCGGTCAGGTGATCCGGTTCAACCAAGGGGCGACGACGTCGGCGAACGCTTCCGGCGCCTCCAGCGGGGAAAGATGCCCCGCCTCCGGCAACATCGCGAACTCACCGGCAGGCAGTTCGACCGCGAGCTCGTGGGCGTCTTCCGGTCGCGTCATCGAATCCTGTTCACCAACCACCACCAGAGCGGGCCCGGTGAATTCCCGCAACACCGAGCGACTGTCCGGCCGTGCCGCCATCGCACGCTGCGCCCACGCCACGCCGCCCGGGTCCTGGGTCTCGATCACGTCGCGCACCTCCGCGACCAGGTCCGGGCGGGACTCTCGCGTCGTGCTCCCCAACACGTTCGGCAGCGAATTGTCGGCCAACCATCCCTCGGTGCCCTCACGTTCAGCTCGATCAGCGGCTTCGATCCGGTTCTTGCGCTGCTCCGCACCGTCCGCATCAGCTTTCGTGTCCACGAGCAGCGCACCGGTCACCCGCTCAGGGGCGGCGCGCAACAGCGCCATCGCCACGTATCCGCCCATCGAACACCCGCCGACCACGAACTGCTGAACGCCCATCACGTCCAGCAGTGCCAGCACATCCGCCGCGGCCACGTCCACACCGGGCAGTTGAGCGTCCTCGTCCTCTCCCGACGCGTCCGGCAGCGGGCTCTCCCCCAAGCCACGCTGATCGGGGGTGATGACTCGCGCCTGTTCCTCCAGCAAGGCACGACTCCCGTTCCACATCCGCGCGTCCAGCGGGAATGCGTGCAGGAGCACCAGCGGCGGACCAGATCCAGATTCGATGAAGTGCACTCCCTCATCCTGCCGGACCGAGCAACCGCGCGCGGGGTGCGAGCAAGGGAACCTTACTGTCACATGTGGAAGAAAAGTTCCCTTGCTGTCACCACGGTGCGGGTGGTGCGCCGGTCAGGAGTCGACGATGGTCACCTGGCGGATTTCGGAGGGTCCGTCCCACGTGCGCGGCAGTGGTGTCGGTGTTCCCGGGACGGTGGCCTGCACGATCGCGTCCAGCGCGCTTTCCGCCTTGCCTACCCACAGGTGTTTGGTGTCCGCGAAGCCCACCACTTCCGCCTGCGGGATCGCGGCGAACCTGGCGCGGGCTTCCTCAGGTTGGAGGTAGTCGTCGTGCTCCGGCACGAGCGCGTGAACCGGCTTGCCCGACTCGGCCCAGGCCTGCAGATGGTCCTCGGTGCTCCACCGCAACGGCGGCGAGATCAGGACCGCGCCTTGCACGAGCGGGTCGAGACCGTGCACCAGAGTCAGATCGGTGCCGAAGGACCAGCCAACCAGCCACACGTTCGGCAAGTCGTGGAACTCCGCGTACTCCAGCGCGGCAGCCACGTCGAACCGCTCGGAGTCCCCATTGTCGAAACTGCCCCCGCTGCGACCGGCCTCACTCGCCGTACCACGGGTGTTGAAGCGGAGCACCGCGCAGTCGGCCAGCGCGGGCAGGCGGAACGAGGCCTTGCGGAAGATGTGCGAATCCATCATCCCGCCGTGGGTGGGCAGCGGATGAAGGCAAACCAACGTCGCCCGCGGCACCCGGTCCTGCGGAAGGGCCAGCTCACCGATCAGTTGCACACCGTCAGCGGTGTGGAGGGTGATCTCCTCGCGGCGCGCGGGCAGCATGGTGTTCGCTCGGATCTCGGTGCGGGACTCCGTAACGGGTTCTTCGGTGCTCATCCGCCCGATCCTCCCACGAACGGGTGGGTACCACGGTGTGATGTCCCGCGGGTTCGAGCGGCGGATTTCGCGCCGACGGGGTTACGACCAGCGGCGGGTGGGACCGCGCCGAGCCCGGGCCTGCCAGCATCCGTTGTGCCAATGGCGGCGTTCCTCGACCCCACCGGTGTCAGCCGGCCAGGCCACAACGTGTCCCACGCCGGGGCGAATTTCGTGGTCGCATCCCGGACACCGGTACGTCTTTACCGCCTGCGCGACCGGCACGGTCCGCACCATCCAGTCGCCTTCCGGGCCGGACTCCACGCGGGACCATCCGAACGCGGTCCCCATTGAGCGGGCACCAGAGTTCGGGGCAGTCCCGTTCGAGCGACGGGGGCGGTTTCGACGCGGCACAACACTACGTTAACCGGCCGAGGACGCACGGAACCCAGCCGGTATTTCACGCAGCCGGCAGCGCGGGCCAGGCCGACTGCGCCAGCCCCCTGGCGAATTCGCATGCGGCGATCCCGTTCTCCCCGGGGATCGACACGACCAGCATCGCGACCTCGACCTGCCCCGCACCGGGCTGCCCGAACGGGATGTGCCCGGTCTCGGCCGAGCACACCGGTGAGCTCGGGTCGCCACCGACCATGCTGAGCACGGTGGTGCGGCCAGCTATCCGTTCTTCCACCGCCGCGCCGTGCGACACGCGAGGTGGGTCACCCGCCGTGTGCACGAGCCGCACCCGTGGTTCCTGCGCAAGCTGCTTGCCCCAACTGCACTGGTGTCCGGACGGGGCGGGAACGGCCCGAGCGCTTTCCATTCCCGGAACCTCACGCACCACGGCCGTGTCGAGAACTTCGCACGGGTCGACCTTCGCCCACGAGTTCTCCGGGTACCGGCGATGCCCGACCTCTTCTCGCTCGATCGCCTCGACGGCCCCCTTCGCTCCGGCCTCGGCCAACCCGCACAACCTCGCTCCCGGGGGCCCGGAGAGCAGATCGGCACTGACGCCCATCGCGACACCGTCGCCGAACAGGATCCGGCGGGTGCAGTGCCCCGGCAGCGGCGCGTCCTGCACCACCCGGAACTCGCCCTGCCGCTGAACGGGGCTGCCGGCCGCCGAAGCCGAATCGCCGGACCCCAGCTCTCCCACAGCGAGTTGTGCGAGCGCCCCGTCCGCCAGCCGTACCCGCAACAAGCAGTAGTCGAGTGAAACGGTGTCCGTCTCGGTAACCGCACCGAAGCGTTCGACCAAGGCGGGGTCGGTCAGCGTGCACGGATCGAATGTGCGGGGGTCGCCCAGCGCCGTTCTGCTGTCCGGGGCTTCCGGCGTTCTCGCGACAGGGGAAGGTTCCGAGCCGGAGTGGGAATTCTCCAGGGCAGGAGGACCGCAGCCGACGACCAACAAGACACACCCGAGAATCATCGGCACGCCCAACAGGCCCGATCGCCGCCGCATATCACCACCCTAATCTTTTCGATCTCGAGCCCGGCGCCGGCCGTCTCACTCGTCGAAGTTCCGCTGCGCCAGCTCCACGATCCGCCGTACCGCTTCACGAGCGTCCGGGCCGCCGGCGCGGACGGCGATCCGATCCCCCTTCCGCGCCCCCAACCCCATGATGTCCAGCACGCTCGCGGCGTCGGCGGAATTGTCGCCCAACGAAACGGTCACGTCCGCACGCATGTCGGCGACCGTGCGAGCCAGCATCGCAGCGGGACGCGCGTGCAACCCCACCTCGTTGCGCAGTTCCAATTCCTCGTGAACCTGCTCGGGTTCGGCGGTGGATTCCTCCCCCGCTGACTCGGTCTCCACCTGCCCGGCCACCACCTGATCGGCATCTTTCGGAGCGCCCGCCGAGGTCACCGCCCGTGCGACACCGTCGAGGTCACCACCGCCCTGGGCGGCCACGGACGCGGCCACCGCGCCCTCGACCAACGGCCCGTCCGCCACGATCGCCGTGCTCGGGTCGCCGAGTGATTCCACGGCGAGCTCCGCGGTCATCTGCGCGCTGCCCAAGTCGTAGAGCAGGACCGCGCCCGATCCGCTGTCGGCGTCCGACAGCGCTGCCGAGACCATTTCGAAGTCGGTACCGACGCTGCCGTCGGGCAAACCGCCGGCCGGAACGACCCGAACCTCCGGCGCCATCTGCCGCGCCAGTTCCACGACTCCCTCGGCCAACGGCCTGCTGTGAGAGACGACGACCAATCCCACGCTCACCGACTCGCCCCCGCTTCCGCGAACGCCGCCAGCAGCAGTGCTGTCGACCTCGCCCCCGGATCTACGTGACCAGCGCTCCGCTCTCCCAGGTAGGACGCGCGTCCCTTACGAGCCACCAACTGTTCGGTCGCATCGGCGCCCTGGTGCGCCGATTCGGCGGCCGCCGCGAGAACTTTCGCCGGGCTCTCTCCCGACTGGGCCGCGTTCTTCGCTGCCTCCACCGCGGGTGACAGCGCATCGACCATGGTCTTGTCCCCGGTCACAGCCTTACCGCGAGCTGCGACTCCTTCCAGTGCGGCCTGCAGAACACCCGCGACCGCAGAACCGTCCAACTCCTCGGCGTCACCGGCCGCCGATGCCGCACGGAGGAACGCGGTGCCGTAGAGCGGCCCCGAAGCACCACCTACCGTGGAGATCAGCGTGGAGCCGACCAGCTTCAACACCGCTGCGGGAGTTCCGGGCCCCGACGTGTCCACCGCGGAAGCAACCGCACGGAAACCCCTGTCCATGTTCTCGCCGTGGTCGGCATCCCCGATCTCGCGGTCCAACCGGATCAGTTCGTCGCGATGCGCGACGACCGCACCTGCACCGGCATGCAATGCGGCGATGACGTCGTCCGCCGAACAACCCATCACGTCCACCAATCCTCGCCTCGCGGGTTCACCAGCGCAGGGCGGCCGTGTTGACCGGCGCGTCCCACAACTCGGTCAGCTCGTCGTCCAGTTTGAGCAGTGTCAGACTCATGCCCTGCATTTCCAGGCTCGTGGTGTAAGGCCCCACGAGGCGTCTGCGGACCCGCACACCACGTTCGGCGAGCAGTCGCTCAGCTATCCCGTGCGCCAGGTAGAGCTCGATCAACGGTGTCGCACCCATCGAGTTGGTGAACAGCACGACGTCGTCACCGTCGCCGAACGGAAGATCTTCGAGAATCGGCTGGAGAAGCCTGTTCACGATCTCGTCGGCGGATTCCATCGGCAACCGCTGGCGCCCCGGTTCGCCGTGGATCCCGATCCCGATCTCCATCTCGTACTCGCCAAGGGTGAAGCTGGGTTCTCCAGCGTGCGGAACCGTGGGCGCGGTCAACGCCATGCCCATGGATCGCACCCGGGACACCACCCGCTCGGCCAATTCCGCGCACCGATCGAGGTCGTCACCGCGTTCGGCGGCCGCACCCACGATCTTCTCCGCGAGCACGGTGCCGCCCACGCCTCGACGGCCTGCGGTGTGGGTCGAATCCGTGACCGCCACGTCGTCGTCCACGAGCACCGAACGGACCCGCACCCCGTCCGCGTCGGCCAGTTCGGCGGCGGTCTCGAAGTTCAGCACGTCGCCGGTGTAGTTCTTCACCAGCAGCAGCGTCCCGGCTCCCCCGTCGGTTTCGGTGACGGCCGCCTGCACCCCGTCGGGGGTGGGTGAGGTGAACACGGGCCCGGGTACCGCGGCCGACAGCATGCCCGGCCCCACGAACCCGGTGTGCAGTGGCTCGTGCCCGGATCCACCGCCTGACACGATCGCGACCTCGTTCCGGACCGGTGCGTCAGCTCGAACGACCAGGGCCGGGTCGGTTCGAATCCGCAACAGCTCGGGATGTGCGGCGGCAAGGCCCCGCAATGATTCGGCTACCACGTCCGCGGACGTGTTGATGATCTTCTTCACCGGTGCCTCCTACCGAGTGGAGCTCTGCGGTGCCGTCACCGTCGAGCGAGGAAGGGAACTCCCCGATCAAATGTGCACGGAAAGTTCCCTTCCTCGCATCCCCACAACGGCAAGGGGTGACACCCGATTCGATCAGCGACCTCGGAACACCCGCATCAGCCGCACCAGCCTGCGCACGGTGCGGTTCGAGCGGCTGAACGTCATCGGGTTCAACGGGATCTCGAACTTCATGCGGGTCACCGACTGGGGCCGGGTGAACTCACGCAGACCGTCCGCACCGTGGATACGACCGAATCCTGAGTCCCCGACCCCACCGAACGGCAGCGCCGGCACGGCCGCGAACGCGATCACGGAGTTCACCGCGACCATCCCCGCCCGCAGGCGACGAGCGAGCTCGGTTCCCTTGGAGCGGGAGTAGACGGTGGCACCGAGGCCGTAGTTGCCTGCGTTCGCCCGTCGGACCCCTTCTTCGGCGTCCCGTACCCGATCGACGACGATGGTCGGCCCGAAGGTCTCTTCCAAGGCCGCTTCGGCGTCTGCGGGAACATCGGTGAGCACGACCGGCTCGACGAACGGCGGGCGCACGGAGTGGCTTCCACCGACTACGGCGCGGGCGCCCTTGGCCAGTGCGTCGTCGATGTGGCTGCGGATGACGTCGACCTGCGACGGCATGGTGATCGGCCCCATGTCCGCGGTTGGTTCCGCACCCGGCCGCAGCCGACCGGCACGCTCGGCGACCATTTCCAGGAACCGGTCGGCGACCGATTCGGTGACGAAGACCCGTTCCACTCCGATGCAGGTCTGTCCCGCATTGGACATGGCTCCCCACACGGCGGCGTCGGCAGCCGCGGCGAGGTCCGCGTCGTCGTCCACGATCAGGGCGTCTTTGCCGCCACACTCCACCAGCACGGGGGTGAGCGTCTTCGCGCAGGACTCCATCACCCGTTTACCCGTCGCGGTCGATCCGGTGAACGCAACCTTGTCCACACCGGCCCCGCACAACGCGGCACCGGTTTCGCCGAACCCGGTGACCAGGCTCAGCACCGGCTTTTCCGGTACGACCTCGGCGAACGACCGCACCAGCCACTCCCCGACCCCGGGGGTCAGTTCGCTCGGTTTGAACACCACCGAATTGCCTGCGGCCAGCGCGTACGCGATCGACCCCATCGGGGTGAAAGCCGGGTAGTTCCACGGGCCGATGACACCGATCACGCCGAGCGGCAAGTACTCGACGGTGGCGGCCTGGTTGGCCATCAGCAGCCCTGGCGAGACCTTCCGCTTGCCCAGCACCTTCTCGGACTTGTTCGTGGCCCAGTGCAGGTGGTCGATGACCAGAACCAGTTCGAGCCTGGCGTCGTCGAGAGGCTTCCCGGTTTCGGTGCAGATGATCTGCGCGAGTTCGTCGATGCGACGCGCCAACAGCTTTCGCCACGCTTCGAGCCGTTGCTTGCGGCCGGAAAATCCCAGTTCCGACCACCACTGCTGGGCATCGCGAGCAGCTTCGACAGCTTCGGATACGGCGGACACATCATGCACGGGGTGCTTTCCGACGACCTCGCCTGTCCGCGGATCGAGTGATTCGAACACCGACTGTGTGGACGGGCCGTGCGCGGCCGGTCCTGTCTCCGTCGATGTTTCGACGCTGCCACGGGCGGTCTGGGTCATGAGGCCGTCCTCCCACCGTTTCAATGGTCGTTGTAATCCTGCAGCCTACGGAATGCTGCCCGGAAACGGCATCCAACCGCCGGACCCGACTCGAATCGTCACGATCATTTGCGGCGGGCAGCTCCACACCGGCCACACTAGCCAGTGCCCCTCACCACTCCGCGCAACCTGCGGGCACAAGCATTCGCCGCAGGCAGACACGTCTACCGGCCCAACCCCGCGAACACCCGGCCGCGAACAGGGCCCGGCGTACAACGGCGCGCCGCCCACCAGCACGGTGAGCGGCGCGCCTCGGCGACACGACGTGGAACTATTCGGCTTCGGACTCCCCGGAAGCGGGGACGATGATCGGACGCAGCCACACCCAGAGGGCGAACAGCACTGCGACGACCACCATGCCGATGCCGCTCCACAGGTTGATGTTCAACCCGTCCGCTTTGGCGAGATCCTCGGCAGAGGTCGCTGCCAACCCCATCACCGTGAGAACAACCCCGTAGATGACGAACAGCAGTGCGATGATCGTCCGGATGTCGAAGGCACCCGCGGTGTGACCGCTCTGCTCAGCGGTCCCTTGTTGACCAGACATGACGGTTGCCTCCTATCAGCCGAAGATGAAGTTGAGCGCGATGGTGATCACCAGGACGATGCCGGCCATCAACCCCGGCCTGCGGTACCAGCCCGCGTCCTCGCCCGAGGTCGAAGCCGTCCTGCTCGCCTTCGGGGTCAACGAGTACACCAGGCCGACCAGTTCGGAATCCGGCTTGGGCCGCGTGACCATGCTGATCGCGACGCTGACCACGATGTCGACCACGAACGCCGCACCGGCACCGACGAAGCTCGCGCCCTGACCCGGCAGGTCCAACACCCCGGTTTCGGCGAGGCCGAAGACCGTGACCGCCGCGACCGTACCCAGCACGAGGCCCAGCCAACCGGCTGTCGGCGTCATGCGCTTCCAGAACATGCCCAGAATGAACGTGGCGAACAGCGGTGCGTTGAAGAACGAGAACAGCTGCTGCAGATAGTCCATCAGGTTCGAGTAGCCCGCCGCGATGAAGGCGGTCCCGACAGCGCCCACGGTCGCACCGACCGTCACCCAACGGCCCATCTGCAGGTAATAGCTGTCCGGCCGGTCCTTGACGATGTAGGACTGCCAGATGTCGTAGGTGAACACCGTGTTGAACGAACTCAGGTTCGCCGCCATACCCGCCATGAACGAAGCGAGCAGCCCCGCCAGCGCAATACCGAGAATGCCGTTGGGCAGCAGATCGCGCATGAGCAGCAGGATCGCGTCGTTGTAGTCGACGTTGCCCTCGCCGCTCACCTTGTAGGCGGTCAAGTCCGGGACGGAGACCGCGGCGATCATTCCGGGGATGATCACGATGAACGGGATCAGCAGTTTCGGGAATGCGCCGATGATCGGCGTGCGCTGCGCCGCGGACATGCTCTTCGACGCCATCGCGCGCTGGACCTCGACGAAGTTCGTCGTCCAATAACCGAACGCGAGCACGAATCCGAGACCGAAAACGATGCCGAACGCGCTGAGGAAGTTGTTCGCAAACCCGGTCAACTCATTACCGGGCCACGCGGACAACTGCCCGGCCCCGCCCGGGCTGTTGGTGACCCTTTCGACCAGGCCGTTCCAACCACCGACCTTGTGCAGCCCCACGAGCGTCAGCGGCAGCAGGGCCGCCACGATGACGAAGAACTGCAGGACCTCGTTGTAGATCGCGGCGGACAGGCCACCGAGCGCGGTGTAGCTGAGCACGATCGCCGCCGCGATCAACACCGACACCCACAGCGGCCAGCCCAGCAGCACGTTGACGATGCTGGCGAGCAGATACAGGTTGATGCCCGCGATGAGCACCTGCGCCGCTGCGAAGCTGATGCCGTTGACCAGGTGCGCGGGTTTGCCGAAGCGGCGCAGCATGAATTCGGGAACGCTGCGGACCTTCGAGCCGTAGTAGAACGGCATCATCACGATGCCGAGGAACAGCATCGCGGGAACAGCGCCGACCCAGAAATAGTGCATGGTCGGCATGCCGTATTCGGCACCGTTCGCCGACATGCCGATGATCTCGATGGCACCGAGATTGGCCGCGATGAACGCCAATCCCGTCACCCATGCAGGCAACGAGCGACCCGACAGGAAGAAGTCCAGGCTCGTCGATACCGAACGGCGAGCGAGGTAGCCGATGCCGAGCACGAACGCGAAGTAGAGCCCGAGCAGCGCGTAATCGACCGCGCTCGCATCGAGCCGCAACTGTTCCTGGGCTAGCACATCCACGCTACCCCACCTCCCGAATCAACAAACTCAAACGATAATCACCACCGTGGCGACAGCAGACGGACAGTACCGCACACCTGAAGGGGCCACCTCGGACCGATACCAATTCGTTGGTTTGAAGACCAGCCGACGCGCCCCGATCCGTCCGAACAGCCGAAACGGCCTCGGCCATGCGGCGACGGCCATTCCGCGAACGAGGTCGGTCGACGCGTCGGCGACACGTTCAACGATGCGCACTCAACTCAACACGAAGCCAACTGCGAACGTGCTGCGACCTCAACGCGGCATCGAGCGAGCAGTCGGAACCGCGCGTTGTCACAGCGTCCGCGAACGAGGAAAACCACGCCAATCCGACGCTGCCGCGTTCTCGACGCTGCCGGCGTTCTCGACGCTGCCGGCTCTACGGGCGTTCTCGAGCTATCGGCGCTTCCGGGACTTGCGACGCCGCCGGCGCTGCTGGGACTCGCCGACAGCGAACGCAGAGCCCCCGGCCCGGCCGGTACGAGGCAGAACGACTCAGAACAGTCGGAACTCGTCCGGCTCGATCCCCCGCAACCGCTCGTAATCCAAGACCACGCACCGAATCCCGCGGTCTTCGGCCAACGTCCGCGCCTGCGGTTTGATCTGCTGGGCAGCGAAGATCCCCGACACCGGCGCCAACAGTGGATCGCGGTTGAGCAGCTCCAGATAGCGCGTCAACTGCTCCACGCCGTCGATCTCACCGCGGCGCTTGATCTCGACCGCAACACTGCCGCCTGCGGCGTCCCTGCACATCAGGTCGACCGGCCCGATCGCGGTGGGGTATTCACGCCGGACCAGTGACCAACCCTCACCCAACGTAGTCACGTGCGCAGCGAGCAATTCCTGGAGGTGCGACTCCACGCCATCCTTGACCAGGCCCGGCTCGGCCCCCAACTCGTGCTTCGAATCGTGCAGCACCTCTTCGATGCTGATCACCAGCTTCTCACCGGCCTTGTTCTGCACCGTCCACACGCCCGGATCCTCGATGAGCCAGCAGGGCGGGCTCATCCAGTTCAACGGTTTGTAGGCGCGGTCGTCGGAATGCACCGACACGGAACCATCGGACTTCACCAGCAACAGCCGCTGAGCCATGGGCAGATGCGCGGTCAAACGACCGATGTAGTCAACCTGGCAGCGGGCAATGACGAGTCGCACCCGGCACAGGGTACGGGCATCGATCCAGAACTCGAACACCCCTCGCCGTGCAACCGGGGTCGCCGTGCGAGCAAGGGAACATTCCTTTCACATGTGGCAGGAATGTTCCCTTGCTCGCACCGCTTCGTGACGGCACGCTCAGGCACGATGTGCGAATGCGACAAACGAGCAGCCGCGAGGTTTACGCGAACGCGTGGATGACGGTCCGGGAAGACACCATCGAACGCACCGACGGTTCCGGCGGCGTTTTCGGCGTGGTGGACAAGCCCGACTACGCACTCGTCATACCGCTCGACGGCGACCATCTGCATCTCGTCGAGCAGTTCCGCTATCCACTAGGCCTCCGCCGATGGGAATTTCCGCAGGGCACGGCACCGGACCGTGCCGAGGTCGCGGCCGATGAACTGGCCGCCAGAGAGCTGCGCGAGGAAACCGGTCTGCGGGCCGGCCGCATGACCGACCTGGGGCTGCTGGACGTCGCGGCGGGCATGTCCAGCCAGCGCGGGCGGGTGTTCTTGGCGACCGAGCTGGCTGCCGGCGAGCACGGGCGCGAGCCGGAGGAGCAGGACATGCGGGCCGGATGGTTCCATCGGGCCGAGTTCGAGCGGATGATCAGCGAGGAGGTGGTCACCGATGCACAGTCGGTCGCAGCGTACGCGCGGCTCCTCCTCCACGAGCGAAACACGTGAAAGTTCTCCGTAGAACTTGGCTTGCACGCCACGGCCAAGGAAGATCAACAACACGAAAGGGCGCATCGGGGGAACGGACAGCGAGGTTCACGTTGCACAGTCGTCCCAGTTGGCAACCAGTCCGGGCAAACCTCGAACGTCCCAGCGACGCACGGGTTTACGACTACTTCCTCGGCGGGTCCTCCAACTTCGCCGTCGACCGCGAGTTCGCCCGCCAAGCGCTGGAGACCTTCCCGGGCATCCGCGAATACGCCCGACTGAACCGGCTGTTCCTCCAGCGCGTCGTACGGTTCTACGCAGACCAGGGCATCCGGCAGTTCCTCGACATCGGCTCCGGCATCCCGACCGTGGGAGCGGTGCACGAAATCGCCCAGCAGATCGCACCCGAATCCCGCGTCGTCTACGTCGACAACGAGGCGATCGCGATCGCCCACAGCCAACTCGTCCTGCAGGACAACCCGAACGCCACCATCGTCCAAGGCGACCTGCGCGCACCGGACCAACTGCTGAACACGCCGGAACTCGCCGCGCTGATCGACCCGAAAGAACCAGTCGGAATTCTCATGCTCTCGATGCTGCACTTCGTCACCGACGACCACGAACTGGCGAACCTGCTCGACCGCTACCGGAAACTGGTCGCCCCCGGCAGCTACCTCGCGCTCTCGCACGGGACCGGCGCCGAACACTCCGAAGTCAGCGCCCTGGCCGACCTCTACGAGAAGACCTCCGAACCCGTCAGGCTCCGCGACCGGCACCAGTTGCGCGAACTGCTTGCCGGGTTCGAAGTGCTCGATCCCGGAATCGTCTTCACCCCCGAATGCCGACCCGATTCGCAAGAGGACATCGGTGAGTTCCCAGAACGTTCGGTCTGCTACGCCGCCGTGGGCCGAAAACCCGAATCAAACTCCTGACAAGCGGCCGAGAACTCCCCTAACCTGGTGCGGTGCCCGCACAACTGGTGCCGTTCCTGCTGTTCGTCATCCTGCTGACGATCATTCCCGGCCCGGACATCGCCCTCGGCCTGCGCAACAGTCTGCGCGGCGGGACGACCGCCATGTGGTGGACCGGACTCGGATGCTGCACCGGGTTGCTCGTGCACGCAGCGGCCTCGATCATCGGACTGTCAGCACTGCTGGCCGCCTCCGCGACCGCCTACACCGCCGTCAAGCTCGGCGGGGCCTGCTATCTCGTGTGGCTCGGCGTGAACACCTTGTGGAAGAGCTGGCGCGACCGGAATCAACCACCTGCGGCGACAACGCCCACCGCGGACCGAACACCCCATCCGGGGCTCACTCGGCTGACAGCGTTCCGACAAGGTCTGCTGAGCAACCTGCTCAACCCCAAGATCGTCCTGCTGTTCCTCACCCTGCTGCCCCAGTTCATCTCTCCCGGCGAACCTCGCGTAGCCACCTCGATCATGCTCACGCTGACGTTTCTCGCTGTGGCGCTGGTGTGGTGGCGAACCACCTCCTGGCTGGTCGGCGGCATGCGCAGGATGTTGAACCGTCGGCGAGTCATACTGACCCTCGAACGCGTGACCGGCGGCGTCCTTGTCGCCATTGGGGTCCGCGTCGCCATCGACGGTGCCTAGAAAGCTACGCGCTCACATCTCGTTGAGCACCGAACGAAGGAACGACTGGGTGCGTTCGTGCTCCGGAGAATCGAACAACTCCGCAGGCGGTTTCCGTTCGATGATCTTTCCACCGTCGAACATCAACACGTGGTTCGACACGTCCTTGGCGAACGCCATCGCATGCGTCACGCACAGCATCGTGATGCCGCTCGACTTGACGACCTCGCGCAGCACATCGAGCACCCCGGCGGCCAATTCCGGATCCAACGCCGAAGTGATCTCGTCCAGCAACAACACGTCCGGATCCATCGCCAACGCACGCGCGATCGCCACCCGCTGCTGCTGGCCACCCGACAACTGCGACGGATACGACTCGAGCTTGTCCCGCAAACCGACCATGTCCAGCAATTCCTCGGCGCGCCCCGCCGCCTCTTCCTTCGACTTGCCCAACACATGAACCGGCGCCTCGGTCACATTGCGCAACACCCGCATGTTCGGGAACAGATTGAACTGCTGGAAAACCATCGTGATCCGCCGCCGCACCCGCCGCACGTGCGCCTCGTCGGCCGCCACCAACCGACCATTCCGCTCCTGATGGAACAGGTAATCGTCGCCGAGCTTGATCGTGCCCGAATCCGGCCTGGTCAACGTCATCAGCATGCGCAGGATCGTGGTCTTACCGGAACCACTCGGCCCGATCAACGTCACCCGCTCACCAAAACCCACCGTGAACGACAGATCATCCAACACGACATTGCTGCCGAACCGCTTGGTGATGTCATCGAACCTGACGAACTCGTCGCCACCGTCCTTCGTCGACGAACCCGCTTCCTCCGTCATCCGTTCCTCCGATCACGACACCCGGCACCCCGCGACTCGACGACTCACACCGCCCGGACCGTCCCGAACCGCCGCTCGACCAACCGCCCCGCATACGCCATGAACAAGGCCACGGCCAGATACAGCAATCCGGCCATGGTGATCGCCTCGAACGGCCGGAACGACTCCGCACTGATCTCCCGCGCCACCGTGAACGGCTCCAACACCGTGATCGCGACCAGCTGCGGAACATCCTTGAACAGCGCGATCAGATAGTTGCCCAGCGCCGGAATCGAACGCGGAATCGCCTGCGGCAAGACCACATCGGTCCACACCCGCCGGATCGGCAGGTTCAACGCCGTCGCCGCCTCCCACTGCCCCGCGGGCACGCCATCTATCCCCGCGCGGTACACCTCACCGATGTAGGTCGCGTAGTGGATACCGAGCCCCACCACCCCGGTCAGCAACGGCGACATCTGGATACCGACCTCGGGCAACACGAAAAACAAGAAGAAGAGCTGCACGATCAACGGTGTGCAGCGGACGAACTCCACGACCAAACCCACCGGCACACTGATCCAGAGGACACTGCTGCGGCGCAGCACAGCGATGACCAACCCCAGAACCAAGGCCAACAAGTAACCCAGCACCGCGGCCTGGAGCGCTGTCCACAAACCGTCCAACAACTGCGGAAATATCCGAACGGCGTAGTCCCAGTCCCAGTTCATGCCCGCGCCCCCGAGTGTCGCCACATGCGCGTGAAAATCCCCGGCTCCGGCTGCCGCCCCACCGACGCGGCCGCCCGAAACTCAACGATCCGCATCAAAGCGAGAAACACCAGCGAAATCAGGCCATACCCCACGAGCAGCCCACCGAACACCAGGGCGGATTGCTGAGTGCCGTTGCGAACGAGCTGACCGTTGAGCGTCAACTCCGGAATCGACACCACCGAAACCACCGCGGACGCCTTCAACAGCTCGATCAGATTATTCGTGAACGGCGGCACCATCGCCACGAACGCCTGCGGCAGAACGATCCGCCACATCCGCTGACCACGACTGAAGTTCAACGCCGTCGCGGCCTCCAGCTGGGCCGTCGGGACCGCCTTGATCGCCCCGCGCACGACTTCCGCGGCATAGGCACCGATGTTCAACGCCAACGCGAGAATCCCCGCCCACAACGGCGCCAACTGCCACCCCAACGCCGGCAACGCGTAAACGAACCAAAACGCCAGCACGATGACCGCAGCGCCGCGGAAGAACTCGATGTAGACGAAACCGATGGCGCGCAGTACCCGCGACTCGGCACCGCGTGCCAAACCCGCCGCGAACGCGAACACCAGCCCCAGCGCAGCACCCCCCAACGTCAGATACAGCGTGAACAACGCACCGTCGAGAAGTCTGCCGATCAACGCCGCGGACATACCCACCTCACAAAGCCGGGGCCCTGCACAGCTCAGCAGCGGTCAGATTGGTCATCTCCTCCTGCGAGAAACCGAACGGAGCCAGAATCGGCAGCAACTCGCCCTCGGCCTTCAACTCCGCCAATACCCGGTTGAACTCGTTGACGATGTTCTGCTGATCCGGCAGGAAAGCGAACGCACCGGCGTTGTACTGCGGCTCACCGTCAACCATCGGCACAAACCCCTCGGTGATCTCCAACGGGGCGCCGGGACGCTTCGACAGCGCGTCCTTCAACGAGATCGTCGTCAGGGCGAAACCGTCGACGCGGCCGGTCAGAACCGCGTCGAATCCACTGGGCTGGTCCGCGTACGGGGTGATGCGATCACCGGGAACCCCGGAACCTTCGGCGTAGTCGGCTTCGACAGCTCCGATCAGGACACCCAGCCGGAAATCCGGTTGGGCAGCCACATCGTCGAACGTGTGCACCCCGTACGGGTTGCCCTGCGGCACCAGGAACGCCGCAGGTGCGTTGTACTCGGGATTGGTGAACAACACCTCGCGGCAGCGGCTCGGCTTCACCGCCATCCCAGCTCCGATCACATCGAACAAACCCACTTTGAGACCGGATATCAACGCACCGAACTCCGACGGGATCGGCACCATTCGCTCCACCCCGAGCCGACGAAAGATCACTCTCGCCAGTTCGGGTGATTCGCCGGTGAGTTCCGCATCTGCATTGATGAACCCGTAGGGAGACTCGTTGGCGAATCCGACCCGGACTTGCCCCCGCTCCCGCAACTCCCGCAGGAGGTCGCCCCCACCTCGCTCGGCACCAAGGTCGACCCGAGAGCACCCCGCACCCAACACGACCGCGCCGCAACCGACGAACCGCAGAAAACTTCGTCTGCCCAGACCGACCGCACACACGAAAACGGCCCCCCTCGTCCACCGACAGAAAGCGCCTGAGACACCCCCACCGCATGTCCCGGGTCACTTCACGTAGGTGTACGCCAGTCAACGGCACAACGCGAGCGGAAACAGCACTGCGTGCCTACAGTTGGGAAAGCGATCAGCAGCCGACGGTAGGCGGGTCCGAAGCGAACCTAGTCGCTCACGCGTTCGATGTGGGCACCCAGCCCGAGGAGATTCTCGACGAAACTCGGGTATCCCCGATCGATGTGGAAGATGTCCCACACCTCGGTGACACCGTCGGAGCACAACGCAGCCAAGACCAGCCCCACCCCGGCCCGGATGTCCGAAGCCCACACCGGAGCGCTCGAAAGGCTCGGCAAACCACGCACCACAGCGTGATGCCCATCGGTGCGGGCATCCGCACCCATCCGCACGAGCTCCTCGATGAAACGGAACCGCGATTCGAACAAGTTCTCGGTAATCATGGACGTGCCGTCCGCGACGGCCGACAAGGCCAACGCCATGGGCTGCAGATCCGTTGGAAACCCGGGGAACGGCAACGTCACGTAATCCACGGCCAACGGCCGGGCATCCATCTTGACGCGGAAGCTCTCGTCCCCGCTGGTGATCTCGGCACCCGCCCTGCGCAACTTCTCCAACACGAGGTTCACGTGGTGCGGATCAACCCCGCGGACCGTGATGTCGCCCTGAGTAGCAGCCGCGGCGAACGCCCAGGTCGCCCCGACGATGCGGTCGCCGATCACCCTGTGCTCGACGGCCTTGAGTGAACTCACGCCGTGCACCGTCAGCGTGGACGTACCAGCGCCCTCGATCTTGGCACCCATCTGCTGCAACATCACGCACAGATCTACGATCTCCGGCTCGCGAGCCGAATTGTCGATCACCGTGGTGCCCTCTGCCAGCACCGACGCCATCAGAATGTTCTCGGTAGCGCCCACGCTGGGGAAATCCAGCCAGATCTGCGCGCCCTCGAGTTCCTCGGCCTCGGCAACCACCGCACCGTGCTCGATTCGGCTGCTCGCCCCGAGCTGACGCAACCCGTTCTGATGCATGTCCAACGGTCGAGAGCCGATCGCGTCGCCACCCGGCAACGTCACGACCGCACGGCGGCAACGAGCCACCAACGGTCCCAACACGCACACCGACGCACGCAGCTTGCCCATCGACGCGGAATTCGCCTCGTGGCTGATCTCCGCGGGTGTCGTGATCCACGCCGTCGAACCCTCGACGACCACCTCGCAGCCCAGGCTGCGCAGTACGTCCCCCATCAACGGAACGTCCAGAATCTCCGGGCAGTTCGTGATCGTCGTCGTGCCTTCTGCCAGCAGTGCAGCAGCCATCAGCTTCAGCACGCTGTTCTTGGCACCGACGACATCGACCTCGCCATGCAGCCTCGCGCCGCCGTGGACACGGAAGTGCTCACTCACGAGCAGCCAGGTTACGGCCCTCCCCACAACCAGAGCTGACCGGGTACGACGCTGCGAGTGCCATCCGCTACCCCCGCTACCGTTGGAGCAAGGGAACCTTCCTGTCACATCTGCGCGAAAAGTTCCCTTGCTCCAACACTTCCGGTCGGGCGGTCCCCCACCACGCCCCGACCACATAGGCTGGGCACATGGCAGTCCACCTCACGAAGATCTACACACGGGCAGGCGACAGCGGCACGACGCGACTGTCCGACAACTCCGAGGTATCCAAGACGGACCCGCGCCTGACCGCTTACGCCGACGTCGACGAGACGAACGCGGTCCTCGGCGTCGCACTGGCAACCGCGTCGTTCGAGCCCGCCATCGTCGAACTCCTCCGGTCAGTTCAAAACGACCTGTTCGACGTGGGCGCCGACCTGTCCACCCCGATCGCCGAGAACCCGAAGTATCCGCCGCTGCGGGTGACCCCCAACTACATCGAGCGACTCGAGAACTGGTGCGACGAGTACAACGCCCGCGTCGGCAAACTCGAATCGTTCATCCTGCCAGGAGGAACCGCCGGCGGAGCTCTCCTCCATCAGGCCAGGTGCGTGGCTCGCCGCGCCGAACGATCCGCGTGGGCGTTGCTCGAAGCCGATTCCGAACGCACCCACGTCCTCCCCGCGAAGTACCTCAACCGGCTCTCCGACCTGTTGTTCATCCTCTCGCGCGTCGCCAACCCCGAAGGTGATGTGCTCTGGAAGCCGGCAGGCAACGCCTGACCGATCTGAACGGGCTCACTTACGGGCCCGTTCGTTCAAATCCACTTGGCGAAACAGGTGCTCTCCGGGTCGTCCTGATAAGCACCGAACTTCGCGATTTCCACATAACCGGACGAGCGGTACAGGGCGATCGCCTCCGGCTGACGCGTCCCGGTTTCCAACAGAATCCTGCTGCATCCCGCGCGTGCGGCCGCAGCTTCCAGTTCAGCGAGCATCACCCGGGACAATCCGCGTCCGCGCGCTTCCGGGACGACATACATCCGCTTCAGCTCGACGTCACCGTTCTCGAACCCCGGCTCGTCGCCATCCCGAATCCGCCAGCCACCGGACGCGACCGCCTCACCATCGAGGTAGCCGAGCAAGAACAAACCCCGCGGGGTCGAAAACTCCTCCGCACGCACAGGAGTGATGTCCGACTCGCCGTAGCGGACCACATACTCCTGCTGAACCTTCTCGACCAAACGCTGCGCTTCCGGATGCTCGTACGCCACGATCTCAATCCGCACGGTCCCAGCTTACTCAGGAACGCCGACTGTCAGTCCAGCACTTTCTCGAACCAGTGCTTGGCATAGGCATTGTCGTTGTAAGCCGGAACCTCCAAGTAGCCCGCCGAAGCATAAAGTGATCTCGCTTCTCCCAATTCATCCGCAGTGTCCAGCACGAGACTGCGGAAACCATAACTCCGAGCATGTGACTCCAGCTCACGCAGCAACAGCCGGCCAGCACCCCTCCCGCGGGCCTCGGGCGCTATCCACATCCTGCGAATCTCGCCGACGCCGGGACCGGCTGACCGCAGCGCACCACACCCGGCAACGACACCCTCAGCTCGAACCACCAGGAACACCCCGGCAGGAGGGACGAAGTCCCCCTGCTCAGGAGGCGCCGCCTTCGACGTGTCAAAGCCGCCCGGGAAACGCCCATCCAGCTCCGCCACATACTGCTGCAACGCATATCGAGCGTCCGGGCTGTCAATATCCTCAGGTTCGATCGTCAGCGATCGCTCGGAAGAAGTCTCAGTCACCCTCCCAGTGTCACGCCTCCGCCGGTTGAACTCCAGCTCCCGCAACGAATACGCCGATCCGTTCACACCTCCACCGGTACCGTCACTGAGCGACGACCCTCGTCGTGCTTGCGCCCCCACTCGCCCCCGTCATGAGCAAGGGAACCTTTCTTCCACGAGTGGAAGAAAGGTTCCCTTGCTCTCACATGAAAAAGTCGGGGCCCGAACGGGCCCCGACCTCACACAACTCACCACACCATGCTCACGATGCCCGAGGCACCGACTTGCCCGGCGGCGTCGACTCCAACCAGGACAGGAAACCCGTCAGCGCATCCGCGCCCATCGCCAGTTCGAGGCGGTGCTCGGCGCTGGACAGCTCAAGAACGGTCGCGCCGGGCGGCATCGAATAAACCTCGGCCGTCGACGGATCGCGTCGGGACCTGATCTCGACCTCACCCCGGTCGAGCACGCAGTTGGGACCGGACCGCAAGCTCAACACCCGGTACCAGGCGAACACTTCACCCTGATAGTGCGCCACGCCGAGGTGCCAACCGCGGCCACGGTCATCCTGCTTGACCCGAAGAGCCACATCGATCCCACCAGCTCTCAGCTCCCGCATCCGCCGCCAAGCCAGCAGCCAGACAGCCAGCGACGCCAACAACAGCACCGCAACTGTGCCTACCACTAACCACACGACGGGGGAGCCCATGAACGCAGCCTGTCAGGACGAGTGCCCGGCCGCCCGAAGTCGACTCTGAGCCCTGGCCCTCTCCTGCTCATCACCACGTTCGGCATCAGCCCGGGCCTGGGTCACATCGATCTCCTGAGCGAGCTCGGCGGACTCCGCCAACACGCTCACACCATCGGCGGTAACCGAGAGGAAGCCACCGTGCACAGCAGCGACGACGATCTCCTTCTCCGGGGTCGTGATCTTGACGATCCCGCCCTCAATGAGCTGCCCGAGCATCGGTTCGTGCCCAGGCAAAAGTCCGATCTCGCCCTCGGTCGTCTGGGCGACTACGGCGGTCGCTTCACCAGACCACAGACGGCGCTCGACGGCGACCAGTTGGACGGACATGTTGGCCACGCGCGTCTCCTTTGTCGGGTGTGTGCCCGCAGTCTAGCCAATGCCTGCAGGGCGATCTTGCCCGGCCAGGCTCGACGGGTCCCGGCCCGGGAGGGTTGGAAGCAAGGGAACCTTACTTCCAACCCTGAATCAAAAGTTCCCTTGCTCTCACTGCACCGAAAAAAGGGGTCGGAGCCCGCAACGGACCCCGACCCCCTGCAGTGTTGGGTGCCACCACGACCTCAACGGCCCGGGCGAGACCCGATACTCACTTTTCGCTGAGCTTCTTGTACGCCTGCTCCAGGTCCTCCAGACCACCGATGGACAGGAACGCCTGCTCCGGGTAGTGGTCGAAGTCGCCCTTGCAGAGCTTGTCGAAGGCCTCGATGGTCTCCTTCGTCGACACGAAGGACCCCTCCTGGCCGGTGAACTGCTTGGCGACGAAGAAGTTCTGCGACAGGTAGCGCTCGATGCGGCGAGCACGAGCCACCGTCACCTTGTCCTCTTCGGACAGTTCGTCCATACCCAGAATGGCGATGATGTCCTGCAGCTCCTTGTACTTCTGGAGGATCCGCTTCACTGCCTGCGCCACCCGGTAGTGCTCCTCGCCGACGATCGCCGGGTCGAGGATGGTGGAGCTCGAGGTCAGCGGGTCCACCGCCGGGTAAATACCCTTCTGCGAAATCGGCCGGGAAAGCTCCGTCGTCGCGTCCAGGTGGGCGAAGGTCGTCGCCGGCGCCGGGTCGGTGTAGTCGTCCGCCGGCACGTAGATCGCCTGCATCGAGGTAATCGAGTTACCCCGCGTCGAGGTGATCCGCTCCTGCAGCTCGCCCATCTCGTCGGCCAGCGTCGGCTGGTAACCCACCGCGGAAGGCATCCGGCCCAGCAGGGTCGACACCTCCTGACCGGCCTGGGTGAACCGGAAGATGTTGTCGATGAACAGCAGCACGTCCTTGTTGGCGACGTCGCGGAAGTACTCCGCCATCGTCAACGCGGACAGCGCCACCCGCATACGGGTGCCCGGCGGCTCATCCATCTGACCGAAGACCAGCGCGGTGTCGGCGAGCACGCCGGACTCCGCCATCTCCACCCAGAGGTCGTTGCCCTCACGGGTACGTTCACCGACACCGGCGAACACCGAGGTACCACCGAAGTTCTTGGCGACACGACGGATCATCTCCTGAATGAGGACCGTCTTGCCGACACCGGCACCACCGAACAGGCCGATCTTGCCGCCCTGAACGTACGGGGTGAGCAGGTCGATCACCTTGATGCCCGTCTCGAGCACCTCGGTCTTGCCCTCGAGCTGGTCGAAGGCAGGAGCCTTGCGGTGGATGGACCAACGCTCGGCATCCGAGCCGTAGCCGGGCTCGTCGAGGCAGTGACCCAGCGCGTTGAACACGTGGCCCTTGACGACATCGCCGACGGGGACGGAAATACCCGCACCCGAGTCGGCCACCTCGGCTCCACGGATCAGCCCCTGGGTGGGCTGCATGGAAATGGTGCGGACCACGCTGTCACCCAGGTGCTGGGCGACCTCCAGCGTCAAAGTCTTGGCCATCGCCTCGGAGGTGATCTCCGCGGTCAAGGCGTTGTTCAGGTCCGGCACCTGGTCGCGTGGGAACTCAACGTCCACGACCGGGCCGAGAACCCGGACGACGCGACCGGTGCCAGTAGCCGTGCTAGTGGCAGTAGCAGTCATGTCACTCACTTCCTGCTGACGAGAGCGCCTCGACACCACCGACGATCTCGCTGATTTCCTGGGTGATCTGGGCCTGGCGAGCCTGGTTGGCCTCACGGCTGAGGTTGCCGATGATCTCGTCCGCGTTGTCCGTCGCGGACTTCATCGCCGTGCGCCGGGCGGCGTGTTCCGAAGCAGCCGAGTCCAGCAGAGCCGCGAACAACCGAGTGTTGATGTACTTCGGCAGCAACGCCTTGAAGAGGATCTCGGGGTCGGGCTCGAACTCGTACATCGAACGCGGCTTGGTGGAAGGTTCGTACTCGACCTCCAACGGTGCCACCCGCGTGACGGTGGGCTTCTGGGTGAGCATCGAGACGAACTCGGTGTTCACCATGTGTAGCTCATCCACCCCGAGGGTACCGTCCGAACCGCCGTCGTCGAGGTAGTCATCGGCGCCCGCCAGGAATGCCTTGACCAGGGTCTCGCCGACGTCCGCCGCGTGGACGTAGTCGGGACGGTCGGAGAAGCCGGCCCACGACTGGGCGATCTGCCGCCCGCGGAACCGGTAGTACGCCTCGCCCTTTCGGCCGATGACGTAGAGCACCGGGTCCTTGCCCTGCTCGCGCAGCAGAGTCTGCAGCTCATCGGCCGCGCGAAGCACGTTGGCGTTGTAACCGCCGCAGAAGCCGCGGTCACTGGTCACCACCAGCACTCCAGCACGCTTCGGATTGCTCCGCTCGGACAACAACGGGTGATCGAGCGAACTCACCCCTGCGAGCTCGGACAGCGCCGAGGTGATCTCCTCCGCGTACGGACGAGACGCCTCCACCCTGGCCTGGGCCTTCATGATGCGCGAGGTAGCAATGAGCTCCTGCGCCTTGGTGATCTTCCGGGTCGACTTGACCGACCGGATGCGGTCTCGAAGTTCTCGAAGTTGAGCCATGGCTATCCGGTCACTTCTTCGGGTCGGGCTTGTTGACCTTCACGGTCGCCTGCCCGACTGCCTCGGCATCAAGTGCTTCGGTCTGCTCTTCGGCGGGCGCAGCCGAGGAACCGTCAGAAGCGGTGAACTGCTTCTTGAACTCCTCCACCGCCTCAACCACGTTCTTGGTGCCGTCGTCGGAGAGCTGCTTGGTCTCGACGATGTCCTTGAGAACGGTTTCCTTGGTCCGGCGCAGGTACGCCAGGAACTCGGACTCAAAGCGACGTACGTCCTCGACCGGGACGGTGTCCATGTGCCCCTGGGTTCCCAGGAACAGCGACACGACCTCTTCCTCCACCGGCATCGGCTCGCCCTGACCCTGCTTGAGGATCTCCATCAGACGAGCACCGCGGTCGAGCTGGGCCTTCGACGCCGCGTCCAGGTCCGAAGCGAAGGCGGAGAACGCCTCCAGCTCACGGAACTGCGCCAGGTCGATCTTCAGCGAACCGGTGACCTTCTTCATCGCCTTGATCTGCGCGGAACCACCGACACGGGACACCGAGATACCGACGTCGATGGCCGGACGCTGCCCCGAGTTGAACAGGTCGGACTGCAGGAAGCACTGACCGTCGGTGATGGAGATGACGTTGGTCGGGATGTACGCCGACACGTCGTTGGCCTTGGTCTCGATGATCGGCAGACCCGTCATCGATCCGGCCCCCATCTCGTCGGAGAGCTTCGCGCAGCGCTCCAGCAGGCGGGAGTGCAGGTAGAAAACGTCACCCGGGTAAGCCTCGCGGCCCGGGGGACGACGCAGCAGCAGCGAGAGCGCCCGGTAGGCCTCGGCCTGCTTGGTCAAGTCGTCGAAGACGATCAGAACGTGCTTGCCCTGGTACATCCAGTGCTGGCCGAGGGCCGAGCCCGCGTAAGGAGCCAGCCACTTCAGACCGGGCGAATCCGACGCCGGAGCGGCCACGATGGTGGTGTACTCCATCGCGCCGGCCTCTTCCAGCGACTTCTTCACGCCGGCGATCGTGGAGCCCTTCTGGCCGACTGCGACGTAGACGCAGCGAACCTGCTTGCTCGGGTCGCCGCTCTCCCAGTTCTCTTTCTGGTTGATGATCGTGTCGACCGCGACCGTGGTCTTACCGGTCTTGCGGTCACCGATGAGCAGCTGCCGCTGCCCCCGGCCGATGGGGGTCATCGAGTCGATCGCCTTGATGCCGGTCTGCATCGGCTCGCTCACGCCCTGTCGCTGCACGACCGTGGCGGCCTGCAGCTCGAGTGCGCGCTGCTCTTCGGCAGTGATGTCGCCGAGACCGTCGATGGCCTCGCCCATCGGGTTCACGACACGACCGAGGAAGTCGTCACCCACCGGAACCGACAGCACCTTGCCGGTCCGCTTGACTTCCTGGCCCTCCTCGATCTGGGAGGAGTCGCCCAGGATGACCGCACCGATCTCCTGCGCTTCCAGGTTCATCGCGACGCCGTAGATGCCGCCAGGGAATTCCAGCAGCTCCTCCGTCATAGCCGAAGGCAGGCCCTCGACATGGGCGATGCCGTCACCGGTATCGGTGACGACCCCGACCTCCTCGCGGCTGACCTCCGGGGAGTAGCTGGAGACGTACTTCTCGATCGCACTGCGGATCTCGTCCGACGAGATCGTCAGCTCCGCCATGTCTCGTTCCTGCTCTCGGTTCGTTCTTGGGAAGGAAGTTCGTGTTCGGCTGCCACCGGCCTCGAGGGCCTTACTCGGCGAGGTCGCGCCGGAGGGCTTCCAGGCGTCCCTTGATGCTGCCGTCGATGATCTCGTCACCGATCTTGATCAGCAGCCCGCCGCCGACATCGGGGTCTACTTCGAGATGCAGCGCGACCGGCCGCGAGTAGATCCGTTGCAGCGTGGACGCCAAGCGTTCCTGCTGCGCATCGTCGAGCGGGATGGCAGACCGAACGTAGGCCACCGACCGTTCCCGGCGCTTGGCGGACAACTCCGCCAGCTCTTCCAGACCTTCGCTGACACGTCGCCCGCGAGCGTGGCTCACGAGCTGGCGAACCAAGGTCTGCGTAACCGGTTCGACCTTGCCGTCGACCAGCTGGTCGACCACCTGTTCCTTGGTTTCGGCAGCGCCCGTCGGGTCCGACAGCACGCGCTCCAGCTCCAACTCGCCGCCGATGATCCGTCCCAGCCGGAAGAGCTCGTCCTCCACGGCATCGAGGCGACCCGCCCGTTCAGCCTGCACCAGCAGGGCGATACGGGCGAGACGCTCGAAGCCACTGATCAGGTCCTTGGCACTCGACCAGCGGGAACGGACTGCTTCGACCACTACCGGAAGCGACCGGGCACCGAGTTTGTCCGCGAGGAGCCCGCGGGCCAGTTCTTCCCTGGACCGCGGGTCCGTGGACGCGTCGGCGAGAGCGCGCCGCAGCGTGGACTCATGGCCCAGCAGGGCGGCCACGCCGAACAGCTCATCGGCGAGCCCGGTGATCTCCGCGGCCGCGGCCCCGTCGGTGGCCTGCAGCAACTGCAGCTCGGTGGCTGCCAGTGCATCGCGACTCGCGGCGTTCACGAGGGTGCTCAACTCTCAGCGCCTTTCACTCTTCAGGCCTTCGTCGATCCCGTGGCCGGAGCCGACGTGGACTCGAGGTCGTCAAGGAACCGGTCCACCGTGCCGCGCTGACGAGCCTCGTCCTCCAGGGACTCACCCACAACACGCCCGGCAAGGTCGACCGCCTGACGCCCGAGGTCGGCACGTAGTTCGGCGACGATCTGCGAACGCTGCGCGTCCAGTTGCGCCTGTCCCTGCGTGACGATCCGTTCGGACTCCGTCTGCGCCTGGGTTCGCATCTCTTCGACGATCTGCTGCCCCTCGGCACGGGCGTCATCACGGATCCGAGCGGCCTCGGCACGCGCTTCGGCCAGCTGGGACTTGTACTGCTCCAAGGTCCGCTGGGCCTCTGCCTGGGCCTCTTCCGCCCGTGCGATCCCGCCTTCGATCCGCTCACTGCGCTCCGCGTAAACCTTCTCGAAACGCGGAACCGCGTACTTCCAGAGCACGAACAGCAGGATCAGGAAGGCGATCAGGCCGACCACGATTTCGACAGGCTCGGGAATGATCGGATTGTGTTCCCCAGCCGCGGCCAGCGGCATCTGCGTCTTCACCACAACGTCTCCCTACGCGTTGAGCGGTTGACTCAGCCTGCGGAAGCGATGAAGTAGACGACCAGACCGATCAGGGCCAGCACCTCGACGAGGACGAAGGAAATCCAGGCGATGCCCTGCAGCTGTCCCTGGGCCTCCGGCTGGCGGGCCGTGCCGTTGATGACCGCGGCCCAGATCAGGCCGACGCCAACGCCGGGACCGACGGCACCGAGGCCGTAGCCGATAGCGGCCAGACCGGGGTTGATGTTGGTCGCAGCTTCGGCGGCCTGCGCAAGTACGATGTTGCTCACTTTCACTACCTTTCAACTCGGTCCGCACGATCGTGCGGATCGGAGGTCTTGGTCTTCTCTCAGTGCTCCTGAGCCAGCGCACTACCGATGAAGTTCGCCACCAGCAGCGCGAAAATGTAGGCCTGCAGCACCTGGATCAAGGCTTCGACAAACGTCAAGGCAATGGCGAAGGCGAAAGCGACGATCGAAACCGGCTTCAGCGCCGCGCTCGCTTCGAGCAGCAGGAACTGCCCACCGACCGTGAACACCAACAGGATGAGGTGCCCGGCGAACATCGCGGCGAAAACCCGGATGGCGAGCGCTACGGGCTGCGCCACGAATTTCTGAAAGAACTCGATCGGGGACAGCAGGATGTAGATCGGCTTCGGCACCCCGGGTGGGAACATGACGTGCTTGAAGTAGCCGATGAATCCGTGTCGCCTGAATCCGACCGTGTGGATGACCACGTAAGCCACGAGGAACAAGGCGATCGGGAATCCGATCCGCGACATCGTGGGGAACTGGATGAACGGGATAATCCCGTAGATGTTGTTCACCAGGACGAAGGAGAACAGCGCGAAGATGAGCGGGACGAACGGTCGGAAGTTCTGCGACCCGATCTGATCACGCGCGATCTTGTTCCGGCTGAACTCGTACACGAACTCCGCCGCGAACTGGGACTTGCCCGGCACCAGCTTGAGGTTCCGCGTGGTGATCAGGAAGTACGCACCGACGATCAGCACCGACAGTGCGACCAGCACCATCGGCTTAGTGATTCCACCTACGATCGGCGGGAGGACAAAGCTATCGGCACCTGGTGGTACGAACTGTCCACCTTCGGCCAGCACCAGCGCGCCCAACTGGGCTCCTTCCGGTTCTCCCGGCCGGCATTCACTCCGCCGGGGGAATCGTCACGATTTGCACTTAACGTACCTGATACGCCTTCTGACTCTTGGGGGGCCCCACCCTACTGAGCGACCGGACTAGCCGGACGACCCGGGGGTCGAGCCCATACCCAGGAAGAGCGTTGCTGCAGCGGACCATACCAGCGAGTAACAAGTACCCGAAGAGCAGTGCCGTCTCCGCGGCAGTCCAAGATCGAAAGCCTAGCTACCAGGCACGATAGTGGGAATCTTGGTCTTTTTGAACGCGAACACCTCTGCGCCCGCCCACACCATAATGGTCGCCAACATCGTGAACGCGAGTGCTTCGGTATGCACCCCTTCGATCCCTCGCAGAAGTGTCATGACCACCAGTAACACGACCATCTTGAGGACATAACCACCCAGAGCCGCCGCCATGACGAACATCGGGTTCATTCCACCTGTCCATCGCATTAAGCCGATGGTGACCAGCGAGGATGCGAAGGCGACCGAGCCGCCGACCAAGGCCCCCACCGCCCCCGGCGTGCCAACCATCACAGCAGCGATCACCACACCGAGCAGGACGGTGACAGCACCGGGCACCAATGCTGTGCGCAACATCGCATTCGCGAGCGCGCGCACCGACGCGGCGTGTGGGTTCTCGGTCTCGCCGACCTGCGACGAACCGGTCGCTTCGCTCATGAACTCTCTCGCTCAGATTCTCGGCTGGCCCGCAAACGCGGGACAGCCGAAATAATACCGGCAACCAACACGCCCGAACCCGCAACCCACGCGACCACGGCCGTGTTGAACAGCGTCAACGACACCGTTCCCAGCGCGATCACAGCTGCCCACAGGTAGATGAGCAGGACCGCTCTGCGTTGCGAATGCCCGATTTCCAACAGCCTGTGGTGCAAGTGCATCTTGTCCGCGTGAAACGGGCTCTTACCTGCCCGCGTACGGCGCACAACGGCCAGGCTCAGGTCAAGCAGCGGCACGAACAGCACCGCTGCCACCACCAGCAACGGCGACAACAACGCCACCGTGTCCTTCAAACCCGAGTAGTCGAGCTTGCCGGAGGCCGTCGTGCTAGCGGTCGCCAACATCAGACCGATCAGCATCGATCCCGAATCACCCATGAAGATCCGCGCCGGCTGAAAGTTGAACGGCAGAAATCCGAGGCAGGCACCCGCGATGGTCGCCGCGATCAGCGCGGGCGGATACGCCGTGACATCACCACCGTGCCTGTCGAGCAGCCCGAGGCAGAAGATGCACGTCGCGCTGGCCGCGATCAGGCCGATTCCGGAAGCGAGCCCGTCGAGGCCGTCGACGAAGTTCATCGCATTGATCATCGCGACCGTCAGCAGCACCGTCAGCAGCTGACCCTGGTCGCTACCGAGCACCACCCACTGGCCGAGTTGGTCGTTCGAACTGCCCCACGGCACCCAGAAGCTGAACCACTGGACGCCCATCAGGACGAGAATCCCCGCTGCCGTGACCTGCCCCGCGAGTTTGGTCAGCGAGTCCAGCTCGAACCTGTCATCGAGCGCGCCAACCAGAACGATCAAGCCACCGGCCAGCACGACCGCGAGCGAATCCTTCGAGTAGTCGAAACTGCGGGACAACGCCGGAAGGTTGCTGGCGAGGAACATCGCTGCCAGCACGCCACCGTAGATCGCCACCCCACCCATGCGCGGCATCGGCTTGAGATGAACATCACGTTGTCGCGGGTAGGCGACCGCACCGACTCGGATCGCGAACAGCCGGATCAGCCCGGTCAACAGGAAAGTGACCGCCGCCGCGGTCAGACTGACCAGCAGGTACTCCCTCGCCGGGAGTCCGGCCGGTGCCCAAATGGGTACGTTATCCATACCGGCGGCTCACCCTCGCGGATCGATATCCCACGCCGAGGTTCTTGTTCAGCCCCCAGAACGGCATCTTCAAGCCTGGCGCTCCTCATCGCTGTCCACGTTGCACATGCGGGCGTAACGCTATCGGCCCGACAGCGCCCACCCGGCGACCGGTCCGCAACAGCGAAGATCGTCTTCGCGTCGGATTCGGTCCGTTGGAGCAAGGGAACCTTTCTTCCACATGTGGCAGAAAGGTTCCCTTGCTCTCACGCCTCCGGCGGGCTAAGCGGATCGGACCTCGACACCGAGGACCTCGGTCAGGGCTTCGATCCCCACGGCGCCTTCACGCAACACTCGGGGCGTGTCCTGGGTGAGGTCGACAATGGTCGAAGCCACCGGCTCCCCTGCAGCGCCTCCGTCAAGATAGACCGACACCGCATCCCCGAGCTGCTCACGCGCTTGCTCAGCCGTGCTCGGCGGCGGATGCCCCGTCAGGTTCGCGCTGGACACCGCCATCGGACCCACCTCGCGTAGCAGGTCGAGCGCGACCGGATGCAACGGCATGCGCAGATTGACCGTGCCCCGCGTGTTGCCCAGATCCCACGCCAGCGACGGCGCCTGCGGCAACACGATCGACAATCCACCGGGCCAGAACGCCTCTATCAGCGCACGCGCGTGCCGCGGTACCGACAACACGAGGCCGTCAACGGTGGACCACGACCCGACCAGGACCGGAACGGGCATCTCCCGCCCTCTCCCCTTGGCCGCGAGCAATGACCCCACCGCATGCGAATCGAAGGCATCGGCCCCGATCCCGTACACCGTGTCGGTCGGCAACACCACCAGGCCACCGGCCCGTACCGCGCTCCCAGCAGCGGTCAGTCCGGTCTCTCGAGTCTCCGGACGCTTGCAGTCATAGACTGTGCTCACAATGCGAATCCTGGCACGTTCGAGTTGAACTCGTGCGAGCGGTTCGGTTGGAGGCGGAAATCCTGAATATGCTCGGCGACAACGTTCGTATCCGGAATGCAGTCGGCTGCCCACCAGGCCACCGCACTCCCGAAACGACCGGTTCTGTTTCCGGCCGACCGGCGAACGACTCGTGCACGTCCACCTCTGCGGGGATGGTGCGGAAACCGACGCCGGATCGACTTGTGCGGCACACCGTCCCGAGCCAGCGAGGAGAACCAGATGACCGCCCCGCCACAGGGCGTCGAAGTCGACGAGGTCGAATATCCCGCAGGCAAGATCCGTTTCTATCACGCGGGAGAATCCGGCCCCCCAATCGTGCTCCTACACGGTGCCTGCCTGGACAACGGCCTGTTGAGCTGGCGGCACGCCATTCCCGCGCTCGCCACCAACCACCGCGTCTTCGCCCCGGATCTACCTGGTCAAGGCGGTAGCCGACCTTGGCGCGGACGCGGCAACCAGCGCACCTTGGAAGAAGTCATTCGCTGGTCGCTCGACTCGTGGCAGCTGCCGCAAGCCTGCGTCGTCGGCCTGTCGATGGGCGCCAGCGTCGCCACCGGATTCGCCTTGCGGCATCCGCAACGCGTGAGCGGCCTGGTCCTCGTCTCCCCGGGAGGCATGCAGCACCGAGTTGCCAACCACCTGGCCAAGTACCTGGCTGTCCGGATCCGGGGCAGCGGGCGAACCGCCGCGCGCATACTCGCGAGCAATCGCCGCCTGGTCCGGCGGATGCTCCTCAGGAACGTCTTCACCGGCGGGCAACCGATCCACGACCTGGAGTCGATCGTGGATGAGGTCGTCGCAGAGGCTCACATCTCCCGAACCGTCTTCACCGATTGGCAGCGGGACGCCATCGGTCGCAGCAGCATGCGGACCAACCATCTGCCGAACCTGGCCGGGATCAACTGCCCCTCCACGGTCATCCATGGAGAGCAGGACAGGATTGTTCCCCTGCCTGTCGCTCACGACGTCACCGGAGCGATCCAAGGGACATCACTGCGGGTGATTCCGAACGCCGGGCACTGGCCCAACCGCGAAAAGCCCGACGAGTTCAACGCGCTACTGCGTGAATTCGTCGACCAACTATGAAAACCATGCTGTTCCCGCGCACGACCGAGCCGCGGCGTCCTCCGCGGTGCGAGCAAGGGAACCTTACTGTCACCGATGGAAGGAAAGTCCCTTGCTCGCACCGATCAAGCCCGGTGGTCGACCCGTCGGGCAGTAGCGAACCGTGGCCGGCCCGCCAAATCCGTGTGGTCCTCCACCTCGTCGAGCACCCGCCGCGCCGACAGCAGTGCGGGGACGGAACCACCATGGGTGTCATCGTGCTCGATCGCGACACCCCCGCGGGGACGCAGCAGCCGCGCAGCACACGCGATCACATGTCGTACGACGTCGAGTCCGTCCCGCCCCCCGAACACCGCCGCGTGCGGGTCGTGGTTACGCACCTCCAGCGGCACCGGCGTCCCTTCCGGAACGTACGGGGGATTGCACACCACCAGGTCGGCCAGCCCGTCCCATTCCATCAGCAGCATGGGGTCGGTGACGTTTCCCGCGTGCAGCCGGGCCGGAGTATCGCCCAGTCGGGCCTGCCGGTCGGCGTTGTATCGCGCCCACGACAGGGCGGTCGGATCGCTCTCCACAGCATGCACGGTCGCGTCCGGCCGTGCGTTGGCGAACGCGAGTGCCAACGCACCCGAACCCGTGCACAGATCCACCACCACCGGCTCGTCCACGCCTTCCAGCACACCCGAACCCCACGCCAGCAGGAGTTCGGTCTCGGGGCGGGGCACAAAGACCCCCGGCCCCACCTGGAGCGTCACATTTCCGATGGTGGCGTTCCCGGTCAGGTGTTGGAGCGGCACCCGGGCAGCCCGCCGTCGAACGAGGTCGTGGAGCGCTTCGATGACCGGCGGATCCACCAGCGGCACCATCATCAGTTTGGTGCGCTCCACCCCGAGCAGATGTGCAGCCAATAGTTCGGCGTCGGCTCGGGGGCTGGGCACGCCCGCTGCGGACAGGATGCGTTCCGCTTCGAGGATGGCCAGGCGCAAGGGCTGTCGGGTCACGGGAGCAAGCTTAGAGTGCGCGGGCCCGGACACCGGCGAGGTGCTGGCCGGATTCACGAAGTGGAGGCGAGGCGCTGCTCACGGTCGGCTGACAAGAGTGCCCCCAGCACACCGTCGAGGTCACCGTCGAGGACCTGGTCCAGGTTGTAGGACTTGTAGTTGACCCGGTGGTCGGAAATCCGATTCTCCGGGAAGTTGTAGGTGCGCACGCGCTCGGAACGGTCGACAGTGCGGACCTGGCTGCGGCGGGTCTCGGACGCCTCACGTTCGGCTTCTTCTTCCGCCATGGCCTGCAGGCGCGCCCTGAGCACGTGGATGGCGCGCAGCTTGTTCTGCAGCTGCGACTTCTCGTTCTGGCAGGACACCACAACCCCGGTCGGCAGGTGGGTGATGCGCACGGCGGAATCCGTGGTGTTGACGCTCTGGCCGCCGGGACCCGACGACCGGTAGACGTCGATGCGGAGGTCTTTCTCGTCGACTTCCACCTCGACCTCTTCGGGTTCCGGGTAGACGAGAACGCCGGCTGCCGAGGTGTGCACCCGACCCTGGGATTCGGTGACCGGCACCCGCTGCACCCGGTGCACGCCGCCTTCGAACTTCAGCTTCGCCCACACTCCGTCGAGACCGACGTCGCCCTTCGCCTTCACCGCGACCGTTGCATCCTTGTAGCCGCCGAGCTCCGACTCCGTCGCGTCGAGCACGGTGACCTGCCAGTTCTGCCGTTCGGCGAACCGCAGGTACATGCGGAGCAGGTCACCGGCGAACAAGGCCGACTCCTCACCACCTTCACCCGATTTGACCTCCAACAGCACGTCGGAAGAGTCGTACTGGTCTCGGGGCAGCAACAGTTCGGTGAGCTTGGATTCCAGTGCGGGGAGCGTCACCGCGAGCTCGTCGGCCTCGGCCGCGAAGCTCGCGTCCTCCCCGGCGAGTTCACGCGCCGTCGCCAAATCGGAACGTGCCTGCCGCAGTTCCTTCGCGGCCCGCACGATCGGGGTCAACTCGGCGTACCGGCGGCCGAGTTTGCGGGCTCCCGCCTGGTCGGCGTGCACCTCGGGGTCGGCAAGCCGTTGCTCCAGCTCGGCGTACTCGGCGAGCAGACCTTCGAGCTTCGACGTTTCCACTGGTGACCCTTCACTGCTTACCTGACCGGCCGGCGTACCTCGAACGAACAACGGCGCCCGTCCCACGCTGCTCGGGGACGGGCGCCGTCGGCTCAGCTACTTCTTGGTGCGAGCGTCCTTCGGGCGACGACCGTAGCGGGCCTCGAAACGGGCGACTCGACCGCCGGTGTCCAGGATCTTCTGCTTGCCGGTGTAGAACGGGTGGCAGTTGGAGCACACTTCAACGGTGATGTTGCCGCCCTTGCGGGTGCTGCGAGTGGTGAAAGTGTTCCCGCAGCCACAGACCACCTGCGTGTCCACGTACTCGGGGTGAATTCCAGACTTCAACGCGTTGTCCTCTCTTCGTGGCCGCCGGGTCCTCACGGCTCGTGCCGCAGGTGAACCGGTGCCGGACTCAACCTCGTATTCTGCCAGACCGAGGCCGCTCGCCTTCGAACGCAGGGGTGACCAGGACTATTCCCGCCGCCGCAGCGCACGAGTGCGCGCGCCATTCAACTTGTGCGGACAACCGCCCGCCGCTCGGGAACAACCGCTTGCCGAGACGTCCGGGGCGGGACGCTGCGTTGTTCCGGGCGAACACGCATCATCTACTCGTGCTGCTGTGCCCTTCCCTCGGCGACCTCACCGTACGTTCCTGGGTGACGTTGCCTCTGCTGTTCCTGGGCAGTTCAGCCGGTATCACCGCAGTCCTGGGGTTGCTGGTCGAGTCACAACCCACACTCACGCAGAGCGTCGCTCTCTCCGCACCGCTCCTGTTCGGCGTGGCCGCTACCCTCGCGCTGATCAGTGGCCACCACGTTCGCTGGGCCGCGCGGTGGCAACGGCGCTGGCTGCGGTTTCCCTACCCGGGGGTCATGTTGGTGATCGCCCTCGGGAACGACTACCTGCGGGTTCCCGCGCTCGTCGCGCTGGTGGCCGGAGCAGTGGCAACGACGTTGCTCGTCGTGTTCGTGGTCCGCACCGCTCGAGAACCGACCGAATGTTCCTCCCCCGTTTGAACGCAAAACGGCGGGCCCGCACCTGGTCCGGTGCGGGCCCGCCGTTAGATGAGTTCTCGAGGGGTCAGTCCTCTTCCTTACCGGGAGTGGTCTTGGCCACCTGCATGAGGAACTCGATGTTCGTGCGGGACTTGCGCAGTCGATCCTGCAGGAGTTCCAGCGACTGCTGGGTATCCAATGCCGCGAGCACGCGACGCAGCTTGTGCGTAACGGACAACTCGTCGGGTGAAAGCAGGATTTCGTCCTTCCGCGTGCTGGAGGCATCCACGTCCACCGCGGGGAACAACCGCTTGTCGGACAACTTGCGGTCCAGCTTGAGCTCGGCGTTGCCGGTGCCCTTGAACTCCTCGAAAATGACCGTGTCCATCGTGGACCCGGTCTCCACCAGCGCCGTGGCGAAGATGGTCAACGAGCCGCCGTTCTCGATGTTGCGTGCCGCGCCGAGGAAGCGCTTCGGCGGATACAGCGCCGTCGAGTCGACACCACCGGACAGGATCCGGCCCGATGCCGGGGCCGCCAGGTTGTACGCACGTCCGAGCCGGGTGATCGAGTCCAGCAGGACCACGACGTCGTGTCCCATCTCGACGAGCCGCTTGGCACGTTCGATGGACAGCTCGGCCACGGTGGTGTGGTCCGACGGCGGCCGGTCGAAGGTCGAAGCGATAACTTCGCCCTTGACCGAACGCTGCATGTCGGTGACCTCTTCGGGCCGCTCATCGGCGAGAACGACCATCAGGTGGCACTCGGGGTTGTTGGCGCTGATCGCATTGGCGATCGCCTGCAACACCATGGTCTTGCCGGCCTTCGGCGGCGAGACGATGAGCGCGCGCTGGCCCTTGCCGACAGGCATGACCAGGTCGATGATCCGACCGGTCAGGTCGTTCGGTTCGGCCTCCAACCGGAGACGCTCGTTCGGGTACAGCGGCGTGAGCTTGTGGAACTCCGAGCGTCCCTTGGCTTCGTCGGGGTCCAATCCGTTGATCGCGTCGACCCGGACCAGCGGGTTGAACTTCTGCCGCTGCTGCTCGTTCTCCCGCGGTTGGCGGATGACGCCCTTGATCGCGTCACCGCGACGCAGGCCGTACTTGCGGACCAGCGACAGCGAGACGTAGACGTCGTTGGGCCCCGCGAGATACCCGGAAGTTCGTACGAAGGCGTAGTTCTCCAGGACGTCCAGAATCCCGGCTACCGGCAGCAGGACATCGTCCTCGCGGACCTCCGGCTCCGTACCGCCACCTTCGGCGCGACCGCGGTTGCGGCGACGATCCCGGAATCGACGACCACGGCGACGTCCGCCGTCCTCGTCCGAATCGTCCTGCTGCTGCCGCGAGCCCTGCCGGTCGCCACGATCCTGGCGGTTGTCCCCGCCGCGGTTGCCGTCGCGGTTGTCCCCGCCACGGTTGTCCCCGCCGCGGTTGCCGTCGCGGTTGTCCCCGCCACGGTTGTCCCCGCCACGGTTGCCGTCGCGGTTGTCCCCGCCACGGTTGTCCCCGCCACGGTTGTCACCGCCGGAACGGTCACCGCGCTGTTCGTCGCCCTGTTGCTCTTGGTTTCCCGAACGTCCGGAGGAGCGCCGCCGGCGGTTGTTCCCGCGACGGTTGTCCTCGTCGCCCTGGGAATCACCACCCTGCTGCCGCCTGGAACGCCCGCGGGTGGGTGCGGAAGACCCGTTGGTCGCGGCCTCGATGTTCGTCTCCGCTTCGCGCTTGGTGGTCTCGGTGTTGTCCGCTTCATCAAGTACGGGCTGGTGGGCCTTTTCGGCATCACCCTTCGCGCTGCCGGCCTTGTTGGCTCGGTCCGTCTTGGGGCTGCCCGTCTTGGGGCTGTCGGCCTTGGGGCTGTCGGCCTTGGCACCATCCGCCTTGGGGCTGTCCGCTTCAGCGGTCTGCTTCTTGGTCGACCGGGAGCGTTGCGGAGCCGCGCCACCCTGCTTTTCCTTGATAGCCGCGATCAGGTCGCCCTTACGCAACCCGCTCGTGTCAATCCCCAGTTCCCCAGCGAGTTGGCGCAGCTCGGCAAGAACCATGCCGGAGAGTCCACCACGTCGACGCGGGGTGCCGTTGGATTCGGCATCGGACGTCCCAGCTGTCGACTGCTCGGACCCCTGCTGGCCAGCCGGGGAGACGCCGTTGGCTGCCTCGCTGCTCAACAGTTCGGTGTTGCTCACGAATGTCCTTCCTGACCGGACCGCGCCTCCTACGCGACCCAGCGGATTGCCCGCCCGCTCTGAATGCGGGCGGCCTTTTTGTGCTACCAGCGCTTGCGCCGGTCGAGTTCAATGCGCGCACGCGGCACGATCGATGTCGTCAGCGGTTCGGAATACCGGCAGCACTGGGCAGTGGGAGGTGCCCAGCTCGCGAGATTGTTCCGATGCCTGTTTCGCGTACCGATCCTCGCGCCAAAGCGCTCTAATCACGGTCCACGTGCGACGCATCCACTCCGATCCACACTCGCCGATGCACGCCCTGCTGCCGCCTCACTCCAGGATTCATCGGTGTCAAGGAGTTCACTAGATTCGGGTCAGAGCCCGCTGCTGGGCGAAGCTGCCCGAAGCCAGCGCGCACCGAGTCCTCGGTCTGCGGATGCCCTGGGGGAATGCGGTATCGAGCTTCCGAGACCCCGGTCCGACATCGGCAATGATTCGCAGGTCGACTTTCCCGAAGCGAACCCCATTGAGTTGATAACCCCTGCCTCGGTCACCGCGTCGGGTACCCGCCAATCTTGATCTTCACCCGCGTCGAGTGGAGTCAATTCACAGCGAGAGATGCGTTCCCGGAATCGATGTTCCGGACACGGCACCGGCGCCCTGCGCGCGGTGACTGATTGACCTTGAGGGTAGACGCCCAGTCACCCTGGTGCAACAACCCTGTGGGTGTGGCTCATCCCCGTGTCGATCACATCGCCAGCGATCGAGGCTGAAGAACGCCGACACCCTCTTTGTACCACCTTTGCCGGGTCGATGTTCGCGAGGGTGCGAATCACCGGTCGGCAGGCACGCTTTCCACCTGCACACCAGCACGGTCCACCGGCAGATCGAACACGTCGAAACCATTCGTGCCCACGTGTTCGACCCGTTCATCTCCCGACGACGGGAGCGCCAGCACGGTCGGGCCCGCACCGGACACGGCTGCGGGTACTCCGGCAGACCGCAGGCGCCGGAGCAGCGCGCAGGTTTCCGGCCAGGCCGGCTCGCGGTAATCCTGATGAAGGCGGTCGTCCGTGGCCGCGAGCAGCATGCTCGGATCGTTCGTCAACGCGTGCACCGCAAGAGCAGAACGTCCCGCGGCGAACGCCGCATCGGCGTGCGGCACCTGCGCGGGCAACAACCCGCGGGTCACGTGGGTCGCTGACTCCTCCTGCGGAACCAGCACGACCGGACGCACGTCCGGATGCGGCTCCAGGCGCGCGGCGTGGTACTGCTCGCCCTCGTTCCAGGCGATCGCCAGCCCGCCGAACAAACTCGCCGCCACGTTGTCGGCGTGCCCCTCGTAGGAGGCCGCCAACTGCAGCATGCGCTCCGAACTCTCCTTGTCCGCCAAACTGAATCCGGCCAATGCGTAGGCCGCGCTGACACCCGAGACGATCGCGGCGGCGGACGAACCGAGACCTCGCGAATGCGGGATGGAGTTGCGGCAGCGCAGCCGGACCGCGGGCTGCTCGATCCCCAACTCGTCCAGCGCCCGGTGCAGCACCTTCACGATGAGGTGCTTGGCATCGGTGCGCACAGTGCCGGCTCCCTGCCCCTCCACGACCACGTGCGAGTCGCCCGGCGGGCCGTCCAACACCTCCACCTCGACAGTGTCGTGCAACGACAGCGCCATGCCCAGCGCGTCGAAACCGGATCCGAGGTTGGCCGTGGAAGCGGCGGCGCGAACCCGCAGGGCGCGCACCGCCGGATCCTGCGGGTTCATCCGAGCCCCAGGGCGCTCGCCACAGCGCTCGGATCGACCGGCAGCGGCTCCACCTCGACCATGCCGGACAGGGCGGTGTCCGGATCCTTGAGCCCATGACCGGTCACCGTGCAGACGACCGTCGACCCGGTGGGCAGGCGCCCGTCCTGAGCACTGGCGAGCAGACCGGCAACGCTCGAAGCCGACGCGGGCTCCACGAAAACGCCTTCACGCGCGGCGAGCAACCGGTAGGCGTGCAGGATCTCCTCGTCGGTGACAGCTGAGAACAGCCCCTCGGAAGCCTCCTTTGCCGCGACTGCGCTCTGCCACGACGCGGGGCTGCCGACCCGGATGGCGGTGGCGATGGTTTCCGGGTCACCAACCGGCTGGCCGTGCACGAGCGGCGCCGCGCCCGCGGCCTGGAAACCGAACATCCGTGGCGCGTGCTCGACCAGACCATCGTCCGCGTACTCGCGGTAACCCAGCCAGTAGGCGGTGATGTTGCCCGCGTTGCCCACCGGCAGGCAATGCACATCCGGAGCCTTGCCGAGCACGTCGCAGACCTCGAACGCCGCCGTCTTCTGACCTTCGATCCGCACCGGGTTCACCGAGTTGACCAACGTCACCGGGTGTTCGGCGGACGTCTTGCGGGCCAGTTCCAGGCAGTCGTCAAAGTTGCCCTGGACCTGCAGGATCTTGGCCCCGTGAACCACCGCCTGGGCAAGCTTGCCCATCGCGATCTTGCCCTGGGGGACGAGAACCGCGGAGGTGAGCCCGGCGCGCGAGGCATAGGCCGCGGCAGAAGCCGAGGTGTTCCCCGTCGAGGCGCAAATCACGGCCTTGATACCCGCGTCGAGCGCATGGGTGATGGCCGCGGTCATCCCGCGGTCCTTGAACGAGCCGGTGGGGTTCGCGCCTTCCACCTTCAGGTAGACCTCACACCCTGTCACCTCGGACAGGTGGTGAGCCTCCACCAACGGCGTGTTGCCCTCTTGAAGCGTGATCACGCGGGCGCCGTCAGGCACCGAAACGCGGCTTCGGTACGCCTCGATGAGGCCCGGCCAGCCTGCCTTGGAGCGCACAGGCGCGTCCGGGTTGTTCGAAGTCACGAGGGTTCACCTTCCACACGCATCACACTGACCACTTCACGCACCACGGGAAGCTGCGCGATCTTATCCACTGTGGACCTGAGAGCGGCGTCCTCGGCCGTGTGAGTGACCACGACGAGGCTGGCCTCTTCTCCGCGCCCCTGCTGGCGCACCACCGAAATACTCACACCCTGCTCGTTGAACGTCGCCGCCACCTGCGAGAGCACACCAGGCTTGTCGGCCACGTCCAGGCTCACGTGGTACCGCGTCGGCGTCCGACCCATCGGCTGGACGGCGAGCTGCGCGTGCGCGGACTCACGGGGACCCTTACCCGCCACGACGAGGTTCCTGGCGACCGCCACCAAATCACCCAACACGGCGCTGGCCGTGGGCGCGCCGCCTGCACCCTGCCCGTAGAACATGAGGTTGCCCGCGGCTTCGGCTTCGACGAAGACAGCGTTGAACGCGCCGCCGACCCCGGCCAACGGGTGACTGCGCGGAATCATCGCCGGGTGCACGCGAGCCGACACCGATTCGGAACCGTCCTCGGCGACGACACGTTCGCAGATCGACAACAGCTTCACCGTGCGATCCAGTGCTCGAGCCGCGGCGATGTCACCCGGACTCACCGAGGAGATGCCCTCCCGGTGAACATCAGTGGCGGTCACCCTCGTGTGGAACGCCAGCGACGCCAGGATGGCCGCCTTCGCCGCCGCGTCGAACCCGTCGACGTCGGCGGTCGGATCCGCCTCCGCGTAGCCGAGCTGGCCCGCCTCGTCCAAGGTCTCCGCATAGCTGGCACCGGACGAGTCCATCGCCGAGAGGATGTAGTTCGTGGTGCCGTTGACGATGCCCATCACCCGGTCGATGCGGTCCCCGGCAAGTGATTCGCGAAGGGGACGCAACAGCGGGATGGCGCCGGCCACCGAAGCCTCGAAGTAGATGTCCGCACCGGAAGCGTCCGCCGCCGCGTAGAGCTCCGAACCGTATTCGGCCAACAACGCCTTGTTCGCCGTCACCACCGACTTGCCCGCGTTCAGGGCACGCAGCAGCAACGACCGAGCGGGTTCGATCCCCCCGATGAGCTCCACGACCACGTCGACGTCACCGTCGACCAGTGCCGCGGCATCGGTCGTGATCAAGCTTTCGGGCACTCCCGGATGCTTGTGCGGGCGGCGAACGGCAACGCCCGTCACCTCCACCGGAGCCCCGGTCCGTGCCGCGAACTCCTCCGGCTGACCTTGCAGCAGACGCAGCACCTCGGTACCGACCGTGCCGCACCCCAACAGCGCGACCCTGATCGGTTGACGGTCCTCGATCACTCACACCTCCAGCCGGAGCAGGTCGTCCTCGGTCTCCCCGCGCAGCAACAACCGTCGCTGCCCGTCCCGGACGGCTACCACCGGCGGCTTGGGCAGACGGTTGTAGTTGCTGGCCATCACGTAGCAGTACGCACCTGTAGCGGCGACGGCGAGCAGGTCTCCCGGAGCAATGTCCTCCGGAAGCCAGCAGTCTCGCACCACTACGTCACCGGACTCACAATGCTTGCCCACGATGCGGGACAACACCGGGGGTGCGTCAGAGCCCCGAGAGACCAGCCTGCAGTCGTAGGCCGCGTCGTAGAGCGACGTTCGGATGTTGTCGCTCATGCCACCGTCGACGCTGACGTAGCGCCGGGACACACCACCGTCGAGCTCCACGTCCTTGATCGTTCCGACCTCGTAGACCGTCACGGTCCCGGGCCCGGCGATCGCGCGGCCCGGTTCCACCGCGACCCGCGGAGGCTCGATACCGGCCGCAGCGCACTCCCGCTGGACGATCTCGTGCAGTCGGGACGCGAGCTTGGGCACCGGCAACGGGGTTTCGTCCGGGGTGTAGGCGATCCCGATACCACCACCCAGGTCGACCGTGGAAACCGACTCGACCGCATCTGCGCCGTGCTGCTCGCGCAGCTCGGCGAACAACCCCACGACGCGGTGGGCGGCGAGTTCGAAACCGTCGTCCTCGAAGATCTGCGAACCGATGTGGCTGTGCAACCCGATCAGCTCCAGCCCGCCTGCCTTGAACACCCGGGTGGCGGCCTCGGCGGCCTGTTCGGACGCCAACGAGAACCCGAACTTCTGGTCCTCGTGCGCGGTGGCGATGAACTCGTGAGTGTGGGCTTCGACGCCGACCGTGACCCGGATCATCACCGGCTGGACCACACCGCGCTGCTCGGCGATGTGGTCCAGCCGGGCGATCTCGTGGAACGAGTCCAGCACGACCGAACCGACCCCGGCCTCGACGGCGGCCTCGAGCTCGGCCATGGACTTGTTGTTTCCGTGGAACGTGATGCGCTCGGGCGGGAAGTCGGCCCGCAATGCGACCCGCAGCTCACCACCGCTGCACACATCGAGGCTCAACCCCTCCGCGGCCACCCAGCGGGCAACCTCGGTGCACAGGAAAGCCTTCGACGCGTAGTGCACCGAAGCGGGATCGCCGAACGCGTTCGCATACTCGGCGCAGCGCGAGCGGAAATCGTCTTCGTCCAGCACGAACAACGGCGTGCCGTACTGCTCGGCCAACTCCCGAACGTCGAGGCCGGCAAGCCGGACGACCCCGTCGGGTCCGCGCGAAGCGTTCCGCGGCCACACCTTCGGATCGAGGTGACCGACGTCACCGGTCGACGGCGGAAGCGGGCCGGCGGTATTGCCGGGCAGCACGACGTCGGCGTGCCGGGGCCCGGCGGGATGGGCGCGCATTTTTCGCGGCTCCTCTACATCTGTTCTGGTGCGCTGACCCCGAGCAACCCGAGGCCGTTCGCGAGCACTCGTCGCGCCGCCTCACACAGCTGGAGTCGTGCCACGGTCAGCGGGCTCGCCTGGTCGTCACCAGGCTGCAGGACCCGGCATGCGTCGTAAAACTTGTGGTACGCGCTGGCCACGTCCTCCAGGTAGCGGGCGATGCGGTGTGGTTCCCGCAGCTCCGCAGCCGCTCGCACGACTCGTGGGTACTCCCCGAGTGTACGGATGAGGTCACCTTCCCGGTCATGGGAGAGCAGGGACAGGTCGGCCTCGGCGACGTCCCCCCGCGAGATACCCATGGAGACCGCGTTGCGCTGCAACGACGACAGCCGGGCGTGCGCGTACTGCACGTAGAAGACGGGGTTCTCGTTCGTGCGTTTGCTGATCAGGTCGAGGTCGATGTCGACCGCCGAATCCACCGACGAACGGATCAGCGAGTAGCGGGCGGCATCGACACCGACCGCCTCCACCAGGTCTTCCAAGGTCACCACGGTCCCGGCGCGCTTACTCATCCGCACCGGCTTGCCGTCCCGGACGAGGTTGACCATCTGTCCGATGAGGACCTCGACGGCATCCGGATCATCGTCGAAAGCAGCGGCAGCGGCCTTCAACCGGGCGATGTACCCGTGGTGGTCGGCACCGAGCATGTAGATGCACAGGTCGAATCCCCGCGCGCGCTTGTCCCGCAAGTACGCCACGTCACCGGCGATGTACGCGGTCGTCCCGTCGCTCTTGATCAGCACGCGGTCCTTGTCGTCCCCGAAGTCCGTCGACCGCAGCCACCACGCACCGTCGGCGAAGTACAGATGACCGGACCCCTTGAGCTCCTCGACGGCATCAGCGACCGCACCCGAGGAGTGCAGGGAATCCTCGTGGAAAAACACGTCGAACTCGGTGCCGAACTCGCGCAGGCTGGATTTGATCTCCTCGAACATCAATCCGACACCCACACTGCGGAACAACTCGTGCCGCTCTTCGTGGGGGAGATCGAGGGCACCCGGCTCCTGGCCGACCACCCGGCCTGCGATGTCCGCGATATAGGCGCCGCCGTACCCGTCCTCCGGAGCTTCCTCGCCACGAGCCGCGGCGATCAGCGACCGCACGAAGCGATCGATCTGCGCACCCGCGTCGTTGAAGTAGTACTCGCGAACGACCTCGGCGCCTTGGGCGGACAGAATTCGCCCCATCGCGTCACCGACCGCCGCCCAGCGAGTACCGCCGAGGTGGATCGGGCCGGTGGGATTGGCCGAGACGAACTCGAGGTTCACCCGGAGGTTTCCGTAAAGGTCACCACCTCCGTAGGCGTCCCCGGCGCGGAGAACCTCGCGCACGATCGCGCCTTGGGCGTCGGGCTCGAGACGCAGGTTGAGGAAACCGGGCCCCGCCACCTCGACGGCACTGATGGCATCCTCGCCTGCCAGCGCCTCCGACAACCACCCCGCGAACTCGCGAGGCGCGACCCCGGCCTTCTTCGCGACCTGCATCGCCAGGTTGGTCGCATAGTCGCCGTGCTCCGGATTGCGAGGTCGCTCGACGGTCACCGCCTCCGGTATGACGGAGGTGTCCAACCCTCGAGAGGACATCACCTCGACGGCGGCTTTACGAACGAGTTCAGCGAGCGCGGCAGGAGTCACGCGAGAAAGTCTAGGGATGTGTCGTAGCTGTTCAGCCAAGGGGTACGGCAGCACGGACACTCTCAGTGACGAACTGGACACCCAATGATCGCCACCATGTGAGAACGTGGTGCCCGGCCGCTGATCATCACCACGAGCACGCGGCTCTTCACCCGCACGACAATCTCTAGACTGGCAAGCCGGGTCCCCTGGTGAGCAATGGCGAGACGAGGTCCGAGAGAGCATGGCAAGCGGCAAGAAGAACAATGCGCTGCGCAAGGCACGCGGGTCCGTGGTGCAGCAGCGGTCGATCCCCTGGGTGAGCATCGCGGGCGTCACCGTGGTGCTTCTGGTGGCCGGTGTGATCTTCGGCTACGCCGGTATGCGCTACATGGATAACAAGGAGGTCCGGGAGGCGCAGGCCGCGGCCGAGGAAGCCGCCGCCGAGTTCCAGCCTTCACCGGAAAACCCCGACCCCTCCAAGGACATCCCCGGTGTCGAGACGGCGCAGTACGAGGGCCAGCAGCACGTGCAGCCGGGACAACGGGTGGCCTACGACAAGACACCGCCGTTCGGTGGCCCGCACGACGGAGTCTGGGCGGATTGCACGGGCGTCGCCTACCCCGAGCCGGTCCGCACCGAGAACATGGTGCACTCGCTCGAACACGGCGCGGTCTGGATCACCTACAACCCTGACAAGGTCAACGAGGAGCAGATCGAACGGATCAACGCCCGGGTCGAGGGCAAGCCGTACACGATGTCGTCCCCGTTCCCCGGCATGGACAGCCCGATTTCCGTTCAATCGTGGGGGCACCAGCTGAAGGTCGAGCGGGCCGACGACGAACGCATCGACCAGTTCATCACCGCGCTGCGGCAGAACGAGAACGGCGTGTACCCCGAGATCGGCGGTTCTTGCCAGGCATACCCCGGAGCGTTCGACACGCAGAACCCGCCGCCGTTCGACTCCAGCCCGCCGCCCGCCGACGCCATCCCGATGAGCGGTAAGGGCACCGACTCCGCCACCGGTCCTATGGGTGGCGCGCAGTGATCCGGTCGGCGAACGATCCATTTCGGCGCATGACCACAGGTGAAACATGAGTTATGAGAACGAATCGCAGGAGGGTCGGCGGACGCCGATCCCGGCTCGCCTGTTCCTCGCCGTGGGTGGTGCGGTGGCCCTGCTCCTGCTCGGCGGTGCGGGCGGGCTGCTGCTCGCGACGCCGTCCGAACCGGTCACCGAGCCGGACCCGAATGCCGTCGACATCGGTTTCGCCGAGGACATGACGATTCACCACGAGCAGGCCGTCACCATGGCCACGCTGGCTCGGGAGCGGGCGGACGACGTCGCGGTTCGCCAGCTGGCGTTCGATATCGAGACGAACCAGCGCAACCAGATCGGGCGGATGCAGGGTTGGTTGAGCCTGTGGGGCGAGGCGAACCGCCCTTCCGGCCCGCGGATGCAGTGGATGCACGGCAACAGCGGTGGAGAGCACGCTGCCGGTGCTTCCGGGCAGCACGATGAGGGACATGGCGGCGCCGGTCAGGGCAACGATCGGATGCCCGGCATGGCCAGTAGCGAGGAGATGCGGCGACTCCACAGCCTCGAAGGCCCCGCCTTCGACGTGGAGTTCCTCCAGTTGATGCTGCGCCACCACGTAGGTGGGGCGCCCATGGCCCAGTACGGCGCCGATCATGCGCAGCTCGCCGCCGTACGCGGCCTGGCCAAGAACATGCTGGGTTCCCAGAGCGCCGAGAGCGACCTCATGCGCAGCATGCTCGCGGAGCGCGACGCGAAGCCCCTGCCGTTCCCGGGATGAGCAAGGGAACCTTCCTGTCACATGTGGCAGGAAGGTTCCCTTGCACGCAGCACGTCACCACGTGAGAGCTCGACAGCGTTGAGCGCACTCCGCTGGTTCGACCTGCAGCGTCGCGTGATCGATGCTGTATTGCTCGGCCAGGAGCCGCTGGGCCGCGGTCAGGACGCCCCCGTGATCCGCATCGGGCCTGGTGGTCAGGTGCGCCGAGGCGACTTCCATTCCGGAAGTCAGCGTCCACACGTGCAGGTCGTGCACTTCGGTGACGGCGGGCAAGGCTTCCAGTTCACCGTGAAGCCGGTGCACGTCGACGTCCTCCGGAGCTTGCTGCACCAGGATGCGCAGTGCCTGCCGGGCCAGCTTCCAGGTTCGGGGGAGCACGAAGAGCCCGACGCCGATGGCCACGATCGGGTCGGCCAGGTACCAGCCGAAGCCCCAGGTGAGGGCACCACCCAGCAGAACACCGGCGGATCCGATGGTGTCGGCGAGAACTTCCAGGTACGCGCCGCGCAGGTTGAGGCTCTCCTCCGCCCCCTTCCGGAGCAGGGCGAAAACGGTGAGGTTCGCGAGCAGGCCCGCGGTGGCGGTCAGCATCATGGGCAGGCCTGCCACCTCGGGCGGATCCTGGAAGCGACCGATGGCCTCGTACAGGATGTAGGCGGCCACCCCGCACAACAGGACGGCGTTGGCCAGGGCAGCCAGTACCTCCATCCGATACAGGCCGAAGGTGCGCTTGTGCGTCGCCGGCCGCTTGGCGGCTGTGATCGCGGCCAGTGCCATGCCGACACCGAGCACGTCGGTGAGCATGTGCCCCGCGTCGGACAGCAACGCGAGGGATGACGTGACATATCCGACGGCGGCTTCGAGAATGAAGAAGGCGAGCAGGATCGCGAACGCGATCGTCAACCTTCGGACATACCGCCCCGAGGCGCTGTCCGCCGTCGCAGCCGACGTCCCGTGGCCGTGACCATGCCCGTGGCCCATTGTCACCTCCGCTTAGACTCGCCTCAGATATATAGTGACATGCGCATGGATGCAAGGGGTGGGAGGCGGCGCTCACGCTGCACGCGAGGGGACGCGTCATTCCACACCCCTCTTCAAGCGCACTGTGGGCCATGCGTTAAGCTGACCATCGTCGGAAACGGCGAGCCCTCGTAGCTCAGCGGATAGAGCACTGCCCTCCGGAGGCAGGTGTCGCAGGTTCGAGTCCTGCCGAGGGCACCCGTCCTGAACAGTAAGCCCCGTACTTGACCAGGTGAAACAGGTCAGGGACGGGGATAACTGTTGTCTCGCCATCATCCACTGCGGGCCAGCATGAGCCGGTAGTTACGTGCAAATCGAGGCGATGGCCGAGGCCCGACTCCCCGAGACCCGTTCGGCCACGGAGCGCCATCGTGAGCAGAACCGGGACCACGGTCCGGTTGCCAGTTGCATCGCTTCCCTCGACGCGGTACCCGAAACGCACCTCGATACCGTGTTGATGGCCGCCGCGTTCGAATATCCGGAGGCAGTTGCTCCGTTCCGTCCGGCCTTCGCGGAGTTTCCACGAGTGAGCAGAGAATCGACCGAAGACCCGACGTTGGGCACTCTCCTGCGACTGGCGAGTGACGGCTTGTGGCCGGCCGAGCTCGTCGGTCTGGACGTGCTCGAGCAGAACGAACGAGCGGCCGTGTTCCCGCGCGTGATGACGCTGGCGGCGGAGGAAGACGGTCCTCCGCCGGAATCGAAGGTGGAGCGATGACTGGCACGAACCTCGCGATCTTGTTCGGTGTTTTCATCGGTGGGGCAGCACCGTGGCTGGAGGCCGTCGTCGTGATTCCCGGGGGCATCCTCGCCGGCGTGCATCCGGTACCGGTCGTGGCCGCCGGGGTGGTCGGCAACCTGGCGACCGTCGCGGTCGCGGCGTGGTTCGGTGAACGCCTGCGCGCATGGTGGGCAGCACGCCGCAGGACGCGCACGGAAGGCGGTGGCCGACCGGATAGCAGCCAGCGCCGGCAGCGAATTGAGCGAGTGGCGCGCCGCTGGGGATTGCCAGCACTGGCCGTGCTCGGACCCATCGGGCTGGGCACCCAGCTCTCCGCGCTCGTAGCCGGCGGTATCGGCGCCACACCGCGGGTCACGTTCGCCTGGATCGGTGCGGGCACGGTCGTCTGGAGCATCGTTGCAGCGATCGCTGCCGTCACCGGGATCTCCTTGACCGGGCCCTGAAGACAAGAGCTCGGAAGCGGATCCAACAGGCAAATTGCTCGTGGTGCTCAGGCCACCATCCAGCTCCGAGGTACATCTGGAACACATGCGGCCGAGCAACAGCCGCAACCAACGTCAAAACGAGGTCAACGAAATATCGGCCCTGAACTACGCAGAAGCAGGATCATCCGAGGTCAGCGCGGCCCCTGAGACGCGCCCGGAGGCTGGTGTCAGGTTCGAGTCCTGCCGAGGGCACCCTTCCTGAACAGCAAGCCATCATCCGCTGCTGGCCAACATGAGCCAGTAGTTTCGTGCGCACAACATCTCCTCACCCTTCCCGCAGATGCCGGCACCTTGCCTGGATCCTCGTAGCCCGGCGCTCTGCACCGTCGGTGCGGTCTTCGTGATCAAGGGTGTTCATCGCTCCGGTACGAGCCGATGAGTTTCCCGGCGGCCGCAGGTCCAACGTGTGACCGCACTACCAAGGAGCAACTAATGCGAATGATCTTCGTTAACCTGCCGGTGGCGGATCTGGCCAAATCGCGCAACTTCTTCAGCCAGCTCGGTTTCGAATTCAACCAGCAGTTCTCAACCGATGAGTGCGCCTGCATGATCATCGAGGAGAACATCTACGCCATGCTGCTCGTGCGCGAACGGTTCAGCGATTTCATCAACGACGAGATTGCCGACACCTCGACATCGACCGAAGTCCTCAACTGTCTCTCCGCGGACAGCAGGCAACAAGTCGACGACACGGTCGCAAAAGCCATCGAAGCGGGTGGAAAACCGTGGAAGCCTGTTCACGAAGAAGGCCCCATGTATGGCGGAAGCTTCCAGGACGTCGATGGCCACGTCTGGGAACTGGTGCACATGGCCGGCCAGTAGCCGCCGCACCGGAGTGAGCAAGGGAACCTTTCTGTCACATGTGACAGGAAGGTTCCCTTGCTCGCACCGAGTCAACGCGGGTCGAGCCCGGTGAGGGCACGAACCTCCACCTCCGCTGCACGTGCGGTGTCCGCCCGCCCGCCGCCGGCGAGGGTGCCCACGACTCCGCAGAGGAACGAGAACGGTACGGACACGATCGCGGGGTTGTTCAGCGGGAACAGCGCGAAATCCCAAGCCGGAAGAACCGACAGCGGCGTCCCCGACACCACCGGCGACAACGCCACGAGCAACGAGCACGCCCCGAGTCCGCCGTAGAGGCTCCACAGCGCGCCTCGAGTGTTGAACCTCTTCCAGAACAGTGCCAGCAGCAACGGAGGCACGTTCGCCGAAGCGGCGAACGCGAACGCGAGCCCCACCAGAAAGGCCGTGTTCTGACCGTTGACGAGAACCGCACCCACGATCGACGCGCCACCGAGGACCAGTGCCGCCCAACGCGCCACTCGAACTTCTTCCCACTGCTGCCTGCAACCACCGCGGTACACGTTCGAATAGATGTCCTGCGCGAAAGAGGCCGAGGCGATCAGCATGAACCCCACGACCACGCTGAGAATTGTCGCGAACGCGATCGCCGCCACGAGACCGAGCAACAGTGGGCCACCGATCTCCGAAGCGAGCAGCGGCACAGCAGAATTCTCACGTCCCGGCGCGGAAAGGATCGCATCGCTGCCGGCGATCGCCGCTGCCGCATACCCCACGATCAGCGTGCACAGGTAGCAGGCCGTCAACACGCAGATCACCCACACGACGGGTCGGCGTGCTTCCCGCGCGTTCGGGGCCGACTCGGAGCGCATCAGCACGTGCGGCAGGCCGGCAACTCCCAACATCAAGGCCAACGACAGCGAAACGAGTTCGAGTTTCGCGCTCCCCTCGCCCAGCGATCCCGGACCGAAGGCTCGCTCACCGAGTTCGCGGTTGCCGCCGGCCTCCCTGAGCAGCGAGCCGAGGTCGAACCCGAATTTCCCGAGCAGGAAGGCCGTCAGCATCACCAAGCAGGTCAAGAGCAGACCCGCCTTGATGATCTGGGGCCGAGCAGTGCCCGTCATCCCGCCGACGAACACGTAGGCAACCATCATCACCCCCACGACGGTGATGACGAGTGCTTGCCCGCCACTACTGTGCACGTCGAGTAGAAAAGCAACGAGTCCCCCAGCACCAGCCATGTTGGCGACCAGGCAAAAGAACGAGACCGTCACAGTGGACACGGCGGACGCGACCCGCACAGGTGGGGGGTGCAGGCGCCAGCTCAGCATGTCCCCCAGCGTGAAACTGTTGGTGTTGCGCAGGGGTTCAGCGATGACCAACAGGTTCACCAACCAGGCCACCAGAAAACCGGCAGCGTACAGGAACGCACCTGAACCGTGGACGGCTACTGCACCCGCGATCCCGAGAAAGGCTGCTGCGGACAGAAAGGCCGCGGTGAGCGCCACCCCGTTCTGCGGGCCGTTGAACCCACCGCCTGCGGCGAAGTCGTCGCCTGTGGTGCTTCGGTTTCCGGCCTGGTACACCGCGAACAGTGTGAGCAGGAGAAAGCCGGCGAAGGTCCCGAGGTTGAGCAACGGTTCGGTGATCACGGTCGGGCGTCCTCGGCGGCGGATCTGCGGACTTCGGAGGCTCGGGGGTCGAGCTGCGTACGAGCGAACCACGCGTAAGCAGCGGTGACCAGCAACGGCATCGCGAACTGCACGAGCCCCAGCACCAAGCCGATGCTGGCCGTCCCCAGCAGCGGCGTCCGCATGAACTCGGGGAACCACCCCGCGGCGATGACGTATCCGACGAAGCAGATCAGGATTGCGGCTCCGGCTTTGGCCACGAACGTCCGGAAAACATGCCGCAGGTCGGTGAACTCCTGACTCCGCGCGATGGCCACGAAGTCGGGAGCGGGCTCGACCGGACGTAGTCCACCTTCGGTGATCGCACCGAAACGATCCGCCGAGGCTCGTGGCTCCGGGGAAACTCCGGTACGTGAGGTGGCTCGGTAGGTCTCGAGCATGTATTCCTTCCCGACGCCGAGCGGCGCCGACTCTCCCCTGCGGTCGGCGCTGCGGAGAAGAGGCGCCAACGAATTCCGCCCCAACGGGCGACCACGCGGCCCCCGGAACCGCAGACCGGTTCGCAACTCGATCTACGATTCGTGGAGTTTAATCAGGAATAGGTGCACGGAATACCCCCGAACCTGCACCTCACACACATTGATGAACTTTCCCGTCACTGTGAGTGTCCACTCAGTACGGTTTGCTCCGCTTGCGTGGCATTCTCCGGCAATTCGCGCGACCGCGGTCAATCTGCAGGGATTGGCCGGATACAACCGACACGGGATCATTGTCCCTGGTGATCAGGCGCCCGCTGGGCAGCGAGCCGGAACCCTCGTTGACCACCGTGGCCAACCTGACCAGCGACGAACATGTAGTTCGGAACCACTGCCACTCGAATACCAGTCACCCGTAAGGCGACAGCTACAAAAATTGATCGGGTCACGTCGACCACGATTAGTACACGAAGAATCAACCCGCTCGCCGATCGGATGCCATCCCGCCAGACCAAAGCGGCGTTATAGCTGGACATGGACTTATGGGCAAGTTTTTCAGGTCGATCAGCGGCTGCGGTAGAGTCCTCGAAACCGACGGCGGGAGCAAAGCACGCCACCGCGCCCCTCGCAACTCCAAGACGCGAATGCGTGCGTCCGCCTATTGACGGACTTGACGTTTCACCAAACCTCCGATGTGTTCAGGAAACTGTCACAGATCGCGACGGATAACACTGTCCACCACACGAGTGCGCTGTTGAACAGAGCTCGACCGCGCGGAAAGGGACTGCGTCGTGAGTAGCGAAGCCGATCATTCGCCCGCGACCGGGGCCCGGACGTCCCCATGGGCGTATATTGCAGCGAGAATCACGCACTGGCATAACTGGAAGATTCCGGTCAAGCTTGCCGCTGTTGTTCTCGTGCCGGTAGTTCTCGCCTGCGGGCTGGGGTTCCTGCACATCCGGGGCCAGGTCCGACAGGCGGATGCCTACGCCCATCTGGGCGCCGTGGTCTCCTCAGCGGAGTCGGTGCGCAACGCCGCGACCCGTCTTCAGGAAGAACGCACGCGAACGGCGGAGTTCCTGGTCACCGGAAATACCTCCCCCGATTCCGTACGCGAGCACTTTGCCGCAACAGATGCGGCATGGGAACACGCGGCACGGACGCTTCAGCCGCAGGACGGCAGCGGTGGTGACGCCGATGTCGTAGTCGGTCTGGCGCAGGATGAAGTGGAGCGGAAACTCGGTGAGCTGGCCAGGCTGCGTGAACGAGTGATCAACGGCCGCATCGATCCTCTGGGCGCCATCAATTCCTATACCGACATCGTGCGCGCCATACTCGCTCTCGACCGGACGCTGATCAGTCAGATCTCGTCATCCAGACTCGTGCCGACCGCGACCAGCCTGCACGAACTCGCCAAGATCTCGCACGAGGTTCGGCTCCAGGAAGCACTCGTACTCACAGCGCTCCGTCCCGGCACCGTCAGCCCGTCACACCTGACTCAGTTGGGCGAGAGCGAAACCCGCCGGGCCTCGGCGATCGACGAATACCGTGCCGCAGCGGCACCACACCAACGGATCGAATACGACACCCTCTACTTCCAGCCGGACATCACCACCAGAGAAACCGCCGTCAGGACACTTCTCACCGCCGCGGAGGGCGTGCCGCCAGGCATTTCCGTGTCCGACTGGAAGTCGGTGTCCCATGCGGAGATCGAAGCCCTCGATGGTCTCGCGAAGCACATGGAAACTCACCTGCGGGACACCACCGGAGGTCTCCACGACAATGCGAGCAACACCGCGGGGATCGGTACCGTGCTCCTTCTCTCCGCGATGCTCGTAGCAGGCCTGATCGTCATCGTGGTGGCCCGTCAACTCCTCGGATCCTTGACTGCATTGCGACGCAGCGCACTTGAAGCTGCGACCAGCGAACTCCCTAGAGCAGTGGCCGACATCCGCGCCGGCTCCAAAAAGCGCAGCTCTCCGCCTCGAGTCGCCGTCGACACCAATGAAGAGGTGGGCCAGGTCGCGCGCGCCTTCGACGATGTCCAAACCCAGGCCGTCGACCTCGCGACAGAACAAGCAGAACTACGCAAGAGCTACAGCGACTCGTTCGTCAACGTCTCCCGCCGTAGCCAAAGCCTCCTCGAACGACAACTTCGGCTGTTCGAGCACCTCGAACGCGACGAACAGGATCCCGACCAACTCGCCACTCTGTTCCAACTCGACCACCTGGCGACGCGGATGCGGCGAAACAACGAGAACCTCATGGTCCTCGCAGGTACGGACCTCACCCGCCGATTCAACCGGCCAGCCGACCCCGCCGACTTGCTACGAGCAGCAGTGTCCGAAATCGAACATTATCCCCGAGTCGTCGTCCAGCCCTTGCCTCGAACAAGCGTGGTCGGCTACGTGGCGAACGACCTCGTTCGGCTGTTCGCCGAGCTTCTCGACAACGCGGCGAACTTCTCCGCACCGCACACCAACGTCACCGTCACCGGCTGGCAACGCGCTGACGGGTTCTGCGACCTGCACATCGTCGACGGCGGGATCGGAATGAATGCGGACGAACTCGAGTCCGCGAACGAACGTCTCGTCAGTGACCGGGAAATCGATGTGTCCGTGTCTCGACGGATGGGACTCTTCGTCGTCGGACGGCTGGCCAACAAGCACAACCTCTCCGTCCAACTGCGAAGCGGCCCGGATGGACTGGGCATTCGAGCAACGGTCACCTTGCCCCCCGAGCTGCTTGTCGACCGCTCTTCTGGGAAACCGCATCCGGGGTCGGCACCGATGAATGGCACCCGCACCCGCCCGCAAGCGGGTGACAGCGTGGTCACCACGTACGACTGGGCCGCTGCTGAACAGGACGCCACGGCCGCCGAGAGAATGGGTCCCCAGGCTGTGCGCTCCGCAGCTTCGGACGACACTCTTGAACAGTCGGCCACACCAGCCGAATCTGCACGACCGCAGGAAGACAGGGACGGCGTAGCGAACGGATCGAAGACGTCTGCGTCCGAAGATACCGGTGTGCATCGAAACAGCGTTTCGCCGAGGACGCCGATCTTCGATGATCTTGCGTCAGCATGGTTCTGGGCATCCGCCACACACGAGTCCGACCACTCGCTCGAGGAGCACACCTCCTCGTGCTCCACGACCGCAGCACCATCGGACGCGAGCAAGGGAACTTCCCGGTCATCTGTGGAAGAAGGGTTCCCTTCCTCCGAAGAGCATGCAGCACCGAACGGCCAGCCCCCGGAATGGGCGTTTCCCAGCGATCAAGATCGTCAAAGGGCGGAAAAGGTGACCGAGATCGAACCCGACACGTTCACCGCGACTGGGCTTCCACGCCGGACACCGCGAGCACATCTGATCGCAGGCAGCGCCGCGTCCGAAGACGAGCCGCAAGCTCTTGAGACGTACAGAAGTCCGGAAGACTCCCGCCAGAGATTGGCGAGCTTTCAACAGGGGCTGCAAAGGGGGCGCGGCGAAACCGGGACCTCCGGGGCTTCCGGGGCGTCCGGGGCTTCCGGGGCTTCCGGGGCTTCCGGGGCTTCCGAGGCCGCCGAGACGGCCCCAACGCCGGAACCACAAGCAGAAAGCAGTCGCGACCGGGCCGCGAAGCCAGAAGAGATGGTTCCGCAGACCGCGGATGTTCCGGAGCACACCTCGACGGGGCTGCCGAGGCGAACACCTCGCATGCATCTCACTCCGGGTGCCATCTACGAGTCGCATGCCGGCAACGGCGGGCTGGAACGCAACGCGGACGTGGTCCGCGGACGCCTCGAACGCTTTCAACAGGGCATTCGAGAAGGCAAGCACGCCCTGCGTGAACACCAATAGCACCAGAATGACTGGAGGCGAAATGCACTCTCAGCAGACGCAACCACATCAGTTCAGCTGGTTGGTCACGGATTTCACGGAACGGGTTCCGGGAGTGGCGCACGCGGTGGTCGTTTCCGCGGACGGGCTGCTGCTGACTTCGTCGGCCAAGTTGCCGAAGGACAGGGCGGACCAGCTCGCCGCCGTGGCTTCCGGGTTGCTCAGCCTCACCCAAGGCGCGGCTCGCTGTTTCCAGGCCGGGAACGTCACGGAGACCGTCGTCGAAATGGAACACGGCCTGATGCTCCAGATGGCCATCAGCGACGGTTCGTGCCTCACCGTGCTGGCCGCACCCCAATGCGACATGGGGTTGATCGCGTATGAAATGGCGCTCTTGGTGGAGCGTGTGGGGCAGATCCTCACCCCGGAGCTGCGTTCGCAGCTCAGAGGGACGAGTCGAGTGATGACCGGTCAGACAGCATGAGGGCGTCATGAACGGGAGTTCGCGATCATCGGAGCGCCGAGCCGTGCAGGGCGCTCGTGATTCCTTCGACGCTGATTCCCTCGTCGAAACATGCAATCGATTCACCTTCGGCCACCCGTGGATCGCCCGTACCGAGGGGGACTTGTTCGCTGGAACAGTGCCGGAAACGGAGTGGCCAGAGGCCGACCTGAGCGCGCAAGTTGCAGATCAGAACGCCGCGGACACGTCGAGTGGAGATCAGGCCGCCTACGTCCGTCCCTACGCCTGGACCGGGGGACGCACCAAGTCGAGCTACCAACTCGAGTTGGAAACACTCGTGTCCACCAGCGACCTATGCCGGACAGCACATTTGGAGCGTCCGGAGCACTGCTCGATCGTCGACCTGTGCCAGCAGCCCCGATCGGTCGCCGAAGTGGGGGCGCGCCTCGGTGTCCCGCTTGGTGTGGCGAAAGTTCTACTGAGCGACATGGCCGATCTCGGCCTCATCAACGTGCATCGAACCGTTCAGGAAACCGATCACTCGGCACACCTGATGTTGATGGAGAGGGTGCTGAGTGGACTGCGCCGGCTATGACAACGCTGCCCTTCCGATCGATACGACACCGCAAGTGGATAATCCATGACATCTGAAACACGTTCACTGCCGACGCATGATGAGGCGCTCCATACCGCCACGTCGGCGAAGATCGTGGTAGCTGGCGGGTTCGGCGCTGGGAAGACGACCCTGGTGGGGTCGGTATCCGAGATCGTGCCGCTGACCACGGAGGCTGTGATGACCACTGCCAGCCACGGTCTCGACGATCTCCGCGCAACGCCGAACAAGCACAGCACCACCGTTGCGATGGACTTCGGCCGGTTGTCGCTGGCTTCGGACCTGATCCTCTACCTGTTCGGAACACCGGGCCAGCACCGGTTCTGGTTCATGTGGGACGACCTCGTCCGTGGCGCGATCGGCGCGGTGGTCCTGGCCGACACTCGGCGGCTCTCCGACGCGTTTCCCGCGATCGACTTCTTCGAAGACCGGGGCCTTCCCTACGTGGTGGGGCTGAATTGCTTCGATGGGGATCTTCACCACCAAGTCGACGATGTCCGGGATGCCGCAGCCATCGGCCCCGACGTTCCCGTCATCATCTGTGATGCCCGCAACCGCCAATCCATCAAACACCTCCTCATCCCCCTCGTCGAGTACTCGATGCGCTGGTGGATCCGCAACTCGTGACCGGTGCCAGCAAGGGAACCTTTGCTCCAGATCTGACAGGAATGTTCCCTTGCTCCACCAGACTGTCCGACACGCACCCGAAAATTGAGCAAATCACGGTGAACCGCTGCGGCGTCCGCATATTCGGGTTATGGAAACCAACTCGCCCGTCGTTGCGACTCCCACGCACCAACCCCGCCGCGTGTTCCACGTGCGCGATCTGGAGAAGCTCGGCGTATCCCAGTCAACGTCGTACCGTCGTGCCCGTGCGGATGGCCCGTGGAGCCGGTTGGCTCCGGGGATCGTCCTCACTGCTCCGGGGCCTGCCACGACCGACGACCTGATTCAAGCCGCATTGTTGTGCGCGGGCCCGGACGCGATGATCACTGGTATGCACGGTGCTCGTTTGCACGGCTTGACGACCCCACCGCTGGACGAGCCGATCCACGTCCTGATTCCGCACAGCCGCAAGTTGCAGTGCCAGCCGTCCATCCGTTTCGAACGGACTACTCGATTGCCGACGCCTGTCCTGCGGGGCGGCATCCCGACCGCTCCGCTCGTACGCGCCGTGATGGACGGTGCGAGGACGTGGCAGACGCGCGCGTTCACCGAGGATCTGTTCGTCGAGGCCATTCAGCGCGGGCAGCAGTGCCACCCGCAGCAGTTGATCCAAGAGATGGAGTTGGGCAGCCGCCGTGGAACCGGGCTCCCCCGTGCGCTCTTGCGGTCGATGACGGTCGAGGTTCGTTCGATTCCGGAGCTACGCGCGTTCAAGCTGCTCGATGCTTCAGACCTACCGAAACCGTTGTGGAACACTCCAGTGTTCAGTACCGGTGGAGAGTACGTCGGCTGTCCCGACGCGTGGTTCGACGATGTCGGGATGGCCGTGGAGATCGACTCTTTCGAGTTCCACTTCACGAAGTCCGGGTACTCGAACACGATGCGGCGAAACACGCGGTATGCCACCCATGGTGTCCTCGTCGTCCAGATTTTGCCTGGTCGTCTCGTCAAGGAGCCACAAGCGGTGGTTGACGACATCCGTCAGGCGTACTTCACCGCACGCGTACGACCGAGGTGTGAAGTGTATTCCGAACGCCCTTGGGATCCTTAGCGTTTCCGCAAGACACCGGACTGACGCATCGTTCGACGCGACCCTCGAGGAGGTTGACCCGAACTTCACCAAACCCGGGTGGACACCTGAGCTCCGGTTGCCGGCGGCTGTCTCCGTCCGCAACCGGAGCCGGCCTTCCTGCCATCAAGGAGGATCCACCCACCCGGGGCCTTACAGTGCGGCGATCAGTCCTCTTCGCAGGGCCTCGCCGCAGCTGACCCGCGCTGTGTCTCCTACGGCAAGTCCAGTCCCGCAAGGAGCAAGGGAACCTTTCTTCCACGTGTCCCGCTCGGTCCGTCCTCGCGCCGACTTAGAATTCGGCAGTTCTCCAGCCTTCCACACCGCCGGGCACAGGCGCTTCGGACGCATACGGCTGGCGAGTGAAGATAAAGGTGTTCAGATCCAAGTAGGTTGGCTCACCTTGTTCGTTCCTGCCGACCCTCAGTGGTTCCCCCGCGAAGTAGCCGTCAAGTCCCGTCCAGCTTCCGTCTTGGTTGGAGCGGAATCTGGAAGCACGTCCCTTTCCGTTCCAGGGAACTAGATCGAGCAGTCCGTCCGGCAGAATCCGCAGCACGTACGGTGTGGGGCCCCAGAACCACTGGCCGGTGAGGTTCAACAGCGACGCTTCTACGCCGGGTCCCGGAGTCCAGGCCGGCGGGATCCTTGGTTCGTGCTCTTCGAGAATGTCCAGCAGGTCGGTGGCGAGTACCGAACCGACGCCGGCGGTTGTGTTGGCCATGAACACCACGCCGGTGCGCTGCGCGGGTTCGGCCAGCACAGCAGCCAGAAACCCCGGCATGGAACCGCCGTGTCCTGCGAGTCGACGACCGCGGTGACGCATCAGCTGAATACCGAGCCCGAATCCGGCCCGCCATTCGGCCCCGTCGTCGACCGCGCCAGGAGCACACATTTCGGTGAGGGTATCCGGGTGCAGGACGTCGGCGGTGTCACCGTTGATGAACCGCAGCCAGCGCACCATGTCTTCGATGGTCGACCACAATTGGCCTGCGGGAGCCATCGCGCCAGCATCCTCGGCGGGTTCCGGCATGACCACGTCGGCCCACGGGTGCACAGCGAACCCGTCAGCGTGCGGTGCCGTCGGGTGCGAGGTTGTTCTCGTCATGCCCAACGGGTCCAGGATTTCGCTCTGCAGTGTTTCGGCCCAGCTTTGCCCGGAGAGTCGGGAAACCAACTCGCCCAGCACACCGAAACCGGTGTTCGAGTAGTGGAATACGTGCGTTGGAGGTGGGCGCAGCTCGCTCTCGTCGATGTTCGACAGGAACTCTTGCACGTCGGTTCCGGGAACCCGCTCCCACCACGGCCCGGCTGGTTCCGCACTGAGGCCACTTGAATGGGTGAGGACCTGTTCGATACTGCGGTTTCCCACGGCGGTCCCGGGAACGTGTTGGTCAATCCGGTCGGAGAGGGCCAAGCGGCCTTGATCTCGCAGCCTCATGACCAGGACCGCGACGAAGGTCTTGGTGATCGACCCTATGCGGTATTGCGTATCGACGGTTGGTCGCTGCCCATCGACCGTCCCCCTGGAATCGGCCCAGATCATCTCGCCATCACGTACGAGACCCGCAGTCAGCGACGGGACCCGGTTCTCACTCTGTTCCACTGCCAACCGCCGCAGCAAGGCGCGCTGGGTGGTGGGCAACAAGCTCGTCAGCATTCGCACATGCTGTCACGTGCGGCCCGGCAGCAAGGGAACCTTCCGTTCAGATGTGCGCGAAAGGTTCCCTTGCTCGCACGGTTCATGCCCGGGCGCTGCGAAGCTGCTCGTCTGCTCCCGGCCCTGGTGGGATGCGCGGAACCGACAGAAAGAAGACCGCGCCGATACCCCAGAAGAGGATGGTGATCATCCATTCGTAGGGCCATGACAGAGCTGCCGGCATTCCTGGTAGCGCGAGGAGGATCAGCATGGCGCTCAGTAGGATTGCCGCCACCCCGATACCCCAGGGCCGGCGAACGCGAAACGGTCGCTCGAGTTCAGGTTCGCGACGCCGCAGCACGAGGAAGGACACGGATACGAGCAAGTATCCCACGACGATGTTGACCGCTCCCGCGTTGGACAACCATGTCAACATTTGTTCACCGAACAGTGGCGCGATCATGCTTATCCCGCCAATGAAAAGAATTGCATTGCTGGGCGTTCTGTACTTTGGGTGTATCTTGGCGAACCATGCTGGGAGCATTTTGGACTTTCCCATGGCGTAGACGAGTCTGCTGGACCCGATGAGTAGCCCGTTCCAGCTAGTCAGGATGCCTGCCACACCGCCGACTATGAGGAGGCCACCCATCGTGTCGCTGTTCCATAGCGCTGCCATGGCCGTGGCGGTAGCCAAATCGGAGCTTTGAATCTCATGCAGTGGAATCGCGGTTCCGACGGCTATCTGGATTAGCACGTACCAGGAAGTGGCAAGCACCACGGAGAGCACGAGCAGTTTGCCGACCTGCCGACTGGGGAGCTGGGTCTCTTCTGCGGACTGGGGGATCACGTCGAACCCGAGGAACAGGAACGGTGTCGCCACAACGACACCCATGATTCCCATCGTTCCGCCGGTGAACAGCGGGTCGGCGTTGGCGATCGAACCACTGCCGAGAGAGCCGAACAGCAGACACGCACCTACGCCGAGCAAGAACAGCACACCTATCGACTGCAGTGTCGTCGCAGGTCGGACACCTACATAGTTAAGAATGGTGATCACGGCCGCTCCGGCGACGGCAACCATCGTCCATATCGCATAAACCGGGGATCCAGCGACGTGCCAGATCACTCCGGTAGACAGTTGCGGAACGAGGTAGGCGATCGTTTCAGGTAGCGCCACCGCCTCGAATGCGACGACGGAAACATAGCCGACGACGACAGCCCACGATGCGACAAATGCCCATCTCGAACCGAGGGCGCGGAGAACGTAGTGGTGTTCTCCGCCTGCTTTCGGCATCGCCGATACCAGCTCAGCATAGGTGAGACCGACCAGCGCTACGATCAGACCACCGATCACGAACGCGAGCGCGGATCCGAGCACACCAGCGTCGTCGATGTACTGACCGGCCAGGACAACCCAGCCGAATCCGATCATCGAACCGAATCCGACCGCCAATACGTCTTTACGTCTGAGTACTCGCTCGAACGGACGCTCATCACTGCTCATGTGCGCTCCCGAATGCCGGGACGGAAGTATCGAAGCCACATCCTGCAGCGAGCGGAAGAGGTTGACAATACCCGGACCGGCACGCGGTCCATCTCGTAGCCGCTTACTCCAAATGGGGCACGGCTCACCCTCTACAGCCGGGCTGAGCCCGTTTCACATACACCCGAGTAGCACGAGATTCCGACACCGAGCAAGGGAACCCTTCTTCCACAACTGAGAGAAAAGTTCCCTTGCTGACACCCCTGTGGTGAGACCCGGCACAAGGCGATGGGTCTTGCCATCCGGAGCCCAACGAGTAGGGTTCAGGACGCTGATGGTTCACCGGCGGCGAGGGATCGTGACCGGTGAGGCAAGAGGGAACCCGGTGTAACTCCGGGACTGCCCCGCAGCGGTGAGTGGGAACGAACGCCGTCGCCGCCCGTTTTCGGTCGGCAAAGCACTGGGCATGCCTGGGAAGCTGACGGCTAGTAGGAACATCCGAAATGGGACCGCCCACGAGTCCGAAGACCTGCCATCGGTGCGCACACCAGCGTGTGTGCGCTCGTCCGTGGCCTCGAGGGAGGGCGAGCGGGCACTGCGGCCACTCCACCGGACTGGTCTGCGGTACGCGTTCACCTCTTCGGGGCTGTCGGACTTGCCGTGTCACCGAGCTCGCGAGGAGAGAGCTTTGACCAGCACGATCGGATCGACCGTACTCGGATATCCGCGCATCGGGCCGCGCCGCGAACTGAAGCGGGCGTTGGAAAGTTACTGGGCATCCCGTATCGGGGAAGAAGAACTCAGGGATGTGGCCCGGACGCTACGCACGAACACGTGGCGGGAACTTCATGACGAAGGTGTGAACTCGGTACCGAGCAACACTTTCTCCTTCTACGACCAGGTGTTGGACACTGCTGTCACGTTCGGCGCAGTGCCCGAGCGGTACACGCGTCTGGGACTCGGACCGTTGGACACCTATTTCGCGATGGCACGAGGCGTTGAGTCGACGCCTCCACTCGAGATGACCAAGTGGTTCGACACCAACTACCACTACCTCGTCCCCGAGATCGGCCCGGATACGGAGTTCGCACTGGCCGACCGCACTCCCGTCGAGCAGTGCCACGAAGCTGCCGATATGGGCGTGCTCACCCGCCCGGTTGTGGTCGGACCGCTGACGTTCTTGTTGTTGTCCAAACCAGCACAGGGCTCCCCGAAATCGTTTCGTACCGTGGACAAGCTCGATGACCTGGTGCCCTCCTATGTCGATCTCTTGCGCGAGCTCCACGAAGCCGGTGTGGAGTGGGTCCAGTTGGACGAGCCGGCCTTCGCCGCCGACCGATCCACCGAAGAACTGGCTCTGCTGCGTCGCGCCTACGACGAAATCGCGCACGCGACCGACCGACCGAAGCTGATGGTGGCTCCCTACTTCGGAGATCCGAGGGAGGCGTTGGGCGTTCTCGCTGAGACCGATGTCGAGGCGATCGCCCTGGATCTCGTCGCAGGGCGGCCCGTTATAGATCGGCTGCCCGCCATCCATGGTCTGCGAAACAAGACCTTGGTCGCCGGCTTGGTGGACGGACGCAACATCTGGCGTACGGACCTGGACTCAGCACTCGGCACCGCCGCTACCCTTCTCGGGTTTGCCGGTGACGTGTCGATCGCGACATCGTGTTCGTTGCTGCACGTGCCCTATGACGTTGATGCCGAAACCAGCATCGACGAGGAGATCAAACCATGGTTGGCCTTCGCGAAGCAGAAGGTCTCCGAAGTGGTCCTGCTCAATCGTGCGCTACGAGACGGCCGGAATGCGGTGGCCGACGAACTCTCAGTTCAAAATTCGTTGATCGAAGCTCGGCGAAATTCAGCTCGTCGACATGACGGCAACGTCCGGCAACGGGTCAGGGATTTGACCTCAGGTGACTTTCAACGGCCCGACTACGCTGTTCGGCGCGAAGCTCAGCGACAAACCCTGAATCTGCCTCCGCTTCCCACCACGACCATCGGTTCGTTCCCGCAGACCAGTGACGTGCGGAAAGCTCGTGCAGCACTGCGCAACGGCACGATCGACCGGGCGACCTACAACCGTCGGATGTTCGACGAGATCGAACGCATCGTTCGGTTGCAGGAGCAACTCGGACTGGATGTTCTCGTCCACGGCGAACCCGAACGCAACGACATGGTCCAGTACTTCTCCGAACACATGTCCGGCTTCGTCAGTACGGACAACGGGTGGGTGCAATCGTACGGGTCTCGCTGTGTGCGCCCACCGATTCTCTTCGGCGATGTGTCCCGACCGCACGCGATCACCGTCGACTGGACGAAGCAGGCGCAACAGCTGACCGCAAAACCGGTGAAGGGGATGTTGACGGGCCCCGTCACCATCTTGGCTTGGTCGTTCGTTCGGGATGACCAACCACTCGCGGACACGGCGATGCAGGTCGGATTGGCCATCGGTGAGGAGGTTCGGGATCTCGAAGCAGCCGGCGTCGGCGTTGTACAGGTTGACGAGCCTGCGTTGCGAGAACTGCTTCCGCTCCGCAGAGAAGGTCACGAGGCGTATTTGAGTTGGGCTGTGGATTCGTTCCGGTTGGCCACGTCCGGTGTCGCGGATTCAACTCAGATCCACACGCACCTGTGCTATTCGGAGTTCGGTGATGTGATCGACGCGATCGTCGCTTTGCAGGCGGATGTCACCAGCATCGAAGCCGCGCGGTCCCGAATGGAGGTCCTCGACGATCTCAATGCGGTCGGGTTCGCTCGCGGCGTCGGCCCTGGCGTGTACGACATTCATTCACCTCGAGTGCCTGGGGTCGACGAGGTGGAAGAGTTGCTGCGTGCCGCGCTGCGGTCGGTCCCCGCGGACCGCCTGTGGGTTAATCCCGACTGCGGGTTGAAGACTCGTGGATACGCTGAAGTCGAGGATGCGTTGCGCAATACCGTGGCGGCCGCTGAGAAGGTGCGGGCCTCGCTCCGGTGACTCGTGAGCATGGGAACTTTTCTTTCATGTGTGGAAGAAAAGTTCCCATGCTCTCAACGCCTGCTGAGGCGACGAACGCCGCGGGTCAAACCGTCAGGGACGTGTTCCAGCTTCACCGGAAGCTTTCGGAGTAGGACGAGTAGCACGATCAGCAGGATGAGCACTATCCAACCGCTCCAGCTGAGCAAGCCCACGTGGGCATTGTTGATCGGGTTACCCGCGGCGACGAAGATCAGCGGCAGCCCGGCGGAGGCGTTCAGGAACCCGTGGGCGATAGCGGGCGGCCACACGCTGCGAGACACGAGCCGCAACCAGCCCAGCAGTACGCCCACGAGTGTGCAGAAGCAGACCATCATGATGAAGGAGACGACGACCGGAACTGTCGGATAGTTGTAGCCGAGAACCAGCACGGGGGCATGCCACAAGCCCCACAACACTCCTGTGACGAGGAATGCGCCGGGTTGCCCCAGCGGGATCAGGTTCGGCAGCAGGTATCCGCGCCAGCCCCATTCTTCCCCGAACGCTGCGGCGACGTTGAACCAGCCGAGAAGAAAGACTTGGGCGACTTCGGTCAGCGCGAGGGTGTTCGGGGATGTCTCGGGCTCGCCGATCACTTCGGTGTGGTTCTGTTCGGCCAGGCCGGAGAATCCCGTCCAGTCCGCGTGGTAAACGCCGAGCAGATCGCCCACCAGGAGGGCGAGCAGCATGACGACCGGTGGGCCGAGCCAGGCGACAAGCGAGTACCGCCACCATGATCGAAACCCGCCCGGGGACCGGATGCCCGTGGCGCGGAGGAGGTCGGGTTTCGGGCTGACCCATTTGCTCACGACGAAGGTAGCGACGGCCGGCATGAACATCATGGCGGTGAGCACGAGCGGCGCCCATTGCCACAAGAGCCCCTGTCCGGTGATCCACATGGGGAGGGTCAACAACCATGCCGGAACGTAGGCGATGGCTACGAAGCTGACCGTCCCACGGACATCGACGCGATCCTGCTCGGTGTTCACCTCCTCATCCTGCCAAGAGATGTGATCTGCGCGAACGCCCGGCAGGGGTTGCGGTGCGCAGCATGGGAACTTTTCTTTCACGTGTGGAAGAAAAGTTCCCATGCTGTCTACCGAAAGGCGGCGGGCTCCTTCAGGGCGAAGGAGCTTCCTGCACGGTCACCGAGAGCACCGGCGCCTTCGGTGACCGTGGATGCAGACCTACGGGGCAGGTACACCGGGCAGAGGGGCCGGTGGCAGGCCAGCGTGCACCTCGGTCATGGCGTCGTACCAGGTGCGTGCGGGCACCTTGCCGCCATAGATGTTTCCGCCGTTTGTCCCGCACAGGAACGGCGGCGCGTCACCACCGCTGTCGCAGATCCCTTCGGGCCTGTTGCCGTCGGCGTAGGTGAGCACCGCGCCGGCCATCTGCGGCGTGGCGGCCAGGAACGCGGCCGAGCGGTGTTGCTGCGTTGTACCGGTCTTGCCGATCAGGGGACGTGTCCAGCCCGCCGCTTCGGCGGCGCGTTGGGAAGTTCCCTCGGTGTGGTCCTTGCTGAGGCCTTCGGCGAGTGCGCGTGCGACCTCGGGTGTGACCGCTTGATCGCAGGGCTGCTCTTCGATCGGGATGATGTTGCCGTGCCGGTCCTTGACTTCTTCGATCGGAGTCGGTGGGCAGAACGTGCCGCCGCTCATGATCGTGGCGGCGACGTTGGAGAGCTCAAGCACGCTGGTCGGTGTGTAACCGAGGGTGAAGGCCCCGCGGTTGTTCTCCTTGATCGCTTGGCCTTGAGAGGGCCCGTTCGAACCGTCTTCACTGAGTGGTTGTCCATTTTCGTTCACTTCGTTCATCCCGCGCCGCAACCCGAGACGGGACGCCATGTCGACCACGTTGTTGAGTCCCACTCGTTCCTGCAGCGCCACGAAAGCGGTGTTCGGCGATTTCGCCAGCGCCATCTGCAGCGTTTGCGGGCCCGATTGAACGCCTTCCGCGTTTCCGACGGTGTACGGCGCCGTGCCGTTCTTGTAGACGCTGGAGGTGTATGTGGGTGGTACGGCGATGACGTCTTGCGGATTCATGCCCTGTGCGAATGCGGCGGCGGCAGTGAACACCTTGTAGATCGACCCTGCACCGAAGGGCTGAACCTTGCTGACGATGTCGTAGGCGGTCTGTCCCTTGCTGGCGTCGTTTCCGAAGTCGCGGTTCGCCACAAGCGCACGGACCTTGTGCTTGTCCGTGCCTGGTTCGACGACTGCCATCGCGTTCGCGATGCCGTCGGTCTGTGTCGGGACTTGTTTCTCGGCCGCGTCCTTCGCCGCGTCGGTGGCGGTGCGGTCGAGGGTGGTGCGGACGGTGAGTCCGCCGGTGTCCAGCCGGTCCGAGTCGATTCCGGCACGTTCGAGGTAATCCGTCACGTATGTGCAGAAGAACCCGTCTGTGGTCCCGTCACCGACACCCACGCAGCCGTTCGGAGGTCGACCGAGTGGCGTCAGCACGCCGAGTGGTTCCTTCTTGGCTTCGGCCGCGTCCTTTTCGGTGATCCGCATGTTGTTGTGCGGATCGGACATGAGGTCGATGACGAGGTTGCGGCGTTCGAGTGCTTCTTCGGGGTTCGTGTGCGGATTCAGGGACCCCGGCTGATTGACGATCGCGGCGAGTAGCGCTGACTGCGAAATGGTCAGTTTGTCGGGGGTGGTGCCGAAATACGTTTGGGCCGCCGCCCCGACTCCGAAGGTTTGATTGCCGTAGGGCACCACATTGAGGTATCCGGTGAGGATTTCCTCCTTGGTCATGGTGCGTTCGAGCTCGACGGCGACCTTTGCTTCGCGGAGCTTACGGGCGATGGTGGTTTCCTTGGCCCGCTCGGCGTCTACGCGAGAGTCGGCGACGACGTGCACGAGGTAGTTCTTGACGTACTGCTGGGTGATCGTCGAGGCACCTTGGGTGGTTCCCCCAGTGCTGATGTTCGTGGCCAGCGCACGCATGGTGCCCTGCCAGTCGACGCCCTCGTGTTCCCAGAATCGCTTGTCTTCGACAGCGGTGATGGCGGCTTTCATCGTGTCCGCGATTTCACCTGGACGCGTCTCGACCCGGTAGTCATCGAAAAAGTAGGCGATCGGCTCGCCGTCCTTGTCGGTGACAGTCGAGACCTGCGGCATGTCCCGCCTGGCCAGGGATCCGGACATATTCGACATGGCGGTCGTGGTCTCGTTGACGGCGGCTCCAGCGCCGACCGCCAGCGGCATCATCAGGGTCGCGACCAGCACTCCGGCCAGTACGCACAGCCCGAACATTTTCAATAGTACGCCGCTGCGCACTCCAGCCCCAATCATCAAGTGTCGATGCGACTTGATCAAGCACCGCGGGTCGCCCGTGGCAGCTTAGGCCTCAGCCCGATCACTGCGGGCACCGCGTGGCGGGTGTCGGCACTCTCGCCGTCGAGCGTGTCGATCCGTGCTTGCCAGCTATCACTCATTGGTTTGATATCACATCTACCCGACGGTGAAGCACGACACCGACAGCCGGGACCTTCAAACCAAGAGGGACGTTTTCGCAGTTCAAAGCGCCACGTACGTGAAAAGGCGTCCCAGTGCGCCGCATTCCGGCTCTTCTTGGCGATCAATTGACTACACTTGGTCACCAACGATGAGGAAACACCACACCTCGAACGCCACCTCGGAGGACTCATGACTGACCCGTTTTTGGACTCGCTGGCGACGGCCTTGGCAGGCCAGGCCGCCGGCGTCCTCGGCTCTGCCGGTTCGACCGCACTGGAGAAGGTCCGTGGGTTGATCCGGGGACGTTCAGAGCAGGATCCCGAGATGGGGGCGGCGCTCGAAGCAGCCGAGCAGCCCGCGGCGGAAGAACCTACGGTGCGAGCACTCGCCGAACGGCTGGATCGAGCAGCGACCCAAGATCCGGAGTTCGCGCAGCAGTTGCGTTCTGACGGCGCCGAAGTGCACCGCGAAGTCACAGCTTCCGAACAAAGCGTCGTGAACACGGTTTCCGGTAATGCGGACAAGGTGATCCAGGCGCGGGAGATCCACGGCGGGATCACTTTCAACTAGCGGCCTTGTTCGGCCTCGTTGAGTTCCGCGAGGTACTTGTTGTAAGCGGCGAGTTCGGGATCTTCGTCGTCGGTCACCGGTTCCGCAGGCGGAGGAACCAGTGGGCGTGTGCGAACGGAGTGTCGCCCTGGCCCTTCCGGGGCGGCCTCTTCTTCGGGTCGCGGCTCGTCGCCTTCAGCTCGTTCCTCCATGCCCATTCGGACGACCCGCTGCCACAGGAAGAGGGTGAAGGCACCGAACAGCGGCCACTGCAGTGCGTAGCCGAGATTCTGAAAGCTACCGCCTGCATCGTTGGCTCGGCCCCACTGCCACCAGGCGAGCAAGCCGGTGGTGATGACGGCAGCGAGGAACAAGGCGTGCAGCAGCAGCCACTTGGGGGTCAGCAGGCTGCGAGTCACCCTTCGGATTCTAGGCGCTCGGTTCGGCTCGTGGTCGCCACCTCCACGTTGTGGATCCGAGCGAGAAGTGGTGTGCACGCGAGCACTGCTGCCGCGGCGATACCGAACGTCACCGGGTAGGTGGTGGTAGTCACGAGTACGCCGAAACTGACCGCGCCGATCCCGCTTCCGGCGTCGTAGGCGATGTTCCAAACGGTGCTGGCGACTCCCGAGTCAGAGCGCTCGAACATAAAGACGAGTGTTGAGTTCTGCACGGCCCCGAAACCCATTCCCAGAGCGAACGCCCCGGGCAGCGCGATCATCGGCTGCGCGGCAGTTCCGACCGCGACGAGGACGAGGCCGAGTGCGGCCATCAGCACCGCGGGACTCAGCACTCGTCGTGTACCGAACCGGTCGCCCAGCACACCGGCGAGCCATCGTCCGGTCACGACGGCGAATCCGAAGGCGAGCAGGAGGGCGGAGGGAAGCGCTCCCGGAATCGCCAGTGGCACGAAGCTGAGGAATCCACCTGCGGTCAGCGAGACCGTGGTCATCACCAACCACGGCAGCAGGAGCGCAGGCGAAAAGCCGCCTGCGCGGCGCTCCTCCATCGACGTCGAGCGCACCGGGGAAACGCTCACTGCCGCCACGGTGCCCAGTACCGGAAGTGCCGTGGCAATCCAGAACAGCGCCTCATATCCGATGTGGTGGGCGAGCCACACTCCGGTCGGGAGCAGCAGAACGTTCGGCAGCCCGGCTGCGATCCCGTACAGGCCGGCGGCACGACCGCGTTGTTCGGTAGGCACGAGTTCGGCGATGAGGGCACTACCGGACACGGTGAGCAGCCCGAAGCCGACGCCTCGGAGGCCTGAGACGCCGAGCAGGGTGGTCAAATCGGTCGACATCATGAAGAGCGGCGTTGGCGCACCGACCAGAAGGGTGCCCGCGCCCAGCGCGAACCGATGGTCCACCCTTCGCAGCAACCACGGCATGCCGAGCTGTGTCAGTACTGTGACCAGCATGAATATGCCATTGGTGATGCCGGCTACGACCTCACCTGCTCCACCTTCGACTGCCCATTTCGGCACGACCGGGAGCAGCAGGACATAGCCTGCGAAACCTCCGAAAGTGGCGAGGAGGAGATGCAGTATCGATCGCATGCGCAACAACGACGCTGCGGTCGCGTCCTCCGAAGCTGACATGTGATCTCTCGAATTCTGGTCGCGTCTCCACATGCGGTGTGCAGCCGGGGCCAGGTTGGGCGCGGCGGTCCGCAGCGTGCTGGTTCAGCATGCCGCATGGGAACCTTTCTCCCAGATGTGGCAGAAAGGTTCCCTTGCTTCATCCGGCCTGGTGGCGGATTGGTCAGTCGGCGAGGTCGTCGAGCTTGCGCTGGGCTTCGGCGAGTTCGTTCTGGAGCGCTTCGACACGCTTGCGTTGCTGTTCGCGAGCTGCCTGGAGCAATGGTTCGACTGCTTCGGCGACATCGTCGTGCAGCGTCTTGGCGGCCTGGGCGACCGCGGAGGCCGCTACGGGTGTGGGTCGAAGCATGCGCTTCTTCCCGGTGGTGACTTCGACGTTCCACTGTCCGGACTCGTCCGCGGTCAGCGTGACTGTTGCACCACTGGGTTGGCGGGGTTTGCGGCGCGAGTTGGCGGCGGGAGTCGAGCTCGACGCTCCTGCCCCGGTCGCTGGCTTGGCGTCGGCTGGTTTCGCATCGCCGGTTTTCGATTCCCGGGCTGCGGTTCCGGCCGATTTGCCGGTGCTCGTGCTCGTCTTCGACTCGGCCCGTTTCGCTTTCTGCGGGCGGTCGGTCGACGCTGCGGGTTCGTTGACGGGTGCGGCCGTCGTGTCTTGTTTCGCGGCCGTTGGCGATGTGGATTTCTTCGCGGCGGGCTCCGGTTGTTTGCGCTTGCGTGGCGGCTTGACGGTCGTCACCTCTCCGACGGAGAAGGACAGCACGTCCTTGGAGCCTGCTGGGCGAACCTGGATGAAGTCACCTTCGGCCGGCTCATCCAGCGCGACCACTTTTCCTGATCTACCTTCGGGTACACCGACGGCCGACGACGTGAACCACACCGTCGGCGTACTGCCGGAGGTCAATTCTTCCCGGAGGCCGCGAACCTCATCGGACGACAGTGCGCGGGCCTGAGACATCGGCGCCCCTCGGTAAAGGGTGGGAGCCCCGCCGCACCTGGAAATAGCGGACCGCTCTGGCGGTCACTGTGGGCTGAGGGCTGATTCGACAGTGACCGCCAGAGCATATCGAACTCTCGTGCGAAGCCTCAACGGCGTCCGGCAGCTTGGATTTCGAAGTCAGCCGGATTCGCCTTGCGGGTGCGCAGCCAGTAATTCCAGGTGAATCCGGGCCATACCGTACGGTTCACGCCGTTCTCGTCGAGGTACCAGCTCTGGCAACCGCCTTCCGACCAGACTGCGTCGCCGAGTTCGGATTGGATCTGGGCGTTGAACTCGTCCTGCACCGACTGGCGCACGTCGATCTGGTCGATCTTCCCGTCGAGGATGGGGCGCAGACAGCTGAGCACGTAGTTGATCTGCGATTCGATCATGAACACGACGGAGTTGTGTCCGAGACCCGTGTTCGGCCCCAGCAGGAAGAACATGTTCGGGAATCCGGAGACCGTGATACCCAGGTGCGCTTCCATGCCGTTGCGCCAGGCGTCCTGGAGCTTGCGTCCACCCCGGCCGATGATCGCGAGGTCGTCGAAGGCGTCGGTGACGTGGAATCCGGTGCCGAAGATGATGGCGTCGACGGAATGCTCTTGGCCGTCACCACTGACGACCGAGTTCTCCCGAACTTCGGTCACACCGTCGGTCCGCAGGTCCACGTTGGGCCGGTTGAGCGCCGGATAGTAGTCGCTGGAGAGCAGGATCCGCTTGCAGCCCATCGAATACTGCGGTGTGACGGCCTTGGCCACTGCCGGGTCTTTGACGGTTTTGCGGATGTAGCGCTTGGCGAGCTTCTCGGAGATCTTTCCGAGGAACCTGCTCCGCAGAACGGCGACGGATCGGAATTCCAGGGTCCAGTAGACGAGGGATCGGGCGAGGCGCTGCAGTCCCGGAACACGCCGGAACCAGCGTTGCATCCGCTCGGGAATGGGGTGGTCCGGTTTCGCTTGGATCCATGGGGGCGTGCGCTGGAAGAGGTGCAGTCGGGACACCTTCTTGGCGACTTCGGGGACGAACTGGATCGCGCTGGCACCTGTGCCCACAACGGCGACCTGTTTGTCTTCGAGTTCGTAGTCGTGGTTCCAGTCCGCGGAGTGGAAGACCTCGCCTTCGAACCGTTCGATCCCGGGCAGGTCCGGGTAGCTCGGGATGTGGAGTGCGCCGACGCCCATGACCAGAGCGCGGCCGACGTATTCGGTTCCGGATTCGGTGGTGAGGTGCCAGTGGCGTGTGTCTTCGTCGTACTCGGCACCGGTGAACGTGACGCCGTAGTGGATGTGTTCCCGCACGCCGTATTTGTCGGCGCAGCGCTGCAGGTAGTCGGAGATTTCCTGCTGGCCTGCGAAGAGCCTGGACCAGTCCGGGTTCTGCTCGAACGAGAACGAGTACATGAGGGAGGGTACGTCGCAGGCGCAGCCGGGGTAGGTGTTGTCGCGCCACGTTCCGCCGAGGTCCTCGTCCTTCTCCAGCACGATGAAGTCGTGGATTCCGGCTTCTTTCAGTTTGATCGCGGTTCCCAGCCCGGAAAATCCGGTGCCGACGATGACGACGGAGGTGTCGTATCGCTGCTGCTGGTCCGACTGTGTTTGCACCATGTCCGGGCCTCCTTCTGCTGCCCCAGCCTGCCTACTCGAAGGTAGGCTACTACGAGTAGGTTACTTGCGGTAGGGTTGGTTTCGTGGAGATCGGGCAAGCAGCAGCAACGCACACGGCTACGACCGCCCCCCGCAAGCGCGTTTCGCGCGCCCAGCGGGAGCGGGAGATCGTCGCGGTCGCCGAGGAAGTGTTCGCGACCGAGGGCTACCAAACCGCGTCGATGGATCACATCGCCCAGCGCGTCGGCCTGTCGAAACCGATGCTCTACGAGTACTTCGGTTCCAAAGAGGGCCTGCTGATCGCGTGCGTGGAACGGGCCAAGCGGGAGTTGCTGGAGTGCACCAGCGCCGCCGCCGCCAACGCGGGAAATCCGGAGCAGTTGATGTACGACTGCCTGCTGGCCTTCTTCAAGTTCGGCGACGACCACCAGCAAGCATGGGAGCTGCTGCGGAACGAGACCGCTCTGCCCAACAGCACGGTCCATTCCGAGCTCGAGGCCATCCGGATGCAGCAAACCGAGTTCACCGCCGAGCTGCTGCGCGTTGCCCGCCCGGAGCTCGACTCGGTGCGCTTGGAGGCGTTCGCCGAAGCGATCATCGGTGCGTGCGAGCGGTTGGCGCTGTGGCGTGAGCGCAGGCCCGAGATCACACCCGAGATGGCCACCGAGCACCTCATGGCGATGTTGACCCCCAGCCTCACGCTCGACTGAACTCCTCGCGGGGTCCTCGCACCCCGGTAACTCGGAGACCGATTACCACACTTCGCATCACTGGTTGTGAAAACCACTCATTCGTGCGGTCTCTCAAATCTGACGGTCAAGATCGGCAGCTACCGGTCCGATGGGGAGCGCGTCGGCCGTCCGGGCACGAAGGTCCGAGCAGCCGTAACGAGATCGCCACACGCGTCGGATGTCGGCGCCGGTCGTGGTGGTCACGCCCCCGTCAGATCAAGGAGAACTGATCTTGCGTCCCTGGACCACCCGCACGATGCAGGCAGCCGTTGTGGCCGCGGGGTTCGCCGCGGTCGGGACCGCGAGCGCTTCCGCAGAGGAGGCATCCCCACTCCCGGCTCCGGACCTCTCGCAGGTGCCCGACGAAGTCGGCTTCTCGGTACCGGTGGACGCCTGCGAGATGCAGCAGGGCGCTGCCTTCCACCGGACCAAGGCGCCCTGCGTCGATGCCCAGGTCAAAGCGAGCTCTCCCAACCTGGTCAAGCAGGTCGGCGCGGACATCGTGACCACCACCCACGGAGTGGCGGGGGAGCTCCGGGACGGCCGCCCGATCCTCGCCCCCGGCAAACCCAACCGCATCCTCGGGCACCTGTTCGCGGAAACCACCCGCGTCGAGCAGATGACGAAGGCGCGGCCGACGATCTCCGCGGACGTACAACCGGACCACACCGGCGCGTTCGACCAGCATGCCAAGGAAGGCGGATTCTTCGAGGCCAAGATCGGCCCGCGGCAGCCCGACCACGAGGGCGTGTCGGCTGTGGATACAGCTGCGGAATTCACCGCGGCTCAGGGATACGAACTCGAACCGCTGGCCAATCCCGTCGGCGCGGTGGCACCCACCTTGCGGGATACGCCGCAGAACGGTTCGGGGCCGACCTTGCCGAAGCTGGGGCACGTCGCTCCGATCGCGAATGACATGCCTGCCCTCGCCATGGTGGACAACAAGCTTGCGGATGCCACCCACAAGCTCGGCCGGGATGTCGCGACGGGTCTGCCCAAGCTGCCGCCGAGCAAGGGCCTCGATTCGGTTCCCGGCGCCGGACTTGTCGAGCACATCTTGGGCTGAGTCTGTTCAGCGCTGCGGTCGTTCAATAGACGACCGCGGGGAGGGGTGGATCGAGTGTCCACCCCTCCCCGCGGTTCTGCTTTCGGTGACAGGAAAGTGCCCTTCCTGCCACGTCCGGGCGGTCAGGCTGCCGAGGTGGCCGTCACCACGTCCCGGTCGGTTTCACCGAGTTCGAACACCTCGCCGCTTTCGGCCTTGCGCACCAGAGAAGCCGGCGGGTCGAACCGCTGTCCGTAACGTTCGGCGAGCTCCGTTGCCCTCGCCACGAAGCCCTTGATTCCACCCTCGTAACCGTTGATGTACTGGATGACACCACCGGTCCAGGCCGGGAAGCCAATACCGAAGATGGAACCGATGTTGGCGTCGGGCACCGAAGTGAGGACGCCCTCGTCGAAGCACCGGACCGTTTCGAGTGCCTGAACGAACAGCAACCGTTCCTTGAGGTCGGTGAGGTCGACTTCGCTCGGGTTCACAGTGCCCGCCCCGAAGTGTTCCGCCAAGCCGGGCCACAGGTTGGTTCGCGCCCCGTCGACGTACTCATAAAAGCCGGCACCGCTGGACCGTCCCTTGCGATCGAACTCGTCGATCATGCGGTCGAGGATCGCGTCGGCCGGGTGCGGTGTCCACGTGCCGCCGTTGGCTTCGAGCGCGTTCTTCGTCTCTTCGCGGATCTTGCGCGGGAGCGTCAGGGTCAGCTCGTCGAACAGCTGCAGGACCGGCGCCGGGAACCCGGCTTGGGCGGAGGCCTGCTCGATGGAGGCAGCGTGCACCCCTTCCGCGAGCATTCCCACGCCTTCGTTGACGAAGGTGCCGATGACCCGGCTGGTGAAGAAGCCTCGGCTGTCGTTGACCACGATCGGGGTCTTGTTGATCTGTTGTACGACGTCGAACGCCTTGGCCAAAGCTTCGTCGCTGGTCTTCTCGCCGGTGATGATCTCCACAAGCGGCATCTTCTCGACGGGCGAGAAGAAGTGCAGGCCGATGAAATTGTCCGGCCGGCTCACGCCTTCGGCCAGACCGGTGATCGGCAGGGTGGACGTGTTCGAGCTGAGTAGGGCGTCCGAGGCTACGGCCGCTTCCGCTTCCGCGTAGACCTGATGCTTGATCTTGGTGTCTTCGAAGACGGCCTCGATCACCAGATCGCACCCGGCGAGCTGATCTGCCTTGTCGGTGGGCGTGATGCGTTCGAGCAGCGCGTCACGTTTGGCTTCCGTCGACCGTCCCCTGGCGATGGCCTTGTCGAGAATCTTGGCCGTGTAGTCCTTGCCCTTCTCGGCCGCCTCAAGGGAAACGTCCTTGATCACGACGTCCATGCCTGCCTTGGCGCAAACGTGGGCGATACCCGCGCCCATCATGCCGCCACCGAGCACGGCGACCTTGCTTGCCTTCCATTCGGCGATGCCGTCCGGGCGGCTACCTCCGGAGCTGATGTGCTGGAGGTCGAAGAAGAACGCCTTGCTCATGTTCTTGGCCGTCTGCCCGGACGCCAGCTCCACGAAGTAGCGGCCTTCGATGTCCAAGGCGGTTTCGATGTCGACCTGCGCACCTTCGACTGCCGCGCAGAGGATGTTGCGGGGCGCCGGCATCGGGGCGCCCTTGAGCTGCTTGCGGACGTTCGCCGGGAACGCGGGGAGGTTCGCGGCGAACTTCGGGTTGTCCGGTGCGCCGCCGGGGATCTTGTAGCCCTTCCGGTCCCACGGCTGAGTGGCGTCCGGATTTGCCTTGATCCATTCCTTCGCGTTCGTGATGAGTGAATCCGGGTCGTCGACCAGTTCGTCGAGCAGCCCGGTTTCCTTGGCGGCTTCGGCCCGCAGGCGTTGCCCTTGCGTGAGAACGTTCATGAGTGCGTCGGCGATTCCGAGCAGTCGTACGGTGCGGACGACACCGCCTCCGCCCGGCAGCAGCCCGAGGGTGACCTCGGGCAGGCCGAAACGCGCACTGGAGGAGTTCAGCGCGATCCGGTGGTGGCAGGCCAGTGCGATCTCGAGGCCGCCGCCGAGCGCGGTCCCGTTCAGGGCGGCCACGACCGGGATTCCGAGCGTTTCGAGTTTGCGCAGCTGGCGCTTGACGATGGCGGTGGTTTCGCTGGTTCGCGCGGCCGTTTCCGGCCGGGCCTTGATGAGATCGTGGAGGTCGCCACCTGCGAAGAACGTCTTCTTGGCCGAGGTGAGGACGACACCGGTGATGTTGTCGCGTTCGGCTTCGAGGCGCTGCAGGGTTTCTTCCATGGAGCGCACGTAGCGCTCGTTCATTGTGTTGGCCTGCTGCTGCGGGTCGTCCAGGGTGAGCACGACGATGCCGTCGGCGTCGCGATCAGCCCATCGAATGGTGCTCTGCTCGCTCATGGGTCTTGTCCTTCGGAGTGTGTGGAGTGCCGCGGTTCTGCGGTGATTCGACGCGTCTGCTCGCTGACAGCAAGGGAACTTTTCTCCCACATGTGGAAGGAAGGTTCCCTTGCTGCCACGGGCGGCCGGTGCCGGTGGGGCGGGCCGCACGAAGCGTCGGTCAGCTGAGTCGTTCGACGATGGTCGCGATGCCCATGCCGCCACCGATGCACAGCGTGGCGATGCCGTACCGCTGCTGGCGGTGCTCGAGCTCGTCGATCAGAGTGCCGAGGATCATCGCCCCTGTGGCGCCGAGCGGGTGTCCCATGGCGATGGCACCGCCGTTGACGTTGACCTTCTCGTGCGGGATGCCGAAGTCCTTCATGAGCTTCAGAGGGACGGCCGCGAACGCCTCGTTGATTTCGACCAGGTCGATCTGGTCGATGGTCATATCGGCCTTGGCGAGTGCTTTGTTCACTGCAGGGCCGGGGCCGGTCAGCATGATGGTGGGGTCGGCGCCGCTGAGTGCCGCGGACACGATGCGGGCGCGTGGCTGCAGACCGGTCGTTTCGCGGATCGTCTCGTTGCCGATCAGGGTCAGGGCCGCCCCGTCGACGATGCCGGAGGAGTTGCCGGCGTGGTGGACGTGGTTGATCTTTTCGACCCAGTGGTACTTCTGCTGGGCGACCGCGTCGAATCCGCCCATCTCTCCCATGGCGGCGAACGATGGCTGCAGTGCGCTCAGGGAGTCGGCGGTGGTGCCTGCGCGGACGTGTTCGTCGTGGTCGAGAACGGTGAGGCCGTTGGTGTCGGTCACCGGGACGATCGACTTGCCGAAGCGGTTGTCCGCCCAGGCCTTGGCTGCGCGGGTCTGGGATTCGACGGCGTAGGCGTCGACGGTGTCTCGGTCGAACCCTTCGAGGGTGGCGATCAGGTCGGCGCCGATGCCCTGGGGTACGAAGCTGGTGTCGAAGTTCGTCTCGGGGTCCATCGCCCAGGCGCCACCGTCGGAACCGAGCGACACGCGGGACATGGACTCGACGCCACCGGCGAGGATGACGTCCTCCCACCCGGCACGTACCTTTTGCGCTGCGGTGTTGACGGCTTCGAGTCCGGAGGCGCAGAAGCGGTTGAGCTGCACCCCGCTGACCGTGTCCGGTAGGCCGGCGGCGAGAGCGGCGGTCTTCGCGATGTCTCCGCCTTGGTCACCGACCGGTGAGACGACGCCGAGCACGAGGTCGTCGATGGTTGCGGTGTCCAGGTCCGGATTTCGTTCGCGGAGAGCGTCGATCAGCCCTGTGACGAGGCTGATGGGTTTGGTCCCGTGCAGTGATCCGGTTTTCTTGCCACGACCGCGTGGGGTGCGGATCGCGTCGTAGACGTACGCCTCGGACATGGGCGGCGTGCCTCCTCGTTGCGGCAGGTACTCCACTCAGAGTGTGACACCAACACTGTCACAGTCAAGGCGCTTGTGCCGCTGGGAGTGCGAGCAAGGGAACCTTTCTTCCACATGTGGCAGAAAGGTTCCCTTGCTCGCCCCGAATCAGACGGTTGTCCAGGCCAGGACGGGGGTGGATTGGAGGTAGACGAGCGCGCACATGAGCGCGAGGAATCCGAGGCTCCAGGGCAGGACTCGACGGAAGATGTCGCCCTCCCGACCGGCCATGCCCACGGCTCCGGCCGCGATGGCGAGGTTCTGCGGCGAGATCATCTTGCCGAGGACTCCCCCGGACCCGTTCGCGGCCGCAGTGAGAACGCTGTCGAGACCGGCCTTGTTCGCCGCGGAGACCTGCAGGGCACCGAACAGTGAGTTCGACGAGGTGTCGGATCCGGTGACCGCGACCCCCAGCCAGCCGAGGATGGGTGAGATCAGCGCGAACAGGCCTCCGATGGCCGCCATCCAGTTGCCCAGCGTGGCGGTTTGTCCGGACGCGTTCATCACGTACGCGATGGCGAGCACCGACATGACCGTGACGATCGGCAGTTTCAGCTGCACGTAGGTGCCGCCGTAGCGGGCCAGCGCGTCCTTGGGGCGGATGCCGATCGTGGGGATGGACAGGAGTCCGGCGATCAGCAGAAGCGAGCCCGCGGTGGAGAGCCAGTTGAACTTGAATTCGGTCATCGAGAGCTGTTGGCCGGAGGAGTCGCGGATGTCGAGTCCCGGCCAGTCGAACTTGAGGGTGACGCTGTCGAGGATGTCGGCGATCGGGCCGAGCTGGGCGAAGACGAACACGGCGATGATGACGAGGTAGGGAGCGTAGGCGCGCAGGGTTTCACGCCGGTTGTCGTGCGGGGTGTTGCGCTCCCCCGCTTCCGGGGTGCGCCCGGAAGCGCCACTGTCGGGGGCAGTGGTTGTGTGCTGGTGGGTTGCGGTGTCGGTGGCCCGTGGGTGGTCCCCCTCCGCTTCGACGGGTCCCGTCCCTGCCGTTACGGGTTCGGTGTCCGTCCGGTCGGCCGCGTTGGTTTGCGGAGTCCATACGCGCAGCAGCAGCACCGTCGCACCGGCTGCGAGGAGTGCGGCGATGATGTCGGTCAACGGCACCGAAATGTAGTTGGAAGCGACGAATTGGGACACGGCGAAGGTAACGCCGCAGACCAGGGTTGCCGGCAGCGTTTGCCGCACTCCGCGCTTCCCGTCGATGATGCCGACGAGCACCATGGGGACGATGACCGCGAGCAGCGGAGTTTGCCGCCCGGTCATGGCACCGAGTTCGTCGACGGGAAGCCCGGTGACGCTGCCGAGTGTGACGAGGGGCGACGCCAGGGCACCGTAAGCGACCGGCGCGGTGTTGGCGACGAGCGCCACGACGGCCGCGGTGATGGGGCTGAAACCGAGCGCGAGCAGCATGACCGTGGTGATGGCGACGGGGGTGCCGAAACCGGCGAGTGCTTCGAGTAGTGCACCGAAGCAGAACGCGATGATCACGGCTTGGATGCGCCGGTCGCTGCTGACTCGCGCGAACGAGCGTTGCAACACGTCGAAATGACCGGTCACGACGGTCATGTTGTAGATCCAGATGGCGTTGATGACGATCCAAAGGATCGGGAAGAAGCCGAACGCCGCACCGAGGGTGGCCGAGAGCAATGCTTGGTCGGCGGGCATCGGGTATACGAACACGGCGACGCCGAGCGCGACACCGAGTGCGATCAGTGAGGCTTTCCACGCGGTCATGCGGACAAGTCCCAGAAGAGCGAACAGCACCAGCAGCGGTAGGGATGCCGCCAGCGAACTCCAACCCAGCGAACCGAATAGCGGATCGAGAATCTGTTGGTACACAACCACTCCCTTGTGGCGGGGGTTCCAACTCGTGTGGTGTGGCAGAACACAACGCCGGTCACATCGGCGTCAATACGTGCGTTCGGCAACACGATCCGCTATTGCTGTTGACCAGTGGTTTTGGTGGAAAAATCGCGATTATCCGGCCGGGTTCGGTTTTCGGGGCAGCATTGGCCTGCCTGCGGCGGTCGGCTGGTCCTTTCCGAGCCGCCGCAGGCCGGTATCACCCGGGGAGGTCAGGTTTTGAGTAGCGAGGTGACGGGGGCACCTCGGATCGATGCGTCGAGCACTTGCACCGTGTGCGCCATGGCGATCTGTTCGTCGCGGCGTTCCAGCGCGGTACGGATTTGCATGGAGCATCCCGGGTTGGCGGTCACCAGCAGCGATGCTCCGGTGTCGAGTACGTTCTCGGCCTTGCGGTCCCCGAGTTCCTTGGCCGGTTCGGGCTGCAGGAGGTTGTACACACCGGCGGATCCACAACACAGGTCGCCGCGGTTGATCTCGCGGATGCGAAGTTCCGGGATGGCTCGCAGCAATTCCCTCGGCTGGGAGCGAATTCCCTGACCGTGGCTGAGGTGGCAGGCGTCGTGGTAGGCGATTTCGACCGGAAGGGGATGTCGTTCGGCGACGGGCTCGAGTTCCACGAGGATTTCGGATATGTCGCGGACTCGTTCGGAGAATCGTTGGGCGCGTTCGGCGTACTCGGGATCGTCCCGCAGCAACCGCGGATATTCCTTGAGGGTGGATCCGCAGCCCGCCGAGTTGATGACGATGTGGTCGACATCGGCTTCTTCGAAGCTGTCGAGCAGTGCGCGGGCGAACTTGACGGCTTCGGTTTCCCGGCCGGAGTGTTCGCTCAGTGCACCGCAGCATCCTTGCCCGGGCGGAATGATCACGTCACAGCCTTCGGCCGCGAGGACTCGTGCGGTGGCGGCGTTGACGTCGGGGAAGAACGCGCTCTGCACGCATCCGGTGACCATGCCGACGACGGCTCGCCTGCGCCCTTGGGCGGGGACGCGGTGTCCGAGCTTGGGTGCACGGGTGATGGACGGCGCGAGGGATTCCATCACCTGGAGGTTCTGCGGGAGTTTGGACAGCAGGCCGGAGCGCTGGAGGAGCTTGCCGAGCCGGCTGCGCTGATAGAGCGCGAGCGGTCCGCGCATTGCCCGGAGTCTGCGCGGATACGGGAAGAGGGTGAAGATGGCGCCTCGGACGAAACGCTCCCAACGTCCTCGGGTGTGCCTGCGTTCGATCTGTGCTCGGGTCTCGTTGATCAGGGTGCCGTACTGCACGCCGGAAGGGCAGGCGCTGACGCAGGCCATGCAGCCGAGGCAGGCGTCCATGTGGCCGACCATGTTGTCGGTCATGGGTTCGCCTTCGAGGCCTTCCTTCATGAGGTAGATGCGGCCGCGTGGTGAGTCCATCTCTTCGCCCCACAAGTCGTAGGTGGGGCAGGCGGGCAGGCAGAATCCGCAGTGGACGCAGTCGTTGATGAGTTTCTGTTGGGGCGGGTGGAAGGCGTCGAATGCGCCGCTCGTGCCGGTCGGGTTCTCGGTCATCAGATTCCTCCCGTGAGCCGGCCCGGGGCGAGTCGGTGGTCGGGGTCGAATTGGTCCTTGGTCCGGCGCATGAGTTCGAGCGTCCCGGCTGGGGTCGGCCCCCACGGGTCGATGAGTTCCCGCAGTCGTGGTGGCCCGGTGAGCATCGCGACGTAGCCGGACTTCTCGCGGAGTTCGGTGATGAGTTCGGCGGCGGCTTCGGGATCTGTGCTGCCGGGGAGTCCGGCGTGCAGGACGCACAGTCCTGCCGCGCCGCGTACGGCGAGGGGCAGCCGGTGTTGTTCGGCGGTGTCCCGGATCGTGGTGGCCAGCTCTGCCAGCCCGGCGGGGGTGGTGCCGATGCGTAGGCCGATTCCGTCTGTCGGGTCGAACGGGTAGCTGCTCCACCAGTCGGGTGGGGTGGTGAGCACTTCGGGTTGGCCGTCGAGGGCGTCGGCGAGGTCCTGTGCTCGTTCCCGGGTGGTTCGGGGGCGCCCTTCGAGTTGGGCGCAGACCGTGATGGGGCTGTCGGGTCGTGGTTGGTCGATCTCGATGGCGGTGGGCATGGCTTGGGAGTGTCGGATGGTGTCGACCGCTTGGGCGGCTTGGTCCGGTGTGCATCCGGGGCGGGTGATCCAGCGTTGTTCGGCGGCGAGCGGGTGCAGCCGGAAGATCGCTTCGGTGATCACGCCGAGGGTTCCGTAGGAGCCGGTGTAGAGCTTGCCGAGGTCGTATCCGGCGACGTTCTTGACGACTTTTCCGCCTGAGGTGGTGGTGGTGCCGTCGGCGCGGACGACGGTGATGCCGATGAGCAGGTCGCGCACGCTGCCGTAGAGGTGCCGGGTGGGTCCTGCGGTGGCGGTGGCCACGACTCCCCCGACGGTCGCGGATCGCAGCATCGGGTCGATCGCCAGTTGTTGTCCGGCGGAGCCGACGACTCGTTGGATCTCGGCGATGGTCGTTCCTGCTCTGGCGTGCACGACGAGGTCGCCGGCTGCGTGTTCGATGATGCCGTCGGCGTGGGACAGGTCGAGCAGCACGTCGGCCGACCGGGGTGTGCCGCCCCAGCCGAGCTTGGTGCCGGAGCCGGTGGGCACGATGGTGAGGTCGTGTTCGGCGGCCGCGCGCACGGCCGCCGAGGTCTGCTCGGTGTTGTCGGTCGAGACGACCCACCGAGGGTGTGTTTCTCCGATGGCGTCGGCTGGTGTCGCGTCCCGAACCCGGTCGGGGCCCGCGGCCGCGAGGAGGGTTTCGGGTGCGGAGCCGCTCGTTCGCGTGGTCATCAGAACTGGTCCGCCAATCCCGCTTCGGTCAGTGGATGGACGCCGCGTCGGGGCCCGGGGACCTCGCCGCACAGTCGTGGTGTGGGGAACACCTTGCCGGGGTTGCAAATACCGGCCGGGTCGAAGGCGCACCGGATTCGTTGCATGGTGTCGAGGTCTTCTTCGGTGAACATGCGGCCCATGTATTTGACCTTGTCGGCTCCGACACCGTGTTCTCCGGTGATGGACCCGCCGTGCTCGATGCACAGGTCGAGAATCGCTCCGGAGACCGCTTCGGCCCGTTCGGCCGCTCCGTCTTCGTCGTCGTCGAAGAGCACCAGCGGGTGCAGGTTTCCGTCTCCGGCGTGGAAAACGTTGGCCACTCGGACGCCGGAGTCGGCTGACAGCTGCGCAATGCGGCCGAGCACTTCGGGCAATGCGGTTCGGGGGATCACGCCGTCCTGGACGATGTAGTCGGGGCTGATCCGGCCGACCGCCGCGAAGGCTGATTTGCGTCCTTTCCAGATCACGGCGCGTTCGGTGTCGTCGGCGGCGACGCGGATTTCGAACGCTCCGTTTTCGTCGCAGTGACGCCGCACTTCGCTGAAGGTGTGTTCGACTTCGGTCGAGGGCCCGTCGAGTTCGACGACGAGCACGGCACCGGCCCCGGAGGGGTATCCACATTGGACCGCTTGTTCGGCTGCTTCGATGGACAAGGCGTCCATCATTTCGATGGCCGCGGGCGTGACTCCGGCGGCGATGATCGCGGAGACGGCGGCGCCGGCTTCGTCCGTGGAGGGGAATCCGGCGAGCAGGGTTTGGACGGCTTCGGGGGCGCGGAGCAGGCGAACGGTGATCGCGGTGGTGACTCCGAGAGTCCCTTCACTGCCGATGAACGCTCCGAGCAGATCATAACCCGGGCTTTCCGGCAGGCCGCCGAGTTGGACGATCTCGCCGTCGGGGGTGACGACTTCGAGGGCGAGGATGTGGTTGGCGGTGAACCCGTACTTGAGGCAGTGGGCTCCGCCGGAGTTCTCGGCGACGTTGCCGCCGACGGAACACACCTGTTGGCTCGACGGGTCCGGCGCGAAGTAGTAGCCGTGCGGTGCGGCGGCTTTGGTGACGTCGAGGTTGATGACGCCGGGTTCGACGACGGCTCGCTCGTTGGCGATGTCGATTTCGAGGATTCGGCGCATCTTCGAGGTCACGATCAGGACGCCTTCGGCGTCGGGCAGGGCGCCGCCGGAGAGCCCGGTGCCGGATCCTCTGGCGACGAACGGGATCCGGTGGCGCGCGCAGCCACGGACGATCTGCTGGACCTGCTCGGTGGTTTCGGGCAGAACCACGACGGCCGGGACCACGCGGTAGCTGGCGAGACCGTCGCATTCGTAGGTTCGGAGCCGCTGCGGATCGGTGATCAGCGCGCGGTCCGGGAGACCTTGCCGGAAACCGGCCACCAGCTCGTCGAGTGGTGTTCGTCGGTCCTCGCCGGATGGCGACGTACCGGTTGACTGCATCTTCAGCCCTCCTCACCGACGAGGATTCCGTCACGTGAAACCAATGTTTCGTGCGCAAGACCCTAGGATGTCCACAACATAGATACAAGAGGGTGGCAACGCTCTTTCACGTCGCGGCAGCACACGACTCCGCAGCGTCGGCACCACTACCTTCCCCGCCAGAATAGTGCCCTGCGTCACCTTCCGGGCGGTCCCGCGGCCGCGCGGAGGACTCACCCACTACGGCGGGTTCACCCCGCCGAGGCCAGCAACGGGATGAACTGCTCATCCGCGGTGAGTGAACCGTGTTGGCCGAGCAGCGCCGACGCACCCGGTTCGACCGCTGAACGGTTGACGCCGGTTTTCCGCATGACAGCGATGACATCGCCGATGCGGGGCCGCACCCAATTGTCGACGACCGGCCCGAACCAGCCGGCCTCGATGGCGTCCTCTCCCAGGATCACCAGTCCTCGGTCGCCCACCAGCTCCTGCCACGCCTGCTGCACATCGGTCCGCGCACCTGGTTCGGTGTAGAGGTGGCGGGCTCGGGGCTCGCCACCCAGCAGTCGCACGCCATCCCGCAAGGCAGGCTCGGTATCGAAATCGAGCGCTTCGGCCGGGTCGACGCGGACCATGCCATGATCGGAGGTCACCACCAGCAGCGTGTCGGCAGGTAGTTGTTCGACGAGCATGCCGACCAGGTGGTCGATCTGGCGCAGTTGCAGCCGCCACGGTTCGGTCCCCGGGCCGTGCACGTGTCCCAACAGGTCGAGGTGACCGTGGTAGCCGTAGCACAGAGCCGGTCCGCGAGCGTTGAGCGCGGCCAGCATCTCGGCCGCGAGGTCGCCCATCGCCCGCGTGCCGTGGAGCCGTCCACCGCGCAACGCGGCTCTGGTAAGCCCGGTTCCCTCGAACTCGGCGGGCACGACGGTGTGTACGTCGACTCCGGCACCGGTCGCCTCTTCGAGGGCCGTGGGTGTTGACTGGGCCTGTTCGGGTGGCCACCGGTCCAGCAGGCTGAGTCGCCGATCCGCGGCGTGCGTGGACCACGACAGCGCGTGGATCAGGCCTCCGGAGGGTTCGGCGAAGGTGTAACCGACGATGCCGTGTTCACCGGAGCGCCTGCCGGTCCCCAGGGATGTGATGCTGGTGGCGGTGGTGGTCGGAAACCCGGCTTTGGCGGGGATTTCGGCGGCGAGTGCGGCCATGACCGGCGCGTCGGCTGCGTGCTCGCGCAGCAGTGACCAGCCGAGACCGTCGACCAGCAGCACCGCGGCGTTGCGGCACTCCGGGAATTCGATCGTGCCGGCGAAGCCTGGGACGTTCATCGCGGTCAGCAGGGAGGGCAGCACGTCGGGGAGCATGCGTTCGTCGTCGGGGGGGATGATCCAGTCCACTCGACAACCCTCCCGCCCGGCGGTGGTGTCATGCCGACGACTCGCCGATACGGCATCCCCTTCGGCAATCGGCGCTCGCTGCGCCGACCATTCTGTCACCCGGGGGGAACGAAAGGCCGGGACTCCGCGAGAACGACCGCGAAACGCGGCGGGGCCGGTACCGGACACCGGCCCCGCCGAAAGGTTCACCGCCCGGTGGTCGGGAGACGATTCCGACCAGCCAGACTGGTGACACCTCAGAAACCCATCGACTTGCCGACGATCTCCTTCATGATCTCGGTGGTGCCGCCGTAGATCGTCTGCACCCGGGAGTCCAGGAATGCCTTGGCGATCGGGTACTCCATCATGTAGCCGTAGCCGCCGTGCAGCTGCAGGCAACGGTCCACGACCCGCTTGTTCATCTCGGTCAGCCACCACTTGGCCATGGCGGCGTTCTCGATGCTCAGTTCGCCCTTGAGGTGATCGGACACGCAGCGGTCGACGAACACCCTGCCGATCTGGACCTCGGTGGCCATTTCCGCGAGTTCGAAGCGAGTGTTCTGGAACTTACCGATCGGACGGCCGAACGCTTGCCGTTCGTGGCAGTACTGCTTGGTCTGTTCCAGGACCTTCTCCGCGGCGGCGGCGGACGCGACGGCGATGGACAGTCGCTCCTGCGGCAGGTTCTCCATCAGGTAGATGAAGCCCTGGCCTTCCTCGCCCAGCAGGTTCGTCGCGGGAACGCGAACGTCGTTGAAGTAGAGCTCGGCGGTGTCCTGCGACTTTTGGCCGATCTTGTCGAGGTTGCGGCCGCGTTCGAAGCCCGGTGTGCCGCGTTCGACGACCAGCAGGCTGATTCCCTGATGGCCGGCGTCCGGGTCGGTGCGGGCGACGACGATGACGAGGTCGGCGAGAACCCCGTTGCTGATGAAGGTCTTCTGCCCGTTGATGACGTACTCGTCACCCTCACGCACGGCAGTGGTGCGGATACCCTGCAGATCGCTGCCCGCGCCCGGTTCGGTCATGGCGATCGCCGTGATGGTCTCGCCCGTGCAGAAGCCCGGCAGCCAGCGCTTCTTCTGCTCTTCGGTGGCCAGGTTGGCGAGGTACGGCAGGTTGATGTCGTTGTGTACGGGAGCGCCGAATCCGGACACGCCCGCCTTGACGAGTTCCTCGTCGAAGACGACGTTGAAGCGGAAGTCGTCGACTCCACCACCGCCGTGGGCTTCGTCCGCCGCCGTCCCGAGCAGGCCCTGCCTGCCCGCGGCGAGCCAGGCCTCGCGGCTGACCACACCCGCTTCTTCCCATTCGGCCTGGTGCGGGACCAGTTCCTTTTCGATGAAGGCACGGGCGGTTTCGCGGAACGCCTCGTGGTCGTCGTCGAACAGTTCCCTGCGCATGGTCACGCTTCCTTTCCGGCGGGGTGGATCGCACCGGAGGCCAGCAGGTCGGTGGCCCCGGTGACCTGCCAGTCACCCAGCACCGAGGTGTCGGGTGGACTGGCTGGTTTCGGTGATGAGCTGGGAGTGCGGGAGAAGCGCGGGGCCGGGGCGGGCTGCAGTAGCTCGTCGTCCCGCAGGAACGTTCCCCGGGCGGCCACGTGCGGGTGCTCGGCGGCTTCGTCCATCGCGAGGATGGGGGCGACGCACGCATCGGATCCGTCGAACAGCTCGGCCCATTCCTGGCGGGTCCGCGACGCGAACGCCTCGGTGAATCGTTCGCGCAGTTCGGGCCAGTTCGACGGGTCGTCGCGATCGGGCAGGCCGGTCAGGCCGAGTTTGTCGACCAGTTCTTCGTAAAACTTCGGTTCGAGTGCACCGACGGCCATGTGCTCGCCATCGGAGGTTTCGTAGACGTCGTAGAAGGGCGCGCCGGTGTCCAGCAGGTTCGTTCCTCGCTCGGGCTTCCACCCGCCTGCGGAGAGCATGCCGAACAGCATCGAACCGAGGTGGGCGGCACCGTCGACGATGGCTGCGTCCACGACCTGTCCGCGCCCGCTCGTCTTGGATTCGAGCAGTGCGGCGAGGACGCCCACCGCCAGATACATGGCGCCGCCGCCGAAGTCACCCACCAGGTTGGCGGGCACTTGGGGCGGGCCGTCCTTGCGTCCGATGGCGTGCAGCATGCCGGTGAGCGCGATGTAGTCGATGTCGTGGCCCGCGGCCGAGGCGAGCGGACCGTCCTGGCCCCAGCCGGTCATGCGTCCGTAGACGAGTCCCGGGTTGACCTCCCAGCACTGTTCCGGGCCGATGCCCAGCCGTTCGGTGACTCCTGGTCGGAATCCTTCGAGGAGCACGTCGGCTTGTGCTGCCAGTGCGAGCACGGTGTCCGGCCCCTGCTCGTGTTTGAGGTCCACCGGCAGCAGGCGCTTTCCGCGCTCGAGGATGTCGTGCTTGCCGACTTCGGTTTGGGGACGCTGCACTCGAACGACATCGGCGCCGAGGTCGGCGAGCAGCATCGCGCAGAAGGGGGCGGGGCCCAGTCCGGCCAGTTCCACAACCCTGACTCCGGCCAATGGGCCGCGTTTTCCTGTTTCCGTCACGACCTCAACCTCTCCGATGGCCCTGTGTCGCGCACCACAAAAAACTGCGACGCTATTAGTGTTACATTGTTGGTGTCACAGAGGTCAAGGAGTATCGTGCGGCGCATGCTCCGAACAGCGGACGAAGAACTCACGATCGACGAGTTGGCCGCGCGCGCAGGCGTCACCGTGCGCACCGTTCGCTTTTACGCCTCGCGCGGCCTGCTACCGCCACCCCGGCTGCGGGGCAGGCTCGGTCTCTACGGCGGCGACCATCTCGCCAGGCTGGACCTGATCCGCGAGCTGCAAACCCTCGGTTTCACGCTCTCCGCGATCGAACGCCATCTGGAGCGCATCCCCGAGGACGCGACTCCGGACGACCTCGCTCTGCATCGCGCGTTGCTCGCGCCCTGGACGACCGATCAGCCCGAGGTCCTCGACCGCAACGAGCTCAACCAGCGCGCGGGCAGGCTGCTCGACGACGACCTGGTCGATCGGCTCATCAAGATCGGAATTCTGGACCGTCCGGACGATGATCCGGAGCGGGTCCGCCTGCCCAGCACCGCGATGCTCGATGTCGGCCTGCAGATCCTCGACCTGGACCTGCCGTTGGAAATGCTCGTACAGGCGAAGTCGCTCGTGGAGCAGCACACCTCGCAGATCGCCGTGGAATTGCGGGAGCTCTTCGCCGCCAACGTGCTGCGCCCGTACGTGGAGCGCGGTCGACCGGAGGAGGAGCGCGAACGTGTCCGGGAGGTGACCGATCAGCTCCGGCCGTTGACGATCCAGGTGCTGGTCAACGGGTTCCAGCGGGCCGTCAACGACGTGATCCGCGACCACGTGTGAGGTGGCGGCCAACCGGCGGCGTCGGAGTGGGGGACGGTTCGCGCCTGGGACGGCGCCCCGCCGGATAATGCTCGTTCCGGGGGCGACTCCGCGTGGCCCGAACCGGAAAGGTGAATCTCGATCGGGTGATCTCGCAGCCAAGCTGCGGATGCGGACGGCTTGTTCCCGATAGAGAGTACGGGACCTTCCCCGAAATCCCACTCACCGAGGAGCAACGTTATGGCTGCAACCCGGACTTTCGCCCGCATCGCCCTGGCCGCGACGACGATGCTGGGGGCGGCGCTGGTTCCCGTGGCGGTCAACGCCGAGCCCGCAGGCCCCCCGGCCAGCTTCGTCTCACTGGCCGTTCACGACAACGGACGAGGAAATCCACTTCGGACGGCGACGCTGGCCTGCGAACCCACCGGTGGCACGCACCCGCACGCCACCAACGCCTGCGGGAGCCTCGAGGCCGCGGGCGGTGACCCCAACGGTCTGCGGCACGAGCACACCATGTGCACTCTCGACTACCAGCCGGTGACGCTCACCGCGCACGGCAACTGGCAGGGTGAGCCGCTGCACTTCGAGAAGACCTACTCGAACATCTGCACGGCGAAGGCGCAGACCGAGCAGGTCTTCGACTTCTGAGCGGCCCCTGCCGCCCATCGGTCCGATCAGGCGTGCGAGGAGCGCTCGCGGGTCACAGCCGACTGCGACGGGCGATTATGGTGAGGGCATGGATCCGCATGAAGGTGAGCTGCCCTACCGTCGGAGCCCTCGTCGGCTGTACGGCGTCGGTAGCGAACCGGACCCGCGGTTCAGCCTCGCCAACGAGCGCACCTTTCTCGCCTGGATCCGTACCGCGCTGGCGTTGATGGCCGCCGGTGTCGCCGTCGACGCGTTCGCTCTCGTCAGCGGATCAGCACCCCAGCCTTGGGGCACCGCCCTGGCTTTTGCGCTGCTCCTGGCCGGGATTCTGGTCAGCGCCACTGCCGTCCGGCGGTGGTTCGTGACGGAGCGCGCGCTGCGCACCGGTCAGGCACTCCCCTCGCCTCGGCTGGTTCCCGTCCTGGGCTACGGCTTGGCGGTGGCGGGTGCGGTCGGCTGCTTCTTGCTGATCGCCGCGTGGCGATGAGTCCCGGAGCGGAGACACCGTGGGACTCGGGACTGCAGCCCGAGCGCACGGCACTGGCGTGGCTGCGCACCGCGCTGGCTTTTGCGGTCGGCGGTCTGGCGCTGACTCGGTTCGTCGCCGAGCGGAGTCTGCTCGCGGCAGCGGCACTGATCGCACTGCTGCTGCCGCTGACCGGACTGCTCGCTGTTCTGACCTGGCGCCGCCATCACCGCACGACGCGGAGCCTGCACGCCGACACCACACTCCCCGACGGCTCGGCGCCGCTGGCGCTGGCCGCGTTGAGCGTGGTGGTCGGGTGTGCAGGTCTCCTCGTCGTGCTGTGGTGAGCCGGATGCTCAGCGCGCGACGGACACCACGTGTTCGGCCAACTTGCCGGACGAGGCCGGGTTCTGGCCGGTGTGCAGGGTCCGATCGGAAACGAGGTACGGAGCCCATGCCGCACCTGAGCGGAAGGCGGCACCTGCCTCGGTGAGCCGGTCCTCCAGGAGCCATGCGGCGTATTCGGCGAGACCCGCCTGGGTTTCTTCCTCGTTGGTGAATCCGGTGAGGTCGTATCCGTCGAAGACCCACGAGCCGTCGTCACGCCGCGCCGCCAGCAACGCGGCCGGCGCGTGGCACACGGCCGAGAGCGTTTTGCCGGTGTCGTGCATCCGAATGAGGATCCGCCGCATGTCCTCGGACACGGCCAGGTCCTCCATCGGGCCGTGCCCGCCGGGGACGAACAGCACGTCGAACCGGTCAGGATCGATTCCTGCCAGCGATTCCGGAGCCGACAGCCGGTCATCGATGGCGGCGAGGTAGTCGCGCAGCTCGGTGACCTTCTGCTCGTCACCGCCGTTCATTTCCACCGACAGACTGTTGCGGTCGACGGTCGGGGCCACGCCATCGGGGGTCGCGAAGGTCACGTCGAAGCCCGCTTCGGTGAAAACCTGGTGCGGGGCGACGAGTTCCTCCGCCCAGAAGCCGGTGGGGTGTTTGGTGCCGTCGGCCAGCGTCCACTCGCTGGCTCCGGTCACTACGAACAGCACGGATGTCATCGAAAGCTCCTCCCGCAGGGTTGTTCGCCGAACCGATTGGTGATTCGGCTTGTTCGGGCGCTGATGTCGTTCGGTCGTCGAATGTGTTCGGCGCGGCTCAGGACACGCCGAGTTCGATGTCGATGTTGCCGCGCACCGCGTTCGAGTAGGGGCATACCCGGTCGGCTTCCTCGATCAGTTGACGGGCTTGGTCAGCTTCGACGCCTGGCAGGTGCACGTTCATGCCGACGTCGAGTTGAAAGCCGCCGTCACCGTTGCTGCCGATGCTGACCCGGGCGGTCACTTCGGAGTCGGTGATGTCGGTTTTGGCTTTGCGCGCCACGAGTTGCAGGGCACTGTGGAAGCACGCGGCGTATCCCGCCGCGAACAGCTGTTCCGGATTGGTGCTGTCTCCGCCCGGTCCGCCCATTTCCTTCGGGACCGCGAGGTCGAGGTCGAGGACGCCGTCGGAGGAACGGGTTCGCCCGTCCCGGCCGGCTCCTGCGGCGGTGGCTTCGGCCGTGTACAGCGGTGCCATTGTGCCTCTTTCTTCGTTCGAGGGGTTTCGATCGCTTGGACGGTTCAACCGGACAGGTCGTCCGGGATGCCTCGACCGGCCTCGATCTCCGTCCGGGCCCGTTCGGTGGCCGTGTCCAGATTGGCGGTGATCCGTTCCAGCGCGGTGCGCAGTTCGTCCACCTCTTCCACACTGGTCAGACCGGTGGCGGCGAGCATGCGCCTCGGGATTTCGCGAGCACGTTCGCGGAGCTCTCGTCCGGAATCGGTGAGGGCAACCTCCACGGAGCGCTCGTCCTCCGCGTTGCGGCGACGAGTGATCAGCTCGCCGGTTTGAAGGCGCTTGAGCAGTGGCGAGAGCGTGCCGGAATCCAGTCGCAGCAAGCTGCCCAGCTGCTTGACCGACACCGCTTCGCGCTCCCAGAGCACGAGCATCACGAGGTACTGCGGGTAGGTCAGCCCTAGCTCGTCGAGCAGCGGGCGGTACAGGTTCGTGAAGGCGCGTGAAGCGCTGTACAGCGCGAAGCACAGTTGCCTGTCGAGGGACAGGTACTCGGATTCACCACCGGTCGACTCACTCACAAGGCCAAAGGTATCGCGCAATTCAATTGCGCGCAACCTAAATCAGCAAGAGAACCTTCCTGTCACATGTGAAAGAAAAGTTCCCTTGCTCCCACCCCCGTGGTGGGCTGGGTCAGCGCGAGCGGCGCGAATCGATGGGACTCGTCCTGTGGGCCGCACCCGCAGCTCCCGGACACTGCGGACGGATCATCCCGGAGTCGCCGGGGAGTACTTCAGGAGTCCGTCTGGTCGTGGACGTCGCGGACGATGCGCGCGGGATTGCCGACGGCGACGACGTTCGCGGGCAAGTCGCGGGTGACAACCGCACCAGCACCGACGACGGTGTTCTCCCCGATGCTCACCCCTGGGCAGACGATGACTCCGCCGCTGAGCCAGACGTTGTCCCCGATCGTGATCGGCCGCGCCGCCTCCCACTTGGCACGCCGCTGTTCGGGGTCGATCGGATGCGTGGGGGTGAGTAGCTGGACGTTGGGGCCGATCTGCACATCAGCACCTACGCTGATCTCCGCGACGTCGAGCAGCACGGCGCCGAAGTTGACGAACGTCCCCGGTCCGAGACTGATCCGGTAGCCGTAGTCGACGCGCAGGGGCGGCCGCACCTCCGCGCCCTCTCCCAGTTCACCGACCAGGTCGGCCAAGGCTGCCCGCCGAGCCTGCGGATCGCCCGCCGGGCAGGTGTTGAACTTCTCGCTCAGTTCGGCCGCGTGCTGAAGCTCGGAAGCCAGCTCCGGGTCATCGGCGATGTAGAGCTCACCGGCGAGCATCCTGTCCTTCTGCCTGGCCACTGCGCCCTCCCGCTAGGCACGAACCGTCTCTCGTTCCGCCTGTCATCGGCCGGGCAGCACCCTACTCGAACCAGAGCGCGGTGGGCGGCGCATCGCGGCATGATCGCGCCCGGAAACGGCGGAGCGCCGCATCGAAGCGCATGAACGCAGGTCACCGGCCGAATGTCAGCACTCGATGACGTTCACCGCCAGGCCGCCGCGAGCCGTCTCCTTGTACTTGACCTTCATATCCCGGCCGGTTTCGCGCATGGTCTTGATGACCTTGTCGAGCGAGACGAAATGGGTTCCGTTACCGCGCAACGCCATCCGCGCGGCGGTGATCGCCTGGACCGAGGCGACCGCATTCCGTTCGATGCACGGGATCTGCACCAGTCCGCCGATCGGGTCGCAGGTGAGGCCGAGGTGGTGTTCCATGGCGATCTCGGCGGCGTTCTCCACCTGGCTCGGGGTGCCACCCAACACTTCGGTCAGGCCCGCCGCGGCCATCGAGCAGGCCGAGCCGACTTCGCCCTGACAACCGACCTCGGCGCCGGAGATGGAAGCGTTCTCCTTGAACAGGACTCCGACCGCACCTGCGGCCAGGAGGAACCGGACGACACCGTCGTCATCCGCGCCCGGCACGAATCGCCGGTAGTAGTGCAGGACCGCAGGGACGATCCCCGCCGCGCCGTTGGTCGGCGCGGTGACCACCCGGCCACCGGCCGCGTTCTCCTCGTTGACGGCCAGCGCGAATAGCGTGACCCATTCCATCGGATCATCCTGGTCTGTCAGGCACTCGCGCAGTGCGGTGGCGCGGCGGGCGACGTGGAGACCACCGGGCAGTTCACCGGAGTTGCCGCACCCGTTCTCGACGCACTCCCCCATCACGCGCCAGATGTGCAGCAGTCCCGCGCGAACCTCGTCGGCACCGCGCCAGGACAACTCGTTGGCGAGCATCACCTGGCTGATCGGCGTTCCGGACTCGGTCGCCCGCAGCAGCAGCTGCTCGCCGGTGTGGAACGGGAACCGCACGGGGGTCTCGTCCGGTTTGATCCGATCGGTGCCCGCGGCTTCATCGTCCACAACGAAACCACCACCGACCGAGTAGAAATCGCTGGAGACGATCTCCGCCCCGTCCCGGCCGGTCGCGGTGAATCGCATGCCGTTGGGGTGTACCGGCAGGGACTTTCGGCGGTGCATCACCAGATCCCGATCGACCGAGAAGCGGATCTCCTGCTCACCTGCCAGGCGGAGCCTGCCGGTCGAGCGGATCTCGTCGACGCGCCCGCCGACCGCGGCCGGGTCCACGGATTCCGGCGCGTGCCCTTCCAGCCCCAGCAACACTGCTTTCGCACTACCGTGACCGTGTCCGGTGGCGCCGAGTGAACCGAAGAGTTCGGCTTTGACCCGCGCGACGCGTTCCGATGTCCCGTCGGCGCGCAGCCGGTCGACGAACATTCCGGCCGCGCGCATCGGTCCGACGGTGTGGGAGCTCGATGGGCCTATGCCCACCGAGAAAAGGTCGAAGACGCTGATCGCCATTGATCAGTCCTCCTGTGGGACCGGGGGTTACTTCGTCCCGGTCAATTCTGCGTACTGCTCGGCGCTGAGAACATCACCGGTTTCGGTGGATCGCACTTCCAGCAACCAACCGTCGCCGAACGCGTCGGAGTTGACCACCGACGGATCGTCCACAACGGATTCGTTGATGGCGGTGACCTCTCCGCTCACCGGCGCGTACAGGTCGCTGACGGACTTCGTGGATTCCAGCTCACCACAGGTCTGACCGGACTCGATCTTCTCGCCGACCTCGGGCAGCTGGACGTAGACGATGTCTCCGAGGGCCTCTGCGGCGTACGGGGTCACGCCGATGCGGACGACGTCGTCGCGCTGTTCCAGCCACTCGTGCTCTTCGGTGTACTGGAGATGCGTCGGCAGGGACATGCGGGAGGCTCCATTGCTGTCGAGGACACAGGTGTGCCCGGGATGGGTGGGCCTCCCCCTCTGTTGCGGTACCTGAGAGCTTCGCCGCCTCGTCGCGACTTGCACCGTGGGTGCGGCTCCCGACGAGGAAGCGCGCTTTCCAGAGTTGCCTCGCCCGAGCGGTCATGGGTGCCTGAGAGTTTGCGGGGAGTCTTGCTCCTTCGGCGCCCTGACTGGTCAGGGTCTCTCCCGCCCGGGTTCTGCGGCCGGTATGCGATTGTTCGTGTGTTCAGCAACGATAAACGCGACAGCCGCGGTGTCAATCCCACGGTGCACGTTCTCGGCGGCTTCGCATCTGGGAGAACGACGATGCTCGATGTCCACGCACTGGCCGACCGGGTGGGGCCCACACTACTGCGGGTGGTGGTCGCTCCCGAGGAGACCGGTTGCGTCGGGGACGTCGTCATCACAGAACCTGGTCATATACCCAAGGTCGCGCAGGGAGACCTCGTTCTCGGGGTCGCGGTGACCAATGCGCAGGAAGCCGTCGATTTGGCGCGCGGTTGCGGTGCGGATCATGCCGCTGCGGTGTTGCTCAAACCACCGTTGGCCACCGACGAGACGGTGGTCACAGCAGCAGTGGAGACGGGAATCACTCTCGTCGAGGTGCGTTCGGGAACGGCTTGGGCCCAGTTGGTGTGGTTGATCAGAGCGGCGCTGACGGGCACAGGCTCGGATGGTTCCGAACAACGCAGTCCCGCACATCCCGGGTTGAGCGATCTGTTCCGGCTGGCCGATGCCGCCGCCGATGTGGTCGACGCGCCGGTGACGATCGAGGACGCGCGGTCGCAGGTGCTCGCGTATTCGGCGCGGCAGGACCTCACCGACCCGGCACGGGTGTCGACGATCATGGGGCGCAGGCAGCCGGACGACGTGCTCGCCAAGTTCCGGGAGCGCGGCACTTTCCGCGAGCTGGTTCGGGGCAGTTCGGCGGTTTTCGTGCCTGCCCAGCAGGACGGCACGCTGCCCAGACTGGTGGTGCCGATCCGGATGGGTGGTGAACTGCTCGGTTCGTTGTGGGCGGTGGTGCCCGGAGAGGTGTCCGAGCAGCGGGCTACCGCGTTCGCCGATACCGCGCCCTTGGTCGCGCTGCAGCTCCTTCGGTGGCGGGCGGTGGCCGACGCTGCTCGCCAGCGTTCGGCCGAGCTGGTGCACCGAGTACTCGATGGTGCGGATGGGTGGCGGGCCGCTGCGAAGGAACTGGCCGTGTCCAACGAGCAACATCGGGTGGTGGCCATTGATGCCGCCGCTTCGGAGGAACCTGCCGAGGGCCATCGACTCGCCATGTGGGAGTGGATCACCAAGGGTGTTGGGCGGCAGCCTCCGGTCACCGAGGTCGGGGGTGTGTTGTTCGCGTTGGTGCCCGAGCATGCGCGTTCGGGCGGCTGGTCGGCGTTGCGGGCGGCGCTGGCCACGCACGACGTTGTTCCCCGGCCGTTGGTGGCTGTCGGCACGGCCGTCGGTGTCGGCGAGTTGTCCCGTTCCCGGGATGAGGCGGAGGAGCTGCTCGGCCTGTTGCGGGCCGGTCTGGTCGAGGAGCGGGTGGCGGTGCACGACGAGCTGTGGCACCGGCTGGTGCTCACGCGGATGGCCGATACGGCTACGGATGCCGGGGTCGGCGCGCTGGGGCCCATCAGACAGTTGGCCGAACACGATCACGCGCAGGGGACGAACTACCTCGATACGCTGCACGCCTGGCTGCGGCATCCCGGCGACCCGCGCGCGGCGAGTCGCGAGTTGAGGGTGCATCCGAACACGTTCCGGTATCGCATGAAGCGGTTGGTCACTCTGGTCGACCTCGACCTCGACGACCCCGACGTGCGGTCGGCGTTGCTGGTGCAGCTGCTGGCCGGGCAGTGGGCGCGGCACGGGTGACAGGAAGGTTCCCTTGCTCCACGGATGTGGCAGGAAGGTTCCCTTGCTCCCACCCCGACCGCCACGGGTTGTGCCGTGACCACAAGTGCCGTGGGGTGATCTCATTCCGTGAGCATGATGCGGACGAGGTGTCTACGGCGGATCGTGGTGCGCAGCACCGGAGAAAGGATTCGTCGTGAAGGTCGCAGTTCCCCGTGAGATCAAGAACAACGAGTACCGGGTGGCGTGCACGCCTGCCGGGGTGAACGAGTTCGTGTCGCGTGGCCACGAGGTATTCGTCGAAACGCAGGCAGGTGTCGGCTCGTCGATCTCGGATGATGAGTATGTGGCGGCCGGGGCGAAGGTGCTTTCCGACACCGCGGACGTGTGGGCGGAGGGGCAGCTCGTACTCAAGGTGAAGGAGCCGATCGCTGAGGAGTACCGGCACTTGCGCCGGGACCAGACACTGTTCACATATCTGCATCTGGCCGCCTCGGCGGAGCTGACCAATGCGCTGCTGCACTCGGAGGTCACCGGCATCGCGTACGAGACGGTGCAGACAGCAAGCGGTGGGTTGCCGCTGCTCGCACCGATGAGCGAGGTGGCCGGTCGGTTGGCACCGCAGATGGGGGCTTACGCGTTGCTCCGCCCGAGCGGGGGTAGGGGTGTTCTTCCTGGTGGTGTGCCTGGTGTGCGTCCGGCTCGGGTGGCTGTCATCGGTGGTGGTGTGGCCGGGCTCAACGCGGCGGTTATCGCTCTGGGCATGGGTTCGGATGTGGAGCTGCTGGACACCGATGTGGACCGGCTCCGGGAGATCGACCGTGACTACCGCGGCCAGATTCGCACTGTGACGTCGAACCGCTACTCGGTGGAGGAAGCGGTGTTGTCCGCGGACCTGGTGATCGGGGCGGTACTGATTCCGGGGGCAAAGGCGCCGAAGCTCGTGTCCGACGAGATGGTGGCCCGTATGAAGCCGGGCAGCGTACTGGTGGACATCGCGATCGACCAGGGCGGATGCTTTGCGGGTTCTCGCCCGACGACGCACGACGCTCCGGTCTATCAGGTGCACGATTCGATGTTCTACTGCGTCGCGAACATGCCGGGTGCGGTGCCGAACACTTCGACGCACGCGTTGACCAATGTGACGTTGCCGTACGCGCTGCGGATCGCCGAGCAGGGTTGGCAGGAAGCGTGTCGGGCGGATCCCGCGCTTGCTGCTGGGCTCAACACGCACGGCGGGACGCTGGTGAACGAGCCGGTCGCGCAAGCGCACGGTTTGAACAGCCAGTCGGTTGAGGAGCTGTTGTCTCGTTGACCCGTGGCCGGGGTGCGCCTGAGCTGGCGGGCAAATGCCGGCCCCGGCGTCTTCCGGCATGTGCGCGCCCCGTCCATCCGGCCACCGCGCGCTGATCAGGACGGCGCGCGCTCAGTCGGGATGTGGCGCGCGGTTAGGATTTCAGGGACCGATCGGTGCGGCAGGGGCGGCCCGCTCAACCAGCCTGGGGGTCACCGGGAGCAGGCCGCCACTGCCAAGTGTAGGGCACCATCAAGCGTTTTCCGACGGCCCGCGCCGCCTCACCCGCAGATTCGAGCAGCGGAATCGATAACCACTCGAAGGAGTGAGTGGTCTGTTCCTGCCGTGTAGCGGTGGCGCCCGTCGACCGATATCAGCCGACGGGGAGCCAACCTCCCTTGTTCCGCTCCCCACCGAGGTTGGGAGACGACGTGCTGGACATGACTCTGTGCGACGCGGTGCGGGCGCGACTCGACAGGTGGGATGAGCTGGCCGAGCGTGGCAGCCCGGAGACGTTGCTGCCGATTACGCGCAACGAGCTGCACCGGCTCACCGAAGGTTTGCGGGCACTGCTCGAAGAGCACAATCCGGATGACGATGGCCACTGCCCGGCCTGCGCCGGAACCCTGCGCGCCAAGCGCTGGCCGTGCGAGGTGTGGCTTACCGCGCATCGCAAGCTGATCGGCGAGCGGTCCGGGCATGGGGCACACGCTCGGGATGGTCGGCACGAAGTGGATGCGCCGGAAACCGAACCGCTGGTCTGGCCCACGGAGAACGCCGACCCCGATGGGGATGCGTGTCCCGCGCCGCCGCCCGCCGGGGTGGGCGAAGTGGGTGCGCATGAAGCTCGCGGTGCCCTGCCGGAACCGAACGTGTCTGCGGCAACCGGTCCTGCGGCAACCGGTCCTGCGACTACCGGTCCTGCGACTACCGGTACTGCGACTACCGGTACTGCCACCACTCCGGAGGGGGGATTGCGGACGTGGGACACGGTCACCACGTCCGAGATCCCTGCGGTCCCTGCGGTGCCGCAACGCCACCGTCTGGAAACCGACCACTCCAAGATCCACCGGGCGCGCGTGACCGATCGGAGCGAATTTCGAGCGAACCTGCTCTGACCACCGTTTACGCGACTCCTCAACCGGCCTTGCTGGCGATGAGGCAGGATGGTTGCAGCCTCGGTGGCGGTCCGCGCGGTCCTTGCCCGCGGCGACGCCGTGCAACACCTTGCGACGATGGAGGAGCGCGTGCACGACGGCAGCGGCCGAATCATTGTGCAGAACCTCACGAAGCACTTCGGGCCGGTTCATGCGGTTCAGAATCTGAGTTTCCTGGTTCAGCCCGGGTCGGTGACCGGATTCCTCGGTCCGAACGGCTCGGGCAAGACGACCACGCTGCGCATGCTCCTGGGCCTGGTCAAGCCCACTTCGGGTACCGCGACGATCAACGGGTTGCCGTTCGACGCGTTGCCCAATCCGGCCACCACGGTCGGGGCGGTGCTCGAGGCACAGAGCTTCCACCCAGGGCGCACCGCGCGCGGTCACCTGCGCTGCTACGCGGCGGCCATGAACGTGCCGGACGAGCAGGCGGACAGGGTGCTCGAGCTGGTGGGGTTGTCGAGTGCGGCCACCCGGAAGACCGCCGGTTTCTCGCTGGGTATGCGGCAACGTCTGGCGCTGGCGACGGCGCTGCTGGGGGATCCGCAGATCCTGGTTCTGGACGAACCCGCGAACGGTCTCGATCCGGAAGGCATCGCGTGGCTGCGCAGCTTCTTGCGTTCCTTCGCGGCCACCGGACGGACCGTGCTGGTCTCCAGCCATCTGCTGCGGGAGATGGAGCACACGGTGGACCAGGTGGTGATCGTCAGCCAGGGCCAGTGCATGTACCACGGTCACCTGGACGAGCTGCGTGCTGCGCAGCGTTCGCGGGTGGTGGTGCAAGCGGCTGATCCCAATCGGTTGGTGGAGACCCTGCATCGTTCGGGTCTGGAGGTCGAGTACCTCCCGGACGGCAGGCTGGCCGTGACCGGTTCGGACACCCGGACGGTCGCTGATCTGGCACTGCAGGCCGGCGTGGCGCTCTACGGCATGCACGAGGACCAGGTCGACCTGGAGCAGTTGTTCTTCCAGCTGACCAGCGGTCAGTACGCGGGTAGCGCGCTCGCGGGTAGCGGGGAGGTGGCCGCCCAGCACGATTCCGGCCAGTGGGCGCCGCTGGACTCCCAGCCGGGGACTCAACAGCCGCCAAGCGGTTCGAACCCGGGTTGGTATGAGCAGGGCAGCAACGGTGGTTCGGGAGGTAGGGCCTGATGGTCGGGCTGGTCAGAGCAGAGTTCCGCAAGATTTTCACGATCAACTTGTGGTGGGCGCTGCTGATTCCGGTGGCGGTGCTGAGCTTCGGCGCCGGGTGGCTCGGCACCGGGTTCGGCACGATCAGCGAGTTGGAACAGCAGCTCGGCCGACCGCTGCCGCTGGGCTTGTTGACGGTGTCGATGTCGACGAACTTCAGCACGGTCTTCGCCGCCTTGTTCGGTGCACTGGCGGTGGCAGGTGAGCACCGGCACAAGAGCATCACCACGACTTATCTGACCGCTACCCCTCGTGGCGCTGTACTGACGGCGAAGTTGATCACTTACATGGGCATGGGACTGCTCTACGGGCTGGTCAACGTGCTCTGCTCGAGCCTCGGTGGCCTCGTCGGTGCGGGCTTCGACGGATTCGGCGATCCGGCTGACTGGTTCGCGGTCGGCGCGGCCGGGTTGTTGGCGATGGTGCTGTGGACGCTGCTCGGAGTCGGGCTCGGCACGCTCGTGACCAACTCGGTGCTCGTGATCATGACGTTGTTGATCTACAAGTTCGTGTTCGAGTTCGCCGTCACGCTCTTCCTGATGGGATCCGAAACCACCGACTTCACCGCCTACCTGCCTGCGGCCGCAGGCAACGGCATCGTCGGCAACGTCGCCGTTCCCGTGTTCATCTCGGCGATCGCGGGTGCGCGCGAGCAGTTCGTCCCGCAGGAGATCTTCGAGTTCCTGCACTTTCTGTTCGGCGGCACCTACGGCCACCCTTGGTGGCTCAGCCTGCTGACCTTCATCGGCTACACGCTCGCGTTCCTCGCGGGTGGTTGGTGGATGAGCAGGCAGCGCGACATCACCTGAGCAGGTTCGGGGATGCAGCAAGGGAACCTTTCTGTCACATCTGCGTGGAATGTTCCCTTGCTCACCCCGCCTCGTTCAGCGCCACGGCGTCGGTGCCACGTCCTAACCTGGCGTGGTGACCGATGCCGCCAATCCCGCTCCCGCGGCCGGCGGCTGGATCCGTCGGCTTTCCGCCGCCTGCTGGCGACACCCGACGGCCGTGGTGCTGGCGTTGGGAGCGTCGGTCGCCGCGATGGGGTTGGAAGCTCTCGTCCCTCTGCTGACGAAGCTGGCGCTGGACGACGCCATCGCGGGCAGCACCGACCGGCTCTGGTGGATCGTCGCGACGCTGATCGCACTGGGCCTGTTCCGGTTCGGCGCGTCGTTCGTCCGCCGCTATTCGGCGGGGCGACTGGCGTTGGACGTGCAGCACGATCTGCGGCGCGCGGTGTTCGCCTCGGTGCAGCGCTTGGACGGTGGCAAGCAGGATGCGCTACGCACGGGCCAGGTGGTTTCGCGGTCGATCAGCGATTTGCAGCTGGTCAACACGTTGCTTTCGATGCTGCCGATGGCGGTGGGCATGCTGGTGTTGGCCGTTTTCGCCCTGGTGGCGATGCTGTGGCTTTCGCCGCTGCTCACGGTCGTATCGCTGGTGGTGACGCCGCTGATCGCGGTGGTGAGCGCGCAGAGCAAGAAGAAGCTGTTCCCGGCGACCTGGTCCGCCCAGCAGCGGGCAGCGGACGTCGCGCAGCAGGTAGAGGAAACGGTCACCGGTGTTCGGGTGGTCAAGGGCTTCGGCCAGGAGGCCAGGGAGGTCGCGCGGCTCGAGAAGGGCGCTCGACGGCTGTTCGCCGCCCGGTTGCGCGCCGCGCGGATGACGGCGACGCCGTCGGCGAGTCTGACGGCGTTGCCTTCGGCCGGCCAGGTGGGTGTGCTCGGCTTGGGTGGCTGGATGGCCATGCAGGGCCAGGTGACGCTGGGGACGTTCGCGGCGTTCACCGGCTACATGGCGATGCTGGCGGGACCGGCTCGGATGCTGGCCAGCGTGATGATCCAGGCGCAGCTCGCCCGCGCGGGGGTGGAGCGCATCAACGATCTGATCGATTCCCGCCCGGATGTGCGGGACGAGCCTGGTGCGGTGGATCTTCCCGAGGGCCCGCTGGAGGTGGAGCTCGACGAGGTCGGGTTCGGTTACACCCGTGACCAGCCGGTGTTGCGGGGACTGTCGCTGCGGGTGCGTTCGGGCGAGACGCTCGCGCTGGTGGGGTCCGCCGGTTCGGGGAAGTCGACGGTGTCGCTGCTACTCCCCCGCTTCTACGACGTGCAGGAGGGCGGGATCCGGATCGGACCGCCCGATGCGGTGCATGACGTCCGCGATCTTCGGCTCGATTCGCTGCGCGCGGCCGTGGGGGTGGTGTTCGAGGAGGCGTTCCTGTTCTCGGACACGATTCGGGGCAATATCGCGTACGGGCGTCCGGAGGCGTCGGAGGAGGAGGTGGCCTGGGCCGCGCGCGCCGCCGAGGCGCACGAGTTCATCGAGGCTCTGCCGGATGGTTACGACACGCTCGTCGGCGAGCGTGGGTTGACCTTGTCCGGTGGGCAGCGACAGCGGGTGGCGTTGGCTCGGGCTTTGCTGTCGGATCCGCGGGTCCTGGTGCTGGACGATGCGACGTCGGCGGTGGATCCGACGACGGAAGCGGCTATTCACGACACACTGGATTCGGTCACCGAGCAGCGCACGACGTTGTTGATCGCGCATCGGCGATCGACGTTGGGGTTGGCGGATCGGATCGCGGTGCTCGACGAGGGCCGGGTGGTCGACTGCGGCACGCAGGAGGAACTCGAGGACCGGTGCGTGCTGTTCCGTTCGTTGCTGGCTGGTTCCGGCGAGTCGATCGACCGTGCCCGGCCTGGTTCCGAGGAGGCAGGTGGCACGACTCCGGAGCTGTGGCCCGGGGATGTTTCGGGTGCCGAAGCGGAGGTCGTGCGGGGTGCGGGCGCCGAACCGCCCACGCAGGAGCTGGTCGAGGGACTTCGGCGGTTGCCGGCTGCCGAGGATCGCCCGTCGCTCCACGAGTTCGATGCGACGGCGCCGGATCCGCGGTTTCGGTTGGCGGGGTTGTTCCGGCCGATCAGGTGGGGCCTGGTTCTGACGGTGCTGCTGGTCACCGGTGATGCGCTCACGTCGATCGCGTTGCCGTCGCTGGTGCGGTTCGGCGTCGATGGTGGTGTCGGCGATGGCAGTTCGACGGCGTTGCTGGCGGTGACGGCGGCAGGCGCTGCGATCGTCGGCGGTGGCTGGTTGTTGATCCGGTTGCAGACGGTGGTGACGGCTCGTACGGGCGAGACGTTGCTGTACGTGTTGAGGTTGCGCAGTTTCGCGCACTTGCAGCGGTTGGGCTTGGATTACTACGAGCGCGAGCTGGCGGGCCGGATCATGACCCGGATGACGACGGATGTGGATGCGCTCTCGTCGTTCCTGCAGACGGGGTTGGCCACGGCTGTGGTGAGCGTGCTGACCATCTTCGGGATCGCGGGTGCGTTGTTGGTCACTGATCTGTCGTTGGCGCTGGTGGCGTTGACCGTGTTGCCGGTGCTGGTGGTGGCCACCGTGCTGTTCCGGCGGGTGTCGGTGACGGCTTATGCGGAAGCGCGCGAGCGGGTGAGCACCGTCAACGCCGACATGCAGGAGAACGTGTCGGGGCTTCGGATTGCGCAGGCGCACCGCAGGGAGCGGCACACGGCGCGGATGTTCGCGCAGCGCAGTGACGCGTATCGACGTTCGCGCCTGCGGGCGCAGCGCTACATCGCCACGTATTTTCCGTTCGTGACGTTCCTGTCGGAGTTCGCGCAGGCCATGGTGCTGGGTGTGGGTGCGGCCCGGGTGGCGGGCGGGACGCTGACGCCCGGCGTGCTGGTGGCCTTCCTGTTGTATCTGGGTTTGTTCTTCTCACCGGTGCAGCAGTTGTCCGGCGTGTTCGACAGCTATCAGCAGGCCAGGGTCGGCTTGCGGCGGATCGGTGATTTGCTGCGCACGCCCACGTCGGTCCCGGAGACTTCCGATCCGGTAGCGGTTCCGGATCACTTCAAGGGTGAGGTCGAGTTGCGGAACGTCTCGTTCCGCTATCCGGGCACCGAACGGTTCGCGCTGCGGGATGTGTCGATGCGGGCCTGCCCCGGGGAGACGGTGGCTTTGGTGGGGGCCACGGGTGCGGGCAAGTCGACGCTGGTGAAGCTGCTGGCGCGGTTCTACGACGCCACGGAGGGCGAGGTGCTCGTCGATGGGGTGGATGTGCGCCACTATCCGCTGGAGGACTTCCATCACCGGCTCGCGGTGGTGCCGCAGGAGGGGTTCCTGTTCGCGGGTGATGTCGCGGGCAACATCGCTTACGGCCGCCCGGATGCCACGCGTGCGGAGATCGAGGCGGCCGCGGGTGATGTGGGCGCCTTGCCGATGATCACGATGTTGCCGGATGGGTTCCGCCAGGACGTGGGTGAGCGCGGGCGTGGGCTGTCCGCCGGGCAGCGGCAGTTGGTGGCGTTGGCGCGTGCGGAACTGGTCGAGCCCGATCTGTTGCTGCTGGATGAGGCGACGGCGGCGCTGGATCCGGCGACGGAGTCGATGGTGGTGACCGCGGGCGAGCGGGTGGCGACCGAGCGCACGACGTTCGTGGTGGCGCATCGATTGGCGACGGCCTCCCGGGCGGATCGCATCGTGGTGGTCGAGGACGGTCGGATCGTGGAGGAGGGCACGCATTCGGAACTGCTCGCCGCCGGTGGTCACTACGCGAGGTCGTGGCGGGTGTCGGATGCGCCGGTGGATGGTGCTTCCGCCGCGGGACTGTGACCGTCCTGTCACCCGTGGTGACCGGCAATGTCCGTTCGGTGATTCCGCTGGTCGGCGATGGGACGCGGGGCTGGCGGGGGTGAAACGCGCTCGGCGGTCCCGGGCGATATGCGGCTGGACAAGGCAGGCAGCTCGCAGCACCAAAAAAGCACTAATGTTACCGAACAGTAGGCCAAGTTCACAGGAGGCGATCGAGGGAAAATTCTCGATTTTCGGCGTATCCTGATCGATTTTGTGAACTAACTGGTGTGTCGTACGTCCCTGGTGTCTGCGTCAGCCGACCGGCAAGAAGTTAGCCTGGGAGGTGAGCATGTCTGAAAATTACGAGCAGATGGATCGAGGCGAACGCCAACCGTGTCCAGCAGCAGCCCTGCGTCACAGTTCGGCCCCAACGAGTGGTTGATCGAGGAGATGTACGAGCACTATCTCCAAGATCCTACTTCCGTAGACTCGGCGTGGCACGAATTTTTCGCCGACTACAAGCCGGGCCAGGCAGCCACTGACAAGCCCGCTGCTGCAGCAGCAGCAGCTCCCACCGCGACGGCCGCCACTGCCCGCACGAGCGAGAGCAACGGACAGGTCCGTAACGCCTCTGCGCCGAGCAAGTCGGGAACCGAATCGAAGGCGAAGCCCTCTCCGCAGGAGGCCGCGAAAGCCTCGCCGGTCAAGCAGGCAGGGCCGGGTGAGGAGGCCAAGGCCCTACGTGGCCCCGCAGCGGCGATCGCGAAGAACATGGAGCAGTCGCTGAGTGTCCCCACCGCGACCAGTGTGCGCGCGGTGCCGGCCAAGTTGCTGTTCGACAACCGCATCGTCATCAACAACCACCTGAAGCGGAACAAGGGCGGGAAGATCTCCTTCACGCACTTGATCGGCTATGCGCTGGTCCGTGCGCTGCGGGACTTCCCCGGCATGAACCGCCACTACGGTGAGGACGCCAAGGGCAAGCCCGCGGTCGTCACCCCGGAGCACGTCAACCTCGGGTTGGCCATCGACCTCCCGGGCAAGGACGGGGCGCGGAACCTGGTGGTCGCCTCCATCAAGAGCTGCGAGGACATGACGTTCCAGCAGTTCTGGCAGGCGTACGAGGACATCATCCGCAAGGCGCGCAACAACGCGCTGACGGCGGATGACTTCGCAGGCACCACCATCTCGCTGACCAACCCCGGTCCCAGCGGCACCAACCACTCGGTGCCGCGGTTGACCGCCGGTCAGAGCGCGATCATCGGCGTCGGGGCGATGGACTACCCGGCGGAGTTCCAGGGCGCGAGCGAGAAGGCCCTGGTCGACATGGGGATCAGCAAGATCGTGACGCTGACCTCCACCTACGATCACCGGGTCATCCAGGGCGCCGAATCCGGTGACTTCCTGCGCAAGGTCCACGAGCTCCTGCTGGGCGAAGACGGGTTCTTCGACGACATCTTCACGTCGCTCCGGATTCCGTACGAGCCGGTCCGCTGGACGCAGGACATCCCCGAGGGCGCGGTCGACAAGACCGCCCGGGTGCTGGAGCTCATCGACGCCTACCGCACTCGCGGCCACCTCATGGCCGACATCGACCCGCTGAACTACCGGCAGCGCAAGCACGAGGACCTCGACGTCCTCTCGCACAGCCTGACCCTGTGGGACCTGGACCGGGAGTTCGCCGTCGGCGGTTTCGCCGGCCAGGAACACATGAAGCTGCGCGACGTGCTGGGTGTGCTGCGTGACTCGTACTGCCGCACGATGGGCGTCGAGTACATGCACATCCTCGAACCCGACGAGCGGGAGTGGCTACAGAAGAGGGTCGAGCGGCCGCACACCAAGCCGGAACAGTCCGAGCAGAAGTACATCCTGTCGAAGCTCAACGCAGCCGAGGCCTTCGAGACGTTCCTGCAGACCAAGTACGTCGGCCAGAAGCGGTTCTCGCTGGAGGGCGCGGAGACGGTCGTGCCGCTGCTGGACGCGGTGCTGGACTCGTCGGCGTCGGTCGAGCTCGACGAGGTAGTCGTCGGCATGCCGCACCGCGGCCGGCTCAACGTGCTGGCCAACATCGTCGGCAAGCCGATCGCGCAGATCTTCCGCGAGTTCGAGGGCAACCTCGATCCGGGGCAGGCGCACGGCTCGGGTGACGTGAAGTACCACCTCGGCGCCGAGGGCAAGTACTTCCGGATGTTCGGCGATGGCGAGACCAAGGTGTCGCTGACTTCGAACCCGTCGCACCTGGAAGCCGTGGACCCGGTACTGGAAGGCATCGTCCGCGCCAAGCAGGACATTCTGGACAAGGGCCAGGAAGGCTTCACCGTTCTGCCGGTGCTGCTGCACGGTGATGCCGCGTTCGCCGGTCAGGGCGTGGTGGCCGAGACGCTGAATCTCTCGTTGCTGCGCGGTTACCGCACCGGCGGCACGGTGCACGTCATCGTGAACAACCAGGTCGGCTACACCACCGCTCCCGAGCACTCGCGCTCGAGCAAGTACTCGACCGACGTGGCGAAGATGATCGGTTCGCCGGTCTTCCACGTCAACGGCGACGACCCGGAGGCTTGCGTCTGGGTGGCCAAGCTGGCCGTCGAGTACCGGCAAACGTTCGGCAAGGACGTCGTGATCGACATGGTCTGCTACCGGCGCCGTGGCCACAACGAGGGCGACGACCCGTCGATGACCCAGCCGACGATGTACGACGCGATCGACAAGATGCGCAGCGTCCGCAAGACCTACACGGAGTCCTTGATCGGGCGCGGTGACATCACGGTCGAGGAAGCGGAGAAGGCGCTCAAGGATTACGCGAGCCAGTTGGAGCACGTGTTCAACGAGGTCCGCGAGCTGGAGAAGCACCCGCCGGAGCCGAGCCCGTCGGTGGAGGCGGAACAGGCCATCCCGGTGAAACTGGTGACCGCGGTTCCGCACGAGGTGGTCAAACGGATCGCCGACTCGCACCTGACGCTGCCGGACGGTTTCACGCCGCACTCGCGGATCAAGCCGGTGCTGGAGCGCCGCGCGAAGATGGCCGACGAGGGCGGTATCGACTGGGCGTTCGGTGAGCTGCTGGCGTTCGGTTCGCTGGCTATGGACGGGCGCACGATCCGGTTGACCGGGCAGGACACCCGGCGTGGCACGTTCGGTCAGCGGCACTCGGTACTGATCGACCGCAAGACCGGTTCGGAATACACGCCGCTGCAGAACCTCTCGGATGACCAGGCCAAGTTCCTCGCGTACGACTCGGCTCTGTCCGAATTCGCCGCGCTGGGCTTCGAGTACGGCTATTCGGTGGCCAATCCGAACGCCATGGTCGTGTGGGAGGCGCAGTTCGGCGACTTCTTCAACGGCGCGCAGTCGATCATCGACGAGTTCATCTCGGCCGGTGAGGCCAAGTGGGGCCAGCGTTCCGATGTGGTGGCTCTGTTGCCGCACGGCCACGAGGGCCAGGGCCCGGACCACAGCTCCGCCCGCATCGAGCGGTGGCTGCAGCTGTGCGCCGAGGGGTCGATGACGGTCTCGATGCCGTCGACACCGGCGAACTACTTCCACCTGCTGCGCAGGCATGCGTTGGATGGCATCCACCGTCCGCTGGTGGTGTTCACGCCGAAGTCGATGCTGCGGATGAAGGCCGCCACCAGCCCGGTGGAGGACTTCACCCAGGGCAAGTTCTGTTCTGTGATCGACGACCCGTCGCAGCCGGATCCCGAGTCGGTTCGCCGGATCGTGCTGTGCACCGGCAAGCTCTACTACGAGCTGGCCGACGAGAAGCAGAAGCAGGGTCACGACGACACCGCGGTCGTGCGGTTGGAGCAGCTGTACCCGCTGCCCCACCGCAAGCTGGGCCGGTTGCTGGAGCGCTACCCGAACGCGAACGACGTGCGCTGGGTGCAGGAGGAACCGGCCAACCAGGGTGCTTGGCCGTTCTTGGGTCTGTCGCTGCCGGAGTTGTTCCCCGAGCGGCTCACCGGCATCACGCGCGTTTCGCGGCGGGCCATGGCCGCCCCGGCGACCGGTCTCAAGACCGTTCACGATGTGGAGCAGGCCGAGGTCGTGCAGGGCGCCTTCGCCTGATTCACAACAGCGAACGAGGCCGCCGGTTCCTTCAGGAGCCGGCGGCCTTCGTCGTTCCCACGGGCGCATCGCGGTGCGAGCAAGGGAACCTTTCTGTCACATGTGGAAGAAAAGTTCCCTTGCTGTCACCTCTGGGGACGCCGGGGGCACGCGGTTGGCTGCCGCGGGGTGACAGCGGCGTTCCTTCGCGGCGGACGCTGTCTTACAGTTCTGCGCAGCAGCGTGCCCTCGGCGACCGCGCGGTTCGTCGGGAGGCGAAGTGGCCGGAACAATGAGGAGGATGCGGTGTACTTCACCGACCGTGGCATCGAGGAGCTCGAAGAGCGTCGTGGCGACGAGGAGGTGACCCTGGCGTGGGTCGCCGACCGGATGCGAGTTTTCGTCGACCTCAACCCGCAGTTCGAGGACGCCGCCGAGCGGTTGGCGACCTTCATGGCCCGCGACGACGCCGACGACGAGTGAGCGTTCACGATCGGTAACGACCGGCCTGGTTCTCCCGTTTCGCACGGTGCGCGGGAGGGTCGGGCTCGGCTACCGGACGGCTTGTTCCCCACCGCAGCACGTGGGAGTTCGGCACAGCGTTGAGGCGAACCCCGCGTTCTCAGCGCTCGGTCCTCTCGGAGCCGGTCAGTTCGGTGAGGTTACGCACCAACGCGGGCAACGTGTGCATGACGGTCTCTCGGGTGGTCAGTTCGGAATCTTCCGCACCGGCGAGGATTGCCTCCTGCATGGCTGCTTCGTACTGGTCGGTCAGCAGCTGCGTCATGTGCACCGGATCGATGACGAAGCGCAGGCCGACCGATCGGGCCGCGGTTTCCAGTATGTCGGCGAGCTGGCGTTGGAACACGCGGGTGTTGTCGAGGAACCGGGGTGCGACTGCGGGGTCGCGCATGGCCAGCAGCCGGAATTCGCTGAGCATCAGGCACCACTGCCGGGTGCCGGTCTGCGAGCGGAGGATGTCGGCGATCACCTCTTCGATGAGGTCCTCGCCCGGTTCGCCGTCGACGCATTCGAGCGACTTCACGATGCGGGCGAAGTGGTCGCGCAGCGTGTCCAGGCGGGTCTGGTTCTCCCGCTCGGTCAGGGCGAAGAACAGCTCGATCTTGCTTCCGAAGTTGGAGTAGAAGGCGCCGCGGGTGAATCCGGCGTCGTCGGCGATCGCCTCGATCGAGGTGCCGTTGATGCCGTGTTCGGAGAACAGCCGGTATGCGGAGTCCATGAGCCGCTCGCGGGTCTTGGTTCGCCGAGCGGTTTCGCGTGCACCGCCGTCTTGTTCCGGCGCGTCGGGCACCGTTCGGGTATCACCCGGGGCTGCGGGGTCGCCCTTGATCGCTGCCACCATGCCTTCCTTCCTCGCGGCTCGTGGACGGCCGTGTGACTGACCGCCGTCATCGGCGGTTCCACCGCACCATCATAGGGCGAATACACCCCCGTATCGGATACACATCTGTATCAGATACGTTCTCGTATCGGATACAGGGTCGTATCCACTTCCCCCGTTCCGGCGACAGGAGTGTGGTGTGTCCTCGTTCCTTTACTCACTCGGTCGGGTGGCGTACGCCGCCCGAAAGACCGTCCTGACGATCTGGATACTCGTGCTGCTCGTCGCGGGCGGCGCCGCACTGGCGCTCAACCAGGGCCTGGACAACACCGTGTCCATCCCCGGGACGGAGTCGCAGGAAGCCCTCGACCGGCTCAGTGTCACCTTCCCCCAGACCAGCGGCGCTTCCGGCCAGATCATCGTGACCTCCCCCGGAGAGAACGGGGTCCGCGATCCCGCGGTCGAGGAACCGGTGCGCGAGACCGTCGACGAGCTCGCCGCCCTGGAGCCGGTGGCCTCGGTGATCTCCCCGTACAACGAGGAGCTCGGCGGGACGGTCAGCGATGACGACTCGGCCGCGCTGATCGCCGTGCAGCTCACCGAGCAGGTGTCCACAGTCGACCAGGCCACCAAGGACCGGATCGCGGGCATCGCCCAATCCCTCGACGACCGGCTGCCGGAAAACTCACAGGTATCCCACGGCGGCCCGCTCTACAGCCAGAGCATGCCCGGAGCGAGCCTCGTCGAAGTACTGGGGCTCGTCTTCGCCGTCATCGTCCTGACCGTGACCCTCGGGTCCTTCCTGGCCGCCGGGATGCCACTGCTGAATGCCCTGATCGGGGTCGGTGTGTCGACCACGCTGATCTTCCTGGCGACGGCCGTCGCCCCGGTCATGGCCACGACACCACTGCTCGCTCTGATGCTCGGCCTGGCGGTGGGCATCGACTACGCCCTGTTCATCATCTCCCGACACCAGCAGGAACTCGCCGGTGGCGCGGACCCGCAGGAGGCGGCGGCCCGCTCGGTCGCCACAGCGGGCTCAGCGGTGATCTTCGCCGGGCTCACCGTCATGATCGCGCTGGTCGGACTCGGTGTCGCGGGAATCCCGTTCCTCACCACGATGGGTGTCGCCGCCGCTGTCGCCGTCGGTATCGCCGTGGTCGTCTCGCTCACGCTGGTCCCCGCACTGCTGGGCTTCGGCGGGACACGCTTGCGGCCGGGCGGTCGGCGCAGGCGAGCGGATCAGCGGAGCACGCCGAAGGGCGACCGCTTCTTCAGCGGCTGGGTCCGCGCGGCGACCCGGTTCCCGCTGGTGACGATCGTCGCCGTGGTGGCCGTACTCGGCCTGGCGACGGTACCCGCCGCAGGACTGCGGCTGGCGCTTCCGGACGCGGGTGCGTTGGCCGAGGACGAGCCGGCGCGCGTCACCTACGACCTTGTCGCGGAGCACCTGGGAGAAGGCCACAACGGCCCGTTGATCGTGACCGGCAACATCGTGACCAGTACTGATCCGCTGGGGTTGATGAACGACCTCAAGGGTGAGATCGAGCAGCTCGACGGGGTCGCGGAAGTTCCGATGGCGAGCCCGAACCCCACCGCCGACACCGGAATCGTCCAGGTCATCCCCGAGAGCGGCCCCAATTCGGAGGAAACGAAGGAGCTGGTCGAGCGAATCCGCTCGCTGGACGGGCACTTCATGGACACGTACGGCATCGACATCTCGGTCACCGGTTTCACCGCTGTGGGCATCGACGTCTCCAACAAACTCGCCGACGCGCTGCTGCCGTTCGGCATCGTCGTGGTGGGCCTGTCGCTGGTGCTGCTGGCGATGGTGTTCCGGTCGATCGCGGTCCCGGTCAAGGCGGCATTGGGCTATCTGCTCAGCATCGGGGCCTCCCTGGGCATCATCACCTTGGTGTTCCAGGACGGGTATCTGGCCGAGCTCCTCAACGTGGCCCGGACCGGTCCGGTGATCAGCTTCATGCCGATCGTGCTGATGGGTGTTCTGTTCGGACTGGCGATGGACTACGAGGTGTTCCTCGTGTCCCGGATGCGCGAGGAGTACGTGCACACGGGTGATGCTCGCGGCAGCATTCACTCCGGGTTCGTCTCGTCGGCGAAGGTGGTCACCGCCGCCGCCGTGATCATGTTCGCGGTGTTCGCGGCGTTCGTGCCATCGGGCGACGCGAATCTCAAACCGATCGCATTCGGCCTGGCGGTCGGCGTGTTCATCGACGCGTTCGTCGTCCGGATGACGCTGGTACCGGCGGTGCTGTCCGTGCTCGACGACAAGGCGTGGTGGATACCGCGCGGCCTGGACCGGAAGTTGCCGTCGTTCGACGTGGAGGGCGAGAACCTGCGCGACGAACTGGCGCTCGCCGACTGGCCGCACCCAGGCTCCGAGGCGGCGATCGCGTGCGAGGGGCTGTCGCTGACCGAACCGTCCTCCGGGCAGCGGCTGTTCCGGCAGGTCGGTTTCACGGTTGCGGCACGGGGCACGCACGTCGTGCGCGGAACTGACGAGTCCGCGGTCAGCGCATTGCTGCTGACCCTGTCCGGCAGGGTCAAGCCCGACAGCGGCAAGCTGAAAGTGCTGGGGCTGGCACTGCCGGCTCGGGCTGCCGCGGTGCGCTCACGCGTCGCCTACGTCGACCTCGGCACCGGTGGAGCCGAGGCGGTGCGCGCGGCGCTCGCCGAAGCGCCCCGGATCCTGGTCCTCGACCGGACCGACCGCGCATCGGCCCCCACCGAGCGCGCCGAGATCCGGCGGCTGCTCACCGAGGCCGGGAACGTGCTCACCGTGGTCGCGGGCACGACCGGTTCCTCGGAGGTGCGTGACCTGTTGCCCGCAGCTCGCCCCGTGGCCCTCGCCGACATTCGCGACGACCCGCGGGAGGCCGTTTCCGGCGTCCTGACCGGCGTGACGCGCTAGAAAAGCAGAGGTATTGCTGTGAGTTCACTGAAGAACACGATGCGGCGCGGCTCCGGTGCCGGCCGGTCCTCCTTCCTCCCGTTACCGCTTGTCTCCCTACTCGGCCTGCTCCTGGTTCCATTGGCGATCGCGGGGCTGCTGACGTGGTCGTTGGGCAGCACCGACGACCGACTCAAGGACGTCAAGGCGGCGGTCGTCAACAACGACGAGCCGGTGGAGGTGGATGGTCAGCTCGCCCCGCTGGGCAGGCAGCTCTCCGCGACGCTCGTCGGTGACGAGATCAAGAGCAACTACTCGTGGGAGTTCGCCACGAAGGAAACGGCCGAGCAGGGACTGCAGGACGGTGAGTACGTCGCGGTGGTGACGATCCCGGAGAACTTCTCCGAAGCGGCCACTTCGTTCTCCCGCGATCCGGCGCAGTCACACCGCGCGCAGATCGATGTCACCACCGGCGAGCGTGGCAAATTGGCCGACGGAGCGATCAACAAGTACGTGACCAGTACGGCGGCGGAACTGCTGAGCAACCAGCTCACGACGACCTATCTGGACAACGTGCTCGTCGGGTTCAACACGCTCAACGACAAGCTGGGTGATGCCTCCGCGGGTGCGAAGTCGCTGGCCGACGGCGCCGAGGAGCTGGCGGACGGCGGCGGGCAGCTCGCCGACGGTGCGGAGCAGCTCGCTGCGGGTTCGCGTCAGCTCTCGGACGGGCTGGGCGAGCTGGACGGCGGTGCGGCTCAGCTGTCCGACGGCACGTCGGAACTGGCGTCGGGGCTGGAGCAGCTTCGTCAGCAGACCGCTCAGCTGCCGGAACAGTCGGCGACGTTGGCCGATGTCGCCGCCAAGGAATCGGCCGGGGTGAACGAGCTGCACTCCGGCCTGGGCACCCTCTCGGCGAATCTCAAGGAGATGCAGAAGGAGTGCCCGCCGGGAATTCTGCCGCTGTGCAACAAGCTCGCGGTGCAGGCCGTGATCGCGGAGAAGCTGAACGAGGGTGCCGGGCAGGTTTCCCAGGCCAGTGGCGGGGTCGCCGGTGGGCTGGAGAAGATGGCCGGCCGGACCCCCGACTCCGGTGGCGGCCTGCCCGCCCTGGCCGATGGTGTCGACCAGCTCGCTGACGGCGCGTCCCAGCTCGACGGCGGTACCGCGGAGCTGCACAACGGCATCTCCCGACTCCACGGGGGCGCTACCGAGCTCGCCGACGGTGCTGGTCAGCTCTCGACCGGAATCGGTGGTTTGACCGCGGGTGCGCGGAAGCTCAGCGACGGTTCCGGTGAGCTCTCCTCCGGACTGGGGCAGGCCGTGGAGCAGCTGCCCGCCTACTCGGATGAGAATCGGGAGAAGCTCTCCGACGTGGTGGCCAGCCCGGTGGCGACCACGAACGGCACGGCCGTGGGCTTCGGGAGCAGTGGTCTGCCGGTGTACGCGGTGCTGGCGTTGTGGGCTGGTGCGCTGGCCACGTTCCTCGTGCTGCGCCCGATGCCCGCGAGGATGCTGGGGTCGACCCGCTCGTCGTTCGTGCTGGCGTTGCGCCACTTCGCGCTGCCTGCCGGCATCGCCGTGGTGCAGGGCGTGCTGGTGGCCGCGGTACTCGGCTGGTCGCGGGAACTCGCGGTCGGTGAGTGGTTCGCGACGGCGGGGATCGGTGCACTGGCCGCTGTCGCGTTCACCGCGGTCAACCAGGCGCTGGCGGGCGCGCTCGGTGGCGCGGGACGTTTCGTGTCGATGCTCGTCGCGCTGATCGTTCTCGCGAACGGGTTCGTTTCGGCGGTGCCCGGTGTGCTGGGGACGCTGTCGGCGGCGATGCCCGTGGGGCCCGCGCTGGACGGTTTGCGCGCGACGCTGACCGGTGGTGACGTCTCCGGTTTGGGATCGGTGGCACTGCTGGTGTTCTGGGCACTGCTGGGCCTGGGCGTCACTTGCCTGGCCGTCGAGCGGCAGCGCACCGTCCGAGCGGCATACCCGCTGGCCACCTCCTACGGGGGCGGCAACCAGGCTGCCCTCGCCTGAACAGGGAAGCGAAAGCCGGGGCAGGCCTTGTCTGCCCCGGCTTTTTGGTAGGTGCGAGCAAGGGAACTTTTCTTCCACATGTGACAGAAAGGTTCCCTTGCTCCGGCCGCCGCGCCGACCGCGAGCTGGGGGTTGTGCAGCGGTGCTTACGTGCCAGTGCAGAAAGTCGTGATGGACCGTTCAGCTCCGCGGGGGTGAGACTCCGGGACGGCCGTTGCCGAAGACCTCGGCGACGGGCGGACGATCGGAGGCAAGGTGCGCGCTTTGGTGAAGACCTCGCCGGCGCCGGGGCTGGAACTGACCGAACTGCCGGATCCCGCTCCGGGCCCCGACGACGTGGTTGTGCGGGTGTGGCGGACGGGGATCTGCGGCACCGACCTGCACATCGCGTCGTGGGATGACTGGGCGTCGCGGACGGTGGACACACCGCTGGTCGTCGGTCACGAGTTCGCGGGCGAGGTGGTGGCGGTCGGCTCGGCCGTCGAGCAGGTCGCGGTGGGTGACGTGGTCAGCGGAGAGGGTCATCTGGTGTGCGGGAAGTGCCGGAACTGCCGGGCGGGCAGACGGCACCTGTGCGCACGCACCCGTGGTCTCGGTGTGCATCGGGATGGTGCGTTCGCGGAGTTCGCGATGTTGCCGGAGCAGAACGTGTGGGTGCACCGGCAGGACGTGGATCCCGATGTGGCCGCGATATTCGACCCGTTCGGCAACGCGGTGCACACGGCTTTGAGTTTTCCGGTGGTCGGCGAGGACGTGTTGATCACCGGTGCCGGGCCGATCGGTTTGATGGCCGCGGGGGTGGCCAGGCATGCGGGTGCTCGCCACGTGGTGGTCACCGACGTCAGCGAGCACCGTCTCGCGCTCGCCCGCCGGCTCGGGGTGGATCTGGCGGTGAACGTCGCCGAGACCAGCATCGCGCGGGCCCAGGAGCTGCTGGGCATGGCGGAGGGTTTCGACGTGGGCATGGAGCTGTCGGGGCATCCGTCGGCGTTGCGGGACACGATCGGCAACATGAGCCACGGTGGCCGGATCGCGGTGCTCGGGCTGCCTGCCGAGAACTTCGCGGTCGACTGGAGCACGGTGGTGCTCAAGATGTTGACCATCAAGGGCATCTACGGCCGGGAGATGTTCGAAACCTGGTATTCCATGTCGGTGCTGCTGCAGTCGGGGCTGGACCTGGCGCCGGTGATCACGCACCGCTTCCCCTTCACCCGGCACGACGAGGCGTTCGAGGTCGCACGGGGTGGCCGGTGCGGCAAGGTCATCCTGGATTGGACGGTGCGGTAGATGTACACGCTGGTCGACGATGTCCGCGCGGAGCTGGCCGAGATCCGCGCGGCCGGGTTGCACAAGCAGGAGCGGGTGTTGGACTCCCCACAGCGCGCCCGGGTCGGGGTTTCCGACTCGGAGGTGTTGAACTTCTGCGCCAACAACTACCTGGGTTTGGCGGATCATCCGGCGCTGCTGGCGGCGGCGAGACAGGCGCTGGACGACTGGGGTTTCGGGATGGCGTCGGTGCGGTTCATCTGCGGTACCCAGGCACCGCACAAACTGCTCGAACGTCGGTTGTCGGAGTTCCTGGGTACCGAGGACACCATTCTGTACAGTTCGTGCTTCGACGCCAACGGGGGCCTTTTCGAGACGTTGCTCGACGAGCGCGACGTGGTGATCTCCGATGAGCTCAACCACGCGAGCATCATCGACGGGGTTCGGTTGTGCAAGGCGGGCCGTTCGCGCTACCGCAACCGGGACATGGCTGATCTGGAACGGCGTCTGGCCGAGGCCGGTGATGCGCGGCACCGCGTGATCGTCACCGACGGCGTGTTCTCGATGGACGGGTACCTGGCACCGTTGGACGAGATCTGCGATCTGGCCGACCGGTACCGGGCGATGGTGGTGGTGGATGATTCGCACGCGGTCGGATTCACCGGTCCGACGGGTGCGGGAACGCCTGAGCTGTTCGGGGTGTCCGATCGGGTCGACGTGCTGACGGGGACGTTGGGCAAGGCGTTGGGCGGTGCCAGTGGTGGATACGTGTCCGCGCCCTCCGATGTCGTGGAGCTGTTGCGGCAGCGGTCACGTCCGTACCTGTTCTCGAATTCGTTGGCGCCTTCGATCGTCGCCGCGTCGCTGGCCGCGCTGGACCTGGTGGGCTCCGAGCCGCAGTTGCGGCGGAAGTTGGCCGACAACAGCACGTTGTTCCGGCAGCGGATGATCGAGGAGGGTTTCGATCTGCTGCCGGGTTCGCACCCGATCATTCCGGTGATGATCGGGGACGCCGCCGAGGCAGCCAGGATGGCGGATCTGCTGCTGGCGGAGGGCGTTTACGTGATCGGTTTCTCGTATCCGGTGGTGCCGAAGGGCAAGGCGCGGATCCGCACACAGATGTCGGCGGCGCATTCGCCGGAGGACGTGGAACGTGCGGTGCGGGCGTTCGTCGCCGCCCGCGACCGGATGAGCGCTGGTGTGCGGTGATCGATCCGCGGCGACTGCTGGTGCTGCGCGCGCTGGCTGATCACGGCACGGTGCGCGCGGCGGCGGATGCGCTGCACCTGACGCCGTCGGCGGTGTCGCAGCAGTTGACAGCGTTGGAGCATGAAGCCGGCCAGTCGCTGCTGGCGCGCGAGGGCCGCCGGGTGCGGCTGACTGCGGCGGGTGAGCTGCTGGTCGGGCATGCCAAGGCGGTGTTGGCGGAGTTGGAGCGGGCCGAGGCGAGCTTGGCGGAGTGCGCTTCGGGTTCGGTGGGAAAGGTCGAGATCGCATCGTTCGCCTCCGCGATCACGCAGGTGGTGGCTCCGATGATCGTGATGTTGCGGGAGCGGTCACCGGGTGTGTCGGTGCTGGTGCGGGATGCGGAGGCGCACACCAGCCTGATGATGCTGTTGGCGGGCGAAACCGATGTGGCGATCTCGATGGAGTACAGCTCCACGTTGCAGACCGACACCGACAGGTTGAGTCGCTATCCGCTCTATTCGGAGCCGTTCGACGTGGTGCTGCCGCCGGGCCATCCGTTGTGCGAGGCCCCGGAGGTGGCGGTGTCGGACCTGCGGGATGCGGACTGGATCGCTCCGTTGCCGGGCAATCCGTGCCGCGCCGTGGCGGAGGTGTGTTGCGAGCACGCGGGGTTCGTTCCGCGCATCACGCACACTTCGGATGATTTCCACGCGGTGGTGGCGTTGGTGGCTGCCGGTACCGGGGTGGCTCTGGTGCCGCGCACGGCGATCGGCTCGGAGCGTTCGGTGTGCGTGCGACCGGTGGCGGGGCAGCCACCGACTCGCCGGGTTTTCGCCGCCGTGCAACGCGGCCGGGAGGAGAATCCGCTGGTACGGGTGGTTTTGGACGCGTTGAAGGCGCAGCAGGCCCCTCGGTGAGTCGAATGCGCTGCGTGGTCACCGGTGGCCGGTGCAGAAACTCGGGGGTGCGGGTTCAGCGCGCGCGGGTGCCCGCACGCCACACCGCGTGGGTCATCGGCACGCCGGGGCGATAGGCCAGCCAGGTGGTGCTGGGTGCGTCGAGGACGTGGAGGTCCGCGCGGGCACCGGGGCGGATACTTCCGACCGCGCCCTCGCCGGATTCGCGGCGCAGCGCCTTGGCGCCGGCCCACGTCGCCGCGAGGATCGCCTCGTCGACGCTCATCCGCATCTGCAGGACGGCCGTCGCCACGCAGAAGGCCATTGACGTGGTGTAGGACGAGCCGGGGTTGCAGTTGGTGGCCAGTGCGACGCTGGCCCCAGCGTCGAGGAGAGCGCGGGCGTCCGGCAGTGGCTGGCGGGTGGACAGATCGCAGGCGGGCAGCAGGGTCGCGGTGGTATCCGACGCGGCGATATCGTCCACATCGGACTGTTCGAGGTGGGTGCAGTGGTCCACGCTGGCGGCACCGAGTTCCACCGCGATCCGCACGCCCGGCCCTGGTGCGAGCTGGTTTCCGTGCACCCGCAGTCCCAGTCCGTGCCGGGCCGCGGCGTCGAGCACCTGTCGGGACTGGTCGGCGTCGAAGGCGCCCTGCTCGCAGAACACGTCGCACCAGGCGACGTGCGGCGCGACGGCGTCGAGCATGGGACCGCGCACGAGGTCGACGTATTCGTCGGGGTCGTGGCCGGGCGGCACCAGGTGTGCGCCGAGGAAGGTGACTTCGTCGGCTTCGCCCGCCGCCAAGGTGGCGGCGCGGAGCTCGTCGGCGACGGTGAGCCCGTAGCCGGTTTTGGTTTCGACGTACGTGGTGCCTTGGGCGACGGCTTCGGTGATGTGGCGGCGCAGGTTGGCGACCAGTTCGCGGTCGGTGGCCGAGCGGGTCGCTTCGACGGTGGTGGCGATGCCGCCCGCGCGGTAGGGGTGGCCATCCATTCTGGCGGCGAACTCGGTGGTCCGGTCTCCGGCGAAGACGAGGTGGGTGTGGCTGTCGACCCAACCGGGCAGCATAGCGCGCCCGGCCACGTCGACGCGGTGGTCGGCTTCGGGTGCCCGCGCGCTGGAACCCACCCACGCGATGCGCTCACCGTCGACGACGACAGCGGCGTCGGCGAGTTTTCCCGATTCGGGGTCGTGGGTGGTGAGTTCGCCTATGCCGGTGATAACGGTGCTGGCCATGATCCGGTGACCACTCCCCTGCTGGTCGTCGATGGGCTGGGTCGTCGATGGGCTGGGTCGTCGATGGGCTGGGATGTCGATGGGTGCGTGCGGCCGGTGCCGTATCCGGGCGTGGTGGCCCGGCGGTGCGCGAGCGCCGCGTTCAGAACAGGTCGGCGATCACTTCCCGCAGCCGGACAGCCACATCCGGTACGCAGCGGTGCGTACCCTCCCGGACGACGTGGTTGCCGTCGACGATCACGTCGCGGACGTCGTCACCGCGGGCCACCGCCGGTACGGCCGCGGGTGGGACGCCCGCGATCCGTGGGCTTTCCGGATCGAGGCCCACGAGGTCGGCGCGTGCGCCGATGGCTATCCGTCCGGCATCGGGCCAGCCCAGCGATCGATGTCCGGCGCAGGCCGCCATCGTCATCAGTTCGTCGACGCTGAAATTGCCGCGGGTTTCGGTGTGCAGCCGCATCGACGCTTCGACCGCGTGCAACTCCGCGAACGGGTCGATCACCGAATGCCCGTCGCTGCCCAGGGAAAGCACCGCGCCCGCTTCGGCGAGTCGCGTCGCCGGGGAGATCCCGTCCGCGAGATCGGCCTCGGTCGTCGGGCACAGGCACACCCCGGTACGGCTGTTGCCGAGCAGGCGCACGTCGGCGGCGGACAGGTGCGTTCCGTGCACGGCGGTGGTGCGCGGTCCGGGGATCCCGTGTTCGGCGAGCAGTTCGGTAGGGGTGCGGCCGTGCGCGGCCAGGCATGCGTCGTTCTCGGCTCGCTGTTCTGACAGGTGCAGGTGCAGTGGGCTGTCGTGGTGTTCGGCCCAGTCCCGAACGACGGGGATCGCTTCGGGTGGCACGGCCCGGACGGAATGCACGGCCGCTCCGAGCCGCGTCCCCGCACCGTCCGGCGCGAACCGGGCGAGCCGCTCGGCCCACGCGTGCACGTCGGGATCGGCGAAGCGCCGCTGCACGCCGTCGACGGGTTGGCCGAACCCGCCGGTGAGGTAGCAGGTGTCCAGCAGGGTGAGTCGGATGCCCGCGTCCCGGGCGGCCTGCACCAGTGCCGCGCTCATCACGTTCGGGTCCCGGTAGCGGGCGCCGCCGGGAGCGTGGTGCAGGTAGTGGAATTCGCCGACGCACGTGATCCCGGACCGGACCATTTCGGTGTACACGCAGGTGGCCAGCCGGTGGTAGCTGTCGGGGTTGAGCTTGGCCGCGACCTCGTACATGCGGTCGCGCCAGGTCCAGAAGGTTCCCCGGCCACCGGCGCGTCCGCGTAGCGCGCGGTGGAACGCGTGCGAGTGACCGTTGGCCATACCGGGCAGTGTCATGCCCGGCAGGTGGGACGCCGCCGGTGGGCGGTCCTGTAGTGGGGCCACCCGGCTGAAGGTGCCGTGCTCGTCGATCTCGATCAGCACGTCGGGCTCCGGCCCGTGGGGCAGCCATGCCCAGTCGCACCAGTACGTGCGTGTCTTCATGTGGTCACCCCGCCCAGTGTTCGAGGACGCGGGCGAGTGCTTCGGCGCCTATGTCGCAGTCGGCGGGTTCGGCGTGTTCTTGGGGGGCGTGGCTCACGCCGGTCGGGTTGCGCACGAACAGCATCGAGGTGGGTACTTCGGCCGCGAGGATTCCGGCGTCGTGGCCCGCACCGGTGGGGAGCACGGGTGCGGTGTCGAGGAGGGCCGTGAGGTCGTCCCGCAGTGCGGGGTCGAACCGCACGGTTTCGTTGCGGGATTCCTCGGTCAACTCTACGGCGCAGCCTTCCGTCGCGGCGAGTTCCCGAGCCCGACCGACGAGTTCGGCGACGAGGTTGCCGGGGGACGGAGCTCGGACGTCCAACCACACGTCGACGCTGGACGCGATGACGTTGGTTCCGCCGGGGTTGCCGACGAGACGCCCGACGGTGGCACGTGCTCCTTCCACGTCTCGGGCGAGGCGCCGGGCCGTCAGCACCAGTTCCGCTGCGGGCAACATCGGGTCGCGCCGGTCGGTGAGCAGCGTGGTGCCCGCGTGGTTCCCTTCGCCGTGGAACCGAAAGCGCCACCTGCCGTGGGCGAGGATGGCCGACGCCACCGCCACCGGTCTGCCGTGGTCGACCAGTCCTCGTCCCTGCTCGACGTGCAGTTCGACGAACCGGCCGATGCGCCGGACGGCCGCCGGGTCCGGCCCGGTGTGGCGCGGTTCGAATCCCGCCGAGTTGAGCGCTTCCGCGAAGCTCACCCCGTCGCGGTCGTGGAGCGAGTTGGCCCGTTCTTGGGTGATCGCGCCGGTGAGCAGCCGCGACCCGAGGCAGGGAACGCCGAAACGGCCGCCTTCCTCTTCGGCGAAGACGACCAGGGCCAGTGGTGTGCGTGGGGTGAATCCGTCCGCCCGGAGCAGGTCGACGGCGGTCAGCGCGCATGCCACCCCGAGCGGCCCGTCGAACGCGCCGCCGCCGGGTACGGAGTCGAGGTGGCTGCCGGTCACGACCGCGTCCGCGCCGGGATCGCCCCACCAGGCCCAGATGTTCGCGTTGTGGTCGGTCATCACCCGCAGTCCGCGTCGTCCGGCCTGTTCGGTGAACCAGTCGCGGAGCTCGCGTTCGGCGGGGTCGAAGACGTGCCGCGAGTACCCGCCGCGGCGCTGGTCGGCGCCGACGTCGTCGATGGATCCGAGCAGTTCCGAGGGGGTGTCGAACCCGTGGTCCGGGAGCATCAGCACCTCGCAGCGTCACGTAGTCCTGGGATTGTCGTCGTTCCTGCGTACCGGGATGTGCAGACCGTGCTGGTCGGCGATTTCGCCGGCTCGCTGGTAGCCGGCGTCGACGTGCCGCAGTACGCCGGTGGCGGGGTCGTTGGTCAACACCCGTTCCAGTTTTCGGGCCGCCAGGGGGCTCCCGTCGACCACGGTGACCTGCCCGGCGTGGAGGGAACGGCCCATGCCGACGCCACCGCCGTGGTGCAACGACACCCAGGTGGCGCCGGACGCGGTGTTGACCATCGCGTTGAGCATCGGCCAGTCGGCGACGGCGTCGGAGCCGTCGGCCATGCCCTCGGTCTCGCGGTAGGGCGAGGCCACCGATCCGCAGTCGAGGTGGTCCCGGCCGAGCACGAGGGGGGCGGCCAGTTCACCGCTGGCCACCATGTCGTTGAACCGTTGTCCAGCCAGATCGCGCTGTCCGTAGCCGAGCCAGCAGATTCGGGCGGGAAGTCCTTGGAAGGCCACTCGTTCCCCCGCGAGGCGGATCCAGCGGGCCAGGCGTTCGTCGTCGCCGAAGAGGTCGAGGATCGCCCGGTCCGTGGCGGCGATGTCGGCCGGGTCGCCGGACAGCGCCGCCCACCGGAAGGGGCCTTTGCCCTCGCAGAACAGTGGTCTGATGTATGCGGGCACGAAGCCGGGGTAGTCGAACGCGCGTCCGTAGCCCGCTGTCCTGGCTTCACCGCGCAGCGAGTTGCCGTAGTCGAAGACTTCCGCTCCCGCGTCGAGGAAACCCACCATCGCTTCGACGTGGGCGGCCATGGATTCGCGCGCGCGGTCGGTGAACTCGTCCGGTTTCCGCTCCGCGTAGCCTGCCCAGTCTTCGCGGTCCACACCGGACGGTAGGTAGGAAAGTGGGTCGTGGGCGGAGGTTTGGTCGGTGACGATGTCGACGGGTACACCGCGCCGCAGCAGTTCGGGGATCATGTCGGCGGCGTTGCCGATGACCGCCACCGACAGCGGTCTGCGTTGCCGCTTGGCTTCCAGGACCTCGGTGACGGCCGCGTCCAGGTCCTCGGCGATCCGGTCGAGGTATCCGGCGCGGCGGCGCCTGTTCGCCCGTTCCGGATCGCATTCGACGATGAGCGCTGCCCCACCGTTCATGGTGACCGCGAGGGGTTGTGCACCGCCCATGCCGCCGAGTCCGGCGGTGAGGGTGAGGGTACCGTCGAGGCTGCCGCCGAAGCGGCGTTCGGCCACGGCCGCGAACGTCTCGTAAGTGCCTTGCAGGATTCCTTGGGTTCCGATGTAGATCCAGGAGCCCGCGGTCATCTGGCCGTACATCATCAGCCCGAGCGCGTCGAGCCTGCGGAATTCGGGCCAGTTGGCCCAGTCGCCGACCAGGTTCGAGTTGGCGATGAGCACGCGGGGCGCCCATTCGTGCGTGCGCAGCACCCCGATCGGTTTGCCGGACTGCACCAGCAGGGTTTCGTCTTCGGCGAGCACGGTCAGTTCCCGCAGCAGCGCCCGGAAGCTGGCTTGGTTGCGGGCCGCTTTGCCGGTGCCGCCGTAGACGACGAGGTCTTCGGGGCGTTCGGCCACTTCCGGGTCCAAGTTGTTCTGCAGCATCCGCAGCGGTGCTTCGGTGCTCCAGCTCCGCGCGGTCAACGTGCTTCCGCGCGGAGCCCGCACGGTGTTGGCGTTGCTCACGACTGCCTCCTGTCGAGGTGCTCGGCGACGGCCCGCCCTACGGCGCCCGTCCGGATCAGTTCCTCGGTTTCGGCGATGTCCGGTGCCATGTGCCGGTCCGGACCGGGGCCCGGCACGCGGGTGCGCACCAGGTCTCGGACCGCGCCGGTTGTCGGTGCCGGGTGCAGGGGCGAACGCAGGTCCAGGGCTCGTGCGGCGGTCACCAGTTCGACAGCGAGCACGGTGGTGAGTCCGTCGATGCTGGTGCGGAGCTTGCGGGCCGCCGACCAGCCCATCGACACGTGGTCTTCCTGCATGGCGCTGGTGGGGATCGTGTCGACGGACGCGGGGTTGGCGAGGCGCTTGAGTTCGCTGACCAGACCTGCCTGGGTGTAGTGGGCGATCATGTGTCCCGAGTCCACGCCGGGGTCGTCGGCGAGGAACGCGGGAAGGCCGTGCGAGCGGGCTACGTCCAGCATCCGGTCGGTGCGGCGTTCCGCCATGCCTGCCACGTCGGCTTGCACGATCGCGAGGAAGTCCAGCACGTGCGCAAGCGGGGCACCGTGGAAGTTTCCGTTGGATTCGACTCGGCCGTCGCCGAGCACGACGGGATTGTCGATGGCCGCTGCCAGTTCCCGTTCGGCCACGGTTCGGGCGTGGTCGAGGGTGTCGCGCGCGGCCCCGTGCACCTGGGGTGCACATCGGAGCGAGTAGGCGTCCTGCACCCGGTTGCAGTCGGGGGTGCGGTGGCTGGCGACGATGGGTGATCCGGCGAGGGCCGCTCGCATCCGCGCCGCGGACACCGCCTGGCCGGGATGTGGCCGCAGTGCTTGGAGGTCCGCGGCGAACACCCGATCGGTGCCGAGGAGCGCTTCGACGCTCATGGCGGCGACCACGTCCGCGACGTCGAGCAGGGCCGCGAGGTCGTGCAGGGCCAGCACCAGCATCCCGAGCATCCCGTCGGTCCCGTTGGTGAGTGCGAGACCTTCCTTCTCACCGAGCACGACCGGTTCGATCCCGGCTCGGGCGAGCGCTTCGGCTGCCGGGTGTGGTGTTCCGGAGCTGTCGATCACCTCTCCTTCGCCCGTGAGCGCGAGGGCCACCGATGCCAGCGGGGCGAGGTCGCCGGAGCATCCGAGCGAGCCGTGTTCGTGCACCACGGGAACGAGGTCCGCGTTGAGCATCGCTTCGAGGCAGCGCGCCGTTTCCGGGCGCACCCCGGTGTGCCCGGTCGCGATGGTGTGCAGCCGCAGGAGCATCAGGGTGCGAACCACTTCCGGCTCGACCGGGTTGCCCGCGCCGGCGGCGTGTGATCGCACGAACGCCTGCTGCAGCCGGGTCCGCTTGTCCGGTGGGATGTGGCGCACGGCGAGCGCGCCGAATCCGGTGCAGATGCCGTACGTGGGGCCGTCGGCCGTCGCCAGCGCGTCGACGTGTTCGCGGGTGGCGGCGATCCGGTCTTCGGCGAGGGCGGTGAGGCGCACTCGCGCACCGGCGCGCGCTACTCGGACCACCTGCTCCGCCACGAGCGGTTCGGGCCCGACCGGCACGTGTTCCATGTTGTCCACCATGTGTCCATACCAGCGCGTTGAGCCCTGCGGCAGAAGCCCGAATAGGGTGAGAGCGTCTGAAATACCAGACGTTCGGGGGCGGTCGTGGCGCACTCGGTCCGTGGACAGCCGAGCCACCCGATCTGGTTCCGCGTCGCGGTTCACGGGCGTCGGGGCGAGTGGCCGGTCGGACGGAGCGAGCGAGGAGGACCGCGGTGGGCGGCAGCAGTGATGTTCCGGCGTTGCGTCGTGGCCTGGCCGTTCTGTTGGCCCTGGCGAAACGTCCTGGCCCGGTCTCGGCCGGGGTACTCGCCCGTGAACTGGAGTTGCCGCGCTCGACGACGTACCACCTGCTGTCCGAGCTGCTCTCCGCCGGTTTCGTCACCCACCTGCCCGAGGAGCGGCGCTACGGGCTGGGGGTTGCCGCTTTCGAGCTGGGTTCGGCGTACCTCCGGCACGAGCCACTCGAACGACTCGCCGGTCCCCTGCTGCGCAGGCTGGTCGACGACACGGGCATCACCGCGCATCTCGGCGTTCTGCACGGCGGCGAGTCGTTGTACCTGCTGAAGGAACGCCCCGTGCAGCCGCAGACGCTGGTGACCGACGTGGGTGTTCGGCTGCCCGCGCCGCTGACCGCCTCCGGTCGGGCGATTCTCGCGAACCTGCCTGCCGCCCAGGTCCGGGCGGTGCTGCCGTCGGCGACGAGTTTCGTCCGCCGCACCGTCCGGGGACCGCGCGACCTGCCGGAGCTGCGCAGGCTGCTCTCCGTCGAGAAGCGCTTGGGGTGGGCGGTCGAGGACGGTTTCGTCACCGACGGGTTCGCCTCGGTGGCTTGCGCGGTCTTCGACCACGACGGGAGACCGACCGCCTCGATCAGCACGACGTTCCGGCACGTGTGCGACGGCGCTGCCGAGGAGTCGCCCGCTGGGCGCGGGCGCGGTTGTGCGCGAACCTGGCCGGAGTTGGCCGAGCAGGTGCGGCGAACTGCGACCGAGTTGACCGCACGCATCAGCGGACGTGCTTGAGGTGACGATGCGGACGCAGCCCGGCAGCACATCCGCCAGACGCGCGGGACGAGCGGCGGACAGCACAAGGGTGCCGGCCCCTCGCGAGAGGCCGGCACCCGTCCCCCGACAGGACAGTGCGGAACTCAGCCCTCGGCGCCCAAGGAGGTCTCCGCGTCGCCGCCGGAGCCACCGGCACCGGCGTTGCACTCCTGGCTGGTGTCCCCGAGGAGGTTGACCAAGCTGACGCAGGAAAGCAGGTTCAGACCCGTGCCACCGTCGCCGCCGTCACCGCCCTCGCTCTCGTTGGTGATGCTCGGCTTGTCGTTGTCGCCCTTGTCCACGGCGAACGCAGGGGCGCTCATCGCCATCGCACCAGTCGCCGCGATGACAACGCCCAGAAGACGAACAGAAGTACGCATACGAGATCCCATCCTTGGGTTCACTTACTTCCAGTGCCGGATCGGAATGGGCTCGAGCCCAGGGTCCCCGCGACCCATGATTACCGATCAGTGAATTCACCTTTGCAGCACACCGGCGGATCAGCATTCCGAGTACCACTATCGGTACACCAAGTACCCCGATCGAACGTAGATGCACGGAGCATGGAAACCGATTCCGGCAATCCCGAGGATCTTCCCGGAAGAATTCATGCAGTTTTTTCGCGCCCGGCGGAGCACTCGCGGAAACGCGTTCCGGTAGCCGCGACAAGAGTGTCGGCCCCCGGCGGGAGCCGACACTCTTCTCTAGTGGCGTTTCTCGGCGTATCAGTCGCCGCCGCCCACGGAGGTCGCCGCGTCGCCGCCCGAGCCACCGGCACCAGCGTTGCACTCCTGGCTGGTGTCGCCCAGAGCATTGATCACGTTCAGGCAGGACAGGACGTTGAGCCCCAGACCACCGTCGCCGCCGTCACCGCCCTCGCTCTCGTTGGTGATGCTCGGCTTGTCGTTGTCGCCCTTGTCCACGGCGAACGCAGGGGCGCTCATCGCCATCGCACCAGTCGCCGCGATGACAACGCCCAGAAGACGAACAGAAGTACGCATACGAGATCCCATCCTTGGCGTTCACTTCCAATTGCGCCGATCCAAAATGGGCAAGCACGCTGCCGGTCTTCCTTCCCATCAACGATCAGCGACCAACACCATCGCACTTATCCTCGACATCGGCGCGCGGCATCACACCAACGAGCCACAACTGGGCACGAATCCACCTCCGAGCGGACGCATTCGGACGTGAATGCGACGTCCGCCTCGGATAGGCACTATTATTAGATTCCGACAGCCACTCCGTTGATCATATTCCGGCTTCGGCGACGAATTCCTCGGCGACGTCGGCCGGGTTCTCCTTGTCGACCTCGAGCCGCCGGTTGAGTTCGGCCAGCTTCTCGGTGCTCAGCGCCCGGGAGACCTGGTCGAGCACGTCCACCTGGGTCTGGTCCAGCTCACCGCGTCCCACCAGCGGCACGACGTTCTGGGCCGGGAACATCTCACGGGGGTCGTCGAGCGCCACCAAGTCGTTCGCCTCGATCGCCGAGGAAGTGGTGAACAGGTTGGCCACCTGGATCTTCCCACTGGTCAGCGCGTCCACGGTCACACTGCCCGCTTCCACGCTGCGGATCCGCTCGAACTCGCAGCCGTACACCTCGGCGATTCGGGCTTCCCAACGCGACTTCCACTCGGCAGGCGCCCCGAGCACGAACTCCCCGCAGCGGGGTCCGAGATCGGTCATCGACCGCACGCCCGACTCGGCGGTGCGGGGCGTCACGGCGAGCACGTCGGAATCCTCGGCCGGTGACGGTTCCAACACCCGCAGGCCCGGGCCGAGCCGTTCCCGCAGCGCCGCGTACACCTCCTCGGATCCGGTGGCCTGCGCCGCCGGATCGACGTGCTGCAGGAGGTTTCCCGTGTAGTCCGGGATCACGGACAGCTCCCCGCTGCGCACGGCATCGACGTACAGTTCGCGGGCACCGATGCGGCCTCTGGTTTCGACGTCGGCTCCGGTGCTGCGCAACGCCGCCGCGTAGATCTCCATGAGCAGCTCGCTTTCGGCGAAGTCCGCTGATCCGACCACCACCGAATCGGTTCCGGCGGTGTCGAACGGTTCTCGCGGTCCGCACGCCGAAAGCACCAATGCCGCCACGATAGCGGTTGCCCACCCGAGTGATTGCTTGATCAACCCACTGCCTCCTGCTTCCGAGCGGTTCGGGCGGTCAGCACGAGCCCGCGCGGCACCATCCGGCGCGCCAGCGCCGCGAGCGCGAGATCGAGCAGGACCGCCAGCGCCGCGATGACGAGTGCGGCCGAAGCCATCTGCGGGTAGTCCCGGACCTTCAAGCCGTCCAGCAAGATTCGTCCGAGCCCGCCGAGTCCCACGTAGGCTGCGACCACGGCGGTGGCCACCACCTGGAGCATGGCGCTGCGCACTCCACCGAACAGCAGGGGTAGCGCGTTGGGCAGTTCGACCTGGAACAGCCGCTGCATCGAGGTCATCCCAATCCCCCTCGCCGCGTCGACGGCTTCCGGTGGTGCGCTGCGGATGCCCGCATGGGTTCCGGACAGCACCGCGGGGATCGCGAGTATGACCAGGCCTGCCAGCGCGGGGCCCTCCCCGATTCCGAAGAGCAGCACGAACAGCGTCACGACCCCGAGCGTCGGCAGTGCCCGCATGGCGTTGCCGACACCCACCACCAGCACGTCGCCCCGCCCGGTGTGTCCGATGTAGAGCCCGAGGGGGATCGCGATCAACGAGGCCAGGCCCACCGACAGCACGCAGTAGTAGAGGTGTCGGAGTGCCTGCGCGGCGAGACCGCCCGAGCCGCGCCAGTTCGCCGGATCTCCCAGCCAGTCCCAGAGTTCGACGATCAAGACCGGTTCACCCCCGCGCGAGCCCATGGGGTCACCGACCGCCACAGCGCGACGAGGAGGAGGTCGACGAGCAGCGCCAACAGGAGGGTCAGCACGATGCCGAGCACGATCTGCGGCACGTAGTCGCGCTGGAATCCGTCGGTGAACAGGCGTCCCAGCCCACCGATTCCGATCAGTGCGCCCACGCTGACCAGGCTGATGTTGCTGACCGATGCGACACGCACCGCCGCGGCCAGCGCGGGCGCGGCGAGCGGGAGTTCCACTGCGAGGAAGCGTCGCGGTCGCCGGTATCCCATCGCGGTCGCGGCGGCGATGATGTGGGCGGGCACCGAGTCCAAGGCCTCCGCCACCGGCCGCAGCAACAACGCGGCGGTGTAGGCGGTGAGAGCGATGACGACGTTGATCGGTGAGAGCAGCGGGGTGCCCAGGATTCCGGGCAATATCACGAACAGTGCCAGTGAGGGGATGGTGTAGAGGATGTTCGCGGCGCCGCCCAGCAGCCCGCGCAACCAGGTGGCCTGCCGGGCCAGCCATCCCAGCGGCAGTGCGAGGGCGACACCCAGCACCAGCGGCACCAGCGCGAGGTAGAGGTGTTCGCCGAGTTGCTCGACGACGAGTTCCCGGTTGCTGGAACTCGCGAAGAACTCGATCAGCGCGTTCACGGATCGGCTCTTCCGCCGTGGTTCTGCCGGTGCGCTTCGATCAGACCGAGCACGTGTTCGGCGGTGACCACTCCGATGTAGCGGCCGGTGCCGTCGACGACGACGCCGAGCCCCGATGGTGCCGACAGCGCCGCGTCGAGCGCGCCCCGCAGCGAAGTGCCCGTGGCGTAGAGGGAGCCGCCCGCCAGCAGCACGTCTTCGGTGACCGGTCCGTCGATCGTGGTTCGTGGTGGCAGCCAGCCACGCGGGCGCGCGTCCTCGTCCAGCGCCAGCGACCACTGGGAATCGTCGCCGCCCGGGCGCCTCCCCAGCAGCACGGTCTGCACCGGCTCCGGACGAACCCCGTCGGGTTCCACAAAAGACAGTCGACGGTACCCTCGGTCGCGTCCGACGAACGAGGCCACGAAATCGTCGGCCGGGGCGGTGAGCAGTTCGTCCGGCCGCGAGTACTGCGCGAGACGGCCGCCCTGGCGCAGCACCGCAACCTTCGCCCCGAGCTTCACGGCCTCGTCTATGTCGTGGGTGACGAACAGGACGGTCTTGCCGAGTTCGGCCTGCAGCCGGAGCAGCTCGTCCTGCAAGCTCTCCCGCACGACCGGGTCGACGGCGCTGAACGGTTCGTCCATCAGCAGCACCGGCGGGTCCGCCGCGAGCGCCCGGGCCACCCCGACCCGTTGTTGCTGACCGCCGGAGAGCTGCACCGGGTATCGCGTTGCCAGTTCGGCCGGGAGCCCGACGAGGTCCAGCAGTCCGGCGGCGTCGAGTCGCGCCCGGCGCCTGCGCTGCCCGGCGAGCACCGGCACAGTGGCGACGTTGTCGAGCACGGTGCGGTGCGGGAAGAGTCCGGCTTGCTGGATCACGTAGCCGATCCCGCGTCGCAGCCGCGCCGGATTGGCTTCACGCACGTCCTCACCAGCCAGCAGGACCGATCCCGCCGATGGTTCGATCATGCGATTGACCATCCGCATCAGGGTCGTCTTGCCGCAGCCGGACGGGCCGACCAGCACCGTGATCGTGCCCGACTCGACGGACAGGCTGAGGTCCTCGACAGCCGTCGTTCCGTCGCCGTAATGCTTGCTCACCGCCCGGAACTCGATCACCGAGCCCCCTCTTACTTTCTGGCGGCCCATCGCCGGCCGCTTCGAGCCGGACCGACCCTAGCTGCGCCGATCGGCTCGTGCGGCACGCCGAGACCGACGTGTGACCTTTTCGCGTCCACCGCCGTCCCGCCACATCTCCGCCGCCGTGCGGCACCGCGTCCACCGCCGCCGCGCGTAGCCGGATCGCGGTACCTCGCCAGCTCGGAAGCCGGTGGCGCGCCGGCGGCCGCCCCGACGCCGCACCGGTTGTGAAATCGATCTTGGTGGTGGTCATGGTTGCGCAACAGCCAAGTTGACGCGCTCCTCCCCACGGACAAATCCGCGGGTCTCCGCGCTACGTTCAGTCGATGAACACAGCCCAGCCTTCCCGCTCCTCGCCCGACGCCGAGTCCGCGGCACACGCAGCAGTTCCGCGGACACCCGAAGCGTCGTCCGAACCCGCGGTGTCGTCGGAGACCGCGGGTGGCGATGCGGTCGAGGAACTGCTCGCTTCCCTCGCCATACTCGCCCGCCCGTTGCGCCACGTGCTGGCCATGCTCGCCGAGGGGTCGCAAACGCTCGAGGACCTCGTCCGGCACCCGGCCGTACCGCGCCGCTCGGTCGAGGAACTGCTCGCCGCGTGCGGTGCCGACGTCGAATCCGCACACGGCACCTATCGCCTGCTGCCCGCCGTCCGGGCCGCCTACCGCGATCGGTTCGCCCTGGACGAACTCCGCTCCGGCACGACGGACCGCCCTGCAACGCTGCGGCGGTTGCGGGAGTTCATCGACGCCGGTCCGGCACCGTCGGCCGCCCTCGACCACGTCACCGCCACCGCCGAATCCGTGCTCCGGCGTGCCGAGTGGATGTGCGAGAACTACGACCTGCGGGGGGCGAAGCTGCTGTGCCTCGGCGACCACGACCTGACCTCGCTCGCGGTGGCACTGGTCGAACCGTCGGTCTCGGTGACCGTGGTGGACGTCGACGAGCGGATCCTCGCCCACATCGACGCGCTGGCCGCCGGGAACGACTTCCGGATTCGCACGCTGCACGCCGATCTGCGGTTCGGCCTGCCCTCGGTGGTTTCCGGCTGGGCCGACGTGGTCGTGACCGACCCGCCCTACACCCCGGAGGGCGTCGGCCTGTTCGCGGCTCGCGCCGCCGAATGCCTCGCTGGCTCGCACGGCCGAGTGTTGATCGCCTACGGTTTCAGCGATCGCAGCCCTGCTCTCGGGCACAAGGTCCAGCAGGAGTTGCTGCGGCTGGGCATGGTGTTCGAGGCGATCCTGCCCGCGTTCCACCGCTATTTCGGCGCCCAGGCCATCGGCAGCGCCAGCGATCTCTACGTGTGCCGCCCGACCTCGAGCACCCGCAAGCTCGCGTTGAAGGATCTGGCCGGTATCTACACGCACGGCCCGCAGTCGGTCGAGTCCCACGAGTCCGGTCCTTCCGAGGAGTTCCTGGGTGTCGTCGGCGAGCGGCTCGGGGCGGAGCTCACGACGCTGCGCGAACCGGGCTGGTCCCGCCCGTTGCCGGGCCCGAAAGCCCCGACGGCGTTCGACCTGCGCGCCGATCCCGGCCCGTGGTTGCTGCGGATGTTGCTGGCCTGCAACGACGAACACGTCGGTTTCGTCGTTGCCAACAAGCATCCGGACATCGTCGACGAACGGTCGCAGCTGGCGTTGTCCGAGCTGGTCGCCGCGAAGTACTCGCTGCGGTTCCACCGGAGCACGCCCGATTCCAAGCACGCCGTGGTGGTGGCGCACGCGACCGGTACGGGCGTGGCCGCACGACTGTTGCAGCGTGTGCACGGCAAGCTCGGCAACACCTGGCGGGAGGCGCTGATCGCCCAGGCCGCTCAGGACGGTTCGACCTTCACCAAGCGGGAAGCGAACGACCACGTCCGTGAGCTGGCGCCGCGGCCCGCTGATCTGGACCTGCGGTTGATCGACCTCCCCCGGCACCGGGTCGCGGAGCTGCTGCGGGTGGTGTGACCGCACCACACCGGTCCGGCGGTTGGTGTGGGAGTTGACCACATGGCCCGACCGGTGTGGCGTGTCTAACGTGACCGGTCATGACGACGGAGTCCACTTTTCTGGGCGGGGTGTCCGCAATGGTCACCGGGGCGGGCGGCGGCATCGGCGCGGCGTGCGTCCGCGCCTTGGCCCGAGCCGGCGCGACCGTGCATGCGGTCGATGTCGACGGGAAGGCGGCCACCTCGATCGCCGAGGAGACGGGCGGGGTGGCGCATGCCGTCGACTTGGCCGATCCGGTGGCCCTGCGGGAACTGCCCGTTGAGGTCGACGTGCTCGTCAACAACGCGGGGCTGCAGCACGTGGCGCCGCTCGACGAGTTCCCCCCGGAACGGTTCGACCTGATCCAGCAGGTCATGGTCACCGCGCCGTTCCTGCTGATTCGCCGGTGCCTGCCGCACATGTACGAGCGGGGTTGGGGCCGGATCGTCAACATCTCCAGCGTGCACGGCCTGCGCGCCAGTCCCAACAAGTCCGCCTACGTCGCCGCCAAGCACGGTTTGGAGGGCTTGAGCAAGGTCGCGGCCTTGGAGGGTGCTGCACGGGGGGTCACGAGCAACTGCGTGAATCCCGGCTACGTGCGCACCGAACTGCTCGAAGGGCAGATCGCCGCGCAGGCGGAAGCCCACGGTCTCGACCCGGCCGAGGTCGAGCACGAGGTGTTCCTGCGGCACAGCGCGATCAAACGGCTCATCGACCCGGCGGAGGTCGCCGCGTTGGTGCGCTGGTTGTGCGGTGCCGACACCGCCTACGTGACCGGGGCTTCGCTCCCGGTCGACGGTGCGTGGACCGCGAGCTGACCGGTCCGCGCGCATCACCTTCCCGCCCCCTCCGGGCCGCGAACCCGGCTCCGACAACGGAAACGGTGTCTTCTCATGTCCAGCAGCGATTCGCGCACCTCGATCACCAGAGTGGTCGGGGCGAGCCTCATCGGCACGACGATCGAGTGGTACGACTTCTTCCTCTACGGCACGGCCGCCGCGCTGGTGTTCAACGTGCTGTTCTTCCCCGCGGCGGACCCGCTGACCGGGACCCTGCTTGCGTTCTCCACCTATGCGATCGGATTCGTCGCCAGGCCGCTCGGCGGGCTGGTGTTCGGGCACTTCGGCGACCGCATCGGACGCAAGAAGCTGCTGGTGGTGAGCTTGCTGATGATGGGCGGGTCGACGTTCGCCATCGGGCTGCTGCCGACCTACGCGGCGTTCGGGTTCGCCGCCCCACTGCTGTTGACGTTGCTCCGGCTGGTGCAGGGCTTCGCGCTCGGCGGCGAGTGGGGCGGTGCGGTGTTGATCGTCTCCGAGCATGGTGACGCCCGCAGGCGAGGTTTCTGGGCGTCCTGGCCGCAGGCGGGCGCACCCGGCGGCAATCTGCTGGCCACGGCGGTGCTGGCGGTGCTGGCCGCGGTGCAGTCCGACGAGGCGTTCCTCGCGTGGGGCTGGCGGATCCCGTTCCTGCTGTCCGGTCTGCTCGTGGGCATCGGATTGTGGATCCGGCTCGCGGTCAGCGAATCGCCCGTCTTCCTCGAAGCCGCCGAGAAAGCCAAGCAGCAGGACACCAAGCCCGAGCGCGCACCGATCGTCGAGGTCGTGCGGGAGCAGTGGCGACAGGTGCTGATCGCGATGGGCGCCCGGTTCTCGGAGAACGTCTCGTACTACGTGCTGACCGCGTTCATCCTGGTGTACCTGACCAACTTCGTCGACCTGCCCAAGTCGGTGGGGTTGAACGCGGTGCTGATCGCTTCGGCCCTGCACTTCGTCGCGATCCCGCTGTGGGGGTGGCTGTCGGATGTGGTCGGGCGCAGGCCGGTCTACGTATTCGGCGCGCTGGGGACCGGGGCGTGGGCGTTCGTGTTCTTCGGCATGCTCGACACCGGCTCGTTCTTCACCATCACCGCGGCCACCACGGTCGGGTTGCTGCTGCACGGGGCGATGTACGGACCGCAGGCCGCCTTCTTCTCCGAGCTGTTCGGCACCCGAGTGCGGTATTCGGGCGCGTCGGTCGGATACCAACTCGCGTCGATCCTGGCGGGCGGCATCGCTCCGCTGATCGCGACGGCGCTGCTGCAACGGTTCGACAGCGCGTTGCCGGTCGCGTTCTACGTGGCGGCCACTTCGATCGTCACGTGCGTGGCGGTACTGGTTTCGAAGGAGACGGCGGGAAGTTCGTTCGACGAATCCGGGGACGCCGCCACGCGTTCCGCCGTGGACGCGTCGAACGCGCGGTGACGCCGGGTGGTTCGATGCGAACATGACAGCCGTGCCAGCCACGTCCGAGTACTTGCTCGGCCTGCTCGAACTCCTCGCCGGTGATGCCAGCAGCGAGGAGTTGGCCCGGGTTCAGGTCAGGGCGCGCACGTCCGGAGTGACGGGCAGCGAATTGGCCAGGGTCGAGCAGGCGTGCGCGTTCGCGCTGCGGTTGCGCGGCACCCTCGACGAACGGCGCAGGCGAGAGGCGGAACTCGCGGCGCTGTTCGAAACCGCGGGGGATCTGGCCAGGGTTCGCGACGTGGATGCCGTGCTGCGGGCGATCGTGCATCGGGCCCGCATGTTGCTGGGCACCCACGTCGCGTATCTGAGCCTCAACGACGACGACGCGGGCGACACCTACATGCGGGTCACCGACGGTTCGGTCTCGGCGCTGTTCCAGCAGGTGCGGCTGGGCATGGGTGAGGGGCTCGGTGGGCTGGTCGCGCAGACGGTGCGCCCGTACGCGACGCCGTCGTACTTCGACGACGAGCGTTTCGACCACACCGAGGCGATCGATTCGGCGGTTCGCGACGAGCGGCTGGTCGCCATCCTCGGGGTTCCGTTGAAGGTCGGCAGTTCGGTGATCGGCGTGCTCTACGCGGCGGACCGCTCCACGCGGGACTTCTCGCCGGACGAGGTCGCGTTGCTGGCGTCGTTGGCCGACCACGCCGCGATCGCCATCGACACCGCCAGGTTGTTGGAGGAGACCCGCAGCGCACTGGTGGAGTTGAACTCGGCGAACGCGACGATCCGCGAGCACAGCGCGGCGCTGCACCGGGCGGAGGAGGCTCACGACCGGCTCACCGACCTCGTGTTGCGCGGCGGCAACGTGCCGGAGGTGGCGGCGGCCGTCTCGACCGTTCTCGGTGGCGGGATCGTGCTGCACGACGCTGATGGCGCGGAGCTGGTGCGGGTGGGGGCCGGGCCGATGTCGCCACCGGCGGATGTGGTCGAGCGATCCCGGTCGAGCGGCCGGGCCACCCGCTGGAAGGACGCCTGGCTCTGCGCGGTGGTGGCGGGTTCGGAGTTGCTGGGCAGCATCACCCTGACCGGCCGCCGGGAGCTCGCCGATGCCGACCGCCGGTTGTTCGAACGTGCCGGCGTGGTCACCGCGCTGCTCCTGCTGCTGCAGCGTTCGGCCACGGAGGCCGAGGAGAAGGTGCGGGGCGAGTTGGTGGCGGACCTGCTGACGGCCCCCGACCGCGACCGGCCGGGGCTGTTGGCGCGGGCCAGGCGGATCGGGGTGAATCTGGATGCCGAGCACGTGGTGCTGGTGGCGCACACCGAAACCACTTCGCGGGATCGGCTGGCCGCCGCCGCGTCCAGACACGCCACTCGCGCGGGGGGTCTGGCCGGGGCGCACGGCACCGATGCGGTGCTGCTGCTTCCGGTGGCGGATGCTGCCGGGGCCGCCGAGTCGCTTGCCCGGGAACTCGGTGGTGCTGTCGGTGGTCCGGTGACGGTGGGTGCCGCGGGGCCGCACGGTGGGATCAGGGCTCTGGTGACGGGCTATGCGGAAGCGACCCGCTGCGTGCGCGCGATGCTGGCGTTGGGCCAGGCCGGGGGCGGGGCGGCGCTGGCCGATCTCGGGTTCCTCGGGGTGTTGCTGGGTGATCGGGCCGATGTCGGCGGCTACGTGGGGCGGACGCTCGGCCCGGTGATCACGTACGACGAGCGGCGCGGAACCGACTTGGTGCACACCCTCGACGCGTACTTCGAATGCGGGACGAACCTCACGCGGACCGCGCAGGCACTCCACGTGCACGTCAACACGGTGACCCAACGGCTGGAGCGGATCGGCACGCTGCTCGGCGAAGGCTGGCAGGCCCCGGACCGCGCGTTGGAGTTGCAGCTGGCGCTCCGGCTGCGCCGGGCCATGCCGGAATAAGGGCCGGAATTGGGTCTTGGATAGGGTCTTGGAACAGGGACCGGAACGGGGGACGGAACTCGGTGTCCGGCCCCTCTGCCTCGACCGCCGCGCGGTCGGTACCTCGGCTCGGTCGTTTCGTAAGCCGTTTCCGTTCGAACGCGCCGCTCGCCGCCAGCTGCGCGTGGTGCGGCTCAGCTGTTGTGCGGGACCCGCATCCGTCCCCGCTGCATGAGCTGCCGGAAATCGGCGGCGGGTAGCGCGCGGGAGACAGGCGGGCGCAGGGAACACGGGCGGGGGAAGGGCTCGCTACTCAACCCAGATACGGGGGAGGGCGTGCAGCTCAAGCCGCCGGTTCCACGCTAACGCAACCACTCGGAGTGCCCACCACCACGAAATCCGAAGGGTAACGGACCGTTGCCAGTGAAATGACGGATGCCAGAATGGATGTGCGCCCCGTCAGGGGACACACAGATGGGGTCGTTCAGCAGTGGTGCGACTACTCGGGAAACGAAGCGCTGGAGGTGATCCGGCGATGTCGGAGGACGACGTGGTCGGGGATGCATTGGTGGCGGCGCTATCGAGCGCGGCGCAGGAGATGAGTGGCTCCCGCACGGGAACCGAGGAGGAGACGCTCGCGTTGATCGTGGCCGGGGCGGTACAGACCGTGCCCGGAGCCAAGCACGCGGGGGTGTCGTTGCTGCGCAGCGATGGAAGCATCGTCTCCTACACCCCCAGCACCACGACGGTGGCCGAGGTGGACCAGTTGCAGTCCACCTACCGCGAGGGTCCGTGTGTCACGGCGTTGTGGGACGAGCACACCGTCATCGTCGACGATCTCACCGCAGAGGCCTATCGGTGGCCGCGGTTCGCGCCAGCCGCCGCCGCGTACGGGATCGGCAGTATGCTCTCCTTCCAGCTCTTCGCCCGGGAGAGCACACTGGGGGCGCTGAACTTGTATGCGACCGAGTCGAAGGGCTTCACCCCGGACTCGCAAATTATGGGCAGCCTGTTCGCCGCACATGCCGCGATGGCTCTGGGTGAGTCTCAGCACGTCGCGCAGCTGCACCAGGCCTTGAGCAGCCGGGATGCGATCGGCCAGGCCAAGGGCATCCTCATGGAACGCTTCGGCCTCGACGCCAAAGGCGCGTTCGCGATGCTGGTGCGTAGCTCGCAGGAGACGAACATGAAACTCATCGATGTGGCCGGGTGGCTGACCAGCCGTACCGGCGAGCGGCTGCAGCGCGATTAACGGTGCAGCTGTGGGGGCACCCCACTGGCAGGTCATCTTCGCGCCCGGGCGTGGGGAAGGCTCAGGCCTTGTCGGTTCAAAACCAACAGCTGGCGGGGCCGCTCCAACCTCAGCATGGCCACACACCTCGCGCAGATACCGCCCCGGAGGAGGCCATGACCCCACAGGACAGGCACGCACAATTGCGGGCCAAGCTGCTCGCCGAAGAGCAAAGCGCCCCGCGCTCGGCCGCGCGGATGAGCGTACTCGGCGCGCTGTGCGTGACCGAATTGGCCGTGGCCGGGGCTGGCGCCACCGTGCTCAGTCACCACCCCGTCGGTGATGGTGACGGGGACGGGGACGGGGACGGGCAGAGCACCCGACGGGGGCTGGTGCACGCCACCAACGAGGTCAGTGCTGGGCTGGAGGATCTCCAGCTCACCGTCGGTGAAGGGCCGTGCTTGGATGCCTTCACATCCGGCGGCCCGGTATTGATCGCAGACCTGGCTGGCGAGATCACCCGTTGGCCCGGTTTCACCCTGGGCGCCCTGAATCTGGGGGCGGCGGCGGTGTTCTCGTTCCCGCTGCAGATCGGTGTCGTGGGGCTGGGTTCGCTGGATCTCTACCGCGAAACGGCCACCCCTATGTCGGATGCGGGCGTGTCCGACGCGTTGATCCTGGCCGATCTGGCCACCGCGACGATCATGGCCGAGCTCGACGGGCACGCCACCGAGGACTCCAGCTGGCTCGCCGACCCGCACGCTGAGATCCACCAAGCCTCCGGGATGGTCCAGATCCAACTCGGCGTCACCACCCAGGCGGCCCTGCTGCGGCTGCGGGCTCACGCCTACACCCACCAGCAGGAACTCAGTGACGTGGCCCATCAGGTCGTGACCCGGCAGTTGCGCCTGGCCCCCGACGACGAGCCCGAGGACAAACCTGCCTGAGACCCAGGCCAGGTAGTGGAGAAGGACATGACGACGATGACGAACAACGCCCACGAGCAGCGGCTGGCACAGACCTTCGTGGCTCTGTCGGACACGCTGGTCGACGACTTCGACCTCCTGGACTTTCTGACCCTGCTGGCTGAGCGGGCCGCCGAACTACTCGACGTCACCGCAGCCGGAGTGATCCTGTCCGACCAACGTGGCGGATGGCACCCCACCGCCGCATCCTCCGAGGACGCCCGGCTGTTGGAGCTCTTCGCGATCCAGACTCACGAGGGGCCCTGCCAGGACTGCATCCGGGACGCCGCCCCGGTGTCCAGCTCCGATTTTGTGGGCGAGGATAGCCGCTGGCCGGCCTTCACCGAGGCCGCCATGTCCGCCGGATTCCGTGCCGCTGCTGCGGTCCCGCTGCGGCTACGCCACGACATTGTGGGTGCGTTGACGCTGCTCAACACCGAACCGGTCGGCGTGAACGAGGCCAGCCTCCAGCTGGGCCAAGGCCTGGCTGATGTGGCCACGGTCGGCCTTCTGCACCAACGCTCGGTGCGCCGCAGCGAACTACTCTCCGAGCAGCTACAGGCCACCCTGCACCACCGGGTCGTGATCGAACAGGCCAAAGGCGTCCTGGCCGAACACGGCCAGCTGACCATGCAACAAAGTTTCGAACTATTGCGCGGCTACGCCCGCGCCAACGGGCTCCACCTTTCCGAGCTTGCCCGCAGCACCGTGGAAGGCGCCGTCGACCCCGCCAGCCTGCTGGCCTACGAGTCCTACGTCGGCCTGCAAGCCCCCTGACGGAATCGGAGAGCACGGGGATGCCCGCAGGCGCGGATTCTGCGCACGGGGCGCAGCCGGCGGCAACCTGCTGGCCACGGCGGTGCCGGCCGCGGTGCAGCGTTGGAGCTGCAGCTCACGCTACGACTGCGCAGGGCCATGCGGGAGCAGGGACGGAACGCGGTGTCCGCCCCTCGGCCTCGGTGGTTTCGGGAACCGTTGCCGTCCGAACCGCTGCTCACCGCGAGGTGTGCATGATGCGGCTCAGCTGCTGCGTGGGATGCGCATCGGTCCCCGCTGCACGAGCTGCCGGAAATCGGCGGCGGGGATCGCGCGGGAGAACAACCAGCCTTGGAAGGCACCGACTCCGACTCCGGTGAGCACGTGGAACTGGGTGGCCGTCTCTACGCCCTCGGCCACGCATTCCCGCCCCATCGCGCGGGCCATGTCGACCACCGCCCTGGCGACCGCGAAGTCGGAGGCATCACCACCGACGCCCGAGACGAAGCTGCGGTCGACCTTGATGATCTGCGCGGGCAGATCCTTCAATCGGGCCAGCGAGGAGTAGCCGGTGCCGAAGTCGTCCACGGCGAACCGGACGCCTCGCCCGACCAGTTCCCCCATCGCGTGACGGGTTCGGGAGGGCAGGTCGACCAGTGCCGTCTCCACGAGTTCGAGCACGACCCGGTTCCAGGCGAGGCCGGACTCCGCGACGGTGTCGGCGACGACGTCGACGAAATCGGAACCACCCGGCACGAGCCCTGCGAGGTTGACCGCGACGGCGATCTCCCTGCCGTTGGAGGTCGGCCACTCCGCTGCTTCGCGCAGCGCGGTTCGCAGCACCCATCGGTCCAGTTCGCGCAGCAGGTCACCCTGTTCGGCTACCGGCAGGAACGCGTCCGGGGCCAACAACCCGCGTTCGGGGTGGGGCCACCGCACGAGAGCTTCGGCGCTGATGATGGTGCCGTCACTGTCGACTACCGGCTGGTAGTGCAGTTCCAGACCGTCGTTGTTCAGCGCGTCGCGCAGTTGTCCTTCCAGGTGGAGTTGCCGATCGGCGGATGCCATCAGGGCCGGGCTCGCCAATGACACCTTCCCGGCCCCCCGGCGTTTGGCCTCGAACATGGCCGCGTCGGCGAATCTCAACAGGTCGTCGCCGCCGGAACAGGTGCCGCTGGGGACGGCGGCACCGATCGAGGCCGATACTCGGATGAGTTGGCCGTGCACCGGCACTGCCGTGCGTAACAGGCCCGAGACCCGGGTGGCCAACGAATCGACGCCGCCGACGGAATCGATGTCCGAGCAGATGATCACGAACTCGTCCCCGGAGAGGCGGGCTGCGGTGCTACCTTCCGGAAGGCCGCCTTCGAGGCGCCTGGCGAGGGCCACCAACAACTCGTCGCCCGCGTCGTGACCCAAGGAATCGTTTACCCGCTTGAAGTTGTCGATGTCGCAGAACAGGACGGCCACCTTCGCGGCATCGTTCCCGGCGAGCCTGCGCCCGAGCAACCCCTTGGCCGCCGCCCGGTTCGGAAGTCCGGTGAGATCGTCGTGGGTGGCTTGGTAGCGCAACGCCTCGGCCGCGCGACGGCGTTCGGTGACGTCCTGGAACACCACCAGCCAGAATCGGGTGCCGTCGTCCTGCACCGACAGCGAGATGTGCAGCTCGCAGTACACGGGCTCACCGTCGGAACGGATCAGTATCCGTTGCGGCACCTTCCGACGGCTGCCGTGCGCGGGCAGCTCGCCGGTTCCGGTGTGCAGGCCGGCCGCGCGCTCCTCGGGGTGCGTCATGCCTTGGGCGGTCATGCCCCGGAGCTCTTCGAGGCGGTAGCCGAGCAGGTCGCACAGCGCGTCGTTGGCGTCGACGAGGCGCTCGGTCTGGTCGAACAGGCCGATGCCCACCGGCGTCACGGCCACCAGGTCGGTGAACCGCTGGCTGGAACGTTCCATCCTGGTGACGGCGGCGCGCTGTTCCGTGACGTCCTGGGCCGCTCCGACCAGTTGCGTCCGGCCTTCGGCATCGTCGATGAGCGCGCCGTACACGCGCAGGATGCGCACCTCTCCGTCGGCACGAAGATAGCGGTGTTCGATCTCGACGGACTGCCCTTCGTGGAGCAGGGGGCGCCAGGCCTGCTTCACCCGCTCCCGGTCGTCGGGGTGGACGCGTTCGATGAACGCCTCGTAGGTGTGGGGGGTGTTCTCCGGCAGGTCCATGATCTCCAGCAGCCGGTCGGACAGCCGGATCGCGTTGGTGTCCAGATCCCATTCCCAGATGCCCAGCCGTGCGACGCGTTGCGCGTCGAGGAGCTTGCGCTGCTCGTCGCGCAGTTGTCGTTCGAGCCGGTGGTGTTCGGTGACGTCCTGCACAGTGCCCCGGATGAGTTCCACTCGACCGGCACGGTCGCGGGTGGCCCTCCCCGTGCACAGGAACACCCGGTCGCCGGCGACGTTGCGTACTTCCATCTCGACCAGATGCCCGTCGGGAGCGTCCACCACGTCGTCGTGAAACCGGCGGAGCTGGTCCCGGTCCTCGGGGTGCAGGCCTGCGAACAGGTCCTCGCGGGTGTGGTCGTCAGGGGGTTCCTGGCCAGCGGGGTCATCCGATTGGGCGAAAAGTTCCTCCAGCACCTGACTTCGATGGAACTCACCGGTTTCCAAGTAAAAGGTCCAGCTGCCGACACGTGCGATGCGCTGGGCCTCCACCAGCCCGTTGCGCTCCGCGGCCAAGTGGACGACGTTGACCTCGGACGGGCTCTCGACCAGGTCCTCGACGCTGATCAGGACGGTCACCCGCAGGCGATCGTCCCCCTCGTGCGTCCAGCTGAGCGCGCGGACCGCCACGCCCGACGGCGTGCCGTGCAGGTAGGAGACGGCACCCCGCTGGACGACGAGATCTCCGAGCTTCCGGCCCACCAGCGCCTCGGGAGTGTCCAGACCCGCCAACCGCCCGGCCTGCTCGGTGGCACGCACGACGGTCCCGTCGTGCGTGCTCAGCATGGCCGGGGCGTCCGGGATCGAGACGGACCGGGCTCTCTCCCGCACGCCAGGCGCCTCGAGCAGCCCGGCTGCTTGCCGGTCCCGCTCACTCCGCTCGGTCAACAGCACCCCTCCTGCGTAGTGGCCGTATCAAGCAGGCACACCACCGAAATCGCCGGACCACGTCGCGAGAAGTGATGCGCGACACAGCGAGTTCCGCGATGACGACCTTACCGGTAAGCGGCGTGGCAACCCTGCACGATGGTCGTGAGTTCTTCTCCTCTCGTATGACGTACGACGCACTCGATCGTGACGCCAAGAACGCGAACTGATCGCGTTCTGCTTCAAAGAACACGAACGGGGCCCAGGCACATCGCTGTCACCAGCGAATTCACCTGGGCCCCGATCTTTCGGGCTACAACCTCAAGCAGTGGCGACACCGTCTTCCCTGGCCGCTCTGGCCACCGCTTCGACGACCTCGGGGGCGACCCGGGGATCGAGCGGGCTGGGGACGATGTAGTCGGCGGAGAGCTCGTCGGCCGCGACGGCGGCGATGGCTTCGGCGGCCGCCACCTTCATCCGGTCACTGATCATCCTCGAGCCGGCTTCCAGCGCACCCCGGAAGATCCCCGGGAACGCGAGGACGTTGTTGATCTGGTTCGGGAAGTCGCTGCGGCCGGTCGCGACGACGGCCGCGTGCTTGGCCGCCACCTCCGGATGAATCTCGGGATCGGGGTTCGACAGCGCGAACACGATGGCGTCGTCGGCCATCCGCGCCACCAGCTCCTCCGGAATCTGCCCGGCCGAGACCCCGATCAGCACATCGGCGCCGTCGAGGGCCTCCCCGATGCCGCCGGTCACATCGCGCGGATTCGTGTAGCCGAGCAACTCCTCCTTGATCGGAGTGAGGTTCTCCCGGCCGTCGTGGATGATTCCTCGCGAATCGGTCACGACGATCTCGCCGACACCTGCTGCGTGCAGGATCTTCGCGCAGGCAACGCCGGCCGCACCCGCACCCGAGATGACCACTCGCATCGAGTCCATCGAACGCCCGACGACCTTGGCCGCGTTGCGCAGGGCGGCCAGCGTCACCACCGCCGTGCCGTGCTGGTCGTCGTGCATGACCGGGCAGTCCAACGCTTCGACGAGCCTGCGTTCCAGCTCGAAGCAGCGCGGGGCGGCAACGTCCTCGAGGTTGACGGCGCCGAAGGACGGACGCAGCCGGACCATCGTCTCGACGATCTCGTCGATGTCGGTGGTGTCGAGGACCAGCGGGATCGAGTTCAGCCCGGCGAAGCTCTTGAACAGCGCCGACTTGCCTTCCATCACGGGCAGCGATGCGCGCGGGCCGATGTCCCCGAGGCCGAGCACCGCCGTGCCGTCGCTGACAACGGCCACCAGCTGCTGGGTCCAGGTGTAGCGGTCGGCCAACGTCTGATCGGTCGCGATGGCGCGACTGACCTTCGCCACACCGGGGGTGTAGGCGATCGAGAGGTCGCGGGCGGTCGACAACGGCGCCGACAGGTCCACGGTGAGCTTGCCGCCCTCGTGCGCGGCAAAGATCTCCTCGTTGGTCAACTCGCTGCCAGGTGCGCCGGCAGACGCGGTAATGCGGTCGTTCACGGTGGTCACGGCGTCCCTCCTGTGGCCATGAGGCCTACCAACCGGAAGATCCGGTCTGGGCTTGACGGGCGGTACTGCACCGCCCAGACGCTGCCCACCCCACAACGTGGTACTGCGGGGGCTCGCGTCTCAAACTACCGATTTCGGCCTTCCTTGGTGCGGATGACGAATCGGCGGACGCTTCGGTGAGATCAGTGTGCCAGGTTCGGTCGGAGCGTGTCTGTCGCGGACCTCACAGTCCACCTGGGTTTTTCGCCGAACGGCAAGCGTCCGGGAACTTTCTTGTCCGTGAAATTCGACGGAAAGCCCGGTTCGCGCTCGGGAGTGTCCGCCCCGGAGGTACCCGAGCGACCGAGCTGTACAGCCGAAACCTAGGCTCGCAGGCGTGCAGGTTCGTCGTTTCGAAATCGCCGGCGCCTTCGAGTTCAGCCCGAAAACGTTCCCGGACCACCGAGGATTGTTCGTCGCGCCTTTCCAGGAAGAGAAGTTTGCCGAAGTCGCGGGGCACCCGCTGCGGGTGGCCCAGACCAACCACAGCGTTTCCGCCCGAGACGTCGTGCGCGGGGTGCACTTCGCCGATGTGCCACCCGGCCAGGCGAAGTACGTCTACTGCCCGCAAGGGGCGTTGCTGGACGTCGTGGTCGACGTCCGGGTCGGCTCGCCCACGTTCGGCCGATGGGAAGCCGTCCGGCTGGATTCTTCGGAGTACCGGGCCGTCTACCTCGCCGAGGGATTGGGGCACGCCTTCGTGTCGCTGGCAGACGCCACCGTCATGACCTACCTGTGCTCCACGCCGTACAACCCGGGCGCGGAGCACGGCATCAACCCGCTCGACCCCGAGTTGGGACTGCCCTGGGAGGAACACCTCGGTGGCGCACCGGTCCTCAGCGACAAGGACCGGCACGCCCCGAGCCTGCGGGAGGCCGCTGATTCGGGGCTGCTCCCGGACTACGAACGGTGCCTCGCGCACTACGAGCGGCTCCGTATCGGGACGTGAGCTCCCACCCGGACGTGACCGGCGGATTCCGCCGGTCACGCCTTCCGGATGTCCTCGGCGAGTACTCGTTCGACATTGCGCTCGGCCAGCGCGGTGATCGTGACGAACGGGTTCACCCCGGTGGAGCCGGGCACGAGGGACCCGTCCGTGATGTAGAGGTTCCGGTGCCCCTCGACCCGCCCGTGCAGGTCGGTTGCCTTGCCCAGCACGCAGCCGCCCAGCGGGTGGTAGGTGAACCGGTTCTCGAACGCCCTGGTGTCCCCGAACAGGTCGTACCGGTACACCGTGCCGTTGGCCTCGTTGATCCGGTCGAACAGTGCCTTGGCGGCGTCGATCGACGGCCGGCCCTGCTCCTCTGCCCAGTTGAGCCGCACGCTGTCGCTTCCGGAGTCGTAGGTGAAGTGGCCGCGTTCGGGATTCTTGGTGATCGCCAGGTACAGGCTGGCCCAGGTCTCGATCTCGACGGGGACGGGGGCGATTTCGGCGAACACCGGGTTGACCGGGTCGTCCCAGGCGTCGATGCCCAGCGCGGGCATGCCGGACTGGAGGGTGCCCGTCACGTCCCACATGTGGTTCGCGCGGCCGAGCATCACGTTGCCGTTGGTACCCCAGCCGCGGCCGATCTCGGAGTTGAGGCCGGGCAGGGCGCCGGTTTCCCGCGCGCGGACCAGTAGCTCGCTGGTGCCGACGCTGCCCGCCCCCATGAACAGGTGATCGCAGACGATCTCCTTGGTCGCCCGCACCTCGCCCAGCACGTCGATCTGTTCGACGGTCAGCAGGTAGGTGCCATCGGATTCCTGCTGGATCGAGCGAACCTGGTGGAGGCTTTCGAGCGTCACGTTTCCGGTGCCGATCGCCATCGGCAGGTAGCTCTTGTCGAGGCTGCGCTTGCCGTAGTTGTTGCCGTAGATGACCTCGGAGGCCAATGCCGAGCGCGACACCGCGCCCGCTTCTTCGCGGCGCATGTAGTCGAAGTCGTAGACGCTCGGCACGAATGTGGTCGACAGCCCGGCGCGTTCGGCGTGCTGCCGGGAGAGCCGGGCGAACTGGTAGGTGTCGCAGTTCTCGAACCAGTCCTCGTCGATGCTGTTGACGCCGAGCATCCGGTTGGCCAGCGGAAAGTAGCGGCCGTACATCTCGTTCGAGTCGACGTCCGGCAGGATCTCCTCGAAGTAGTCGCGCTTCGGGGTCACGGCCATACCGCCGTTGACCAGCGAACCACCGCCGACTCCCCTGCCCAGGTAGACGGACATGTCGCCGTGGTGGACGCGGTCGAGCACGCCGGCATAGGGCTCGATGTCCCGGTTGGCGAGGTCGAGCCACAGGAACGAGGCCAGCGGAGCTTCGGTCCGGTTCTTGAACCACATCGAGCGGTGGTCGGGCGAGATCATGTCGCAGAAGATCTTGCCGTCGGCGCCCGCCTGGTCCCAGAGCTGGCCCATCTCCAGGACGGTCGTCCGCACACCGGCTTCACCCAGCCGCAGGGCGGCCACGGCGGCGCCGTAACCGGAACCGATGACCACCGCCGGGGTGTAGCTGCGCTGTTTGGGGCGAGCAGCGGCGGCCGTGCCGGTGGAAACCGACGTCAGGCCGAGCGCGGTGGCGGTTTGCAGGGCCGCGAGCCCGCCGAGGAAACGCCGGCGGGAGAGCGAGGGAGTCATGAGTGGAGATCATGATCGACCGCGTGTTCCACCACCAGACGAACACGAGCACTTTTCACATAAACGTTGTAAACTTGGGTGAACGGGTATTAGTCAACGTATCCAGCCGGGCCGCGGCCACAAGCGCCAGCGGACCACCCCGACGACTTCCGCCGGACCGAGTTCACGCGAATCGGTGGAACCGAGGGCGTTGTCGCCCTCCACGTGCCAACCGGCGCCGTCCGGGCGCACCACCCGCTTGATCGACAATTGCGCAGGTCGGAAAGGCCACCGAACCAGTACCACCGAACCCGGCTCCGGCCGTCCCCGCGTGCCGAACACCACCACGTCCCGATCCCGCAAGGTGGGCACCATCGACGCCCCCCGCACCAGCACGCGCCTGAACGGCCAACGAATCTTCGGGATCACGACCACCTCCGGCAGGACGTCCGAGATCTTCAAGAGTAGGGTCACGCATGTCGGAGCATTCACTGTCAGGGAGGAATGATGGGGCTACTGTCGCGAATCCTCAGCCCACGCCTGGAAGCGACCGCGCACTGCGACCTTCCGTGCGGCGTCTACGACCCGGCGCAGGCCCGGATCGAGGCTGAGTCCGTCAAGGCCATCCAGGAGAAGTACCAGTCCAACGAGGACACCGAGTTCCGCACTCGCGCGATCAACATCGCCGAGCAGCGCTCGGAGCTCGTCAAGCACCACCTGTGGGTGCTGTGGACGGACTACTTCAAGCCGCCGCACTTCGAGAAGTACCCGCAGCTGCACGAACTGGTCAACAAGGCCACCAAGGCTGCCGGTGCGGCCGGCACCAAGGGGTCCATGGACCCGGCCAAGGGCCAGGAGCTGCTGGACTACATCGCCGAGATCGACAAGATCTTCTGGGAGACCAAGAAGGGCTGAGGCCGCGGACTTGGCAAAGACGCTGACCAGCGATTCGCTGGTCAGCGTCTTTTTTTGCCCTGAGTGTTCTCGGACGGTCTGTAGACGGCCTGGCGGCCTGACAACGGCCTGAGATTGGGCCAGGAACGCACACCCGCAGCTGCCACGTGCTTCAGCTTCGGGAGGTCACGTCGTCGCGGTCGTCGATACTCTGCGGTTATGCATGATCTGGTGGACCGTGCCATCGACCACGTGACGTCGTTGGCCACCGGCGAGCCGGTGAAGCCGTCACTGCGACCGGTACACGCCGTCGCGGGCCATGCGTTCCAGGATCGACACCCCGGCCACCGGTTCGGCTCCGCCGAGATGGCGTTCAGCGAGCCCGCAGGCACCCGGAAGCCGATCCGGTAGACCCGTCCGCTGAGAGATCCCTTCTGCGGCATCTACCCCGCTCGATGTCAGAGGTCACGGCTAGCTTCATCGGCATGACTGATCAACAGGCAGGTTGGACGCTCGAGGCTCCTTTCGAGATCATCGAGTGGGACGAGACCGTCTACGAGGAACCGGCCGAGGGACCCAAGCTGACGCGGATCACGATCCGAAAGCGTTACCACGGCGCGATTGAGGGCTCGGGCGTCGTTGAAGTACTCACGGCCCAGGGGGCCGCGGGGGCCGGTTACGTCGCCTCCGAACGAGTCGAAGGCACGCTCGACGGTCGACAGGGCACCTTCGTCATCCAGCACGGCGGCCTGGCCGAGGGAACCGACCAGAGCAGCTACGGGAACATTGTCCCGGCTTCCGGAACCGGAGGGCTCGCGGGCATCTCGGGCCATGCCAAGGAAGTTCAGCAGGAGGTCCTCACCCTCGTCTATACGCTGTAGAGACGCACAGCCGGACTCGGCCTTGTACTGGCAGCCCTCATTTCGCTCAGGGATCCCTCGCGGACGTACACAGGGGGTCCTATGCGTGACGCCGTGCCGCCTTATCTCTTTTTTGGACGGCTCGGCCGCGACGTGCTGCGAGGTTCGGGCGCTCGTGCCCGGTCACGTGTCTTTCAGGATCACCAGTTCGCCGTTGCCGATCGGGACCAGGGAGCTCACGTAGCCATCAGAGCTGGCGACCAATTCGGTGAAGTATTCCATCTGGTGGGCATGGGAGCAGGCGTTGTCGACCACGAGAAGGCAGCCGTCCGCGAGGATCCGCTGCAGCGAGCTCCACCAGTCGACGTACTGTCCACGGTCACTGTCCAAGAAGACGAAGTCGTACTCGCCCGCACTACGCGACGCGAGGAACCGGCTCGCCTCGTCCTCGATCTGCTGAATGCGGGCTTGGAATCCGGCGCGCTGAAAGTTCTCCTCGGCCATCGCGACCTTGTGCGGTTCCTGTTCGATCGTCGTGACCGAGCCTTCCTCCCCCACGGAATCGGCAAGCCACAACGTCGAGTAACCGTTCGACGTCCCGACCTCCAGCACGTTCTCGCACTTGCTCGCTTTGACGAGCAACGCGAGGAACGCTCCCGTGTCCGGCGAAATGTTCAGCATTTTCCGGTTACGGTCGTCCGTGGCCGCGTCGTTGATTTCGCGGAAACTTTCCAATTCGCGCAGCAGTGCGATCAAGCCTGGTTCCATGTTGCTTCCTCCTCGCTTCATGGCACCTCACCGGTAGGCCCGATCGCCCCCGGGCTACGAGGGCGCCGTCCGCGAGCACGGCGCTACGGCTGCAGGCGCGTCGGAACCCATTCGCCGCCGTCATCGCGACCGTAGTGCAGCCTGCGGTGCAGGCGATCCGGGCTCCCGTGCCAGAACTCGACGCATTCGGGTATGAGCCGGTATCCGCCCCAGCCCACCGGACGGTTGAGCCGCGCGGCGTCCGCCGCCAACTCCGCCGCAGTGCTGCGCAACGCCGCTTCGTCGTCGAGCGGCCGGCCCTGCCGGGAGGCCGCGCTCGCGGCCCGAGCTCCGACCGGCCGGTCCACGAACAACGAATCCGACTCCACTTCGGACACTCGCTCGACCGTTCCGGTGAGGTTGGTCTGCTGCAACAGTTCTCGCCAGTAGAACGTGGCCGATGCCCAACCTGTCTCGGCCATCTCGCGACCCTTGCGGCTGTCGTGGTGGCCCGCGAAGACCAGCCCGTGATCGACGTGCTTGACCAGCACGGTCCGGCTGGAGGGACGGCCGTTTCGGTCGGCGGTGGCCAGCGTGACCGCGGCCGGTTCGCGGACACCGCGTTCCCGCGCGGTGTCGAGCCACGATCGCAGCAGAGCGATCGGGTCGCCGGGCGGGGCATCGAACTCCGACAGGTGCAGGCTCGCATCACCGCTCAAGGTCTCGGCCATCGTCCGCTCGTCCCGCTGGGCATCCAGCACCGCACACACCGACTTCCCGCGCTTCGTCCATCGTTCCGGCCGCGATTCAACCGGATCCGCGACCGGCGCAGCCACCGATTTGGTCAGGCCGATCCGGAGGACCACCGATCGGATCAGCATCCGGCGAGTCGCAGTCCGAGTTCGCGAACCGCCGGGTGATCTCCGCGCAGTCGTCCAGGGTGAACTCCCCTCCGAGGGCCGCGACCGCGGCGATGTGCTGGAGCACCAGCTCCGCCGATTCCGAACCGAACCTCGCAACGGGGTTCGACGGTCACGAACGCCGCTCTTCCCCGGAGGCGGGCGCGCCGCGCATCGGCACGAGGTGACCGCGCCGGTGGGCGAGGACGAGCATCGGGATCGCGAGCAGCACGCTCACCGCGACGGGCACGATCGACGCTTCCAGGCCGAAGGCTCCGCCGGTCAGCAGTTCCGGGCCGGTCATGTCGGTGGTCAGCAGCCCAGGGGTCACGTGGCCGGAGACCGGGATGCCGAGCAGCCCTTCGGTGGTGTTCCAGGCAAAGTGGAGTCCGACGACGAACCAGATGCTGCGCCGCCAGAGGAACGCGGCACCGAGGAGGACGCCCGCTTCGATGGCGATCGCCACCGAACTCCACACCGTGGCTTCCGGGTTGGCCAGGTGCAGACCGCCGAACAGCAGTGCCGTGATCACCAGGGCCACCCAACTGCCGCCCAGCCGCTCCACGGCTTGCAGCGCGAGACCGCGGAAGACAAGTTCCTCGGTGACCGCGGCGCCTACCGATACGGCGACCACGGGCACCACGACCGGCAGGAGACCACCGCCCGTCCAGGTGAACGCATAGCCGCCGACGGCCGCGATCAGCAACGCGGAGACGAGCACGAGCCCCAGACCGATCCCGCTGCCGAGCAGCACCTCCCGCCAGGCCCGTCGTCCGGCGATCTCCGGCGTGCTCCGTCGCGCGACGAGACGCATGAGCGCCCAGTAGACGGCTACCGCCGCGACCGCACGCGCCACCGGAAGAATGGCGGCGCTCCCGGTGCCCGGCACTCCACCCGCGGTCAGAGCTGACACCGCGCCGATGCCGAAGGTGCCGAGCAGCATCCAGACGAGTGGAAATCGAACGAACCTGCCGACGCGGCCGCCACCCGAGCCCGCGTGCTGCGGTGTCGTGCTCATGGTGACCTCCGTTGGCGTCGGTCGCCAAGCAACGCTCCGGACACACGGCCAGCACGTACGCCGTAGCCTTGATCTCGAGCCAACGTGAGCTTCTAGTCTGGGCAGATGCGCTATTCGACCTTCGGAAACACTGGTCTGCGCGTGTCCGAGTTCGCCCTCGGAACGATGCGACTTCCACATGATCAGGGCAAAGCGACGCCCGAGAGTACCGCCATCTTCGAAGCATTCGCAGAGTCCGGCGGCAACTTTCTCGACACCGCAGATGCGTACGGTGCTGCCGAGCAGCTCACGCGAACCCTGGTCAACACCGATCGGGAGAGCTTCGTCATCGGGTCGAAGTACACCCTGGAACGGCGCGACGGTGACGTCAATTCGGCTGGAAGCCACCGCAAGAACATGGTCGGAGCACTCGAGTCGTCGTTGCGTCGGCTGGGGACCGATTACCTTGACATCTACTGGGTCCACGCGCGCGACGTGCTCACCCCGGTCGAGGAGACGATGCGGGCGCTGGACGACCAAGTCCGGGCGGGGAAGGTTCTCTACGTCGGCGTTTCGGACTGGCCGGCCTGGGAGGTCGCCCAGGCGAACACCCTTGCCTCGCTCCGCGGGTGGACGCCTTTCCAAGGAATCCAGATCGAGTACTCGCTCGCTCAACGCACGGGCGAACGCGAGCTGGTACCGATGGCCCACGGATTGGGGCTGACCGTAACCGCGTGGTCGCCCTTGGGCGGTGGCCAACTGGCGCGTGGTGAGAATGCGGTCAGCGCAGCGGTGGAGGAGGTTGCCACGGCACTCGGAGCCGCCCCCGGCCAGGTGGCTCTGGCGTGGCTGCGTACTCGGCAGACGCCGGTGATCCCGCTGCTCGGTGCGAGTCGAGAGGCTCAAATGCGACAGAACCTCGGCGCCCTGGACGTCGAACTCAGTGATGACCAGCTCATGACTCTCGAACGAGCGAGCGAGGTGGAACTAGGTTTTCCCGGAGATTTTCTCGGCTCAGCCGGGGTTCGCGACGTGATCTACGGCAGCCGTCGATCGTCGATCGCCTACGGCATGTGACCGAGCGCGGACCGAACCCCTCGGTTCAGATCATTCGCAAACGGGGTCGGCTCGCAAACGGGGTCGGCCCGCAGACAGGCAGGGACCCGCCCGCGAGCCGCCCGAGTCGCGACGGCGCACTCGCTTAGCCGCCCGCGTGGGCCCGCTCCAGACCGGCGATGTCCAGCTTGACCATCGTGAGCATCGATTCGGTGGTCCGCTTGGCCTTCTCCGGATCCGGATCGTTGATCAGCTCGAGCAACCGGTCCGGCACGATCTGCCAGGACACCCCGAACTTGTCCTTGAGCCAGCCGCACTGCACTTCCCGGCCGCCCTCGCCCAGCGCGTTCCAGTAGTAGTCCACCTCGTCCTGGTCGCCGCAGTGGACCTGGAACGAAACGGCCTCGTTGAACTTGAACTCCGGCCCGCCGTTCAACCCGATGAACTTCTGGCCCCGAAGTTCGAACTCGACGGTCACGATCGAACCGGGTTCTCCGGGGCCCGCTTCGCCGTACCGGGTGATCCTTCCGAACTCGGCATCGTCGAAGATGCCGACGTAGTGGTTCGCCGCCTCCTCTGCCTGCCCGTCGAACCACAGGCACGTGGTCAGTCCGTCGGTGCTCATCATCCGCCTCCTCGCGGCTCACGCGTCGTTCCACAGGTATCGACCGGACTCGGCCGGAGAACTCATCGTGAACAGTGGTGGCGCGTTCCGCTCGGCGACCGGCCCCTCGCTCGGCCCCGCTCCTCACGCCGAGGTCTGCTGGGCCGGACTGCGCGCGGTCGTTCGTGCTGTGGGTAACGCGGCGTTGATGCGGCGTCGGGCCGAAAAGCATGCTTGCTGAACAGCATCGAGCGGAACGGATTGCTCGTCGTGGAGTACCGCGAACGATCAACAGCACCAGCCGAGGAGAACATCACGTGGACATCGCCTTCGTGCTCTACGACCGGATGACCGCACTGGACGTGATCGGGCCCTACGAGGTGCTCGCCAACGCCCCGTCGGTGACGGCGCACTTCGTCGCGGCGCGGCGCGGTGCCGTTCGATGCGACGCCGGGTTGCCGCTGCACGCCACCGCCGCGTTCGAGGAGCTGACGAACCCGGACGTCATCGTGGTGCCCGGAAGCTCATTCTGGCGCGATGCCCTGGCGGACGACGAACTGGTCGACTGGCTGGCCAAGGCCCATCCCGCGGCCGCGTGGACCGCCTCCGTCTGCTCCGGTTCCACCCTGCTGGCCAAAGCGGGCATCCTCACCGGTCGCGGCGCCACCACGCACTGGGCCGTGCGGGGCACTCTCATGGGGCTCGGCGCCGACGTCCTGGACGAGCGCGTGGTCGTCGACGGCGACGTGATCACCGGTGCGGGGGTGACCGCCGGGCTCGACATGGCACTCACGCTCACATCGATCCTTTGGGGCGACAAGGTGGCCAGGACCATCCAGCTCGCCATCGAGTACGCGCCGCAGCCGCCCTTCGACACGGGCACGCCCGAACGGGCACCGGCCGAGATCGTCACCGGCGTGCGGAACTGGGTCGTCGGCACCTGACACGAGCCGAAATCGGCCGTGGCAGGATGCCGACCAGCAGGCCCGAGGTGGAGGAAACATGTCCGACCAGCGAATTCGCCGAGTAGCGGAAGCCGATGTCCCCGCGGTCGTGGAGCTAGTGCACGCACTGGCCGACTACGAGAAGGCGCCGGAGGAATGCGTCCTGACGGCCGACCAGCTGCGGCGCACGTTGTTCGGCCCCTCGCCTGCGCTGTTCGGACACGTCGCGGAGACCGGCGGCGAGATCGCCGGGTTCGCGCTGTGGTTCCTGAACTTCTCCACCTGGAAGGGCACCCACGGGATCTACCTGGAAGACCTGTTCGTCCGCCCCGAGCACCGCGGATCCGGTCTCGGCAAGGCCCTGTTGCGGACGCTCGCCGAGGAGTGCGTCTCGCGCGGTTACTCGCGCTTCGAGTGGTGGGTGCTGGACTGGAACGAACCGTCGATCGACTTCTACAAGTCGGTGGGCGCGGTACCGATGGACGAGTGGACCGTGTTCCGGCTCAGCGGTGACGCACTGCGCGAATTCGGTTCCTGAACGTTCACCGCTCCTGAACGTTCACCGCGAATCGGAGTCGGCGTCCGGTGCGGCTCCGGCGTGGAACGACCACTCACGACCTTCCCGGTTGAACAGGAACCACAACACGGCCACCGCCGGGGCGGCGATCAGCAAGCCGATCAGCGGTCGTCCGGAGGGTCCGAGTGCGTACCAGGCGGCGCCGAGCAGCAGCAGCTGCATCAGCATCGACGGGGTTCGCGCCCAGTGCTTTCCCCGGAGCAGGCCGACGCCCGCAGCGAGCACGCAGGCGGACAGAAAGGCGTAGTACGCGGCTTCCCCGTAGGTGGAGCCCCGGTCCAGCGTGCCGACACCCCCCAGCTCCACCGACGCGCCGCGGATCAGCAGGGCCACGACGAACACGAGCCCGACGGCGGCCTGCGCGGTGGTCAGCGCGCCGGCGATGCGCACGGTGCGCGGAGTGACTTCGGTGGACACGGCAGCATCGCCCTTCGGAAGACTGCTTCGGTAACTCTGCGTATGCACATTTGATGGTAATACCGCCCGAACGCCGCATGACGGCCGCCGGTTCCGCGCGTCATGATCCACACGTGGCGAAGGCGACTGATCCGAACGCGGCAACGCGCGGCGTACCGCCGGCCGCTTTCGCCCCCGCACGGCGCGCCGACTGCGGTACGGGTGTGTTCCGGGGTTGCACACCTGCACCGGCCGAACGCCGGACGCGGGATTCGGGAGAACAGGCCCGCGCGATGCGGGCCGAGTGGAGGACCGTGCAGCGGTCGACGAGGCGGATGCCCCTTCGGGAGGAACCACTTCGCGTGTTCCGGCAGGCATCGCACGCCGCGTCCCGCACATCCGGGCGCGTTCACGCCATCGCGCCGACTCCGCGCGACCCGCACGGCGTCGAGAGGAGAGCCACACTCGCGAGCTGAACCACAATCGAAGGGCCCCTCTGCCCGATCGGGTCAGGAGCATCTGGCTTAGGCTTCGGGTGTGCGCGCCGTGCTTGTCGTCAATCCGCAGGCGACGTCCACCACTCCTGCCGGGCGGGATGTGCTGACCCATGCGCTGGCCAGCGAGCTGAAGCTGGACGTGGTCGAAACGCGTTACCGTGGGCACGCCGCCGACGCCGCTCGTGCGGCCACCGAAGAGGGCATGGACCTCGTGATCGCCCATGGCGGCGACGGCACGGTCAACGAAGTGGTCAACGGCATGCTGTCGGCCGCATCCGCCGACACCCGGACCGCACCCACGCTGGGCGTGGTGCCGGGCGGGTCGGCCAACGTGTTCGCGCGGGCGCTCGGGTTGCCCAGGGACCCGGTGGAAGCGACCCATCGACTGTTGCGCGCGGTGGAGTCCGGCAGCGGACGCCGGGTGGGGCTGGGCAAGGCCGATGATCGCTGGTTCACCTTCAACGCGGGTGTCGGCTGGGACGCCGACGTGGTGGCCGAGGTCGAGCGATTGCGCGCCGACGGACGTGACGTCACCCCCAATTTGTATGCTCGCACGGCCCTGGCCTGCTACTTTCGAATATTGAGACGCCAGGCCCTCATCACGGTGCAAGCCGACGACGAGGAGCCCGTGGAGGGCGTGCACACGGCTTTCATCTCGAACACCGACCCGTGGACCTACCTCGGTTCCCGGCCGATTCGGATGAATCCCGACACCACGTTCGACACGGGGCTGGGCGTCTTTTCTCTGCGCACCATGCATCCTCACGTTGTGTTACCACATGTAGGCAGCCTGCTGCGCGGTAGAGCGAAACCACACGGAAGAAAGTCATTTCGGCGTGCGGATGTGGGTCATCTACACGTAGCCTGTCGGGAGCCGTTGCGCCTGCAGGTTGACGGCGATAACTTGGGCGAGCGCTCGATGATCGAATTCACTTCGGTGCCCGAGGCCCTACGAGTCGCCGTATAACCTTCTGGCAACGGATCAGTTCCATAGCCGGTCAGCGACCCCCGTCTGTGCCCGGCGCGCAAGTAAAACCCCCAGGTCAAGAGCTTTCGATCTTTCAGGTGAGTTGACTCACGAGACTTGATCGAACCCTTGACATCGCGGCAGTTCGTGAAAGTATTCACAAGCACACGGACTCCGTGAAAGCATTCACAAACCCCGAACGAAACTATCGGCACGCGTGGGCGTGCCTAGCGAGGAGCACGGAACAATGGACTGGCGCCACGATGCGGTTTGCCGTGACGAGGACCCGGAGCTGTTCTTCCCCGTCGGGAACAGCGGTCCTGCACTGCTGCAGATCGCCGAGGCGAAAGCCGTATGCCACCGCTGCCCGGTTGCATCGCAGTGCCTGGCGTGGGCACTCGAAAGCGGCCAGGACGCCGGTGTCTGGGGCGGCATGAGCGAGGACGAGCGGCGCGCGCTCAAGCGGCGCAGCTCTCGTACCCGGGCCCGCACCGAGGTCTGATTTCGCTCGCCATTGCTGAAAGCGTAGAGGGTCGACGTGGCGCGCTCGGTCGGCCCCCTCGTTTCAGCCCCCGGTAGATGAGCACCACGGCAATCGCAGATAACTCCAAACCCGACGAGAACCGGTCGACCGCGTCGATGTCGGTAGCGCGAGTCGAACCCCGCGACGCGTGAAGCGCTCACCGTCAGGTCGGCCACGTGCACACCCTCCACCCCCGTATGGAATGGAGTGCACACTCACCATCGACGCAGCATTGCGGAGATCTCCTCAGCGCCGGTACTTCAACGGCACCCGCAAGACCGCCTCGGTCCCGCGCTGAGTACGCCCCCGCAAGCTCAACGAGCCCCGTAGCTCGGATTCCACGAGGGTTCGCACAATCTGCAGGCCGAGGCGTTCGGCGCGCTCGAGGGAAAAGCCCTTCGGGAGGCCACGACCGTCATCCGAGATGACGACGTCGAGCCAACGCGCCGAACGCTCTGCCTGCACCACCACTTCACCGCCCTGGCCCTCCGGGAACGCGTGCTCGAAAGCGTTCTGCACCAACTCGGTGAGCACCATGACCAGTGGCGTGGCCAACTCGGCGGAGACGACACCGAACCGGCCGTCCCGCCGCACCTTCACCCCGGTCTCGGCCGCGGCGACATCGCTCATCATCGGGATGACCCGGTCGACCACGTCGTCCAGATCGACCCGCTCGTCCACCGACATCGACAAGGTCTCGTGCACCAGGGCGATCGACGTCACTCGGCGCACCGACTCGTCCAGCGCGCCCCGCGCCTCGGAGTTGCCGGTCCTGCGCGACTGCAGTCGCAGTAGAGCGGCCACCGTCTGCAGGTTGTTCTTCACCCGGTGGTGGATCTCCCGGATCGTCGCATCCTTCGACATCAACGCCCGGTCGCGACGTTTGACCTCGGTCACGTCCCGCACCAGGACGAGCGCCCCGGCCGGCTGTCCGCGAGGCTGCAGCGGCAACGCGCGGAACAGCACCGTCGCGCCGCGCGCCTCGGCCTCCATGCGCATGCTCGGCTCACCCGTCAACGCCCGCCGGATCCGTGCTGAAACCTCGTCGGCATCGAACGGGTCGGACATCAGCGAGCGGGTCAGCGGAGCGAGCTCCACGCCCACGAGATCCGCCGCGTGGCCCATCCGGTGATAGGCGGACAGACCGTTCGGGCTGGCGAACACGACGGTGCCGGAACTGTCCACCCGCACGAGGCCGTCCCCCACGCGAGGACTGGTGTGCACGTCCGGCGCCGGTTCGGGAGTGGGAAAGGTTCCATCGGCGACCATCTGGCACAGGTCGGCGGCACTGCCGAGGTAGGAGATCTCCAGTGGGCTGGGCACCCGCGGGACCGCCAGGTTCGTGTCCCGGCTCAGCACCGCGACGATTTCCTGGTCCAGCTTGACCGGGATCGTCTCCCGCCGGACAGGTACGCCCAGGTGCCACCGGGGATCTTCCTCCCGGCAGATGCGCTGGTCCAGCGCGGCCCTGCGCAGCTGCGGATGGTCGGACGGGGTCATCTCGGTGCCCACCACGTCCTCGGGATGGGCGGTCGGCGCGGTGGTCGGCCTGACCTGCCCGACGCACATGAACCGCTCCTCCGGAGCATCGGGCGGCCCCACCGGGACCCACAGCAGGAAGTCCGCGAAAGACAGGTCCGAGAGCAGCTGCCACTCGGCGACCACGAGCTGGAGGTGGTCGGCCGCAGCGCCGGACAAACCGGTGTGCTCGGCGAGAAGATCACTGAGCGTGGACACGGCGTACCTTTCCGATCGAGGACGCGGCCGGCGACACCGGGCGCGCGAACCAGCTTGCGGGGGAACGGTTGAGCGGCCCGTGGGGCGGGCCGCAACCGTGAATCACTCGACGACCGCGAGCAGGTCGCCTTCCTGCACGACATCGCCCGCGCGGACCGCGAGCTTGCTGATGGTGCCGTCGACCTCGGTGAGCACCGGAATCTCCATCTTCATCGACTCCAGCACGAACAACGAGTCGCCGTCGCGGACCGCGTCCCCTTCGGTGACCGACACGGTCATCACGTTGGCCACCATCTCGGCGCGGATTTCCTCGGTCATGTCATCCCTCCTCGGCAGGGGCCGGTGAGCCCCGCACAAGCAAACCACGACCCGGGCCACCCATCAGCAGCAGGTTCGGCGCATGTCAAACTGTGTGATACAGCCCCGCCCGGCCGGGCTCCGACTCGATCGGCGCGATTTCGGCGTGATGCCCACGGCGCACGGGCTGGCCAACAGTGCCGACTCGAACAGTGAGGGAGGGGCCGAGATGGCAAAGCGGGCCCGCAAGAAGAAGGACCGGAAGAAGAACAACGCCAACCACGGCAAGCGTCCGAACTGCTGAATTCGGCACTCGGCCGAGAACGCAGAAGGGCCCCGAACCAACCCGGTTCGGGGCCCTTCTTGCACGTGCGGCCGTGCTGTTGCCTATGGTGCTGCGGCGGTGCGCGCGGTGGTCAGTCCGCTTGCTGGGTCCGCTTGGCGCGGACCTCCACGGAAGGCCCCTCCGGCCCGTGCTCGACGGTCACGTCCGCTTGGCGCAGCACGGTGTCCCGGATCGACGTACGAAGCCGCTCTCGCAGTTCGTGCGGCGCGTGCTCGCCGCCGCACTTGCGGTGGAGCAGGGCTTTCAGGTGCTCCTCTATGCCGTAGTGCTCAAGGCAGCTTCCGCAGTCGTCGAGATGCTGTTGCAACATGGTGCGCCGCTCTTGGTCGCACTCGTTGTCCAGAAACAGCCACACCTCGGCGAGCACGTCGTGACAAGGGGTTTCCTCGGGGCCGCCGTCACAGCTCATGAAGTGCTCACCTCCCGTTTCTCCGCCTTGAGGAAGCCTCGATCACGGGCGACGTCAGTGAGCATCTCGCGCAGCTGCCTGCGGCCACGGTGCAACCGAGACATCACGGTGCCGATCGGCGTTCCCATGATCTCTGCGATTTCCTTGTACGCGAAGCCTTCCACATCGGCAAGGTAGACGACCATGCGGAACTCTTCGCCCAGCTGCTGCAGCGCGTTCTTCACGTCGCTGTCCGGCAGCCGGTCGAGTGCCTCCACCTCGGCCGATCGCAGCCCGCCGGAGGTGTGGTTCTCCGCTTGCGCGAGCTGCCAGTCGGCGATTTGGTCCGTGGGCTGCTGCTGAGGCTGTCGCTGCCGCTTCCGGTAGCCGTTGATGTAGGTGTTCGTCAGAATGCGATACAGCCACGCCTTCAGGTTTGTGCCCTGGGTAAACGACTTGAACGCCGAATACGCCTTGAGGTACGTCTCCTGCACGAGGTCTTCGGCATCCGGCGCATTGCGGGTCATTCGCAGCGCAGCGCCGTAGAGCTGGTCCAGCAGCGGCATGGCGTCGCGCTCGAAGCGCGCCGCACGCTGCTCCTCGGTCTCCTCTGGCGGCGCGTCGTCCGCTGGAGACTCGACTGTGGCGTCGGGCCGCTCGGGGGTGCCAACCACCGGGCTCCTTTCCCGCCGCCAGGAAGAGGTGACAGCTGGCGACGAACCCATGCCGTCCTGCGCATGGACTGATTTCGAGGATACGCGGCTCCGCGTCCGTTTTCCTGCGGACGAGGGCTGCGTCGAACTCTCGGACCGTTCGAGTACGCAAGTGTTCGTCTGCTCTATCGACACATTCGCACCAACGTCGTGCCTGGAATGGATATTCCCGCCCGTCGGCGGTGCGGGCCGGGTCACTCGGCGCGCTGGGCGGGAGCGGTTAAAGTCACACAACATGGCAGGCAAGGGCACCCCCGCGACGGCGTTGCTCTCGAAGCGACGCGTCACGCACCGCGTGCACAGCTACGCGCACGATCCCCGTTCGGAGTCCTTCGGCCTGGAGGCGGCCGAGGCCCTGGGGCAACCGGCGGAACGCATCCTCAAGACCCTGGTCGCCGAAGTGGACGGCCGCCTGGTGGTCGGTGTGGTCCCCGTGACCGGCCAGCTCGACCTCAAAGCGCTCGCGGCGGCCTGCGGCGGCAAGAAGGCGAGCATGGCCGAGATGACCGAGGCCGAACGCGCTACCGGCTACGTCGCGGGAGGTATCTCGCCGCTCGGGCAGAAGCGGCGGCTGCCCGTGGTGCTGGACACCTCGGCGACGCTCCACGAGACGGTCTTCTGCAGCGCGGGCAGGCGCGGCCTGGAGATCGAGCTGACTCCCGACGACCTCGTGCGGCTGCTCTCCGCTCACATCGCGGCGATCACCGCGTGACACGCACCAGCCGGTTCGAGGCCGCGCCAGTCGGAATCCGCCGGTCGGAATCCGCCGGTCGGCATCCGCCGGTCGGTGATCCGTCGACCGGTACCCGTCAATCGATGATGCGCAGTACCCGCCCGAACCATTCCCCGACGGCGCGGTGCACGGCGTCGACATCGGTCTTCAGCGAGTGGTCACCGGCAACCTGCACGATCTCGTGGTGTTCGGCCGGTTGCGGCTGGCCGAACGCGTCCCGCTCCCCTTGCACGATCAAATGAGGGACGGTGACGGCATCGAGTTCGTGCTGTCTGCTCTTGTCCGGCTTGCCCGGTGGGTGCACCGGGAACGCCAGGCACAGCACCGCCGCGGCGTCGCCCGCCTCGGCCGTCCGGCAAGCCACGCGGGCCCCGGACGACCGGCCGCCGAAGATCAGTGGGAGTTCCGCGAACCAGCGCTCTCCCAGGTCCTCGGCGACCGAGAGCCATGCGGTGTCGAGCTGACCCGCCGGTGCAGGTGCCTTCCGGCCCGCGACCCGGTAGGGCTGTTCGATGAGGGCAACGTGCACACCGGCGGCGGTGGCCGCCCTGGTCACGGCCACCAGATCCGGGGCCGTGGTGCCGCCGCCCGCGCCGTGCCCGAGCAGGAGACCTGCCAGGCCTTCTTCCGCGCAGTGCAGTTCGGCCCGCGCCGGGCCGTGCGGGGTGTCGATCAGAACGTTCGTCATGATTCGAACAGCACCGCCTGTTCGGCCGGTGGTGGGGCGGCCTCGACCCGTTCCAGCAATGCGGGATGGTTGTTGCGCATGTGGTTGACCTCGGTGGACACCGGCCGCGGCTCGATCCGGGCAAGCAGCTCCGGATCCGGTGCCGACACCAGGTCGTCGATCGCGGTCCGACGAGGATCCAGCCAGTCCGCCCAGCTCTGCTCCGGCAGCACCAGCGGCATCCGGTGGTGGATGCCTGCGAGATCTCCGAGCGCTTCCGTGGTGACGACCGCGCAGCTGACCAAGGGCCCTGCCTTGCCCGCATCCGGTGGCCACCAGGTGGAGAACACGGCCGCCATGGCGAGGCTCGCGCCGTCGCCGCGCGCACATAGGTACGGCTGCCGCCTGCGATCATCCGGCTGCCACTCGTACCAGCCGGTCGCGGGCATCAGGCAGCGCCGGCGGGCTGCCGCCTCGGCGTAGGCGGGCTTGGTCGTCAGGGTCTCGGCGCGCGCGTTGATCATCGGCGGGCCACTGGCCGGATCGGTCGCCCAGTGCGGCACGAGCCCCCAGCGCACCGGCCGGATGCTGCGTTCACTCCCGGACGCGGTGAGCCGCTCCACGACGATCGGAACGGTCCGGGTCGGTGTCACGTTGAAGTCGGCCCCGGCAGCATCCGCGGTGCGGTCCACCGCTGCGAACTCCTCGGCCAGCCCGGCGGGATCCGTCCGGATGGCGTAACGGCCACACATCAGCATTCACCCCGGTTCACCGTTTGCACGGTCCAAACCTACCGGTAGCGGCGGTGTGCCGGTCCGGTCCTCCGCCATGCGCTCCACCAGCTCGGCACGGTTGTTGGCGACGTTGTTCACCGCGCTGGAGACCGGCCGCAGCTCGAGCTCCTCGACCACCTCGGCCGAAGGGGCGAGCAGGTCGGTGACCTCCACGAGATCCGGGTCCAGCCACTGATCCCAGGTCCGGCCGGGCAGTACGAGCGGCATCCTCGGATGCACGGTCGTCAGCTCACCGACCGCCTCGGTGGTGAGCACCGAGCAGGTGACCAGCGGCGGGGTGTTCTCGCGGGCCGACGGATCGTGCCACGTGGCCCAGATGCCGGCCAACGCGAGGACCTCGGAGTCCGGGCGGGTCATGAAGTAGGGCTGTTTCGGTCCGGTGCCGGTCTGCCACTCGAACCAGCCGTCCGCCGGGAGCAGGCAGCGGTGGTACCGGATCGCGGTGCGGAACGCGGGCTTGTCGGTCACCGTCTCGGCCCTGGCGTTGATCATGCGGCTGCCTGCCGAGGGGTCCTTCGACCAGTGCGGAACCAATCCCCACCGCATCACCCGAACGCTGCGTTCGACGCGCGTGTGGTCGCGTTGGCCTCCGGGCGCGCGCGGGTGCCGCTGAACGACGCTGAACACGTCCTTGGTGGGCGCGATGTTGTAGTCGGCCTCGGAAGTACCGGACCCGGTGGCGTCGATCGCCGCGAACTCCGCCGCCAAGGTGGCCGGGTTCCTGGTGGAGGCGTACCTGCCGCACATACCGCCTGGTCACCATCACTCTCCGCGACATCGACGGGCGGGCGCACCGCCGGTGCCAGTATCGTGCCAGCCCAGCCGGCCGGTGGCGACCCCATAACCGTGCGCCCCCACAGCGGTGCGGGATCATTGGGGCATGACCCAGCTCTGGCCCGCCCCCATCGCCCGCGACGCGGTGTGCGCGACCATCCCGGTTCCCGGCTCCAAGTCGATCACCAACCGCGCCTTGGTGCTCGCCGCCCTGGCGGATGGACCGTCCACGTTGCGGTCCCCGCTGCGCAGCCGGGACACCGAGCTGATGGCTTCGGGATTGCGGGCGCTCGGAGCCGAGGTGCACGACGGGCCGGACGGGTCCTGGACGGTGCGGCCCGCCGACATGAGCGGAGACGCCGAGGTCGACTGCGGGCTGGCGGGCACGGTCATGCGCTTCCTCCCCCCGGTGGCGGCGCTGACCGACGGCCGGGTCTCCTTCGACGGCGACCCGAGGGCACGCGAACGCCCCCTGGACACGGTGCTGGACGCGTTGCGCCGTCTGGGCGCCGACGTCACCGGCAACTCCCTGCCGTTCGAACTGCACGGGACCGGCAAGCTCACCGGTGGACGAGTGACGATCGACGCCTCGGCCTCGTCCCAATTCGTCTCGGGCCTGCTGCTTTCGGCACCACGGTTCGAACAAGGGGTCACCGTGGTGCACGACGGCCCGCCAGTGCCTTCGTTGCCGCACATCGACATGACGGTGGCGATGCTGCGCGAGGCCGGAGCTGAGGTCGTCGACGACACCGCCGACTCGTGGCACGTCGCGCCCGGCCCGATCCGTGCACTCGACCTGGAGATCGAACCGGACCTGTCCAACGCGACGCCGTTCCTGGCCGCGGCCGCCGTCACCGGCGGGGTGGTCACGGTGCCGGGGTGGCCCCGCCACACCACGCAAGCGGGCGACGCGATCCGCGACATCCTGCGGCGCATGGGGGCTGCCGTCGAGCTCGACGGTTCGGGCCTCACGGTGCGCGGCCCGCAAGAGCTGCGCCCGCTCGACGTGGACCTGCACGACGTGGGCGAGCTCGCGCCGACGGTGGCGGCGCTCGCCGTGCTGGCCGGGGGACGTTCGCGGCTGCGGGGTATCGCTCACCTGCGCGGCCACGAGACCGACCGGCTGGCCGCGCTGCAACGGGAGATCACCGCGTTGGGCGGCGAGGTGGAGCAGACCGAGGACGGGTTGCTGATCGAGCCTCGCCCGCTCGGACCGGGAACGTGGCACTCGTACGCCGACCACCGGATGGCCACGGCGGGCGCGATCCTGGGCCTGCGGGTCGCCGGACTGCAGGTGGAGGACATCACCACCACCTCCAAGACGATCCCCGACTTCCCCGGGATGTGGGCGGAGATGTTGGAGGCGAAGGCCTGATGGGCAAGCGCGGCTGGCGGGACCTGGACGAGTCCGATGTGCGGGTGCGTCCCGGACGCCGCAGCAGCCGACCGCGCAGCAAGCTCCGCCCGGAGCACGCCGATGCGGAAGAGGCGATGGTCATCGCGGTCGACCGGGGGCGCTGGACCTGCGCGCTGGGAGGCGATCCCGACCGGGTGGTGACCGCGATGCGCGCTCGCGAGCTCGGCCGCACTCCGATCGTCGTCGGGGATCTGGTCGGACTGGTCGGTGACACCTCCGGGCGCACCGACACGCTGGCTCGCATCGTGCGGGTGTCCGAGCGCGAGAGCGTGCTGCGTCGGACCGCCGACGATACCGACCCGTACGAGCGGGTCGTGGTGGCCAACGCCGCACAGCTGGTCATCGTGAGCGCCCTGGCCGATCCGCTGCCCAGGACCGGGTTCATCGACCGTTGCCTGGTGGCCGCCTACGCGGGCGGACTCGCACCGGTGTTGTGCCTGACGAAGGCGGACCTGGCCGATCCGGACGAGTGGATCCGGGCGTACGCCTCGCTCGAGCTTCCCGTCGTGGTGACCAGGTCGGACGAGAAACCCGATGCGCTGCGGGAGCGGCTCACCGGCCGGGTTTCGGCGCTGGTCGGCCATTCCGGTGTCGGGAAGTCGACGCTGGTCAACCAGCTGGTACCCGCGGCCGAGCGGACGACCGCCGAGGTCAGCGGAGTCGGCAAGGGACGGCACACCTCGACCTCCGTGGTGGCGCTTCCGCTGCCGGAGCGGGGCTGGGTGGTGGACACGCCGGGCATCCGCTCCTTCGGCCTCGCCCACGTGACTCCCGAGAGCCTGTTCGCCGCGTTCGAGGGCTTCGACGAGGCCGCCGAGGAATGCCCGCCGAACTGCGGGCATCTGGGTGGTGAGCAGGACCCGGACTGCCATCTGGACACGTTCGCCCATGCCGGTGGGGACCCGGACAAGCTCGCTTCACTTCGTCGACTGCTGCGATCCCGCGCGGGATACGACGAAGGCTGAGACCCGGGCGGGGGAATTCCGTTCCCGCGTCCGGTGGGAGTCGACAACTTCGCCCCCGACACCTCGTACCGCGTCGACGTGCTCGAAATCGGAAATGATCGCGCCCTGCGGCGCCGGAACGCACCTTTCTGGCCGCTGTGGTGGGCCTACATCGTTGCTAGCGTGACCGCTGCCTGCCGAATCCGGCCACAAGGAGCTCGACGATGTCCCGAGCCCACCCCGAGCGACCACTGCTCCGCGCCACGATCCTCCTGTTGTACACCACCTTCGCCCTCGTCCCCGGCTTGAGCGCGTGCGGAATCGAGGAACCGCCACCGCGGCCCGCTCCGGGAACGGCCCCCGCCCCGGTCGACGACCGACCCAACGCGGCACCGCTGCTCACCGAGGTGATCAACCGCATCGACCAGTACGGCAGTGCCCACAGCGACGTGCGCGGCAACCTCGGTCTGGTCGGCGAGCTGGCCGGCCGCGGCGCCATCAACTACGAGCCGGGCAGCGCCGACCTCACCTTGGGCGGGCACACCCGGCCCGCGCGCGAACAACCCCGCCAGCGAGTAGCGGTCAAGGTCGTCGACGACACCGGCTACCTGAGCTCGCCCTTGCTTGAGCCCGAGCCCGGAAAGCCTTGGCTGGCCATCGCACCCGGCGGCCACGATTTCGCGGCGAAGTTGCTCGGACCGGCGCTGCGGCAGCTTCGTGCCTCCGCCGATCCGCGCGCTGCATTCGCGGGCGTGGAGCCTGCCACGCGCATCGAATCGAGTTCGCCGGACATGGTCGAAGGTCGTGCAACCACCCGGTATGACCTGCGGGTGATCACCGCCCAGGCCGCGCGAACCGCTCCCGACCACGAGCAGCGCAACCGGTTCCGGCAAGCCGCCGAAGCAGGCGTCGGAGAACTCGAATACCGGCTCTGGCTCGACACGAACCGACTGCCCGTACGGTTCGCCACCACCCGGAAGGTCGATCAGGCCGGCAAGATCGCACTCACCTCCACCTACCGCGACTGGGGCGCACCGGTCGGCATCCAACCGCCCGCGCCCGAGTCGATCGGGGTGTTCCGCGACCTCCCCGTCCCGCAGGCACACCCGCGCTAGTTTTGTCGTTTTCGCCCCGTGCGGAGTACTGCGCTGCTAGTTTCCCGAATGAAATTCGCAGCGAAAGGAAAGCTCGTGCGCCGCACCACAATCGCACTGTCCGCCGTCGCGCTCACCATGACGCTCGGTGCCTGCAGCCAGGGCACCGACAACGCCCAGCCCGCGCCGGATTCCGACAACAGCCAAAGCCAGGAGCAGGGCCCGTTCAACGACGCCGTCTCGCTGGCGAGCAACGTCGACAGCTCGGTCGGGAAAAATCAGAGCGTGGTCATGAACGTCGAGGTCGTCGGCGCCATGCAGTCCAACATGGAGTGCCAGGTCGACATCAAGAAGGAACTGACCGCGTGCACCAGTGGCCAGGTCGAAACCATCCTGACCCCGGACGCCACCTACAGCAAGATGCCCGGGCTCGGCGAAGACTCCGGCAAGCCCTGGACGAAGTACTCCAGCGAGAGTGAAAGCCCGATGAGCCAGTCAGGCAGCTTCGGGAAGATGACCGACTTCGAGGCGTTGCTCCCCCCGGGAACGACCATCACCAACAGCGCACCTGAACAGGTCGCCGGCGAGGAAACCACCCGCTACGACGTCGTCGTCGACGTCGAGAAGGCGATGGCGGAAGCGGAAGAGAGCCAGCGGCAGATGTACCAGGCCGCCCTCGACGCGGGGGTCACCGAAACCACCGCGACGACCTGGGTCAACGCCGACGGACTCCCGGTCAAGGTGGAGTCCACGACACCGGCGATGGAGGTCATGGGCCGCAAGATCCCGGAGAACACCACGAAGGTCACCTACAAGGACTGGGGCAAGCCGGTGAACATCGAGCTGCCGCCCGCCGACCAGGTGCAGGAGCGCTGATCGCTCTCCCCGGGAACCCGCTGACGACGGACGGCCCACGCGACCAGCGCCGTCCACCGGCACGCAGCTGTTCGGGGCCGTCACCGGATGTTCGGCATCCGGTGACGGCGGAACCCGCGGACCCGTCGCCGCGAGGGGCGGGTCTGTCGACACCCGCCCCTCCGGGCCGGTCACATCAGCTCGAGCATGAACGGCACTTCCTGGGGCACGTACCAGGCCAGTTCGTGATCCTCAGCCTCTCCCAGGGTGAACTCGGCGTCCGGATTGCCCAGATCCGCCTCGTCGATCACCGCTGCCGCATCACGCACCGCGGCCTCCGCCTCGGTCGCATCGACGTGCACCGCGGCGATCTTCTTCCACGACAACGGTCCCGACAACCGCACGACCGCGTTGTCCAGGTCCGGCCGCTGCGTGGCATCGGGAGCCTCCGCCGAGATCACCACCCGGCGCACCTCGGCCTCCTCGTCCTCGGCCAATTCCCCCGAGATCAACCGCAGGGACGCCCGAGCCGCCTCCCGCATCGCGGCGTACTCCAACTCCTCGGTGTCCCCGCTCGAATACGACTCGCGCAGTGCGGGGGTGAGCGCGAACGCCGTCCCGCTCAGCGGTTGCAATTGCTTCTCCTCGACGAGCTTGCGCAACATCCGCACCGTCGCGGGAACGTAAACCCTCATGCCTGGACCGTCCCGATCATCTCTTCCACCGACTCCTCGATCATCGCCGCCAGTATGTCTACATCGGACATCGCATCCCTGTCACCGTTCAGTCCGAAGTACACGCCGCCGTCGTAGGAAGTGATCCCGACCGACAGCGACTGGTTCTTCGCCAGTGGAACAACCGGGAACGTCTCCATCATCCTCGCCCCCACCGCGTAGAGCGGGACCTGCGGGCCCGGCACGTTCGTCACGAGGACGTTGAACAGTCTGTCCGAGAAGCCGTTCGCCACCCTCGCCCCCAACGCGTGCAGCGTCGGTGGGGCCACACCCGCGCCTTTGACCAGCGCATCCGCCGCGACCGAACGCCCCGATTCCGCATGTGCCCGCATCGCGTGACTCACGTGGTGCAGACGCACGGCCGGGTTGGGCTCACCCACCGGAAGATCCACCAGGTAGGCCGAGACCCCGTCCCCCACTGGCGACGACGGAAGTTCGTCATCGTTCGGTTCCTGCCCGTCCTCGGGCCGCACCGACACCGGCACCATCGCCCGCACGATCGTGGACGACGCCACCACCTCGCCACGGGAGAGCAACCAGCTCCGCAGCGCGCCCGTGAGCACGGCCAGCATCGCATCGTTCACAGTTCCGCCGTGGGCGTCGCGGACCGTGCGCAACGCGTCCAGCCGGGCACGTGCAACCGCGAATCGGCGCTGGGTCGAGGTAGGCGCGTTCAAGGGTCCACTGCGGGTCGGGACGGCAGCCGCACCGACCGCGGCGATCATCCCGCCGACAGCTCCAGTGACCTTCCGGACCGTGGAAGTCACATCGGTCACCGTCGAACGCACGTTCTCGACCACCTCCGGAGGACGCTGCACCGCCTCCGCCACCGCCGACATCACCAGTTCGCTCGCCCCCGGCTCCGGACGCGGCATCCATAGATCCTCTGAATCCGTCCCGACCTTCGGGGAAACGTCCAGAATCACCTGGCCGATGTCGATAGCACCGATGCCGTCGACCATCGCCTGGTGCGTCTTCGTGATTACCGCGACGCGATTCTTCGAAAGTCCTTCGACGAGGTAGAGCTCCCACAGCGGGCGGGCTGGGTCGAGCGTCCGGGACATCAGCCGGGCCGCGAGGTCGTGCAGCTGGTCGTCGTTTCCCGGCCTGGGCAACGCCGACCGACGCACGTGATACGTGATGTCGAAGTCCTGATCGTCCACCCACACCGGTCTGGCCAGCTTCCCCGGCACCTGCAGCACCTTCTGCCGGTACCTCGGAGCCAGGGACAACTTGCGGTTGATGTACGAGAGCACGTTGTCGTAGTCGAAACCGGAGCGAGGGCGGCGGAACACTCCCACCCCTCCGACGTGCATCGGCGTGGTGCGGTCCTCCAGGTACAGGAAGGAGGCGTCGAGTGCGGAGAGACGATCCGGCATGACCGCGATACTGACACAGATTCAGCCGTGGTCGAGGACACCACGACCACGCATGTGACACTGGTGGCGTGACCAGCGAGGTATCCCCAAAAGACCGGTTCGTGACCGTCTACGGCCGCAAGCCCGTACTCGAAGCCCTGGCCGACCTCGATCTCCGCGTGGACAAGGTGATCATCGCCGAAGGTCTGCGGGGATCCGTCGTCGACGAGATCAACGAGCTCGCGGCCGACCGCGCCGTTCGCGTGCAGCGCGCCAGCCCGCACCGGGTCAAGGTCCTCGCAGGCAACGGCAGGCACGACCAAGGTGTTCTCGCCGATGTGGTCGCCCGCAAGATGCGCCCGCTCGCGGACGCGCTGGATGATCCGGCAACAGCTCCGCGGAACGTGCTGCTGCTCGACGGGCTGACCACCCCCGCCAATGTCGGCATGATCCTGCGTACGGCAACCGCTTCCGGCATCGACGGGATCGTCGTGCCACACCGCGGGGTGGCGGGGATCGATCCGCTCGTCATCAAGGCTTCCGCCGGCGTGGCGTTCCACGCCCCGGTTCTGCGTGCCGCGACCGCCGGTCAGGCTGCCGAGATGCTCACCGAGGCAGGCTATCCGCTGTTCGCACTCGACGGGAGTGCTCCGGACAACGTGTTCGACACCGAATTCGGCTCACGCGCGGCGTTCGTCATGGGCAGTGAAACAACGGGGCTCTCCGAAGAAGTCGACACCCGGATCGCGCAGCGCATCGCGATTCCCATGAGTGGTGGCGTCGAATCCCTCAATGTGGCGAGCGCCGCTACGGTGCTCTGCTACGAACTGCTTCGCCGGAACCGCTGAGCAGTTCTTCCGTTTCGCTGGGGCGGGGTTTGCCTCGGGTAGGCAAACCCCAGTCCAGTCCCGGCCCGGTCGAGGCCAGGGGCCGTGCGCATGTTGAGGTCCGCGGTGTGCGCCTGCGGGTATACACCAGCGTGGCTGGGTTTTGGAATGTTCGGCTGCCCGCCGGACGTTTGGTGGGGGTTTCCCCCTGAGTGCTCCTTGCCAGGTGATGCTCCGGGCACTGAGACACGGGCCGAGACAGCCCCGCGACGCGCACCCCGAACACAGCACGCGGCGACAAACAGAGCAATAAAAAGAGGGTGGACGAGGCCATAGATATGGCCTCGTCCACCCTTCTTTTTTATGTGAAGGTCGG